>CAZBCL010000009.1:0-15944 GCA_964490645.1 uncultured Spirochaetia bacterium
CAACACGATACTGTGCAGAGAGTACTGAAGTATCATCGGTAATATATGCCTGTATCGTAACATTGCCGGTATAGGTTCCCGGTGCAGGTTGAATAATACTGACCACTACCGGCGGGTTGTTGTTATGAGTTGTAAACGAGGCATTATTGGTATTGCATAAACCGCTGTTATCCCACGCGCGAATATATAGTGTATGTGTAGCGTCATTGACAACCGTTGAATTCCAGATAGCGGTCCAGGTGCCGTTTTGCGCGGTTCCGCCGGTACGGGTCAATGAAAGCCATGATCCGCCGTCTATTCGGTATTGTGCAGTAACGACTGAAATATCATCTGAAATATTGGCACTGACCGATACACTAATGCCGCTGACCGTTATACCGTTCGGCTGCATTGCGGTAATTACCGGTCCGGTTGTATCAAAGTTTGTAATAATGGTTGCTGAAACACCGGCATTATTCGTTGCATAGAGTTTCATATAATAAATCGTATTTGTATCAAGTCCCGACTGTGCAGATAATACCGTATCGGCATTCAATAAAAGGTTAGAAATTATCGTACCGTTTGCCGCATTGCTTAAAATATACCGATAATTATATTCGTACAAACTGTCATTCCAGTTGATAGTAAACCCGGTGGCGTGTGCTCCGGTAATACTACCCCAACTTGGATTTGTCGGCAGCGGCAATATGGTTGTTACATTTGTTGTTATTGTTGCCGATGCACTGATGTTATTCGTTGCGTATAATGTTATCACGTATGTTGTATTTGTTGTGAGACCGGAATGGGTCTGACTAACCGTATCAGCAGCAAGCAGCGTATCGACTATCCGAACGCCGGTTGCGGTGTTGCTCACGACATACCGATAATTATTTTCATAACTGCTGTCATTCCAATTAATAGTAAAAGTCGAAGCAGCCAGACCGGTTACCGTTGTCCAGCTTGGATCTGTCGGCGGAGGCCGCAATGTTGTAACATTGGTGATAATCGTTGCTGAGACCCCGGTTGCATTCGTAGCATACAATTTCATGATATATGTTGTATTTGTTGTCAAACCGGAAATGGTTTTATTGGTGAGATTATGAGGAGTCAAAATATTTGAAACAATTGCACCGGTTGCCGCATTACTTAAAACATAGCGGTATTTATTTTCATACCGACTGTCATGCCAGTTGACGGTAAATCCATATGCACTTACATTGGTTATATTTACCCAGCTCGGGTCTGTCGGCGGACCGACAATGATAAAACAATAATTCCATTCGCTTGGTTTTCCTGTTGCGGCATGTCCATTATAATCAAAATTAAAACGGTATCGTGCCAGCCCGCCGATTGTCGGAATAACCGTACCGTTAAATCGATAGAGCGCACCGGTTGAATAACTGCCGCTGACATAATTCATGGTGAAGACTTCACTCGCACCATCATGAATAACATTACCATTCAAATCAATCCAGACCTCTGCGGTATTAGGCGGTGATCCGGCATAGCCGTTGATAAAACGAACTTCAAAAAATGCATTATTGCTGATAATTTTATTAAATCGGCATCCGCGGTATCCGTCATAGCCATTATTAATTGACCATGCCAAGCCGACACCGGGGACATTATCCATTTCCCACCATAAAACATCAGAATCAAAAACCGCCAAACCAATGACATCAGGAGTTCCATCACCGTTAATATCAGCGGCTTCGATAGAATGACCTCCATAATAAGTATTGTTTATAACGTGATGGTCCCATAACCACCCGCTGCCGGTATTTTTATAGAACGCGAATTGAGAGGCTTTTTTATCATAACCTTTAAAAGAACAAAGAACATCCATATGTCCGTCACCATCCATATCAGCACTGCATACTGTACGGGGGCGTGAATAACTAACATTATTATCAATGAGATGTTCAGTCCAGTTTTCACCATCGCCGGTATCATTTTCAAACCAGTATACGTCTCCGGCACCTTGCGCTACAGCAATAATATCTAAATCATTATCACCGTCCATATCAGCACAGTAAACGCCTTTTGTATCATTAAAGTTTGTACGAACAATATGTTTTGTCCAGGTTATTCCGTTGCCGGTATCATTTTCAAACCAAATCACTTTATTGTCATTTAAAACTCCGCTGATGGCATCTAAATCACCATCGCCATCAATATCAGCGGCATAAACGACATACACACCAAATAAATCATCATCAATAATATGTTCTTCCCAGTTGAGTCCGGTCCCGTCGGTATTTTCCCACCAGGTTATATCATCACCATTTGTTCTGGCGCTTCCGCCAAGAACATCCATATCTCCGTCACCGTCAAAATCAGCACAGTGAACCGATGTCGGCATTTCAAAATCAGTTATAATATCATGCTTTGTCCAGCTGGTCCCGCTGCCGTTATCATTTTCAAACCAGCTGATGATATCGCCCCAACCGGCTGTTCCGACAACATCCAGATCACCATCATTGTCAATATCAGCGGTATGAACACCGTATGCTGTTGAAAACCATTCATCGGTAATATCATGTTTCGTCCAGCTGGTCCCGTTGCCGTTATTATTTTCAAACCAGCTGATTTGTCCTTGACTGGTGCTGTGCAGGTTCAATTGAGCTGTAGCAACGATATCGATATCACCATCGCCATCAATATCAACTGAACTTGAAATAGCCGTTCCTTCGTGATTTAGATTAACAATATGTCCCGTCCAATTTATCGGCGGCGGCGGCGGCGGCGGAGAAAAAGCGGTTTCATCCGCACCGATGTCGATGATAGCGTTTTTATAGGGCGCATCTCCGGGATATCCTGCATCAATACAAGGACTGCCGTTTTGCAATCGGCACATATCCGTATCAAGAAATATCGTGTTTATCAATTTCGGATTTGTATGAAGATTACTTACTCCGAGGGTACCGCCGAAGATGTATCGAGTGCCGTTATCAATAAAACAGTTATATGAAGATATTCCGTCTGTATTGCCATAGTACGATATTCCGTAACGGAAATTACTCATACAAATATTATTACGCACTGAATTTCCGGAACCGGTGTTATAAAGCACAATACCCGAATTATCCGTTTCAGCGGCTTGCCGCCGCCCGTTATTGATACAGGTATTATTACGAATAACTCGATTACCTCCGGAGTTTTCAAGCAGAATACCTGCTTCATAATTATGCATGCAGATATTTCCCATAATCGGGTTCATTACAGAACCCTGAAAATTATTAATGTAAATCCCGTTTTCTCCATTGCCGTTGCCGTTATAATGACAAATATTACTTTGAATAGTAAGAACACCATTCGCATAATCAGCATATATACCATTGCCGTTATTTGAATAAATAATATTGTTTTTAAGAGTTGCATCTGAGGTTTGATTGCCGGATCCGCCATTATCAATATGTATACCGGAACCGGAAACACCATGAATTGAATTGTCATGTATCATTATATTTGTTACGCCGCTTTTTACATAGATACCCGCAGCGGAAGTGTTTCTGATTTCATTGCTGAAAATACTAATATTGGTAAGTCCGACCCGAGCGCCTATACTGCCGACAGCAATTCCGCGATACCCGCCGCACAGTATTAAACGGGATATTTTGATATATGATGCATTATCAGCATTAACAGATAGAACGGTATTGCCTGCATTAACATTGGTAATATACGGTTTACTGCCGTTTGGCCATGCGGTTAATTGAATCGGATTCCTTTTTGAACCGGTTGTATTGGTAAATAAAATCGGCGCAGTGAGGGTAAAATTGCCGGCACAATATATATTACCGCCGCCGGTATTTGATGCGATAGCTGCTTGAATTGTTCTGAGCGGGCTGCTTGATGAACCGTCATTATTATCGTTGCCGCTTTGTGCGTGAACATACCACATTTTCGGCGGCGGCAGCGTATGGACTATTAATCGAACAGCGTTTACATACATATAGTACAAATAATACACATCTGCACTTAGAACAACACCATTATTATCAGCTGAATTATCCAGCCATCCTTGTACTTCATTCGATAATGCAGTACTATGTCCAATGGAATACCACCCTGTTGAACTTCGATTAACCGTTACCGAACCGAGAGAATTATTCCATGCGGTATTCGGAAAAGTAGTGTAAACCGGTGTTGTTGATCCGTCATCAGTCCATGACCCTTTATTTTCATCATAACAGGTAACATCGATGGAACTCCAGGCACCACTATCGGACGCGTAATTAAATTGCAACGTAACTGATGTAACAGTTAATCCCGTAAGACTTGAAACATCAAAATTACACAGTACTTCTCTTACATAATTATTTCCTCTATCCTGTGCGCCGACGAATGAATTTGTACTGTTTTTCTGGTATATAAAAGTTCCGAAGTTTTCTTTGCGAAGTCTGTATCTGTCTCCGGTAATGGTAACCGCAGAAATGTTTAAAACTAAAATAAAGAGCAGGAATACTGATACAAGATAGTGTTTTGTTCTTATTACTCTGAGGATTGTACTAATAAACATTATGACGAGTCCTTTGCAATACCCCTCCCGAGAATGATGTGAGATGCACCTGCATTGAAAAAGCATATACCGCATATGCCGATTTACAATACAAAGTACACATAACCTACCTTATTGTAGTATATCGTACTATTGAAAGAATTGCAATAATTAAAACTTATCATAAATACGTATTATAGTAACTATTACGTACGTTTTCCGTTTTCATTGCTTTTCGTATTAATAGTAATTATTTTATATAACAATTTTATCGGAAATTTAAGGTTACGGTATAATTTTTACTTCTGTACTAATAACGGTAAGTACTAATAATTACACCTTTTATATTTCGTTAGTATACAAATATGTATACAAAATTTGTGCTCATTCTTATCTATACTTATCTATTAACTATTAGGTTTTAACATCATACAATACTGCTAATAAATTGAGTTTGTATTTTAAAATGTATATATATACTGTTGTGCATCTTGTTAACACGGAAAAAATAAGGATTGATATATTAACAGTACCTGTTGTACGATAATATTTTTATTGGATAGTATAACAATATGATATTTGAACTTGACAGTAATGCAGTATGTTTGTATTGTAAGATTACTGCAGGGTACGGGGAATCCGGTTTAAAGCCGGAACAGCCCCCGCTACTGTAACCGCTGACAATGACAGCATTATGCCACCGATTTTTCGGGAAGGCGCTGTTTGACGGATGATGCGGAAGTCAGGAGACCCGGCCGAGAGGCTCCCATTTCGGGATGCGCTGCAGTAAATGCAGTGTCCTTCGGGGTGGAAGGATAGGCAGTAAAAATAGTATGAACTCCACCCCGGGTAATGCCCGGGTTTTTTATTGCCCTTCATATTTCTCACCCCATGCACACATTAACAAAGGAAAAGCACATGAGTAAAGTACACAGTATCATTCTTTCTTTACTGATTATTCTCAGCCATGCTTTCTCCCTGTATGCGAATCCATTTATTGATCTCTCAATTGCTGAACCAATTGCCATAGCACATGCCGACTATAACAATGACAGTATTCATTATGGTATATTAGCGACGGCAGGATTTCCGACAGATCTGCCCTATGCGCATATTATTGCCGGAGCAGGCATTCTCGGCGGAAGCGGGATGACGCGGGTTTCAAATACAACAGTGGTGAATAATCATACAACGACAACGTACCGACGTATCGGAGCATATCGGCGTTCTTTGCCGCTGTCTGTCGGTATTGCATTTCATCGTGATATTGATTCACGATTGCGTCTTTCATTAGCAACAAGCGGCGGCTGGGTTATTGAAGAGGCTGTACGGGGAACTATCAAGCATACTTCCGCACATCCGCTGTGGTCAGCGACAATAAGTTCTGCATTCTCTTCCGAGAAACAACAAATATCGATCCTTATACAACTGACGACTATGATGTATCTTCGGACAATTGAAGCAGGAAATCGCAGAGATTTTAAGAATGTTACAATGATTATCCCGAATATCGGGATACGCTATAGGTTATAACTATGAAAAAAACAATATTCCTACTTATCAGTATTCTCTTTTGTGTATTCGCTCTGTCTGCAGCGGCACAATCCGAACAGCCGTTGCCGACAAACACAGCGGATACGAATAAACAAGAAGTGGTTCGGCCGCCGGCGCCGCAATCGAAAATAACCGTATATGCGGAAAAACCCCAAAATAAAGCGGTCAATCCTCCGGGTCAGGTAACTGTTATTACTGCCGATGAGATTTCTCTTTCCGGTGCACGTACGCTCGGTGATATTGTTGAACCCTCTGTTGGTGTTGTGGTGAATCGATACGGCGGAGTTGGGCAAATGCAGGTATTATCAGTTCGCGGGTCAAGTCCTGAACAAGTGCTTGTTTTGGTTGACGGGCAACGTATGAATACTGCTCAAGGCGGCGCTGTAGATATATCATCAATTAATCCTGAATCCATTGAACGCGTTGAAATTATTCGCGGCGGAGCCGGAAGCCGTTATGGCGCAAATGCATTCGGCGGAGTTGTTAATATTATTACTAAAGGCGTCATTCGTCAGAAAAAAGAAATTCGTATCGGATACGGAATGGGTTCATATACAATGCATCGCGGTTCTTTTCTTTGCCGCACTCCGATAGGATCGTCCACGGATATCTTTATCAGCGGCAGCGGATTAACTTCAGCGGGAGTTTTTCAGTTTGCCGAACCGAAAACAAGCAGAACAATACTCAGAACAAATGCGCATATCAACAGCGGTCAGATAACCGTGAAGGCGGGGCATTTGCTGAAAGGACCGCAACAGCGTCGAATCGGCATATCCGCAGATTATTATGCTGATGACAAAGGTGTTCCCGGAATGTATGAGTTTCCGACAGTGCATGCGCATATGTCAGATGAACGTACATGCGTACAAGCAGCCTATTCAAGCCGCTTTGGGGCTGCTCGTCAGCATGCAATACAGGCAAATATGTTTTTTACGCATCATCTTCGCCGGTTTCGCGATCCGGAATACTATCTCGGCGGTATTAATTCACGGCATGATAATATCTCAACCGGCGGTAATATATCCGGAATGCTGCAATATACATTCGGAAATACAATTCATCATATTAAACCGGGGTGCTCCATACAACGCGATATCCTTGAATCAAGTGCTTATGAGAAATCTCCCGGAATTCTTAACAACAGCAGCATTCCGCAGGAAACAATGAAAAGCATATACATTAATGATGAAATACACTGCTTCCCGTTTGAGACTGATTCCACAGTATCAAATATACCCGGGAAAATTGTTATTACACCGGCTGTTCGCTATGATATGCATTCATTGTATGATGATACACCAACGGGCAGCATACGTGCCGCCGTGCATTTTGACCGACAGCAGCGAACTGTTCTTAAAACCGGATACGGTACATCTTATCGCGTTCCGGGATTTGACGATTTATTCTGGCCCTCAACCGCGTTTGCCGTCGGTAATCCGGATCTTAAACCTGAGCAGTCAGAAGATTATGATATCGGATTGCTCGTCAAACCGTATCACTGGATGAGTTGGGAAAGTATATACTTTCATAAGAACGTAAAAAATTTAATTCGCTGGGTTTCCGGTGCATTAGGACAATGGCGACCGTCAAATATCGACAATGTCATTATTCAAGGTGCTGAATTGGAATCAAAACTGTTTTGGGAGCTTGCCGCATTAAAAAGTGCCCTCTCATTGCAGATGAATTATACGCTTCTTTTTGCAACGGATAATTCCGGCAACCCGAATACCGATGGTAAACAGCTTATGTACCGTCCTCATGAAACTGCTCATATTATCGCAACACTGCGATCAATTCGTGATCATTATATCAGATACCATATTCGCTATGTCGGCGCACGGTACTATACTGCTCAAAATACCGCATTTATCAGTGATTATATATCACAGGATATTACCTGCGGGATACAAGTATGGCGAAGAGGAAAGCTTCAGGGAATTGTACGAAATATATTTGACACACAATATGTTGATGTGCGCGGGTATCCTGTACCCGGGCGCGAATTTGAAATAAGGATGGCAGTAGATGTATTCTAAAAAACATAGTCTTTTTTCTGTTAGTATCGTTTCACTTGTTTGTATTATCGTTTTTACGGCTCTCAGTGCCTGCATGAAGCCGGCGCCGTTTGAACCATTAAAACGAACAGGGTTTCCCGATTATGCGGATGAAGTATATATTATCAATAGTCTTGCAGAGACAATCAGTGTGATTGATGCTCAATCATTGACCGTCCATAATAATGTTGCAAAA
This sequence comes from uncultured Spirochaetia bacterium, assembly GCA_964490645.1. GTDB lineage: Bacteria > Spirochaetota > JAHITG01 > CAZBCL01 > CAZBCL01 > CAZBCL01. The sequence goes on from CAZBCL010000009.1 coordinate 8,285, forward strand.
ACCGGAACATGGCCGAATCATATTACCATGCAGGGGTCTATGCTCTATGTGGTCAATTCAGGTAATAATAGTATTTCGCTGTACGATGAAAACACTTTATCAGCGGCAGGAACAATTGCAGTCGGTCAAAACAGTAATCCATGGATGGCTGCTTTTTGGTCAGGACATGCTGAAATGATGGTTCCAAATCTGGCGGCAAATAATGTTGCTGTTATTGATGCTGCAGCACGAACCGTAACACGAAGAATACCTGTTGGTCACGGTCCTGAAGGATGTGCAATTATTGATCATTATTGTGTTGTCGGGAATACTGCATATGACAGCAGTACATGGTCATTCGGGCAAGGAACGGTTTCAGTAATTGATATGCAGTTAATGGGTGTGGTGAAAACAATACCGGTGCATACCAATCCGCAGGGAGTTATTGCATTTCCGAATCGTAATGAGATACATGTTATTTGTACCGGGAATTATTTTAGTGAATTCGGCACTATTGATATTATTGATACAACAACATGGCATATCATCGCATCAATTGCAATCGGCGGTAATCCGAGCGGCGGATATGCAATTGACCCGCTCAAGGAAATTGTATATCTCGGCGGAAGTGGAGTAAGTGCATATAATTATGCAACGCGGCAAATATTGTATAATGCTCCCGATCATTACCTAAAAACCGGATATATTCCATCTGTTGCATTTGATCCGTACCATAAACGATTATTTACCTGTAATTTCGGGGGCGATAGCATAACCGTTATTAATACGGAAACATATGCAACAATTACTACGCTACCGGTTTCCGATGGTCCGAATTGTGCATATTTTCAACATGAATAAAACAAATATACCTATAAAGAATATAAAAAAAAGCCCGGCATACGACCGGGCTTTTTTGATTGTATATTTTAGTTATATAATCAAACGGCTTTACTTTTTTTTCTTTTTTGTTTGCCTGCTGATGAAGATTTTTGTACTGCACGTTTTGTTGTTTTCGAGGGGTAAAGAAGCTCTAAAACGTGCGCGATGGTTGCTTTCATATCTTTTCGCTCAACAATGACATCAATAAATCCATGATCATGCAGAAACTCGCTTCGCTGAAAACCGGGCGGCAATTTTTGTCGAATCGTCTGTTCGATAACACGCGGTCCGGCAAAACCAATAAGCGCATTCGGTTCGGTAATATGAATATCACCAAGCATGGAAAATGATGCGGTAACCCCGCCGGTTGTCGGATCGGTTAAAACAGAAATATACGGTATTTTGGACCGGCGAAGTTTTGCCAATGCCGCTGATGTTTTTGCCATCTGCATAAGAGAATAAATCCCCTCCTGCATTCGGGCGCCGCCGCTTGCTGAGACAATAATAACCGGAATTTTTTTTCTGATGCCGACTTCAATCAAACGGGTTACTTTTTCTCCGACGGCAGATCCCATTGAGCCGCCAAAAAATGAAAAGTCAAGAACACCAAGCGCAACCGGCATTCCTTCCATTTTACCCGTTCCAAACACAAACGCTTCATTGATATTTGTTTTTTTCTTTGATGCTTTTAATCGGCTGCTGTATGCACCGCGTTCTTCAACAAAGTTAAGCGGATCACCGGAAGTAAGTTTTCCGTCAATTTCTTTAAATGTTCCTTTATCAATAAGCAGTTCAATACGCTGTGCATAATTAAGACGCATGTGATACCCGCATTGCAGACAAACATACATATTGTTTTCTACATCGGGGGCATACAGTGTTTCACCGCAATGTTTGCAGTTTATCCATAATCCGTCAGGGGCTTCTTTTTTTAATTTCGGATCAACCGGTCCTTTTGTTTCCGGCGGCCGTTGATACCATTCACCGTTGTGATCTTCCGTTACCATGAGTGCTCCTTTTAATGTATGTTATATGGTTAAACGAACGAACTTATACGCTGTCGTCATCTTTCATTGCAAGCAATTCATATATTTTTACCGGTTGGGATTTACCCTTAACACGGATATTATCCAGTTCCCGTACGATAACATGATCTTTTACGACGGTATAGGTATATTCGCTAATAATAATCCATGTTTTATATACTTTATTGGTTCCTTCAAGCCGTGCTCCAAGGTTAACATTATCTCCCATAAGAGTATAGTCCATCCGACGACTTGAACCCATGTTGCCGACCGTCATTGTTCCGGTATTAATACCGATACCGATATACAGTTTTGGTTTGCCTTCTTCATCCCACTTTTTATGCAGTACATTATACAAATAATCAATTTGCTTTAATGCACTTCGACATGCACGCACTGCATGATCTTCCTGTTTAATCGGTGCGCCCCAAAATGCCATAATTTCATCACCGACATATTTATCCAGCGTGCCGTCATCTTCCATGATAATATCAGTCATCGCACCAAGATATTCATTAAGCAGTGCAACTAATTTTTGCGGATCGCCGAGTTGTTCCGAGATCGTGGTAAATGAACGAACATCAGAGAACAGAACGGTAATGTTTTTATTAACCCCGCCAAGCCCGGCTGCTTTCGGGTTTTTCAGTAATTCATCAACAACCGCACCGGAGACATAATTCTTAAATCTGTTTTTAATCAATTGTTTTTCTTTATCTTCAATAAGCAGCCGATATCCGAGTATTGAGAGGAATCCGAAGATAATCATTAAAAACGGACCGATTGAGTTGAGAATAATTTGTTTCGGAAAAAGAGCACTGGGCGGGAACACAAATCCCCAGTCAATAATAAGCCATCCGAGAATCAGACCGATACTTAATATCAAATTTATAATGATATTTGTACGCGGAATAAAAACACTAATCAGTATGGCAATACTGATAAGAATAAGTAAATTGACAATTCCCGGAACGCGTGTAAGAAAATTATCTGTTAATATAGTATTCAGTGCATTCGCATGATGCACAATACCCATCATCAAGCCGTTCGGAGAATCCCATACGTCATGTGCAATACCGGCGCCGAACGCACCAATCATGACAATTTTACCTTTAACAGTACGAAACCATGTATCATAGGTTTTTGAAGATTCACCGCCTTTCGGATTAAGCGGATCATCCCGATATACATAATCATTGTTTAACAAATCATAATATGAGATTTGATTCGGTGCCCATAATGATGATGAACCGGCATAGTTTATATCCATCTGTCCGCGATTATTGATCGGAATAACGACATCATTGGTTACGAACCGAGTATTGGTAATCTGGACTAATACTTGCGTATCGCCGTCGAGCTCAATATGATCAGTTACTTCCCGCACTGTATGGACAGCATCTTTTAGAACGATATGACGCCCCAGTTTGATAATGACATTTTCCGGCGGTACGTTATAATGGTTCATTGCAAGGCGCAATACAATGGATGGATAAATCTGTTCGTTGACGGTTAATAAAAGCGGCATTTTACGCATTGTTCCGTCAGAATCCTCCCGAACGACAGCATGTCCCAAACCGGCAGCATATCGGGTTAATTCTGAGATTGGTATTATCGCGGTATAATGCTCATTGTGCGGTATTTTTTTTATCGTATCGAGACTTGCCGGTAATGAACGGCGCTGAAAATAATTATACCGTCCGTCATTATATAAATTTGCATAATCAACAAATCGATTACTGTAATGCACGGGATTGGCGGGATAATCGTAAAATACCGACCCCGATTTTTTTGTTTCCTGAACGAGAATATAATCCTGACCGGCGAGGATATTTCGATAGCGAATACGTTCAGCCGGATCAAGACCCAGCTCTTGTAATACATTATCTGAAGGGCGGGAACGTTCGGTAAAGAAAATATCATAAAACAGTGCTTCGGGGTTTTGCTGCGAGAGCTGATGAATCATGCGTGCATGAACGCGCCGATCCCACGGCCATTTCCCCAGTCGCTGATCACTCAATGACCGTTCATCCATCATAACAATAATAATATCATCAGACAGCATCGGGTTTTTATAATTAACTTCTGAGACTTCCTCAAAGGTAACCGCATCCATGTCTTGTGATTGTGCTTCAATTTCCGCAAGTTCAGCTTCGGTTAATTCAACTGCTTCTGATTCATCAAGCTCATCTAATGCCGCTAACGCTTCATCAGAAATTTCCTCAGCATCTGATTCCCCCGCCGTATCCATCGCTTCAATTTCGGCTAATTCGGCTTCGGTTAATTCAACCGTTTCCGATTCATCAAGTTCATTTAATGCCGCCAATTCTTCATCACTGAGTTCCGCTTCATCATATGCATCAGATGATTCTTCAATATACTGTATTGCCTCGCCGCGATTCCATTTTTTATAGGTCGAATTTTGTTGTGCTTCAGAGATAGAGGTCGGGCGATTGATGAGAAACTTATAATCATATAATGCATAATCAATACTATCAAACAGTGTTGTTGAGGTATTCAAAAAATGAATAATAAGTGCAATAACAATGGTCAATCCGATATACGTTAATTGTTGGGTCAGCTTTAATTTTTTCATAATTCTAATCCCTTCCTTTGCATGCCGATTACTTCATTTACAGGTCGAGAGCTATCCACGTTACGCATAAGGAGCATCTTAAAACAAAGATATATATAACGCAATAGCTTTTTCGGACTTTTGTAATACGACAGGCATATGTAGTATTTTATCGTATGCACAGATACTATTTATCAGAATGTCTCTTTTTAATGCAGCGGTTCGTATCGTAATGCCGATAGCTGTTGATAAATCGGTAATACATGAAGTTTATAAGGATATAATAGTATTGCAGGAGGATTACAAAGAGCTGCCATGCGTATTATTTGATTAAAACTATATCTAAAAGCGTATACAAAACATCGGAATATGTGATATAGTTATGCCTATGCGAATGACAACAGTATTGATACTACTATTCTGTACGGCTTCTATTGCTGCAGCACAATCACTGACCCATGAGATTGAAAAAAAAGCTCAGCGGGCATATCAACAGCATGCGTATGACAAAGCGGCAGAACTCTATCTTCAGATTATTGATGACCCGAATCTGAAGAATCCGACGATAACGTGTTTTCAGCTTGCGGAATCATTGCGCTTTTCAGGTCATACACAACAGTCATTGCCGTATTATCTTCGCACCATACAGCAATCTCCGGACTCAGCGCAGGGGCGTGACAGTTATATTCAAGCGGCAAAGCAGTACAAACAAAATGGTGATAGTAAACAGGCACTGGTATATATTGACGAAGGACTTTCACATCATCCCGGCACGTATTCACTTATTAATGAGCAAGTAACCATACTGCGGCAACAGGGACATTATGAACAAGCACTTAAGGCTTTTTCTGCTTTTGATGCATCATTCAGTGATAAAGACTGGTATATCAACGGTAAAATTGAATTGCTGCTGCATACCGGCAAGACCAATGATGCAATCCGGTTTATATCATCGTATATTGATGCAGCAAAGCAGCAGCGTAATACCGCATGGTATTATCGTATTCGCGCAGGTGTATATGCGCAGGCCGGAATGATTGAATATGCTGCCGCTGATTATAAAACCGCATATGCTGATACCGGCAATACGGATGATCTGTTTCTTCAGGGTGGTGTGTATGCACATGCCGGGCAGAAAGATAAAGCGCTTGAAATATGGCAGTCTTTTTTAAAAAACAATGAAACACCAACGGCATATGCACAACTTGCCGAATTATATCGTCAATACGGTTTTTACGATGAAGCAATACAAGTATACCTTGTCGGAAGAAAAAAATTCTCTACAACACAATATGATCGTAATTTGCAGCAATTATATGAAGTGCTTGGTCGTTATGATGATTTATTAAACGAATACATTCGTGCACTGCGTGAAAATAATGATCAGAAAATGCATAAGAAAATTCTTACGCTTGCGCATGATTATGATCAATATGCACTTGTTGAGAAGAAACTGACAACAGCTCTTGCAGCATCAGCAGATGAGAGTACACTTGAATTGATTGATATTTTATTTTCATTATTGCAGCAGCGTGCTGATTATGCGAAAGCAGCTGCATTAATAAGTGACTATAAAGACCGTGATTCAATAACTGACGGATTTATCATTGCCTGCGGTGATAAACTCTCTTCCGCCGGTGCATTGAAAGAAGCCGCTATACTGTATCGTATCGTTATTGCAGCACCTAAAATTATTTATTTTGCACATCATGCCCGTAGTGCCCTTGCCGGAGTATATCTTAAACAAAGATCCTATACGAAAGCAATTACTCTGCTCAATACGGTTCTTGAAGCAGAGCCGAATAATGCTCACGCACGCTATTTGCTGGGGTATGCGCTGCAGCAGCACGGTGATTATGAAGCCGCACTGACGGCATATAAAAAAGCAGCGCCCGTGTATCCGAATGCACAACCGAAAATTGCGGAACTGTATATATGTCGGGAAAACTGGCATGAAGCCCTGCAAACGGTAAAAGCGATTGCGAAAAATCCGCATACGCGCGGGTATGGAGTATTTTTACGTGGTGAAATCTATCTTCAGCAATTAGATATTTCAAATGCCGCTCAAGCATACCGTGCTGCAGCTGATAATAATGCGGAGAGTGATGCGGCAAATGATGCGCTTATGCGGCTGGTAATGATTCAAAATATTTTACCGGCTGATGGCGATACAACACGAATACGCAGATTTGCTGATATTATCCAGGCACAGCGAAAAAATAATCATGATAAAGCATTACGGTTGATCAATGATTTACGTTCCGGTGATTCACCGGCTATTGATGCAATTGCGTCGTTGCTTGCGGCGCAAACCTGCCATACTATCGGTAATATTCCCTTAACGCTCTCCAATCTCAACCGTGTCATTCACCGTTCTCCCATTACCGTTTTAAGCAGCCGTGCCCGCGAGCTGAAAGGCTTTCTTTATGAAACTGAATTATCCGATCAAAAGACTGCCTATACAGTATATCGCGATTTACTTGTTCATGATCCGACATACTATCATAGTGTTGAAATTCGCCGTCGGATGCAGCGATTGGAAGCACATATTAAGTCATAACCATTATTCGGTATGAGATACAGATAAAAACTGCTTGAATATTTTATTATTTTATGATTATATTCCTGAAGATAGTTTACAATACATAAGTATTGTATATAACAGTATGCATCATTATGGTGTATACCAAAAAATCAAGGAGAAAAATAAATGAAAAAGGTACTGGTATTTCTTTTATTGCTGACCATACCGGTCGCAGCATTTGCGGCAGCACAATTGCTCGGTAATTCACTGATGCAGTCCGGTTCGTATGGTGTATATCAGGATTATCTGGATTACACAATGCGGGCGGAAAACATTGGTATTTTAGATCAGCGTATGTGTATTCTTGGAATTGGCGCCTATACGTGGGGGAATAGGATGCGCGGAGCCTATGTATATACTCCCGGACGTGCAATTAATTTTTATATTGCCCCGAATAGTCAAAATAACAAAAATGATCGGAATACTGACCCGCTTAATCAGCCTGCCGAGCTTAATACTACCTCATTTACTAATTATAAAGATTCCAGAGATGACAGTCAATATGGTTTCGGGTATGCGAGGGATTTAGGGAACGGCAGAGGATGGTTTCTTGATGTTTTATGGGCACGAGATACAGTTGATCGTATTAATTATCGACAAAATATTAATAAAATGAAT
>CAZBCL010000009.1:16044-17887 GCA_964490645.1 uncultured Spirochaetia bacterium
TGAGTTTCAAAAGAATAATTCCATCGGCGGCGGAACGGTATATCTTGTTCCGACATTTGGCATGCGCATGAATAAAAAGGATTATACGTATACAACCTATACTGAAGTAAAGACTTATCAATCTAATGCACCGAATAATATAATAACGCATAATGAAACAACAACTAAATACATTTTACATAAATGCAGTGATATTAATTATGGTCTGGGACTTCGCTGGAAGAAGAAGTGGCAGCTTGATCCGACAGTTAATGTCGGTGTATATCCGCGGGTAACCGGAATTATGCGCAGTTATTCTGCTGAAATTGAAAGAACCCAGCTGCAAATTATTAGAAACGATAATAATGGTAACGGTATATTTACTGACCCCGGTGATGTAAATACTGAAACAACCTCTATCGGCGATACTGATTCTAAAAAATATTCGCAGTTTAATATAATAATGCAGCTGCCGATTGGTATGCAATGGTCAGTTTCAAAAATTCTTACTTTTTTCTGCGGATCACAGTTTCAGATTACCTATACGCGCACGAAGACCTATTATGATCAAACCTCAGGTTTTGCAACCACTTCATTAATTGATCATAACACTCCTGCAAATAATGCAACAACGGCAAATCCGGTAACCATCTATAAAGTTAATAATAAGCACAAACAATGGACTACGCTGAATAATTTGCAAATGGGCATTACCCTTAATATCGGAGACAAGATAAAAGGACGCTTATTAGCCACTGCAAATAATCATATTAGCTTTGGTCGGTTTTCTGCTGAAATCATTTATCTGCTTTCACCGGGAAATGCACGATCAAAAGACACTACCACACCGGATGCCGTCAAATAATACGACGTCAATTGAAAACAGCTGAAAATACAAAGCGGAGCATTTCTAATGCTCCGCTTTTTTATATTTTAAGGATATCTATACGTTAAAAAAATTATCCGGAACGTTTGATGCGATTTTTTTAAAATGAAATATTTTACCGTTACGGTATATATGCAATATAACAACGGTTGTTTTCATATAATATGCCTGAAAAGAGAAAGGGAAAATCCATATACGTTTTCTTGTATTTTTTAAAATAATCAGTTATACTGAAAATATTCGGGAGGCAGCTATGCACAATATAAAAATAATCGCATTAATATCAAGCTGCTGCATTCTGTTATTAATGCATACGGGATGCAGCTCACCTGCCGGTAATACCGGTTCAGAAAACACCGCTCAAGGAGCAGAAACAATGATTCAATCAATAACTGTACGTGCCGCGGCATTCGGTCATAACGAACCTATTCCATCGGAATATACCTGTCAGGGTGAGAATTATTCCCCGGAAATAAGCTGGACACCGGTCAGTAATGCTGTGAGCTATGCGTTAATTTGCGATGATCCGGATGCGCCAAATCCGGATGGGTTTGTTCATTGGGTTGTTTTTAATATTCCGCCGGATGCAACAACACTTGCGAAATCGCTGCCGACTGATGAACCAATGTCGAATGGTGCGGTACAGGGTGAAAACTCATATCGGAAAAGTGAGTACGACGGTCCATGTCCGCCAAAGGGGACACATCGCTATTTTTTCAAGGTATATGCACTGGATACCATGGTTGACTTAGATTCATCAGCACGGCGGGATGATTTTTTAGATAACGCAGACGGGCACATTATCGGATACGGTGAATTAATCGGAACATATAAAAAACAGTAAACAAATATTTATCAAACTATTTCATCGTAGAGCGGAGCGTTAAACCGAAAGAGATGCAGTGTGGAATAATGGTGACGGATGAGCGCCTGCCGATGATAGTATAGAAAACCGCAATGCACGACACCATCACGCAT
>CAZBCL010000009.1:17987-40666 GCA_964490645.1 uncultured Spirochaetia bacterium
ACGACACCATCACGCATCCGCTTCTTTCCGATTGAGCGCCTGCCGATGATAGTATGCAAACCGCAATGCACGACACCATCACGCATCCGCTTCTTTCCGATTGAGCGCCTGCCGATGATAGTATAGAAAACCGCAATGCACGACACCATCACGCATCCGCTTCTTTCCGATTGAGCGCCTGCCGATGATAGTATGCAAACCGCAATGCACGACACCGGGACAGCGTGTAGGGGTGAATTATCGTGAGTGCTATACCGTTATGCCAATACCGCAGCTTCAGTATATGTGGGTGCAGTGATATAGTATGCGGGTATTATTATCGGGTTGTAATACGATACAAACGATATTTCCGTTGACCGCGAACACCGTCTTCATACAGCGTCCAGTCATGCAATGGTGTAAGCATTGCATCAGACAGCCAGGGATAAATATCAGTGTATGATTGCTGCACATCAGCAAAAAGATAATCAGGCACGATCGCTGCATTCGATATTGATTCAATACGATATGCACGCGGCAATACGGGCTGAATAGTATCATGTTCAACTGCAAGTATGGGCGCTAAATCAGAAAGTACCACTGCATTCGTTTTACTCGTGTCAGTATTAATGATTGCCGCAGCTTCCCACATTGTTTGGCGTACTCCGGCATATGACATACCGGGTGCACGCAGTGAACCATCCTTTATCCATTTATAATATGGTGCACAATTCAGGAATGCCAGTATCAGCATTGCCGCAGCGATAAATACAATAATCGGGAAATGACGTAAAAGAGCATTTTTTATTTTCGGCTGTGTATCCTTTCGTTCAATATAAGAAAAAATAAATGCTGCGGCAAATCCGAAAAGAAAAAGCGGAATAATAACTCCGGCAAAGGTCAATGGCAGCGGCACTGATAATGCAGTCCAACGACCTTTATCCAGACGGCTGATGCCAAAATAATACAGAGCGGCGATGCCAAGAATAATGATACCGGCAATGAATGGTTTGGAATCTTTTTCAAAGAGCAGAAAGAGCGCACGAACACTGCAGAGAGTCATCGGCAGTACCGCAAACAAAAAAGTCATTTTTCCAATGCCGCCGCTTGGCATGAAAAGACCGGTAACAAGCCAGACTGCAAGAATACCGTCAAGTATATCGATTTTTTTCAAACGAATAATAGTTATTACCAGAAAAAAGATTGAAAGCGGGATATATAATAATGTTGCGTCAGTCATATGCATTCCGGTTTCAAAAAACAATGCAATTTGTGCATAGCTGATTGGCTGTATTGATATACCGGTAGTAAGCGGCTGAAAGATAAGACCATATATAAGTATACGGGCGGCAATCACCGAGCAGCAAAACACGAATAATTGTATCAGTAAAAATCGTATATCAAGCCTTTTTTTCGATTGTACAATCGTCAGTCCGGTAATAAGAATAAATGCACCGCATAAAGCATACATCAGCGCCGGCGGCGCGATCATGCCAACGGTGAGTCCTGCCAGTACGGTAAAACCAAGAAATCCGGTTAATGCCGAATGATACATAATAATAAAAAAGAGGGTTACGGTAAATAAAACAGGAAGATATATATTCGGTACGCGACTGTAATGGATAAGCAGAATATTTATTCCCGAAAGTAAAAGCATACCGAGAAAGACCGGCTGATTTTGTTTTTTTTGCTGAAGGAATAATAACAGCAGAATGATTCCGATACCGAACAGGACAGTACCAAGACGGGCGGCATTCCACCCGCTGCCTGCTGTACGATACAACAGACGGCTGATAAGAACGGGCAATGACGGGATACGGGACGAATCGGCGACTGCAAGAGTATTTGCGGTCATTACTGACTGATCAAGTACCGTGAATGAGTCATGGGTGCGATGCGGATCAAAATCATATCCGAGACGGAAAACACGAAGGGTTACGGTAATACCAATAATAATGCATACAGCAATGATAAATAATAGCATCGGAGCTGCAGTGCGTTTTTTTAACGGATGAGTCATAATAGCAGTATCCTTTTCATACTATAATACGTACCAATATAGTGAACAGCGTACTATTACTATATATACAAAGCATACGTTTTTATACTTCGCTGTCAACCTTATCAGCAATATTGTCGGGCGGAATATGGTATACTTGTTTATCTGCTGCTGAGAGCATGCAATGCATTTCCGGAATATGCAATACTGCCAACGGACGAAGGGTAGTTGTATCGGGAAAAGAGGGATGCTGAACAATATTGTTTTTGATACGGCACAAACGTGCTCGTGTTTTTATTTTTATCCGGCTGCGGTAGAGATGTTTTCCGTCGCAATGTAATAAACGGTTTGGCATACACCAGGACGGCATAAAAAGTGGTATGCCGTTTGTTTTAAAGGTTATTTCCGTATGCGCTGCACCGTCAGCAGTTTTTTTATCGTTTACGGCAAGGCGTATTCGGGTATAGCGATTATCAAGATAGATAAAATGCACAGTGCCCTTTTCTTCCGGTATTCCCCATTGTGCGTACCCTGCAGCAGCACTTTCCCGAGAGGTTGCCAGCCGGCGGGTAATGGAATGGTATTTTTTATTCTCATAGGCAAACTGACCGGGAATAAAAAGTATTTCACTATACGGACCAACGGGGGTTTGATAATAATCAAAAAGCATCATTGCGCCGATACCGCCGCAGAATAATGAACGTAAGACATTCGGCACGAGTGAATATGTATTTAAAAATTCTTTTGGAAATCGATAGAATACAACAAATCCGTTGCCCCGAAGTTCCCATGGCGGCGGCAGCGTATGAATATCATTTGTTTTTTTATTCATGAGGGTATATCTTTCATAATAGTTGTCATAGAATAATCGTTATTTCAACGATGTCAAATGTTTGATACAATAACTTGATACGATAACAATCATGAGATACTCGTTATGCTGAAAAAATATCTGATACAACGAAGTTCCGCAATACTGTTTTATGTATCATTACTTATGTTTGCTGCCGGGTTGTTTCTCTGTGTTCCGTTTTTTGTCGGTATTGCATATGATCACTATATCCCGTGTGCCCGCCTTGCTGCGGCATTTCTTCTGCCGGGGGTTGCTCTTTCAGTACTTGCACTTATCGGCACGCTTGTCGGCGCACCTGAAACCATTACCCTGAAAGATGCAATGTTTATCTGTACGGCAGCTTGGATTTTGTTTTCTCTTGTTGGTGCGATTCCGTTTTTTATACTTACAACACTGCCGCCGGAAGATGCTTTTTTTGAATCCGTCAGCGGTATAACGACAACCGGATTTACTATGTTTGCTGATATTGCTCATCAGCCTTATTCAATATTGTTCTGGCGGTCATTTTCCCAGTGGCTGGGTGGGATTGGTATCCTGAGTGTATTTTTGCTCATTGGTTATAAAGGCGGTGCAGCAACAAATAAGCTTTTTTATGCTGAAGGACATAAAATTACAACGGGTAACCCCGGACAGGGTCCGTTTCAGCGTGCTCTTGGTTTTATTGCCGTATACGGTATAACGAGTATTGTGCTGTTTATTATTCTCATGGCATTGGATCTGAATTTTTTTGACGCTCTTAATCATACACTGACAACGGTTTCTACCGGCGGTTTTTCCATTTATGATGACTCAATCGGGCATTATGCGGCTGCCGGAGTTCCCCATGCATTGTTTATTGAGATTGTTATTATGGTGTTCATGATTACCGGAGGAATAAATTTTTTCATCCATACACAAGTATTGCATGGTTCAATAAAAGGATTATGGGACAATACTCAAATGCGTCTTTTCTGGGCATTGTTATTCGGCGGCGGGGCACTTCTTTTTTTCAGCAGATTATATTCACCGACGGCAGGAATGCATAATCATATTAATACCGAATCGTGGACAGTGTCATTACGCGAAAGTGCTTTTCAAATCGTTTCGTTTATTACAACAACCGGATATACAACCCGCACGGTCAGCGATCCGGTTTTTACCGTTATCGGGCAGCAATTGTTTTTAGTATTGATGATTATCGGCGGATGTTCGGGATCAACGAGCGGGGGATTTAAAATTATTCGTATTGCAGTATTGTTTAAACTGGTTAACCAGCGTCTTGTGAAAATAAACTCAGGACCATATCATCGGGTACCGCTGCATATTGATGGTGTTATTGTACCACCGGAAGAAATCCGGCGTATTATTGTTATCTTTTTTGTGTGGTTGTGTATTGCGGTTATCGGCGGTATGGTTACGGCTTTATTTTCAAACCTGTCAGCATGGGAAAGTTTTTCCGGTATGTTTTCAGCAATCGGTAATATCGGACCAACGTTTATTGATCAAACGGATTTTATTGCACTGCACCCGATTGTTAAATATACCTTATGCTTCGGAATGCTTGCGGGACGACTTGAACTTCTGCCGGTTCTTCTTATACTGAATCGGCAATTTTACCGATAGGAGATTAGTATGCATGTTATTATTGCAGGCGGCGGTTCGGTCGGAGTTGAACTGCTGAAAAGGTTAATTGAGAAGAAGCATCGCGTTGTGCTTATTGATAACAATAAAGAACGATGCGATGAGATTTATGCAGCATATGGTATTGAGACTATTCTCGGCAATGCAACAAAAATCAGAATTATGAAAGCAGCCGGAATTGAAAATGCTGATGCGGTTGTCGGCGCAATGTACAGTGATGCGGATAATCTCGCATTTTCCGTTCTTGCAAAAAGCTTTTCTGTTGAAACAGTCATTGTACGAATGCGTAATAAAAGTTATTATGAAGCATATACTATTGCCGGCGTTACGAAAGTATTAAATATTGTTGACCGGCTTGTTGCTGATGCGATATATGAAATTGAAAAACCTGAAATACAGCGTATTACTTGTCTTGGTGATGGCGCGGTTGAGCTCTTTATTGTTCATATTCCAACCGGCGCTAAAATTATCGGAAAGACCGTATCTGAAATTGCAAACAGTAAGCGATTGCCGTCTGAAAGTATACTTGCCGGCATTTATAATAATGATAATAATGAATTTAAACTTCCGCACGGAAGAACAAAAATAAATGAGAACGATGATATCTTTATTATTACCGCACCGGAACATGTTGTCAAAACAACAAAATATCTGACCAAAACATAATGCATATATTTTCAAATGAGGTGATATACTATTAATATTTAATTCTTACAGGTTTTCGTATAAAAGGGTGTGTCGTATAAACAGATAAAATATTTCCATTTTGAATATATTCCTGTAAATAATCAGGAATAGCGCTGTTTAAGCTGACCGCATGCCGCAGCAATATCTGATCCCTGTTCCTTTCGCAGCGTAACATTAATATTATTTTTTTTCAGATGATATAAGAATGCTGAAACAACAGATGCTTTCGGGGCGGTGTATGGTAATGATGAGCAGGCATTATACGGAATAAGATTTATATTTATGCTTAAATCGTCAAAAAAAGTACTCAAAGCTTCCGCCTGTTCCGGTGAATCATTTATTTCGTTTAAAAGAACATATTCTATGGTAATACGCCGTTTTGTCAGACGCTGGTATTCATATAATGCGGTTTTCAGTTTTTTCAGCGGATTTTGACGTGCTATCGGAACAAGCTCACTGCGAAGAGCGTCATCGACAGTATGTAATGAAACCGCAAGATTAAATTGTTTCGGATGCTGTGCAAATTGATATATTCCTTCAATAATACCGCTTGTTGAAACAGTGATTCTTCGTGCACCAAGGTTAAATAATACGGGATCATTGAGCATTGATAATGCCTGCATGAGATTATCATAATTCAAGAACGGTTCGCCCATACCCATAATAACAATATTGTCAGGGTGCGCATGCTGCGCACTCATGATGAGAACTTGTTCGACAATTTCATGTGTTTCAAGATTACGTTGAAAACCGCGTATACCACTGGCGCAAAACCGGCACTGTACGGGGCACCCGACTTGTGTTGAAATACAAAATGTTGTGCGCTGATTGCCGATAACAACCGACTCGGTTGTAGCACCATCATGAAGTTTCCAAAGATACTTCACCACCGGACTGTTTTGAGAAACTGCGGTATGCAGGGGGGTCAGAGAAATCAGCGGTGCATGAGTGCTCATTGTACTTCGTAATGATTTCGGCCATGTAGTAATATCATTCCAGCTTTGCGCACCATGCTTGTAAACGGCTTCAGCATACTGCCGGGCGCGATATTTCGGCAATGCGGCTGCTGCAGCCGCATTGTATAATTCTTGTAGAGGTAATCCTGTCCATGGCGTTGGTATGGTTTTCATTGAATGACTGTATCAAGTGAACGCTGCAGCGTCAATTCATTCCTTGCATACCCATGGTATTGAATGAACGCAGCGCAGTATTGCATAACTAATATGTTGTTATAATTTATATAAGACAATACGTTATATAGCGGCATCGTCGCTTGCGGTAGTATGATAGACAAGAGCACTATACGGTATATTCTTCATACAATTATTAACAAATTTTTAATATTTTGATACTATGAAAACCCTGATTTTTATTTATAGTATGTCATTATGAAGCAACAGCATATTTTTATTATTGAAGATGAGAAAGATATTCGCAATCTAATAGTGTATAGCCTGCAAAAAGAGCATTTCAAAGTAACGGGTATTGCCGATGGATTAAAAGCTATTGATCGTATTCATCGCAGTATGCCGGATCTTGTGCTGCTTGATTTAATGCTGCCCGGAATCAATGGGCTGGAAATATGCCGGCACATGAAAAGTGATGCGCTTCTGCAGGGCATTCCGATTATAATGCTTACGGCGAAAAGTGAAGAATCAGATATTATTGCCGGTCTTGAAGCCGGTGCTGATGATTATATTACGAAACCCTTTAGTCCGAATGTACTCAATGCGCGTATTCATGCAGTTCTTCGCAGAAGGAAACGCTCCGAACGAATACATACTGAAATACTTTCAATACAGACGCTTACTATTCATACCGGACGGCATGAAGTAAAAGTACATGATCGTATAATACCATTAACACAAACAGAGTTTGCTATTGTATATTACCTTGCTCAACATCCCGGATGGGTATTTACACGAGATCAGATAATTAATGCAGTACATGGATCCGCCTACCCGGTAACTGACCGGTCAATAGATGTTCAAATTGTCAGTCTCAGAAAAAAATTAGGTACGGCAGGAAAATATATTAATACCGTACATGGCATCGGATATCGATTTACGGATGAACAATGATTGCAAAAAAAATAAAAATATTTCGATTATTGCTTCTTCTTATTTTTATTCCGACAGTTATTTTTGTCTGTGCGCTGGCGCTGCTTTCATTAGATGCAATGAAAAAAATGTATCTTCAGCAAACAAAACAGCATCTTGAAGAATACGCTGTACAGATAGCTCACGATATATCAGCAATACAAACAACGGATGTCTTCTCGAACCGTATATACGCATACCAAAACTTTCCGACGCGTATTACCATTATTAATAAAACAGGGAACGTTCTTTTTGATTCCAATGAAGATCCTGATAAAATGGATAATCATGCCACACGACCGGAGATACTGCAGGCATTGAACGGAAAAACGGGGGTTGCGGTCAGATACAGTCATACCTTAACGATGAATATGATGTATACGGCGGTGCCCTGTTATATAAACGGAATGATATATTGTATTGTCAGGACTGCGCTTCCCGTGTCAGTTATTCGTGACGTCGTACGAGCGATGTATCGGAAAATTGGTATTGCAGTCATCGTTATAGTTCTGCTGGCATTTGTAATAAGTTATCGAAGTGCTCGATATATCAGCCGTTCACTTGAAGAGATTAAAAAAGGGGCGGATAGGTTTGCGCTTGGTGAGTTTTCACCAAAATTACCGCATAATAGGATATATGAAATAGACGGACTTGCTGCTGCCATGAATGATATGTCAAAACAGCTGCAGCATCGTATTAATACCATACTTCGCGAACGCAATGAATCAGATGTTATTGTAACAAGTATGCATGACGGATTAATTGCCGTTGATGTACAGGGAAATATTATTAAAATAAATACCGCTGCTGCTCAATTATTTGATATTGATGAAATAAACACACTGCATAAACCAATCGTTGAAGTAATTCGATATCCGAAGATACATTCCTTTTTGGAAAAAACACTGCACAGCTCTTCACCGGTTGAATCAGAAATCACTCTATATCTGAAAACGGTTAAACATATTCATATCAGCGGCAGTGTTATCCGCAATAGCGTTGCTGAAACTATCGGGGCACTTTTAGTTTTTAATGACATTACTCGTTTAAAAAAACTAACCGAACTGCGAAAAGAGTTTGTTGCAAATGTATCACATGAATTAAAAACACCGATTACGTCCATACGCGGGTATACTGAATTATTGTTGAATGGTGTTATTGATGATAAACAGGAAGCACAGTCGTTTCTGCATATTATCGAAAAACACAGTAAACGGCTTTGCAGTATTATTGATGACCTGCTGACATTGTCTCAACTTGAACAAAGTAATACCGCACGTACTGAAAATAATTTTAAATCGGTGTTTCTTCCGCATGTTATTTCCAATGCGCTTCAGGTATGTGCAAACGCAATTACTGATAAAAATATTGTCGTTGCGGTTGACTGTGATGATATTACGCTTTCCGTCATACCTTCGCTTTTTGATCATGCGCTTATTAATCTTATTGATAATGCCGTGAAATATAGCGAGAAAAACGGAATAATTAATATTAGTGCCGTTCGCTCTGCACAACATTGTATATTTCGTATCAGTGATAACGGATGCGGGATTGAGAAAAAATATCATGATAAAATATTTGAACGTTTTTATCGTATTGATACGGCACGCAGCCGCGCGCTGGGCGGTACCGGTCTTGGTCTTGCGATTGTGAAACATATTGTGCATAAGCATCATGGTTCTATTTCCGTTGAGAGCACTATTAATGTCGGCACCACCTTTACACTTTGTCTTCCTATGGATCTCCGTGATCCCTTACAAGGACCCGTACTCCCCTTGTGAGCAGTACTATACATTAACATAATTTTAACAATTCTCTCACATTTTATTAACGCCGCAATGATACCTTCCTGAGAAATAAAACAGGAAAGGAGTCATCATTATGCGGTAATCATTGATACGAAGGAATTGAAAATATACACAATATTAAAAAAGGAGAAAGTAAAATGAAAAAATCAATGTTTGTACTCATGATAGTGCTTGTCAGTATGTCATGGGTTTTCGCACAAAGCAGTAATACTATACCTGCGCTCAGCAGCGGCGATACGAACGCCCTTATT
The DNA here is from genome assembly GCA_964490645.1 of uncultured Spirochaetia bacterium. GTDB lineage: Bacteria > Spirochaetota > JAHITG01 > CAZBCL01 > CAZBCL01 > CAZBCL01. Next base: position 27,284 of record CAZBCL010000009.1, read on the forward strand.
ATTGCACCGGCATTACCACCACCGGCGGCGGCACCACCGGCGGCGAAAAAAGCATCATCCCCATCATCAGTAACCATTAAAGGGAAAGTATACTTTGATTTCTTTTATGCGGCGGCAGTATCAACCAATGTCAGCGGCGGAGATTTAAATGCAAATAAAGAACTTAAACATCCGACAACAGACGGTCGTTACGGATTTCAGATACGCCGTATTTATCTGACTTTCAACCGTAGTTTCAATGATGATTTTTCGGGACGCATACGGTTTGAAGCAGGGCATAGTGCTTTTAAGGATTCAGCGATATCCGAACCAAAAATTAAAGATGCCTATTTGAAATGGAAATACAAAAAAAACAATGAAACCGTTATTGGTATTTCTTCACCGCCGACATTCAGTCTGCTGGAAAAATTCTGGGGCTATCGATCCGTTGAAAAATCCGCCCCTGATTTATTCGGTATTCGCAGTTCACGTGATTTAGGTGTTTCATTAAAAGGTACAATGCTGAATAAAAAACTGCAGTATCATATTATGTTTGGTAATGGCGATAAAGGCAATGTTGATGAATGGTCAAGTGATGATAAGACTGTCTATAGTGCACTGACGTATATACCGGTAAAAAATATTACTATTCAGGGTCATGTTGACGGTGATATTGTTGCTCAGCGGAAGGATGAGAAGTTTACCGGGCAGTTTTTTTGCGGATTTGGTGATACAAAACTGAAAAGTACGGCATTTCGTGCCGGCTTATCAGCAACGTATCAGGAGAAAGCACGCCATAGATTTACTTATTTGTTTTCTTTGCCGGTTATTGTCCGCATGAATGATTCCATGAATATCTTCTTTCGTTCCGATTATCGCATGTATTACGAAGAACACGGACAAATTGATGCGTTTACAAAAAATGCAAAGCCGGTGAAGGATGCCGCTGAATTGTATACGGTTATTGGTACAGATGTCAAACTTGAGAAAAATATCCATTTTCAGCCTAATGTAAAGGTCGGGTATTATATTGTTGATGCTGATTCTGTTCCAAAAAACGGTATGACTGATGCAATTCCGAGTCTTACGGTATATGTTGCGTTTTAACAAGGCAAGAACATTGACAATACACTATGCGTATTTTATATTCTGATAACAGAAAAATCAGATAATTATTGAAATCAATTTATGGAGGAAAATTATGAAAAAAGGTTTAGTTCTATTAACGATTTGTGTGCTTTCACTTGTTTCATTATTTATGCTATTGCAATGCAATGCATCATCAAAAACAAACACATCAAGTCTTAGTATTAAAGGTTCCGATACGATGGTTCATTTGGTAAGTTCATGGGCTGAAACATTTATGAAAAATAACCCGGGTGCTGATATTTCAGTAACTGGCGGCGGATCCGGTACAGGTATTGCTGCACTGTTAAACGGTACAACGGATATTGCTGCAGCGTCCCGTAAGATAAAAGAAAAAGAACTCCGGCTTGCAGCAGAAAAAAACATTGCCGTAAAAGAAATTATTGTTGCGCGTGACGGTATTGCGGTAATCGTGAATGCTCAAAATCCTATTAATGAATTAACCATCGGGCAACTTGAAAATATTTTTACCGGCACAGTTAATAATTGGAACAGCGTTGACGGTCCTGATGAGAACATTGTTGTGTTGTCGCGTGAATCAAGTTCAGGAACATATGTATTTTTCCAAAAACGCGTTCTCAACAAAAAAGATTATGCGGCACAAGCACGATTAATGCCGGCGACTTCTTCCATTGTTCAGGAAGTATCGGCAAATCCTGCCGCGATCGGATATGTCGGACTTGGGTATGCACTTGAAGCGGGGGATGACGTTAAAATTATTGCGGTTAAAAACACTGCCGCTGCACCTGCAATTCTTCCTTCCGCGGAAACGGTTCAATCCGGGAAATATTCAATTGCTCGTCCGCTGCATTTATATGTAAGCGGTACGATGGAAGGACTTCGTAAGAAGTTTGTTGATTTTGCGCTATCGCAGGATGGTCAGGAAATAGTTGCAGAAACAGGATATGTGAAAGTAAAATAGTGCGCAAACTGTATTGGAAAGATAAAACAATAAAAATACTGCTTACCGGTGCTGCTTCCACAACGATACTCATTGTTATACTGATATTCTTCTTTCTCGGGAAGGAAGCAGCTCCGTTTGCGTTTGCACCCGGACTCAAAGAACTTTTTGCCCGGCATTGGACTCCCGTTTCTTTCCAAAAAGAAAGTTTTGGTTTGCTGCCGCTTATTACCGGTTCGCTGTTAGTAACCTTTTTTGCGATTTTAATTGCAGTGCCGTTTGGAGTTAGTACGGCAGTGTACATTTCCGAAATTGCATCCGATAAGGAAAAAGAGTTTTTAAAACCATTTATTGAATTATTGACGGGTATTCCGTCCGTTGTACTTGGATTTTTCGGTCTGATCGTATTATCACCGATAATTAAATATGTTTTCAATCTTGATTCGGGATTGACTGCATTAACCGGTTCCATACTGCTGGCATTTATGGCAATGCCGACAATAATTTCCGTATCGGAAGATGCTATTCGTAATGTACCGAATACCTATAAAGAAGCATCATTGGCGCTGGGAGCAACAAAATTGCAAACGCTTTGGAAAGTAACAATTCCCTCATCATTATCAGGAGTTATCGCAGCGGTGATGCTTGGTATTGGGCGTGTTATCGGTGAGACAATGGCGGTTATGATGGTAACGGGAAATGCTGCTTTGCTGGGTATTAACCCGCTTGAATCAGCCCGAACCATGACGGCAACGATTGCAGCGGAAATGGGTGAAGTGCCGTTTGGATCGCATCATTATCGGGCACTTTTTATTGTTGGTATTGTTTTATTACTGATGACGTTTCTATTGAATCTGATTGCACAAAGAGTATTACAACATGGACAAGACAAATAATATAAAAATCCGTGAAAAGTGTATATTTTGGGCACTTCGTATCATTGCATATTCAATTGTACTGGTAACCGGCTATGTTTTATTTGATATAATTTTCCATGGCATCGGATCATTGAATTGGCAATTTCTGACTGAGTTTCCACGACGAAGCGGTGCGGAAGGCGGTATTTATCCGGCAATTATCGGGACGCTTTGTTTAGTAATAACAACGATTGTCATTGCGTTGCCATTAGGAATTGCCAGTGCCGTGTACATTACTGAATATGCCAAGCAGGGACCGTTTGTTCGTGCCGTTCATTTGGCAATTACAACATTGGCAGGTGTTCCGTCCGTTGTATTTGGATTATTCGGTTTGGGATTATTTGTTTTATTTCTTGGCATGGGCACTTCAATTATTGCAGGAAGTTTAACACTGGCATGTTTGATACTGCCGACCATTATCGTATCCAGTATTGAATCACTGCGTTCAGTGCCGCATTCATTTCGGCAGGGCAGCTTGGCACTGGGGGCAACAAAATGGACAACAATACGTACGAATGTATTACCGTATGCAACCCCGGGAATACTCACCGGTGCTATTTTAGGCATTAGCCGTGCGGCAGGTGAAACGGCGCCGATTTTATTAACGGTTGCCGCATTCTTTTTACCGCGGCTTCCCCGTTCTATTTTTGATCAGGTCATGGCATTGCCCTATCATTTGTACATCTTAGCAACACAGCATCCCGAGGCGGCAAAAGTACGCCCGAAACAATACGGCACCGCATTAGTTTTGTTAATAATAGTATTAGGTATTAATCTTATAGCAATACTGCTCCGCAGTAGATATCGAAAAAAATATAAATGGTAAAACAATGACAACAACAATTGAAAATGTAAAAATCAAAGTTGAACAGCTTAATTTTTTCTATGACACCACACAAGCATTGTTTGATATCAATATTGAAATTCCGCACAAAAAGGTAACCGCACTTATCGGACCATCCGGCTGCGGAAAATCCACATTTTTACGAACTCTAAATCGCATGAATGATACTATTGATGGCACTACATTAAACGGAAAAGTCTATATTGATGCTATTGATATATATAACTCCGGTATTGATATTTTTAATCTTCGGAAACGGGTTGGCATGGTATTTCAGAAATCTAATCCTTTTCCGAAAAGTATCTTTGAAAATGTTGCGTATGGGCTTCGTATTCATGGTGAAAACAATAAAGCAGTTCTGAGTGATATTGTTGAACGAAGTCTGAAGCAAGCGGCATTATGGGGTGAGGTGAAAGACCGATTAAACAATAATGCTATGGGGCTTTCCGGCGGACAGCAGCAGCGATTGTGCATTGCACGTGCATTGGCGGTTGAACCGGATATTCTGCTTATGGATGAACCGGCATCCGCATTGGATCCGCGCTCAACAACACGAATTGAAGATTTAATAGCAGAACTGAAAAGCAAGTATACCATAATTATTGTTACCCATAATATGCAGCAGGCGGCGCGTGTTTCAAATTATACCGCTTTTTTCTTTGAAGGCAATTTAATTGAATATGATGCAACGAAATTAATCTTTACAAATCCGAATAAACAGCAAACAGAAGATTATATTACCGGTCGTTTCGGCTGATAAAGGAAAAATTATGTCACAACACCTGAGCAGAGAGTTAAAACGAATTAAAAAAGCATTTTTATCAATGGAAGCATTTGTTGAAGAAAATGTTGTGAAAGCAACACGAGCGTTTATTGATAAAGATGCAGCATTAGCAACAAGCGTTATTGAATCGGATGTGCACATTGACGAAATGGAAGTTGACGTTGAAGAGCATGTATTAAAAGTACTGGCACTGCATCAGCCGGTTGCCGTTGATCTTCGTTTTATTGTCAGTATTTTAAAAATTAATAATGATCTTGAACGTATTGGTGATCTGGCGGTTAATATTTGCAAACGCACATTATTTTTAACGTCGCAAAATATACAGTATGATAATTATGACATTCCGACTATGGCGGAAAAAACTCAGCTGATGCTGAAAAAAAGCATTGAAGCACTCATTTCATCATCCAGTGAAATCGCACAGGAAGTTCGGTTGCTTGATAATGAAGTCGATACGATAAACTCAAACATGCATACAACAATTAAAGAAGCAATAAAAAATGATAATGATAATATTGATGCATATATTTGTATTCTGACCATTTCCCGCAACCTTGAACGTATTGCAGACCATGCAACCAGTATTGCTGAAGATGTTGTGTATATGACCGAAGGTGAAATTATTCGTCATAGTTAATGCGGTTTGTTATATATCGTGTTAAAAAGAGTATCAGTATTATATTAATGATAGGGCTATTTTTTGATAATCATGCAATGATCGCTGTCATACGTCGCTTGTAAAACGGGTTCTGTTTTTTCTCTTGTATACATAAATACGTTCGTCAGAATATGTGATATTCTGAAATTTAGGTAAACTTAAAAAACGATATCAGTTCAACCATTTTTTGTGATTGTTCTGAGAGCCCATCGCTTGAATCCGCCATGTCTTCAGAGGCTGCTGCAACGTGCTGTGAAATTTCAGTTATTTTATCAGTTGCTTTACTTAATTCATCAGCGGTTGCTGACTGTTCTTCAGTCGTTGTTGAAAGCATTTTCGATACATCATCAACATTGCGAACGGATTCTTTCATGCGATTTCCGCTGGCGGTTTGTTTCTCAGTTTCCGAAACAACAACTGCACTGAATTCAACTGATTCCTGTGCCGCTTCTTTCATTTTCTCAATTGCATCAGCTAAATCATGTACCATGAGTGCTCCGCTGCGAACACGTTCATTACTTTCTGCAATCAATGCCTGAATTTCTTTGCTCTGTTGTCCTGATTGCTGCGCCAGTTTTGAAACGTTATCAGCGACAACTGCAAAGCCGCGACCGGCTTCACCGGCTCGTGCAGCTTCAATACTGGCATTTAATGCCAGCAGACTGGTATTATCAGCAATATCACGTATGGCAGAAACAATTTGAGTCATCTGTGTACTGCTTTCCTGAATTTTTTCCATACGCCGTATTGTTTCTTTTGAAGTTTCAGTTGCTTCATCGGCAATGCTCACCGCATTTAAAGCACCATGATTGACTTTCTCAACAATTGCCGTCACTGCTTCAATTGATGCAATAATTGCATCGACTGATTCTGTCATATCAGTAACTGCGGCAACTTGTTCCTGTGCATTTTTTGCAACATATGATATACTGGTTGTCATCTCTTCAATTGATGCGGATGTTTCTTCAACCGTTGCTGATTGATTTTGTGCGCCATCAGCAAGATTTTTTGCTGTCGTTGAAAGTTTTTCACTTGATATAGAAACCTGCTGTACTGTTTCGCTGACACCGGCAACAATTAATTTCCATCGTTCTATCATATCATTCAAGGCATTCGCTAAGTCGCCGATTTCATCATGTCGCTGTAGTACGGCATGATTGGTTAAATCACCTTTTTTTACCCGTTCAAATGCGTCAACTAACGTTACAATAGGATGTGTTATTGATTTACTGAAATAAATTGCCGCAAATATACCGATGCTAAGTACTAATAATCCGATTAGTGCTGATAATCGTGCAAGAACAATTATATTTTTATTAAAATCTTTTAAATCACGACTGGCAACAATGGTCCAACCCCAGTGGCGAAATTGACGAACCGCCGCAATAGCGGGTTTGAGGGTAACTGTATCATCGGTTGAATAATCAATTGAGTCATATTTTTGGAAAAAGGAAGCGTTCGTATTGGTAATCATTGAACGAATAAAATATGAACCTTTTTTATCTTTAAGATCCCAAATATTTTCATTGTCATATTCACGATTCCTCGAAACAATATAATTCCCTTTGTCATCAACAACCCATACATGCCCTTTTCTTCCTTGAAGACATTCAGCAATAGCATTTTTTAGCGTTTCCGTTTTGTTTTGTTTGACACCAACATATAATACTCCGACAATTGTATTATTATAATAAATTGGTTCATATGCCGTTAAATACCATGCATTGACAACATAGGCTTTTCCGTAAAACGTATCACCTTTTAATACTGTTTGCACAACGGGATTAGGAGTGCCGTCAGGATTGATGCGCGGAATAAATGTATTAATCGCCCGTTTTCCGTTTTTCTTTTCAACATTGGTCGTGATTCGTAAAATATCGCCATCACCGACAACTTGGAAAATTGTACACGTCCCGCCGACAAGATTTCTAATCATATCAACAATAGTATAATTATGATATAATGATATATTATTTATTTTCATAGTCGGAATGGTAAAACGAACTTTTTCTTTCGTATATTGATTAATGCCGGTTACCGTTCTCTTACTTTTACTTAGTCGTACAGTCCCGTAATTATTCATAACATAGCGTGCAACTTTTAAATCACTGTTTACTTTTGTTTGTATTAATTCATCACTTGTTTTGCACATATTGTATATGCCGTCTGCAATTTCACTTAATTGATCCTTGGCAATTTTATGTATTGCCCCCATAGTATAAACAGTTATTGTTCCGCCAATGATCAATAATGGTATTATAATCATACAACTGAATATCAACATAAACTTTTGCTGTAATCGCATTAATAACATCTCCTGAATTAAAGTAATCGTACCCAGTATAATTCTAACCCTATAATTTTATACCAATAATTATACCGTACTGTCAATATCAGTGTTTATCCGGTATCACATGAGTATTGTGCTGATTTATATAAGATACAAAGACATGTATATTATTGCCTATATTGTTGCCGCGCAGTATAGTGTGTTCCTCCTATTAATAATAATACTCGGTATATTTTCTATGTGTATTGATTTCTTATGCTTCAATTCTGTAATGCAGATGAATAATGGATAATACACTCTTTGTATGTGCATTGCCGTTCATGGTAACCGTGTTATTGTGATATTACAAAGTGTGAGTGTAAACTTGACAGCAGGGAGGCAATTTGCTACAGTGCCATCGGTATTTATTACCTGTCGTATCCAATCAGGTATTGAGTATACAATCTACGACGGACATTCGCGGATGTTAAAATTAGGCTTAAAACTATTTATTATTACTGCACTTTCAGCAGGATTGCTTGCAGTTGTGTTTTCTTTTACCAATACTCGTATTCAGGAAAATAAAAAAATTGCATTACAGGATAGTCTCTCAACCCTTTTTGAGAGCGTCTCGTTTACTGAATGTGTCTTTACAAATAATAATACTGATTATCCGGGGTATTGGGCAACGTATGAAAGCAATGGCAATCGGCACAATGTTGGTGTCATTATTAAAACAGCGCCGGTCGGATATGCAGGACCAATTAATATGCTTGTCGGAATAGGCACAAACGGTTGTATTAAAGATATTGCCGTTCTTAATCAGAATGAAACACCCGGAATCGGAGCAGAACTTTTCAGCGGCAAAAACCGTGATAAGTACATCGGCAAATTTTCTTCAAAAACATATAATGATTTAGTAACGGCTCCGGTTGATACTATCAGCGGCGCAACAATTACCAGTAAAGCAATTGCAGCGGGTGTTATGGAAGCCTATACGGTGTATAATGGAATTTTTCGGGAAAACGTAAATTCCGAAAATAAATAAAGGGATTCATTATTGTGGTGTTAAAAACGAAAACATTTTCCGGCGGCGGCGTACATGTTCCGCATTATAAAAAGATGACGGAACATCGTTCAATTGAAACACTGCCGCTACCCAAAAAGTTAGTATTACCCTTGCAGATGCATTGCGGGAAACCGGCTATTCCGATGGTTCAGGCAGGCGACGAAGTTACCGTCGGTCAAATTATTGCGCGTGCTGATGGAATAATGAGTGCATATATACATGCGCCGGTCAGCGGGACGGTTGCTAAAATTGATACAACAGATACGGCAACAGCCCGCATGGTTCCCTGTATTGTTCTTGAAACAGCAGAAGAAGGGAAAACTGACTGCAGTGCATCATCAGCATTACCCTGGGAGACGATGGAGCCGGCTGAGATTATTGCCGCTCTTTCGGAAGCGGGGATTGTCGGAAAAGGCGGTGCCATGTTTCCGACGCATGTCAAACTTAATCCGCCGCCCGATAAACCGATTGATACGCTTATTATTAATGGTGTTGAATGTGAACCCTACTTAACCTGCGATCATCGAACCATGCTTGAACAAACCGAAGAAATGATAACCGGTATTACAATCGCTGCACGAATTCTTAACTGCACGAACATATATATTGGTATTGAGGATAATAAACAGGATGCAATAGAAAAAATAGCAGCATTGGTGCAGGATGATGCATTGATAACGGTTGTTCCTTTGAAGGTTAAATATCCGCAGGGGGCCGAAAAGCAGCTTATTCAGGCAATTACCGGTCGGGAAGTTCCGTCCGGCGGTCTTCCGATGAATATTGGTGTTGTAGTTATTAATGTGGGGACTGCTGTTTCGATATATGATGCCGTAATACGACAACGACCGTTTATTGACCGAATTGTAACCGTTTCAGGGTCGTGTATTAAAAAACCGGGCAATTATAGTATACGAATTGGAATGACGATCAGTGAGCTGGTTGAACAGCTTGGCGGGTTTACCGCACCGCCGGCGGCGGTGATTATGGGCGGTCCGATGATGGGGGTTGCCGTGCCGCATTTGGATATTCCGATAGTCAAAGGGAGCAGCGGCATTTTATTTCTCAGTAAAAAAGAATTGCCGTCATTACCATCCTCAAAATGGGCAAGTTGTATTCATTGTGCGCGATGTGTCTTTACCTGTCCATCAGGGCTTAATCCAAGTGAAATGAGTATTCTTGCCGAGTCGCAGCAATGGACTGCAATGAAAACGGATGCGAATTTACTTGATTGTATTGCCTGTGGCGCATGCAGTACGGTATGTCCATGTAATCGGCCATTAGTTCAATGGTTCAATCAGGCAAAAATAATGGTGCGTCAGGAGTGGGTGTAATGAGTGAACACATGAACAATACTGCGGCGCAGGTGTCGGCCGAACCGAAACTGCTGTTGTCATCATCACCGTTTATTAAGTCAAAAAGTTCACTGCCGCAAATAATGTGGGATGTTATGATTGCCATGATTCCGGCATGGATATGGGCATTAATGGTATTTGGTATTGATACTCTGTGGGTAACGATTGTTTCTATCGGAGCAGCAGTTGCAACGGAAATGATTATTCTTAAAGTATCAAAAAAGCCGATTGCTTTCGTTATGAATGGCTCTGCTTTTGTAACCGGTTTTCTTATTGCGTTTAATATGAATGCAGGAGTTCCGTTGTGGATACCGGCAATTGCGAGTGTTTTTGCAATTGCTATCGTAAAACATGTATTCGGCGGATTAGGTCATAATTTTCTGAATCCGGCATTAGCAGGACGGGTATTTGTGTATTCAGCATGGACGGGTCCAATGACCGGCGGGTGGACACTGCCGAAACTCCCGGCATTTCTTCATTTGCCTGCATATCAGGAATGGCTGGGACGTGCCATGACGAATGCTTCAGAAAGTATATCATCAGCGAGCGTGGAGACAACAGCGAAAACGATGCTCGAACAAACTGCTGATACTTTCAGCGGTGCTACACCGTTAGGAGAAGGTATACAAACGGTTCTGAGCGGTCAAGGTGTTGCAGGACCGGCAGGGTCTGCACCTTCGGAAATGTACTGGAACTTATTTATAGGAAATCATCCGGGCTGTCTCGGGGAAGTCAGTGTGCTGCTGCTTTTAATCGGTTTTATATATTTGGTATATCGTCGTGTTATTAAAGTCCCGATACCGTTAATGTATCTGCTGACGGTTGCGGGAATGGCGCTTATTTTTAAAGCGGACCCCCTGTATCATCTTCTTGCCGGCGGTTTAATGCTCGGCGCATTGTATATGGCAACCGATATGGTTACCACTCCGATTACATTGCCGGGGATGATAATTTTCGGTGTCGGGTGCGGAATATTGACGGGTATATTCAGAATGGTATCAAAAATGCCGGAAGGGGTTCAGTTTTCCATTCTGCTGATGAATGTCCTTGTTCCGCTTCTTGATCGATATATTAAACCGAAAGTCTTCGGTACAAAAAAAACCCGTACTATTAAGGAACACAATGTATGAGTGAATTAGCTCCTGTACATGTTTTTACAAAAGGCATTTTCAAAGAAAATCCGGTTTTTACACTTATGCTGGGTCTATGTCCGTCATTAGCGGTATCGAATAAAGCGTTTAACGGATTTGCTATGGGTTTTGCCGTTATTTTTGTATTATTAGGATCAAATATCATTATATCCGTACTGCGCAAATTTATTTCCGATAAGATACGCATTCCGGCATATATTGTTATTATTGCAACATTCGTAACAATTGTTGATTATGTGTTACATGCGTATGCATCGCAGCTGCATGCAAATCTTGGTATTTTTATTCAGTTGATTGTTGTTAATTGCATCATTCTCGGGCGTGCTGAAGCGTTCGCAAATAAGAATACTATTGGTGATTCGATTCTTGATGCACTTGGTATGGGTATCGGATTTACATTATCGCTCACGGTGATAAGTATTATTCGTGAACTTCTGGGTGCGGGCTCAATTACATACCTTGTTACCGATAAAGAATATGCACTGAGCCTGATTGATGTGATACCAACATTACAGCCGGCGGTTATTTTCATTCTTCCGGCCGGGGCATTTTTTACTATCGGGGTACTCATGGCATTTTTAAATTATTTAAAACAGTCAAAAAAAGGTACTCCCGTGTATACCCGTGCACATCGTTAAGAGGAAACAGACATGAAAGAATATATGTACATTGCCTTATCCGCCATTTTTATTAATAATTTTGTATTAGCGCGTTTTCTCGGATTATGTCCGTTTATCGGAGTGTCGAAAAATCTTGATGCTGCTGTCGGTATGGGTTTTGCGGTAACTTTTGTTATGACCATTGCCTCAGCGGTAACCTGGCTCTTACAGACCTATCTTCTTACACCGGAGTTTATCGTATTCGGTACAACGGTAAATCTTCAATTTATGCAGACCGTTACGTATATTCTTGTTATCGCAACATTGGTACAGCTTGTAGAAATGTTTTTAAACCGTTTTAGTCCAAGCCTGTATCAGGCATTAGGAATTTATCTGCCGTTAATAACAACAAATTGTGCAATTCTTGGAGTTGCATTAATTAATGTTAAAGATTTCGGCAGCAGTTTTATGAAATCATCATTTAATGGTTTTTGCGCCGGCATTGGATTTACGGTTGCAATTATTCTTATGGCAAGTATTCGTGAACGTCTTGATCGGGCTCCGGTACCGGCAATATTTAAAGGTGCTCCTGCTGCATTTGTCGCGAGCGGATTACTGGCATTGATTTTTAGTGCTTTCGGTTCGTTAAGTTTACAATAGGTGAGGTAATAATGGATCCGGTTACAATTATTATATTTGCATTTCTCATTATTGGATTAATTGGATTATTATTCGGGATAGGTCTTGCCTTCGCCTCGAAAAAACTGCATGTTCCGGTTGATGAGAAAATAGAAAAGCTTGAAGCAATACTGCCCCATGTTAATTGCGGTGCGTGCGGATATCCCGGATGTATGCAATATGCTGAAGCGATTATTAAAAATGGCGCTGCTCCTGATTTATGTGCTCCCGGCGGGCAATCAACGCTGGATGATATTTCTCGTATACTCGGTATTGAAACAGCGGTAAAAGAAAAAATGATTGCCGTCGTACGTTGTCAGGGCGGGCATGCTGAAGCCCGCAGATACGGTCCGTATACCGGTCCGAAAGATTGCTGGGCGGCATCACTTACCGGCGGCAATAAAGTTTGTTCATATGGCTGTTTGGGGTACGGCACGTGTGTTACCGTTTGTAAGTTTAATGCTATTTATATGAATGAAAACGGGCTTCCTGTTGTTATTGAAGAAAAATGTACCGGTTGTAATAAATGTGTCGAAGCATGTCCGCGTGATATTATTACCCTAATGCCGGCACAGCGAACGTATCAGGTTATTGCATGTATCTCAAAAGATAAAGGCGGGGTTACACGAAAATATTGTACTGTCGGCTGCACCGGCTGTAAAATTTGTGAAAAAGCAGTTGATGGAAACGGTTGTCAGGTTATTGACAATTGTGCTGTCGTTGATCCGAATACATTTACCGGAGATGCCGCCGGCTATAAAAAATGCCCGCAGGGTACTATTCAGTTTGATTTTGATAAATATCAGCAATTAATTGCTGACGGAACAATAACCCCCCCGCAGCCGGTCGAATAACCGTATGGTGCCACTTATCATAACGCATGTCATTAAGGAACAATAAAACCGCCGTCGCAGCCGGTCGGATAACCGTATGGCGCCACTTATCATAACGCATGTCATTAAGGAACAATAAAACCGCCGTCGCAGCCGGTCGAATAACCGTATGGTGCCACTTATCATAACGCATGTCATTAAGG
>CAZBCL010000009.1:40766-62365 GCA_964490645.1 uncultured Spirochaetia bacterium
CATAACGCATGTCATTAAGGAACAATAAAACCGCCGTCGCAGCCGGTCGGATAACTATAAAACAAAGTATTTCTCCGAGTATCATTATACAATAACAATATTATTAATTGGAACGGTACTATTGGTCATAGTATCCTCCCCTCTCCTAAAATCGCATTATCGCTATTTTGCATGAAGATACTGTAAATGCAAATATTTAAACTATTCTCTTTTTATTGTCCGCGCATTTTTTCGTAGTGTTTAATATAGCGCATAACCTGATTTTTCCCGACGAATTGAATTGGCTTTTTAAGCGCATAGCGCATAGCGGTCGGTGCAATACCAATCGGAGAAATAAGAATCATTTCCTGTGCGGAATACCGCTGCATAATTCGTTCCGCATCAATGACTTGCCGTTCACCAATAGGCGTTAATTGTCGTTTCAAGACGATTAAGACATTGTGGAGTTTATTCAGTTTAATATCTTTTGTTTGACATTCTGCAACAATGGTTTCTTTATCAATATTTGAATAATTCAGTATTGTGTATTCCAATGATTCAATAATATGCTTACTGATTTTATTAAATTCTAGATCCTTTGCAATCAGATAATCCTGAATACGATCTTTCCCGCGCCGTTTATTTTCCTGCAATAATGCTTTTACATTTTTATAGTCCGGATTGATATTGCTGATTTCATACCATTGGTCTATCGCCCCCTGATAATCCTTATCCTGCAGGTATGCTGTTGCAAGAAGGTATCGCATTTCCAGTACAATTGGTGTTGAAGCCAGTCGTTCTTCACGAGCAGAATGAATACGATGTTCGACATATTCCAATCCTTCGGATAAGACGGTGATTGCATTGGTATACATATCTTTTTTACTATATGCATAGCCTATTCCATAGAAGGCGTGCAGTTTGTAGCGAGGTGTGTGTAATGCAGTACGGTACATATTGATAGCGCCGTCCCAGGATTTATTATTTTTATAAATTTCAGCTAAAAGAAAATGCGCAAGCCCGTTTTTTTTATCGAGCTGAATAACGGTTTCAAGAATACTTCGTGCTTTGTCAATTTGTCCAAGATAATAATAACATTCTGCCAGACGGGCAAGAATATCAGAGTCATTTTTCTTTAATTGATCGGCATGTCCGAGATATTTCAAGGCTTCGGAATATTCATGTTTACAAATAAGGATTTCCCCGAAGTTTTTCATCAATTCCCAATCGGCGCCTAATTTTTCCTGTATGGTTTTTAATTCCGTTAATGCATTATCCCATTGTTCTTTTTTTATATAACTGTTTACTAAGAGGGCATGTACTTTTTTTATATCAATTTCCGGCGGCAGCGATGTATTGCGCAACAGCGCGCGCCCTTGAACGAGTGCATAATCAAACTCCGCATCTTGATAATGAAGTTGTGCAAGCAGCCATTGTGCCTGCGGATTGTTATGAGTTGTTGAGACACGCGTACTGAGCAGGTTCTTTGCTTTCGTTCGGTTTCCCTGTTCAAGGAGACGATTAATCTGCATAAACGATCCGGTATTCTTATGTAACGATATAATAAAAAACAGTATTCCGATTACAAGCAGAGTGCCGGCAATAATAAAAAATAGAAGCACGTATAATTCTCCTTACATCAGTATATAAAGCATTATAACAGGTCAGCTGCCAGTGAAGCAAGCGGGCTGCGTTCACTTTTTGTGAGTGTTACATGTCCGCAAATACGTTGGGATTTAAATTTTTCAACACAATATGAAAGCCCGTTTGATTCAGCATCAAGATACGGATTATCAATCTGGAACGGATCGCCGGTTAAAATAATTTTTGTATTCTGTCCGACACGTGAAATAATGGTTTTTATCTCATGCGGCGTTAAGTTTTGTGCTTCATCGACAATAAAAAATTGTTTCGGAATAGACCGCCCGCGAATATACGTTACCGCAGAGAGTTCAATGAGTCCGCTTTCGGTGAAATATTTCATTTTATCAATAGTATCTTTTGCTGAATGATCTTCTTCCTGTGTTTGTGACATAATAAAATGAATGTTATCAAATATCGGCTGCATCCAAACGGATAGTTTCGCATCAACATCACCCGGCAAATATCCGAGATCTTTTCCCATAGGTATAACCGGACGCGATATCAGTATTTTTTTGTATTTTTGTTCATCCATTGTTTGCTGCAGCCCCGATGCAATAGCTAATAATGTTTTTCCGGTGCCTGCCGGTCCGACCATGGATACCAATGATATGCGTTCATCAAGTAATAATTCAAATGCGAAACGCTGCTGCATATTTAGTGCGGTAATACCCCATACTATTTCACCTTGATACTGCAGCGGAATAAGTTCGGTGCCGTTTTCATCAAGTCGCGCGAGAGCCGTTTTGGCAAAGTTTGCTTCATCTTTCAGAAGGTACATTTTATTCGGATAAATCGCTTCTTCATCTTCTTGGCTGATATGATTGAACGGGACTTTTTTATGCTTATAAAATGCTGATATAATATCCTTACTGACTAATATTTCCTGCCACCCTGAATATAAGGTATTAATATCGACTTTTTTTGATTCAAAATCATGCACTTCAATTCCCATAGCAGCACATTTTATTCGCTGATTTAAATCCTTACTGACAAAAATAACTTTCCTGCCGTTTTTCTCCCGTGTATATTTTTCCTGATAATATGCGGCGATTTTTAATATTTGATTGTCTTTTTTATTTGGATCAAGACCGGGGGGTAAACGAACATCAATCGCTCCCATTTCAACCCGTAATTTCCCGCCGTTTTCCAGCGGCACACCGATATTCAGCGCACCGCTTTGTCGGTATGAATCAATTAAACGAGAGATACGGCGCGCGGTATACCCTTTTTGATCATGATATTTTTTCATATTGTCAAGTTCTTCAATGACGATGAGTGGAATGACAACGGTATTATCATCAAATGCATGCAAAGCATCAGCATCATGTACCAATACATTGGTATCAAGTATAAACGTTTTATTCATTATTTCATTTACTCCTCTACTGACTGACGGATAAACAGAAAGTATAAAGTATTTTTCCGTGTTGCTCAAGTATTATCCTGATACTATGTGCTGCAGCTGATAAGGCTTTTAAGAAACAACAATATTGTATTTGCATTGCTTGCGGGCAGAGAGCACTATATTATATTGTATATGTCGGGCGATTGAATATCGGGGCACCTGCCGGGATGATTTTAAATAATAAAACATAAAAGATGAGAAGAACGAATTACAATTTATATAACCGAAATATAATTTTCCTCGCCGGATATCAGTACGTTTTATATACGAAAGTTTATTTTTGGTGATCGGCGGTATTATGGTAATGTTTGATAGTTTGTTGTACGATTTTTTTTATTCGGCGTATACAGATGTGTTTATTTTTAGTGGTGTATACATACGATATACAATATCAATATATAATCAGCGATATAAACTGCTGTGAGTTGTATCAATATCCGCAATTTTCCCCTGCACAAATGTAATGACAACCGCCTGTTCATTATGACCATGAAACGTTCGATACACCCAGAGTGATTCAAGACCATATTTAGTCTGCCGGCGTTGTTTATTATTCGGTGAACCAAGCAATTGCAGTACTGCTTTTTGCGAAAGACCAAAGCGGAGAAGATTTATTTTCTTTTTAAATTGTATATAGCGGTTATATCGTATCACGAAAAACATACTATATCCGAACATAGCCGCTGCGGCGATGAGCATAACAAATAAGGTATAATTCATACGACAACTGCCCGTGCAGCAACAATAACCGCAATGTAGCTGACATCAATATGCCGCATAATACGTGCGCATTCGTTTACTGTTTCACCCGAAGTAAAGACATCATCAACGAGACCAATTCGCGCCGGTGGTGGCGTAACGATCATTTCACCGCGAACGGCAAAGGCATTACGAAGATTCATTTTCCGCTCATTATGTTTTAATAGAGATTGCGGTTCGGTATTCAGTGCACGCCGAACAGGCGGAGTAATACACGGGATTCCCCAGCGAAGGCTTAATTGACGGGCAATGCGCTGCGCTTGATTAAATCCCCGTTCCCGATAGCGGCGGGGATGCAAAGGCACCGGACACAGCGCATCAACGGCGGGCGGCTGCGGATACTGTTTGACGATAATATCAGCCAGTGGTGCGGCAAGATGTTCCCGTTTTTCAAACTTTAAGAGATGGATTGCATGTTGTACGAACTCATCATACCACACGGCTGCATATATTGTATCGTAATAAAACGTTCGTTCTTTGCAGTCGCCACAGGTTATAACTGATGCGCGCTGCAGCGATCGCCCACAGTACAAACACTGCGGAGGGGTAATACAGCGAATTTTATTCCAGCACGTATTACAAAAAGCACTAACGGTATCTTTGGTTGAAAGACTGTTGCCGCATGTTATACAGTAATTAGGGAGAGCAAATGACAATAATTGTTTTCCGAACTGTATCAATGGTTCAAACAGCGGTGATGTCATGAGCTTTTCTTTCGTTATGTTCCTTGACGGGTTATAACTGTTTTAATGGTTTCAAAAATGATGAGCATATCCAGCCAAAAAGAATGATTATAAATATATGCCAAATCATACTTAAGTTTATTTTCCGGTGATGTCGTATAATTGCCGTGTGTCTGTGCCAATCCGGTCAGCCCGGGTTTAATTTTAAAGCGTTCGCTATACCCTTTAACAGATTTTTTAAATTGTGCAACAAACTTCGGTCGTTCGGGACGCGGACCAAGAAAGTTCATTTCTCCTTTAATAATATTTATCAGCTGCGGTAATTCATCAAGACGCAATACGCGTAATACACGTCCGATACGGGTAATACGCGGGTCATTTTTGCTTGACATGACCGCACCGGATGTTTTTTCAGCATCTGCCCGCATGGTTCTGAATTTAATAATATCAAACAGTTTTTGTTTACGGCCAACACGGGTTTGGGTATAAAAAATCGGTCCGGGAGAATCAAGTTTTATCAGAACCGCAATAATAATCCATAGCGGCAGTGTACAGAGCAGCAGTATAATGGCAGTGATAATATTGGTAATACGGGTATATGCGCGATAAAAAAGATCATCCGGTTCACGTAAAAACTCCATAAGCGGTATATCACGAATACGCACTTCGCGTAACTGACCGATAAGAATATCGTATATTGACGGAACAACCATAATACGCGTGTTAATCCGTTCAGCTTCGGATATTGCATCAATGAGCGTATCCTGCCAGCTGCCTTTCGGAATGATGAGAATTTCATTAAACGTATATTTTTTAGCAAGTTTCGGAATATCTTTTATTGAGCCGAGTATAGGATAGTCTTTGTATTTTTTACTATGTGAACGTGCTGAAAGCGTTACAATTCCAATGATACGCATGCCAAGCCAGCGGTCGTTTTCGATTTCATTGATAATATCATCAGCAATGGGCCCGGTACCGACAAGAAGAACATTATTCTTGCGCGGGACTCCTGAAATCATTGACAGAATAAATGACCATATGGTGAGAAAAACAACATTATTCAGTGTAAAAATAACTAATACCGAACGAAATGCAAGTGCATCACGCTGCGACCAAATAACCTGACCGATAAAATAAGCAAATACAACAAGCGCCATTGTTATTAACAAGGTTGCAAATAGTATATTAATAATAACATATGAAAAATTATGCCGGATAGTTAAACGATGATTTTTTAAAAAATACATAACTCCCGGTTGTACGATAGCAATAACAGGGAAAAACTCCCAAAAGTTCAGCATCGTTGAACGTGCAATAAGATTCGTAAATATCCCGAAAGTTGTTATTGAGCGCAGCTGCCATGCACTGTACATAGCACAAACACCGACTGCTGCCGCACCGATAATACGTAATGAAAGGAGTATTAATTCTTTTCGGCGGCCAATAGTCATTTTTCAAAATCCTCTTCGGCAACAGCATCAATGGAAATTCCTTGTGCATCAAGAAGACGCCGAATTTTTTTATCGGTTTTTTCCAGCCATGCCTGACATTCGGCAGAAAGTGCAACCCCTTCTTCAAATTGTTGCATTGCATCTTCAAGATCGAGATTGCCATCTTCAAGTTTTTCAATAATTGCTTCCAAGCGGCTAAGTTTTTTCTCAAATCGCTCAGGCTTTTTTGATTTTGTTTTTGATGAGGTCATTTCTTTTCTTTCTGTATTACTTTTGTAACACGGGCATTAAGTGTGCCGACTGCGCAGCGTACTGATATCGGACTCTCAGGAGCAACCGCCGCTGCGTTTTTAATGATACACCCATGAGTATCGTAGGTGATTGAAAACCCGCGGTCAAGTATGCTTTGCGGTGAAAGAACCTGCAGACGTTCATGAGCACGCAGCCATCGTTCACGATAAACGGCATATCGTTTGGTAATCCATTTCTCGAGTTTTTCATGCTGTGTTGAAAGATGCAGGAGTTTTGAATCAATCCCCGCCAGCAATGAACGTGAGAGATGTCGTACAGTCATATGGTTTAGACTATTTAAATGCCGTTCATGCGTATTATGCCACCAGCTGGTAATTCTACGGATGTAATTTTGTACGGTAGCGGCAATGGAACGGTGTTCGGGAATACAGATTTCAGCAGCAGCAGATGGTGTTGCGGAACGTTTGCAGGCTGCAAAATCAGCAATGGTAAAATCTCGTTCGTGCCCGACAGCGGAAATAACCGGTCGCGGTGAATTGACAATTGCACGTGCCAGTGTTTCATCATTGAAACACCATAGATCTTCTATTGATCCGCCGCCGCGGGTAAGAATAATACAATCAACCGGATCTCCGAAACATTCAGGTACCGGGCGGTGACTGAGCACTTCAAGTCCGCGAATAAGAGTTGCAGCAGCTGCAGTTCCCTGTACTTGAGCCGGATATATATATACGGGAAGAGATGGCCACCGGCGGTTTAATACTTTTAAAATATCACGAACAGCAGCTCCGGTTGCTGAGGTAATCACTCCGAGCGCACGCGGAAACAACGGGACTTCGTCTTCACGGCGTCGATCAAATAAACCTTCAGATTCAAGTTTTTCTTTCAGGTGTAAAAATCGGGTATATAATGTTCCGGTACTGCCGCGTATCAGTGATTCAATTATTATCTGATAACCGCCGCGGGGTGCGTATACGTCAATTCTGCCGAATACCGTTACTTCAACGCCTTCACTTAAATCCTGCACACCAAGCCGGAGTGCTTTTGATCGCCAAATTATTGCACTGATAACCGCCTGTTCATCTTTTAACGAAAAATAGTAATGACCCGACGAAGCAGGACGCAGACCGGATATTTCTCCTTTAATCCATACACCGGAAAAATGCGTTTCAAACAGGTTTTTAATTTCGTGTGTACATTGTGAAACACTCAGCGGTTGTTCCGGATCAGAACCATACATTTACATATGCTCCGGCGCTGATACGCCCATTAGTTTAAGTGTATTGGCAATAACGATTTGTGCACCGCGACAGAGCAGCAGGCGTGCTGTTGTTAATGCGGTGTCTTCACTGATAACAATACACTCAGTATAAAATTTATGGAAATCAGCGGCTAATGATTCCAAGTAGGTAGGAATAATATGCGGCTGACGATTATCGGCAGCGGTAACAATTTCGTCAGGTAATGCACAGAGACGTTTGATAAGATTGAGTTCTTCCGGTGCGGTTAACAAAGAGAGGTCACCTTTTTCAGGAAGACGAATACCGCGCTCTGCGGCTTGTCGAAAAATCGAACAAATACGGGCATGTGCGTATTGGACATAAAACAACGGGTTATCATCAGATTTTTTCTTTGCCAATGCAAGATCAAAATCAAGATGTGATGAAATTGAACGCATACAGAAAAAATAACGGGCAGCATCGCTGCCGACTTCATCCAATAATGCTTCCATGGTAGTCAGTTTTCCTGCACGTTTTGACATTTTTACTTTTTGACCATCTTCAAGAAGATTAACCTGCTGACAGATAATCATTTCCAATGATTCACGCGGATGTCCGAGTGCATGCATTGCACCGGTAAGCCGTGCAATATATCCGTGGTGATCCGGTCCGATAATATTAATAAGGCGATCATAACCTTGATGATACTTATGAATATGATATGCAATATCCGCCATATAATACGTTGGCCGTCCGTCAGCACGCCGTACAACACGATCTTTTTCGTCATCATACTCACTTGATTTAAAAAAGAACGCCCCTTCTTCTTCGTATAACAAATCGTTTTTTTGGAGAAATGCAAACGCATCATCAACTTTGCCGATTTCATGCAGTGAGCGGCGTTCCGAAAACCAGCTGTCATACACAACACCATATCGGGCAAGTACATTCTTTTGCTGTTCAACATTCATATCAATCGCATAGTCTGCGCATACTGAAATATAATCAGCATGTTTTTCACAGACAGTAAGCATATCTGCTTTTTCAGCGAGCAGGGATTCAGCAATATCACGAATATACTCACCATGATATCCATCATCGGGGACGGGTGTTGGATTACCGCGCAGTGTTTGCACCTGTGCATACACTGATTCACCAAGCAAACGAGCCTGATTGCCGTAATCATTAATATAATATTCTTTACGCACGTGATATCCGACTGCACTGAGAATACGTGCAAGCGTATCACCAACGGCGGCAGCACGGGCACTGACAATATTCAATGGACCGGTCGGATTGGCGCTGACAAACTCAACAAGTATTCGTTCTTCATTACTAACCGGAGAAATACCATAGTGCTCTTTTTCATCGAGTATATTTTCAAGCATATCGTGCAGAAAATCTGCTGCAAGGGTGATATTAATAAATCCGGGCGGTGCAATTGTTACTTGTTTAAACATACCGTCACGATCATTAAGAGCAGCAACAATACGTTCAGCAATTTTCATCGGATTATCTTTCAGCGGCTTCGCGAGTTCAAGTGCTGTCGTTACCGCATAATCACCGGCGGAAGCAACCCGCGCATATTCAAGTCGTACGGTAAAGTCAGGCGGTATGAGTGCTGCTTCACTGTGTAATGCCGTTCGTACCGCTGCTTCAAGAATTTCAATAATATCTTTTTTCAATGTATTCATAATATCAGCTCTCTAGTGTATTACCCGCCATGTTTCAACATGTAAGGTTAGCGAAGTGCTGTCGGTTTCCGCAAAAAAAGTATATACACCGAATGCTTTTGAAAAGGGGGCTATGAGATAGCGTTCCCGTTTATCTGAACTGGCTGCATAGGTGTCCCAAATTGTTGTGCGTAAATAACAATAGGTAAACCAAATCTTTTTCTTCGCAATATTTTGCCAGACATTCATATACGTTTTTGTCGATCGAATACCATTTCCAAAATAATTCGCCATCGTTGTTTGAATTTCGCGTTTGCTTTTTGATAGAAGCACAACCGTGCCTTGTTTACAATAATACCATTCGGGATTATTTTTTTGTGCATATATGGTATACCCGTCATAGGCGAAAACTGCAAGAGCACTTTTTTCTACACCGAATAATTTTTTCGATAGTGATACGGAGGTATTCGTCAGTACTCCCAATACTATCAGTTTATCAGTAAAGGTTTTCCGCCGGAATAACCATGCACATTCTGTTACCGGCAGCCGTTCCATAAGTATACGTCCTTCTTCCGCAATGGACTGCTGCGGCTTTGTCAGCAATGTAATACTGCCGGGGGTGATTATTTTCGGATATCGCAGTGCGCTCCATGCTTTTGTTTGATTAATACGTAATGGCGTACGATCAACTTGCTGATAGAAATATATATTTTTTGAAACAAAACGCTGCAGTGTTGCAGAGTTTTTTAATCCTGCCGGTACGGCAGAGAAACTTTTTCCGTTACGGTATAGTTTTAAAAACAGCTTTATACGTTTTTGTATACTCAGGTATCCGTACGCATATGCATAGTCATCTTCAAGGGCATTGCCGCATAATGCAGAGAGGCGGCGTTGTACCTCAGCATTGGATATATCAAGTGCAATTTGTATATCATTATGATTGTCAATTTTCTGCAGTGCATGCATGAAGCGAGTTGAAGGCTGCGGTGCTGTACCGGTATGACGGTTGAGCATTTGAATTATGTTTGTTCGTGAATTTGCCCAAAACTGATATGACCCATGCTGTGCAATATACAATTTTTGCTGAATCCCATAAACAGTAATCTTTTTTTTACCGTATTGAAATTCCTCTAATGACACCTTATTGATAATTGCCATATCCTGTATTACATGGATTACTTTTTTTGCCTTTTCTTCTTTTCCGCCGATATAAAAGACGTATCCGAAACGCGGTGCTGCTGCATTAATATTCCAAAACAATGCGATACCGTCCCGTCCGTATAATTGAAGAATGTCTTTCGTACTGTATCCCATGAATGAAAATTGCTGAAAATTAGATGCAAACGTTGTAATAAATCGTTTCCCGGTTTGTGTTTTCGCAAAATAACTCCACGCCGGGTTTTTTTTAATCGTCGTCCACGTTGCGGCCGGTGCCGGCATATAAATGACCGCAACCACACCGGATGGTACCAATGAAGTCATTTTCTGCGGGCGCGGTGCATAGTGATTACCGGAAAGAAGAAAAAAAGCCGCTGTGATTATACCGCTGTATAGTATAACATTATAGTGTTGTCGTTTTGTATATTTCAAAGCAGGCGTACTGTAATGCATTGTTCATAGTGAGGCAAGTGATTATTTTAATAATACTTTATACTTGCATCAATGCGTGCACGGGTCTATCATAGCGGTATGAATACAGTATCATCAAAAACCATACGTACTCGATTTGCCCCGTCTCCGACGGGTTCATTACATGTCGGCGGCGCCCGTACGGCATTATTTAATTGGTTATTTGCCCGTCATAATGGGGGGGCATTTATTCTGCGAATTGAGGATACCGATAAAATCCGTTCTACACAGGAAGCCGCTGACGGACTTATTACTGCATTAACATGGTTCGGGCTTGACTGGGATGAAGGTCCGGGCAAGGACGGTCCGTACGGACCGTATATTCAGTCACAGCGCAGTGATATTTACAATCGCTATATCGACCGACTTCTTGCCGAAGATAAAGCATACTATGCCTATGATACCGATGAAGAATTACACGCTGAAAAAGCACGGCAAAAGGCAGCCGGTCTGCCGGCGGTTTATTCCCGGCGCTGTGCACACCTGACTGATGATGAACGTGCTGCTTTTGAAGCTGAAGGCCGTATTGCCCATGTTCGGTTTCGTATGCCTGATAAAATTATTACGGTTAATGATATCGTGCGCGGTGCGGTTACCTATGATACCAACCGTATCGGTGATTTTATTATCCGCAAGTCGGACGGATCGCCGTCATATAACTTTGCCGTTGTTGTTGATGATTATGAAATGAAAATATCACATATTATTCGCGGGGTTGAACATCTGTCAAACACTCCCCGACAAATTGCATTATATGAAGCGTTCGGATTAACGCCGCCGCAGTATGCTCATGTTTCGGTTATCCTTGATGAATCCCGTCAAAAATTATCAAAACGTGATGAAGCGGCAAATATGCTGCTCTATATGAAAGAGGGGTTTTTACCGCAGGCATTGATGAATTATCTCGCATTATTAGGGTGGTCATCCCCGGATGGAGAAGAGTTTCTGTCTGCACAGCAGCTTATCAGTCATTTTGATCTTCATCGGTGTGCGAAAAGCGATGCGGTATTTGATAAAGAAAAGTTTCGCCACCTTGCACATATGCATATGCAAGCAGCGCCTATTGCTGATATTACCGATCGAACTATTGAGGCATATCGCATTGCAGGGTTTAATACAATGCAGCACTCACGGGAATGGCTGGAAATGCTGGTTACCGCAACACGCGGATATTGTGCTTCTATTCAGGATATGCCTGAATATGCGCAAATATTTTTTGCTCACGAGCCAATATGGAAAGAATGGGATTCAATGATGGAATATGTTTCTCCCGAAGAAGCACAAAAGATTTGTAATATTCTGCGTGCGGAAATCGAGGACAGCGAACCGCTTACGCTGCACATGATAAAGCCATTGTTGGGAGCAGCCTCCCGCGCTGCCGGTGTTAAAGGGAAAGCATTTTATATGACGATACGAATACTGTTAACCGGTTGCACACAAGGGATTGAACTTGATTATGTACTTACCTTATACGGCAAAGAAAAAGCTTTGCAGGTATTAGATACTGCAGCACTGCGCTTCAGTACAGGATAATCGGTTTATATTTGTACAAAGTATGAAACAGTGTTCTTCTGTTATTAAACACAAAAAAAACAAAAATATCTGACAATTACTCGTCGTACGGACTATGCACCTTACCGTCATGGAGCATTTGGATTGCTTTTGCAAGCTGCAGATCATTTTTTGTATCAATATGACGTGAACCAAACCATCGCTGATGCTGTATTGTGGTTAATCGTTCAAACTCTGCGTATGAAACGTTCGTATATTCAGTTGTAATGTGTTCTGTATAATAGTTTGATGTAATGCTTTCATCAAGTGTTCGACAGCCTTTAATCCAGTTATTGTAATTTGAATTCTGTAAAAGCTGCTGCATATGTTTTACATTTGTCGGATTCATTTCAAGATTTGAAATAACGGTATTCGGCATAATACCGAGTTTATGAATACAGACATCTGACGGGGTATAATAATAAGCAGTTGTCAGTTTTAATGCAGGCTGTTCTTTCGGCGGATTAATCGGGAATAAGCGCTGCACGGAACCTTTTCCGAATGTTTTAATACCGACAACATGCGCGCGTTTATTATCCATAAGTGCACCGGTAATAATTTCACTTGCCGAAGCACTGCCGTTATCAACGAGAATAATAATAGGCAGTTTTTCCGCAACCATAAGCGATGAGGCACGGTATTCAGAGGTTGCAGACGGAGTGCGTCCTTTTGTATAGACAATCATTGTTCCTTGTTTTAAGAACATATCCGATATTTGTACCGCTGCGGCAAGCAATCCTCCCGGATTGCCGCGAACGTCAATAATTAAACCTTTCGATGTTTTTGCATCAATTTTTTCCGCAATTTTAAATAAATCCCCGGCAGTATCATTGCCAAAGTTAATGATTTGAACATATGTTATTTTCTCATTGGTGATATAGGTTGATTCTATTGAATTAATTTTTATATCATCACGCATAAGAGTAATCTTCATGCGTTCGTTAACTGACGGACGATAAATATCGAGCGTTACTTCAGTGCCTTTTTTACCCTTTATCATGTCAGCGGCTTGTTCAACCGAAAACCCTTTTGTTGAGTTTGTTTCAACATACAGTATTTGATCACCACTCATCATCCCGCCGCGATATGCGGGCGTATCTTTTATTGGTGATATACAGGTTAAAATACCGTCGCGAATCCCGATATACATTCCGACGCCGTAAAAATGTCCTTTCGTAACCGTTTGCAGACGGTCATATTGCCGGTCATCCATCAGTACTGAATAGGGATCGTCCAGTCGTTTTGCCATGCCTTCAACCGCACCCAGTACTAATTCTTCCTCATCAATAAGTTCGACAAATTGTGTTCGTATCAAACTGAACACGATGTTAACCGGACGAATAAAGTCATAGTCTGTTGCAGAGAGTATCGGTGTATAGGCCGCAATGACATAGGCGCCAATAATAAGTGTTAAAACAAGTATTATTGAAAGCCAGCGAAGTCGTTCCCGCTGAATAATTCTGCTTATCAGTTTACGGAGTTTCGTATCAGAATGTTTCATAGAAAGGTTCCTCTCTTACTTGAGTGCATGAGCGAGCAGTTTACGCAATACTGCATACGAGGAGGCATTCCGCTGCTTCATTGTCCGCTGCAGCTGCTGCCGGTTACGATATAATTCTTTGACGCGGTTTACGGCAGTTCTGTTTACTGCAGAAACAGTATTATTAATACTGATAACCGGCAAAGCATGCATATGTGCGTATGCCGCGGTTTTTTCCGGTGAGTTTAAAGCAACTGCCGGAACATGTGCTGCTATTGCGGCTATTAAAGAATGATATCGTCCGGTGATTATCATAGGTGATGCCGCTATCAGAGACAAATGCCTCTTTATAGTAGTATACCATACAATACCGGCATTATCGCAAGTGTTTATTAATAATTTACTAATTTTTTTTTCAGCATGCATATTACATAACAAGACAACATTCAGCCCGAAATCGGAGAAATATCGGCGCAGATGACTGTAAAATGCAGCATATAACCGTATCGTGCCTGCAGAACAGCCGTCAAGCCGGGGATTGAAGATTATCATATGCCGCTGTTTTTGTTTCGGGATAGTGCGGCCAATGCAGATGTCATGTGCGATTGTTATATTTGAAGGGATTGTATCGTTGTTCTGAGTTAGTGATTGTAATGAATACTGATCACGTATACTGACCTGTGTATGTTGCTTTAAATCATTAATTGTACAACGCCTGCCCCATCGTGAAAGCGGTCCTGCTCCCACACCGTAATCTATTATTGGTACTGATGCTTGACGAGCACAGTAATGTATAAATCTGTACCACAATAATGAACGGCGGCTGCTTTCATCCTGATAGATTCCGCCGATCGTTATAACAGCTTTCGTTTGTTTCAATACGGATCGCCATCGTGCAACAGCAGTACGATTGATCGCAGTACATGTATCAGGAAGATTCATGGGGTTTTTCGCACTCAAAACAAAAAAGCGGGCTTGCCGGTCAATCGACTTCAAGTCTGTAATAACAGATTCAAGCAGCCAGTCATCACCGAAATTTCCAAACCCGAGAAAACCGTTTATAATATAATTACTCATAATCATCCGAAAGGGCATTTAAAACTATCAGCAGTACGATGCCGATACTGATGCCGAATGCAATACCGATACCGCTGCGTATTAATACCAATGAGAGCGGGGTATGCATATGCAGGAAAGAATTAAATGTTGTCAGCGGTCCAAGCATGCCGAGGGCAGTTGCGGTTAGCCGAGCAAATGGGCGGCGCAGACCGCCGGCAGCGATAAGCAGAGGATACCCGATTAAAAATTCTTTAAAACGCGGACGTATCGGTAATATTTGCTCAATAGAGTTACGTATGGCATGTTCACCGGGAATAATCATTCCCATTGAATGATTGCCGGAACGAAGCATCACCCAAGCGAATGCGGTTACCAGCACCGCCAGTAATCCGACATCAAAAAATGTTAGAGTTGTATGATGACCGTACGGCAGATAGGTGCGTGCCAGAAAAAACATAATTACAACAACAGGAATGATATATAATAATCGGACACCAAAAAATGGCGGATATCCGATATCGGTATATATTCCGAATGCTGAACTGCGTGCGATAATACCGGCAGCAACAGTGAGCAGAATAAGTATACCGGCTGTTGTAATTTGTTTTACAACAGAGTGTGCGGCAAGAGCAGGAATGGTCTGCAGTTCCAATGTATACAGCGCCGGTAGGGCAATAATGAAGAATAACGGGACTGCAATCATTGGAATTGTCGGGATGTGCTCACCTGCAAACAGTGCCGCAATAACGAGCAATACGGCGGAAAGCATGAGTACTAATAATTTTCCATTAATTCCAATAGCACGCTGTCGGGCTGCAATAAAAAATGATAAAGAAAGAAATGCAATAATTAATACCGGCAGATATAATGCTGATGAGAGCAGCGAATCAATTTTTTTAACGGCTGCTGTGGTATCGGTTGTCTTTTCGCGGCGTTTTTTAATAATAGGGTTTTGTGTAATTGAGCGAAGAAATGTTTCAGCAGACAGTGCACCATATCGAGTTGTATATGGTGGAATGATAATCAATGAGACACGGCGTTCGTGAACCGCGCGTACTACCTGTCGTATATAGTGTGATATATTCTTCGGATAATTACGCGAAATAGCCGGTCGGAAAACGCGTTCAATATGAGTCCAATCTGCACGAGGCTGCGGATGAGCTGAATAATCAATAATCAGGCAATTATTGGTACTAATGCCGGCATATCCATCAATGTTTTGAACAATAAAACGATCGTGCAGTGAAACAATCTGAAATGTATTACGCATGCAGTACGGAAGCGGGAGCGGTTTGCGAGAGAGCGGGGTATCCGTCAATTCCTGATAAAACCAGTCTGAACCAACAATTATGTTTGAACCGATGACTCTCCGTTCGATAGGAATAAACGGCCAGTCAGGTTCCTGATTCGCTCGGACAGTGCAATAAATTAAATCCGGACGAATGTTTGAAATAGTATGGTACATATTCAATTCACGTCCCCGCATAATCGTGAGTATGCCATTTCGCTGTAAATCGCCGAGCGTTATCGGCGGACGAAGAATAGTATCCAGTCCGGCGTGATGCATGACAGCGCAATAATTACTGAGTGCATGATTATGCGGTGTCTGCCATTGATGATAGGCATGATAAAAATCATTATCGATCATGGCAAACGTTACTGAACGGTGCTGATCAAAGAGCATGGTACGCTGCAGTGATACATATAATAAATATCCGGTTGCAAGTATAAGAAGTATGCAGGAAATAATAAAAAGAATATGCCGTCGGCGTGATGGCAAGGAACGAATAGTATTTGAATTATGATTAACGTTCATATGCGAAAGTGTACTCCATAAGAGTTTACTTGACAAGCGCAGGGACATGTAATAATTACAGAGTATGCGATTTTTACGGAATAATCCGTTATTGTATTTTCTTGTCTGCGTAATGGTTGCCGGAATACTATCCTGTTCAAAAAATGATATCAATCCCGCTGCACAGGTAACCGAAACAGCATTTGAACAGCAAATTGAATTTATTGAACAATATGGTGATATGCTCTGGCATCATGCTCATTCCGCTGAACAGCTTGCTGCGGCAATAAATGCTTTTGCTGATGACAATCTTGATATAATTAATAAAAACCGTGCTGAAGCAATTCAGTATACCCGCACTGAAAACAGTTTTACTGATATGTCGTATCGTTTTCGGAAACGATATATAAAGGCGATGCGCCGTATTGAAAAGTTTATGCGCCGCCATGAAAGTCTTTTAAAGGATGAACGTGTTCGCCGCGCTGTTGTCCGTTTGCCGTAAGGATTGGTCATTGTCTGCATGTTCCGTACGTTGTCTATACGTCATTGCTCTTCTTTTTAGTTTATTCTATATAACCTGTTCTCCGCCTCCCGAACGCCCCGGGACAGCACTTATTCAATTACAACGATATCTTGATCATCAATCATACGATTCTGTCTATGCGCTCTTTTCCCGTCCGGTACGGGAAGAAATTATCACTGAAATGACAACAATATATACGCAGGAATATGTTCGCGATACATTATGGTTTGAGCATGATATTGAACCGAATACTATTGATGCGATGACCCCTGCAGAAAAGTTCGGAGCACTCCTTATATTTTCGGAAGATCGGCATGAATGGCCGCCGCTGTTTGAAATGGTACGCACAAATACCATTACCGATATTTATACGAATGCCGGTACGGCAATGGTTTGCCTGCAGCATGCCGGTACTATTGAATTGGTACATGAAGATACTGCCTGGAAAATTAATACTTCCCCATTTGAATGACCGGTCAAATGAAAATGAAGATTCTAAAAGAGAAATGAGTAAATAGTATCTTTAGATTGGTGTTTTCGTCTCCCTCAGAAAACGACGTATTGTTGTATAGTAATTATATTACAAGAATGCATATTTTTTACGGTAATTAGTGGAATGCCGATGTTTATTTCTTATAAAAAACAAAAATGTGCCGACAGTATGTACTAGAAACAGGTAATTATATAATTCTGTAAAAAAGAGTATAATATGTTTATGTTTGGAAAAAAAAATACTGCGCCGATAAAACGAAAACGTGCATTTACCGACAATGAATTAGATATGCTTATTGAAAAAGCAATGAAGTATGAAGAATATGAACGCGCTCAAATGAATATTCCAACAGATACTCAATCCGGTTATTATGCCCATAATACCGGTAATTATTCGTATCCCTCGGGTACATATCACAATGAATTGTATGCACAGCCGCCGGTGCCGCAGAATAATCAGAATAGACCGCAGCCGCCGGCATCGCTTCCTCCATTACCTGAACCAAACCAAAATATGACGATAGTTAAAAAGTGGTTTCTTTCAATCGGAGTATTTTTTGCAATTCTTATTGCCGGATCAATTTTTGTGTATGCTGCTGAACAGGGCGGCAATGCGGGGGGATCATTTTTTGATATATTTGATGCACAAGGTATTGGTGAACTCTTCCAGCAGTGGTTTACCGGTATCGTATATACGGTATCCGATTCTGCATTGATTCTGCAAATAATAATGGCAGTGCTGGGTATATCAATCGCTTTTGCCGGACGAAAAATATATTATTATGCACTTGCCGTTCCGGCGGTGTATTTCAGTATATTACTTGTACAATCGCATTTTACAGCAGCATTAGGTGTATGGACAATACCGGTCGGTGCTGCTGCGGGGATTGCTGCCGCATTATTGTGTATTTTTATACACAATGTAATTGTTATTGCATTAGGTGCTTTTTTCGGGTATTTAGCATTATTCCATTTTACAACGATTGATAATGCTGCTGTACTTATATTCAGCAGTATCGCAATCGGCGTTATACTGGCATGGGCATATCAACAAGCATTAGTTGTGTATACAGCAATAATGGGAAGCTATCTTTTTATTCTTGCCGTTCGGGTTCCGGTTATCTGGCTTGGACTTCCCATTGCGGCATTGGGTGTGTTTATTCAGTATAAATTTTTCAAAGACAAAGAAAGTGATACCGCAATGAAACCTGAAAAAAAGCAGGAATCGAATAATAATGCCGTATTTTCTATGCCGCCACCACCCCCGCCGCCAACACACCGGCAATTTGTATAAAACTATTATGTCATATTCTCGTTATGTTTCGTTAAAAAAATACATGATAATTGCGATTATTATCATGACGGCGTTTTTATTAATGTTTTGTAAAAATGACGAAACAGTACGCCATCATGACGGCATTATTCAAGCAGAGGTATTACCCGAACATCAGCAGTATCGTAATACTTCGTGGTCACCGAATACGATGATCATGTTTCGCGGCAATCCGTATCATACCTTTTACGGCACCGGAACTCCGCCGGATATACCGGAAGTGTATTGGTATTATCGTACAGAATTAATAGTTCAGCATCGCCCGACAAAATGCACATTGTATTGGCAGGGAACCGGTTGGTCAGGACAAATGGCGGTTTTTAATGATCGGTTATATGTAACTGCACTTGACGGACGCATGTACTGTTTTAATGCAGTTACCGGTGAGAAACAATGGGATTTTAAGGCGGGGTTTTCATTTAAATCATCAGTTACGTATTATTCAAACCGAATTTACGGCGGCAGCCGCGATAACAATGTATACTGTCTTTCAACAAACGGTAAACTGCTCTGGCACTATCCGACAAGCGCGGATGTAGACAGTTCATGCTGTATTTTCGGCAATATACTGTATGTCGGACTTGAAGAAGGAGCGCTTGTTGCACTTAATCCTGCAACAGGAAAATGTCTCTGGCGTTATGCGTTTACCGATAAAGTTGAATCGTCTCCTGCGGTATGGAGTAATTTTGTTGCCGTGTCGGACAGTGCAGGCAAATTAAGCTGTTGTAATCGATATACCGGCAAAGAAATCTGGACATTTCAGACCGGCGCGGATACTGACTGTTCTCCGGTTATTGTCGGTGATATGCTTTTTACCGGAACGGAAGGCGGTATGGTGTTTGCACTCAGTAATCGTACAGGGAAAGTAGTATGGCAATGGCATGCAGTCAGTGAAATACGTTCAACACCGGCATATTATAACGGACGATTATATACCGGCTGTGATGGAGCGTATGCATATTGCTTGAATGCGGTAACAGGGAAAGAACTCTGGCGGTATAAAACTGCTGATGGTGTTTGGGGAGCATTAGCTGTTGTCAGCAACCGTGTTCTTTTCGGTGATGAAAGCGGCTGGCTGTATTGTCTTGATGCAATACACGGAACATTGTTGTGGCGTATTAATCTCGGCGGACCAATTTATTCAACCCCTATTATTGTTGATGGTATTATTTATATCGGATCACGTAATGCACAGTTATGGTGTATCGGACCGGCACGAACAAAGATTATGTATGATGGAAAAAATTATAAAACTATTGCACCGAAAAAATATTCTATACCATTTACGCTTCAGTGGGGAAATGAAGTGTATACAAACCGAGGAATTACCTATCATAATTTTATAAATATTACCAATAAAACACTTGTACAATAATTTTATTTTTGATACTATTGCGGTTATCGTTTGCGGGGAACGTCATATCGGGGACGATGATGAATTATGCTGCCGTGCATTATCCCGATACACGTATTAAAAGTGACGATAGAATTCATCGGCGCTTTAAAAATAAGGCGTCGGTCTGGTTGGGGACCGACGCCTATACCATGATAATCAATCATAGTAGTATATTGGAAAGGGACGCTATCCAAATTAAGCTACTATTATAAGCCGTCAGATAATACTGTCGGCTTATCAATAATTTCGGTAAAAAGGGTTAGAAACTTTAGTAATTATTTTAAAAAATTTCGATACAATATTATGATTATTGTTATACAGAATAATCACAATGCAATGCGTACATCTGTTTGTGTTGATACTGCAATGCAGGACTCATTGTTGTCTTGTGTAATTACTGCAGAAGGGGTTTATTATTTCTGATAAACTGATAAGACAACATGCTCTAAAAGTGTATATGAAATTATTGGTGTTCCGCAACCGTTGTGTATATATTGACAATAAAACAGTGTGCTGATAATTTATTTTTATTAAAGAAGGAGGATGTAGGTATGAACAATCAACGAATAGGTATAGTAGTCTTGTTGATTGCAATGATGAGTATAATCGTTATTGCTCAGACACAACCGCAGATTCAAGAACAATCACCGACACAAACGCAAATACAATCACAGGAACAGGATGAAATATATCGAGTTGGTATCGGTATACATCCAATATCGGCACTTGCGGGATATTATCAGATACAAGGGATGTTTGCACTTACGCGGGGATTTGTTACCGGTGCACGTATCGATCTTTATTGTTATACTATCGGTCTTGGAAGGTTGGGGGATAATGTCAGTGGATATACCGTTCATGTCCCATTTCGTTATTATTTTATGAAGAACTATCTTTCCGGCGCCTTTATCGGACCGCATGTGTTTTATCGCGGAATGACTGTAAAAAATGAAACTAAAAAAACCGATGATGCAACCGGCACGTATTATAAAACAACAGAAAAGTTCAAGAGCAGTATTTATGGTTTTGGTGTTGAAGTGGGCGGTACATTTGTATTCAGTAACTTTATGCTGGAAATCGGCGTTCGCCTAAGTTATCGAACGTTGAATACTGATAATAAAAAAGCAAAAGAAAGATTTGTTTCCAGAGGCGTTGGTATACCGATTGTTATCGGATTTGCATTTTAAATAACACAATTACATCATTGCCCTGCACACGGATGCCCTGCACACGGATGCCCTGCACACGGATGCCCTGCACACGGATGCCCTGCAC
>CAZBCL010000009.1:62465-79267 GCA_964490645.1 uncultured Spirochaetia bacterium
GCACACGAATGCTCTGCACACGAATGCTCTGCACACGAATGCTCTGCACACGAATGCTCTGCACACGAATTACCCTGCACGGTTGCAATATGTTTTAATAATTATTTAGTATCCGGCAAGAAATCATGTATCGGCGGCGGGTCCACCGGTTCTGCATTTGCTTCTGCAGAAGTATTTTGCCGGTTGTTGTTTTGTTTTCCTGAATTTGAAGCAGCTGATGCAGTGGTGTTTGTATCGGAACGCTGATTACTGAGAATGGTGTTGCCGTTATAGGGCGTTGGTGTATCGGGGGATTGATTTTCTGTTTGCGTATCAGAGTTGTCGGCAGCGGCGGTCTTTTTTTTCGGCGCATCTTTCCAGTTCATATTCCATGCGCGTAATGCTGTTCGTGCTTCTCCTTTGAGCCATGCTTCATTATGATATGCCGCAATAGTTTTGAGTGCCGGAGCATTTTCTTTCAGTTCAAAATAGCTGATTGTCTTAATAGCCTGCAAGAGCACAAAGGGGTTATCATCAGTGTTAATAATATTTCGTACAATCGGAGCCGCATAGTTTTTATCAACAGTGGTAAGCATTAAAATTCCCTGACAGCGTAATGCAATATCAGGATTTTCTATACCGGCTTTGATGACGGGCAGTCCATTATTACCGTTTTTAGAACATGCTTGTACAATCATTATTTTTTCCTGAATTTGTTCACGATCTTGTTCACGGTTGGGGGTATTAATAATCGCCGTTAAATATTGATACGCTTCCGATGTATCGAGGCGGGCAATAGCAATTAATGCTGAATTTTTTTGTGTTAATTCCTCGCTGCGTTCGTATTCTTTTTTTAGACGTGATAACGCCGCTTCCGGTGGCATAAAATGTATATAATAGTACAGCATTTTTGAAATACCGGCGACATTTTTTTCTAATGCCTCATCTATGGCGTGCGTGCTTTTTTGAGTGTTTAAACGACATAATAATTCCGCTGCTTTATTGCGTACGTTTTTATTAGTGTCATTCTGCATAAGATATGCGAGCATGTCGGTATACTGATCGTTGTCGGTAACGGTATTATGTTCAAGGCGATGCGCTAAACCTTTCAGTGCGGCAAGGCGAATACGTTCGTCATTATCACGCATTCGGCGCAGCAGATATTCATCAACCTGACTTCCTGAAAGTTTGGACAATGAATAAATACACTGCATTCGTACAAACCAATCTTTATTATTATCCGTTGCGGTATGGAGTATTTCAATAACAGCCGGGGTGTCGAAGGATGCAAGCGCCATTGCTGCTGCAGCCTTAACGTCTGCTGACATGCGTTTTGTTTTAAGAAAATAGGTCAGATTGCTGATCATTGATGCATTGCTGAATGCGCCTAATGCATGGATACAATCGGTTTTTAAATTGACCGGTGTCCGTCGTCGATTCACCAATGCAACACATTTCATGCGAACATCATCGCTCTCAGCATGCATTGCCGCAAGCGCTTGAATTGCCGCACGTTTTTTATCGGTATCCTCGTCTTCCAGAAATATTTTTTTAATTGCCGCTGTTGTTGCGGTAGTGTTGAAAACACCGCATGTTTTAATTGCCGCAATGAGAAGGTCGTCATTATCACTTTCAATAAAGCGCGGTGCATATCGTGCAATTGGTTCATACTTCACGGCAGCAGCGGTTTTTAATGCTTCAGTTGTCAGCATATCATTTGATAAATTAACAATGATATTCGTGAGAAGAAAATACGTATCAGGATCTTTCGCACGATTAATTTCGCCGATAATGTTTTTCACGAGTTCTGTTGTTCCAAATGCAATATGTTCCTGCCATCGAGCTATTTGTTCGTCATTTATTTCACGAACCGGTGCCGCGGTATTTGTTGCAGCAGCGTATACCGGTATCCCGCTTGTTATAAGCAATAAGAATAGAATGATATATAATTGAAAATTGTACATTGTCATTAATCGCATATATGTTATTATCGGCATGACTGAGAAAATAACAGCTGATTATTTATACCGTTGCTGAAACAGTCTATCATTGTTATCCGTGTTTTTCAAAGGAAATTACGTATGAATATCCGACGTATACTCGTATTATTTTTAATCATAATAAGTATTATATCTATAGCTGGGAAATGCAGTAAAACACTTGATGTTGTTACTATTAAAGAAAAGGGTGAAGATAAAAAAATAAATGATACCTATACTATGGGTCCGGTAACGGTTGATGATCTTTTTGAATATATATCCCGTAAAGAAGAGTTGTTAATATTGGATGTTCGGACTGCGGAAGATTTTAAATATTCAATAATCGGGCATATTAAAAGTGCCCGCAATATACCGCTTGATGAGCTTACAATACGGTATACCGAATTACATGAGTACCATGCAGTTCCGATATATTTAATTGATCGCACCGGCAGTAAAAGTGTTCAGGCACAGCGTATTCTTGCCGCACATGATTTTAATAAAGTATTTGTTGTTGAAGGCGGTATGATAGCATGGCAATCAGCAGGTTTTACGGTCGTACATACTGATGATGAATCATTCTGATAGTGCATCAAAACACAGAAAGCGTCTTCTTCTCATTACCGGTACCAGACCGGATATTATTAAAATGGCATCAGTATATCATGCCTTGCAGAAAGAATCATCATTACAGCCATTTTTAGTTCATACCGGGCAGCAGCACGCAACGATGACGGATGGACTCTTTGAAGAACTTAATATCCCGCTGCCTGATGAGTATCGTCCGTATATAAAACAAACGGCAGAACAACAAACAACAGATATTATGCAATGGTGCACAGCAATTATTGATAAATATAATCCACGTATGGTTATTGTACTGGGTGATGTTAATACAACAGTAGCGGCGGCACTTGCTGCCGTAAAGAAAAATATTCCGGTTGCTCATATTGAATCAGGTCTTCGTTCTCATGATTATTCGATGCCTGAGGAGAAGAATCGTATAATAACTGATCATCTTTCTGAAATGCTGTTCGTTCCAAGTATGGATGCATATGACAATTTACAAATAGAAGGTATTGATAGTGCACGAATACACTTTTGCGGGAATACCGGTGCTGATACACTTTTTCGTATTCGTCGTTCGGCGCAGAAAAAACAGTATTGCCGGAAACATAGTTTATTTCCCGGAAAATATATTGTATGTACATTTCATCGACAATCTAATGTAGATTCGAAAAAAGCATTGGAAAAGTTATTAATCGCAATACACTATATAACGAAAATACTTCCGGTATGTGTACCAATTCATCCGCGCACAAGACACAATATTACTCATTTTCATCTCGAAGCATATATTCAACCATCAATGGTATTTAAACCAATACCTCCTGTTAACTATACAGACTTTATTAGTTTGATACTTGATTCTGCAATGGTAATAACCGATTCCGGCGGTGTTCAGGAAGAAAGCACGCTTCTGGGTATTCCCTGCCTTACAATACGAAATAATACCGAACGTCCTATTACGATTTATAAAGGGACAAACACTATAGTCGGTACTGATAGTAAAACGATTATATATACTATACGGAAAATATTAAATAGAAAGAACAATATACCATATATTCCATATGGCTGGAATGGAAATGCTGCCTCTTGTATAAGCAGTTGTATTAAAAACAGTGTATAGTAACAGTATATTATCTTATAGTATTATAGGAAGATATTCTCATTTACGAGAACAGATTATATGATACGATACACGTATCAATGATACTATTTAAACGCAATAAAGAAAATATAATATGAAAGTATGCTATTTAACAACAACGTTCCCAATAAAGAAAAATGACACATATAATAAAAGTGTTTATGATCTTGCAATGACGATGCAACAGTATCACACTATTGTAGTCATAGCTCCCGGCAGTGCTGATAGTGCTGCTTCCGGGAAAGTCGGAGGCATCCAAACCGAGCGATTTAATTATTTTTGGCCGAAATCATGGATGACAGTCGCATATGGCTATGGCATACCAAAAAATTTAATGCGTAATCCATTAGCATGGATTCAATTGCCATTCTTTTTTTTATCATTTGTTAAAAAAGCAAAGGAAATATCGAAACAGTGTGATGTGCTTCATGCACATTGGACCTTATCAGGGTGGGTTGCATTACAGTGTAAAAAGGCACATAACATTCCGGTTATTATTTCTCCGCGCGGTTCAGATATTAATATGGTAAAAAACATTCCATTATTACGAAATATTACAACACGAGTATTACTGCAAGCTGATTATATTACCGTAACAAGTACAGATTTACAAAAAACATTATGTTCGTTTGGTATTCCAAAAAGAAAAATATCAATAATTCCTAATGGAATAACAGTACAAAAATATAATAATGATAACATCAATACTGATGCTAAAAAGTATATTTTGTATGTCGGACGTTTAGCACCCGAGAAAATATCCCCTGCGTTTTTACCCGGAATAGCAAAAGCATTTAAGCAAGTACCACAATTATATTTATTTATAATCGGTTTCGGTCCGTTACGGGTGGTTATAGAAAAAGAAAGCAAAAAATTAGGGATTGATGATAGAATAGTATTTCTTGGGGCATTAAAAAATACTGAGGTAAAAAAATATATGTCAGCGGCACAATGCTTAATTGTTCCATCTGTACAAGAAGGATTTGGCACGGTGCTTATAGAAGCTATGTCGCAAAAATGCCCGGTCATTGGCGCAAAAACCGGTGGAATTACTGATATTATTACCAGTCAATGTGGATTTGTATTTCCAAAATACAATGATACAATACTCGCAAAGCATATTGTTCAACTTGTTAAAAACAAAAAAATGAGAAAAAAAATGAGCAGTGCATCATACAATCGTGTTCTTGAAAAATATGAGTGGAAAAAATTGTCCGATATATATAATACTCTTTATACAAGGTTGGTAGAAGAATGTGCGGAATAGCCGGAACGGCCGGATTTAGTAATACATCATTAATCACTGATATGCTGAAAATCATGAAGCATCGCGGACCGGATGAAACCGGAAGTTTCAGTACGACACATTTTTCAATAGCACAAGCACGACTTTCTATAATTGATTTGTCAACCGGAACACAACCAATGTATGATGAAAGAAAAAAAATCATAGCGGTGTGTAATGGTGAAATATACAATTATATTGCATTACGGGAATCATTAATAAAACAAGGGCATGTTTTTACTACTAATTCTGATTGTGAAGTAATCCCTCATCTTTATGAACAATATGGTATTGATTTTATCCATATGCTTGATGGGATGTTTTCTATTGCGCTGCTTGATTTATATAGCAATAAGCTTTTTCTTATACGCGATATGTTCGGCATCAAACCGCTTTATTACTATTTTTCACACGGCAAATTAACGTTTGCATCAGAAACGAAAGCAGTGCTGTTGGATAGTAGATACCGGAAAGGTATTAATAATCGGGCATTACAGTGCTTTCTGAATTTCCGTTTTGTTCTTGGTGAAGATACTCTTTTTAAAGGTATAAAAAAAATATTGCCGGGTCATTATCTTGTTTATACAAAGAACGATATTGTTACTGTGCCGTATTATACTCCGGCCTTAAAAAAGGAAAAAAGAAAACGAGAAGAAGAATATATCGAAGAATTACACGAACTTTTAAAAGATGCTGTATCAAAACGAATGATGTCAGATGTCCCTTTTGGTCTATTTTTATCAGGCGGTGTTGATTCATCAGCTCTCCTTGCATATGTAACAAAAGTATTAGGAAAATCAATAGATTCATTTACACTTGGATTTAATGAGCCGGGGCGTGATGAAATAACCGACGCAAAAATAATTGCACAGTATTGCAACTCACGCCATTTTTATGTTAATCAAAATGTTGATATTGCAAAGAATCTGCCGAAAACCATTTGGCATGCTGATACACCAAAAGTTAATATAATTCAGAATTATTTAGTATCGAAATTTGCGCGTCGGAATATTAAAATGGCACTGTCAGGAATGGGTGGTGATGAATTATTCGGAGGGTACAATAATTATAAATATGCTTCAAAAATACAACCGTTCCATGCTGTTATTCCGCAATGGGCACAAACGATTGCCGGTGAAATCCCGCGTAGATTGATTTTTATAATTGAAAATGCAATAGGAAATTTAAAATATGATTTCCCGCGTCGTGCACTGCAATTACTATTATCAATCGGAAACAGTGAGTTATTTTATTGTATATTACGTAATGTATGGGACCATGATTCCGGCATGTATCGAATGATTTATAGTGATGCGTATGCACAACAGCAAAAACAGTATTCAGCACATACATATATAAAAGATTGTTTCTCAACACATGCATCATATTTAAATCAAGTTATGCTGTGTGAGATTAAAAATAAAATGGTGAATGACCAATTACTTGTTGAAGATAAAATGAGTATGGCAAACTCTCTTGAATCACGGGTTCCCTTATTAGACAAAAAAATAGTTGAGTTTTCTCTTCGGTTACCGGCAGATTTAAAAATAAAAAATAATACAACAAAATATTTATTTAAAAAGCTGCTGCAACGTGTGTTACCGGAAAAAATACTTATGAAAAAAAAGCAGGGTTTTGGATTTGATGCGAAACTTCAATTTGAAAAAGATATTCGTGCAATCGCAGTGCAGATACTGACAGAAGAGAAAATTAAAAAACAAGGCATCTTTAATTATCAGTATTTACATGCAATTATTAATACTCCGCCAAGTAAAAACCTTGAGTGGCATTATTATTATTTATGGAATATTATAGGCTTTCAAATATGGTATAAACAATTTTTTATTGATGATCCGAGAACCCCTGAATTAGACATTCAAGGATACTACTAAACACAGGAATCAAATAATGAGAAAAATAAAGACAATACTATTAGCAAATAGTTTTCCTAAAACCCATTGGATGAGTGAAGTATTTATACGTGAAATACATGCCGTTACCGGAGCACATGTGGAACATATTAACATGAGAGAAGGTGATAGTTATTTCAGAAAAAAGTTTTCTCTTATAACAAACAATAGTTTTCTTTTTAATACATTGTTACCTGAACGAAATAAGGCGTTTTATAATACCGTTATTCGTGTTAATCCTGATGTTGTTTTTGTTATGAAAGGGGAAAATATTTTTCCACACACTATAACAAAACTAAAAAATAAGACAAATGCACTATTTGTATTAAGAAATACTGATGATCCGTTTATGTATCCTTTTGTCAGTAAATATGTTGCAGGATCATATGATATCGTATTAACCAATTCAATGAGTATGATTGAGCGATATAAAAAATTAGGAACGCAGACCGTCAAATATGTTTCATTTGCATTTAACCCTGAAAATACGAATAAAAACAATACCAAAAAATATTTATATGATGTAACATTTATCGGGACATACAATGCATTACGGCATAGAGTATTAAAACAGCTTACTTGTTTTGATTTGCATATTTGGGGACCACGATGGAAAAAGTATATTGTCGGCAATAAAATATGGAGACATTATCATCCGGAACGAGTGTTTGGTTCTGATTATACGGCAATTTGTCAAAAATCGAAAATATGTATTAATCTTAGTGTTACCAATAAAAGTATGAATATGCGTCACTTTGAATTAGCCGGTATGGGGGCTTTTCAAATAACGAATAATACAGAAGGATTGAATACCGCCTTTACTATTGATGAAGAAGTAGTTGTATATAATGATTATTCGGAGTTACGTAATAAAGTACGATATTATTTAAATAATGATAGTGAAAGAGAAAATATTAAAAATAATGCACAAAAAAAAGCATTACAGTATTATACGTATCATCATCGAATAAAAGAAATGTTCAGTATCATTCACGATGAGTTTTATAAACGAATAAATGTTTCATGAACGTAAATTGGTGAGCATTTCAATATAATATGCTAAGCCTTTAACCATATATGCATCACCCCACGCAAAATATGAATTTTTATCAATAGCACCGGTATCGTATATACGATAATAGAAACAATCTTTTTTATTAAATAATACTTTTTTAGTCCATTCAAGTACAGCAAAGGCCATGTCTGCATATAGTTCACTATGCTGGTTTGCTGTTACGGAATTGTTACAATATTTTGATAATAGACTAAGTGTAATGAGTGATTGTGCTGATGAATGAATATCCCCGGGATATTTTGAAGTACTCGTATAGCGTGGGAACCCGGCGCTATTAAAAAAAGTATTAAGATAATATTTTTGACCTTTATGAATAAGTGCATTATATTTCCGACGTTGTTTTGAGACAATGAGATATTCAAGGTTATCACCGGTATGATAATTATCAACATATTTTTCATTTTTTGCTTTTCCGTAATACCATGATCCGTTTCTATTCATACAGCGATTTGAATAATTAAATGCTTTATCCGCATATTTTTTATATACCGTGTTGCCGGAAGCTAATGCAGTTCGGTACAGTAATGCCCCGCAATGATAATTAACATTTATCACATGACGAGTATCAGCAGCAG
The DNA here is from genome assembly GCA_964490645.1 of uncultured Spirochaetia bacterium. GTDB lineage: Bacteria > Spirochaetota > JAHITG01 > CAZBCL01 > CAZBCL01 > CAZBCL01. The sequence continues at coordinate 70,983 of CAZBCL010000009.1, forward strand.
TATAACTAAAACATAATTCATCATCTTTGTTGTCAATGTTCAGATGATGTATGAAATATTCACAACAGTGACAGGCAATAGTGAGATACTTTTTAATTTTAAACATTTCATATGCTTCAATAAATGCTAATCCGCATACAGCAGTCATTGTTGATTCGGGTTCATATGCAGGGATACAAAGGTTTTTATACACTTGCCATGGATATGGAATCCCCCATGCATAGGTATTATATTTCTTGCTGGGATGCTGTTCAAGCCATGTGAGCATATCAAGAGCATGCCGCTTCCATATTTTATTATGGGTGCTACGATATAATGATAAATATCCCTGAGCAAGTAGTCCGAATGTTTTCGGTATTTGTTGTTTTTTAACACATAAAAATGTACGTACGGTATTAATAAATAATTTTGATTGATACAGCGGTGCGAGTATTTTACGAAAAAATATTTTTGTTTTGTTTTTCGGTTCTATTTTTGATCCGACGGTACTAATAATATCATTTTTTCGGGACCGAAGATATAAAAATAATGGTGTCCCTAAAACATCCATCGGATCATAGCTTTTGTAATTGTTTTTTTGTATTCGATTAATAATACTTGTAATTATTGAAAGGGTATTATTAATAGTTATTTTGCGGTTATTGTTTTTCATAATAAAGTATCATCAACACTGATTACGTATAATATGTATCATACTATTACATATACATACTATTACGTCAATATTGATAATACACAAACGATAATGATACAATACGACAAGATCACTATTTTTCATATATTATCAATACGATGTAATTCTCTGTTATTCTGCTCTTTCATATGATATGCGCTTCTCTTCAATTTTAGGGATAGAGTTTTCCTGTGCGGTATTAGGAAATGGCTTGACCCTGTGATATGAATCGGCTATTGTACACGCGAGCGTGTGTCAAAATTAAATTATATATAAGGAGTTTTTAATGTCATCAATAATTGAAATTAAAGCCCGCGAAGTTATCGATAGCCGCGGCAATCCGACCATTGAAGTAGATGTGTATAGTGAAATTTCACTCGGACGTGCAATTGTACCATCAGGTGCATCAACCGGAGAGCACGAAGCATTAGAACTGCGTGATGGCGATAAAAACCGCTATCTTGGTAAAGGAGTACAGAAAGCAGTTAAAAATGTCAATGAAATTATTGGTCCGAAGCTTGCAGGTATGGATGCTTCCGATCAGGTTCTTATTGATACTGTTATGCGTGAAATCGACGGTACAAAAACAAAAAGCAAACTTGGCGCAAATGCAATTCTCGGTGTTTCCATTGCCGTTGCAAAAGCTGCCGCTGATGAACGTTCATTACCGTTGTATCGCTATTTAGGCGGAACCAATGCAAAAATATTGCCGGTTCCCATGGCAAATATTATGAACGGCGGGGCACATTCCGATGCGCCGATTGACATTCAGGAGTTTATGGTTCAGCCGATTGGTGCACCGACTTTGACCGAAGGACTGCGCTGGGTTTCTGAAATATTCCATAGCCTGAAAAGCATTCTGAAAACAAAAGGGTATAATACTGCGGTTGGTGATGAAGGCGGATTTGCACCGACTTTGAAATCACAGGAAGAAGCATTGGATACTATTGTCGAAGCTATTCAAAAAGCCGGGTATAAACCGGGGGAACAAGTTACGTTAGCACTTGATGCTGCTGCATCGGAATTCTTTGATTCTTCGAAAGGAAAGTATGTCTTTAAAAAATCAACCGGTGAAGAAAAAACATCAGAAGAAATGGTCGCTTTTTATAAAGAATTATGTGAAAAATACCCCATTGCCTCTATTGAAGATGGTATGGATGAAAATGACTGGGACGGTTTCCGACTCATGACAAAAGAACTTGGCAGTACAATTCAAATTGTCGGGGATGATTTATTTGTTACGAATACTGATTTTCTTAAAAAAGGAATCACTACCGGAACGGCAAATTCAATTCTTATCAAGCTGAATCAAATCGGCACCGTAACCGAAACAATGGAAGCTATTGAAATGGCACATAAAGCCGGGTATACTGCCGTTGTATCACATCGATCCGGTGAGAGTGAAGACACGACTATTGCTGATCTTGCGGTTGCACTCAATACCGGACAAATTAAAACCGGTTCAATGAGCCGTACCGATCGTATTGCAAAATATAATCGCCTTATTCGGATTGAAGAAGAGCTCGGTAAAGCAGCGGTATATGCCGGAAAGAGTGTTTTGCGCACACGTTAATGGTGCATATATATTAAATGTATTGAATAAATGGAATAAAGGATGTCCTGCAATCTGTCGGTCAGTATTGCAACGGCATCCTTTTTTATCTTTTTTCGAGTAGGCAGCTGATAGTAGCTATTTTTTCCGTTTCGGCGTAAGCTTTTTTTTAAGTCTATATACGAAAGAAATTATTTTAAATAAACGGGAGTTTTCATAAACTTCTAACCGATTATTTTGTTCTGCTATTGTTTCATTTTGTTCTGCTATTGTTTCTTTCGCATGGGCAAGTTGTTCGTTTGAATATTCATATCTTCCTTGAGCTTCATAATATTTAATTTTATCATGCATGTTTTCATGTAATAATTTTTGATATATGGTATCCCCTTTTGGAAACAGTACACCAAGCCCCCAGCTATGACTAAACTCAAACCAATGCTGATACTTCTTTGTTATCTCAGTCCAAAAGGCATGACTGCCATATCCGGTTTCTTGTGAAGTATCATGGAATAAAATGATACCTTCCGGTTTTAATTTTGGGAGCCATGTATTAAAATCATTAGAAACGGCTTCGTACGTATGGTACCCGTCAATATGAATAACATCAATTGAGTTATCGTCAAAATCCTCAAGCGCTTCGGAAAACAATTTTCGTAATAATGTAATATTTTGTTCAGGAAAATATGTTTTCACTGTTTTGGTTACTAATTCATAAACACTTTCATCATATTCCCCTGCATGTTTATCGCCAACCCATGTATCAACACTAAAAAGTGCACAATTTAAATTATTGTCTTTTGCGGCTTGGCAAAAACTGAAGAATGATGTTCCGTAATGAGTTCCTAATTCAACGACGGTGGCGGGTTTTAAATACGTAATAAGATCATAGCCAAAATTCCGATGCCCGACCCATGGAGATATTTTATGCTCAGGATACAGTATATCTGAATCATAGCGCGGTGTATTAATTACCCATGTATGTGGTGATTCTGTCTTCATGGTATAACTCCTTATTCAGCTTTAACATTTATCATACTATAATATAACGTATACATAACATTATTGAATTGCATGTATCTCAATCATAATTACCAATACGTATAATGTATCTATAAAATGTTATAATATATTAATTTTATAACAGTGTATACTATAAATTGTCAATATATAACCGTTTTATATGGAATAGCATAAGTTGATTATAAACAACGAATATATAACACAAAGTGTTTACCGGTGCGCTACAATCTAAACGACGAGGTATTTGATCTTTCCGGAAATATGTATTTAGTGAATATCACGAGGGGGAGGGGGGCTCATTTACGGCGGTATAGTCGAGGCAGCGCGGTGTTGTTTTTATGGAGGGAGCCGGCATTATTGTTGTATAATAAATATAAAAAAATGCTGGACAAAGATTGGTATATGGTATACTTTTTTACAAAAGGTACACTACCTGCGATACAGGATGTCCTTTAATATGCTCTTTTTGATTTTTGTTATTGGTAAGTACGTATTTCATCAGCCGTTCACCTGCTTTTGTCCTACCGAGCATTGTGTGGTATCATTTCAATAGTGATCCCGTGGCATACCATGAGGTATGATACATTACTTGATAATTAACAATGAGAGTAATTTACAGTTTCAGGAGTTTTTATGAACATCTATGTAGGGAATCTCTCCTATTCAGTTGGAGACCCGGAATTAGCTGAAATGTTCGAACCGTTTGGTGAAGTTGCTTCAGCACGTGTTATCAGTGATCGTAATTCAGGTCGCTCGAAAGGTTTTGGTTTTGTTGAAATGGATGATGCTGATGCAGCAAAAAAAGCCATTGATGAATTGAACGGCAAAGAAGTAGGTGGACGAGAATTGAAAGTGAACGAAGCCCGTCCGAAAGAAGACAGACCGCGACGCGGCGGACGGTTCTAATAGTTCTGATTTCACAATGACACATAAAGCTCGGTTAATGCCGAGCTTTTTTTTATTAATATCAATTTAATATCAATTGAATCCTGCCCGCCGCAATGCTGATAATAATAGCAATAAGCACGATCAAAAAAGTAACATGGTATAATGGCACAATATGTTAAGACCACTATTTTAAGGTTTAATCTTCGTTTTACTGCTTTGCATCTTAGTTTTGATGATACCATTCATCCGGTGTCTGATAGTCCTGTGATTGGTGCAGCCTGTATCGATTGTAACATTTATAGATTTCGCAATCTGTTTACTCAAGCTATGATATGTTATATACGAGCGGACGGTAGAAATAAAATAGACCTCTGTATTAAAAAATTACTTGCAAAGTGATTTGCTTTGACCCATTCTTATACTATGCGGTAACGAAGAAGAGCCGTTACGCTCATACAGGCACCTCTGTGTGCTGCGTAAGGTGCGTAAGGAGGATACATGGAAGTTACATTTTGGGGAGTGCGTGGTTCGGTTCCGAGTCCAATGAGCAGGCAAAACTTTTACAAACGGCTGCAGGATTTACTGCGGCGGGTTACACCGGATGACTTACACGATGATAGTACAATCAGAACATTTGTCAGAAATCAAAAAGAAACCCCATTATTATATGGCGGCAATACAACCTGTATGTCAATTGAAAGTGAACGTCATATGGTTATTTTTGATGCCGGCACCGGTATTCGCGAATTAGGGAAAAAACATGCTGCACGAAAATCATTTTTAATATTATTTACACATTTACATCATGATCATAATCAAGGGCTGCCTTTTTTTATTCCGCTGTTTAATCCAAATGCACATCTTTGGATGTATTCACCGGTTATTCTCGGGATTACCCTTCAGGAAGCAATATCGAATGAGATGGATTCGCCGTTTTTTCCGTATGAATTAAAGGATACTATGTCGCATAAAACTATTGGTGAATTGAACAACCGTGCGTCAATTCGATTACTTGATATTGAAACTGATGATGATTTTAAAGAAGTGTTTTATGACAATTGGAAAAATATGAAAAAAGAGTTTACCACGAAGAATGGTGAACTGCTGCCGGTTCATGTTATTGCTGATTTTCATGATCCGAAACTGCATAAAGAAGCTATTCGTATAAATATTCTTGAAAACTTAACACATCCGAAAAACGGCTCATTTATTTATAAAATTATTGAACATAAAACCGGAAAGACCGTTGTTTTTGCAACTGATACGGAAGGGCTTAGCGGCGGTGACCAGCGTCTTATTCGTTTTGCAAAAGACACGAGCGTTCTTATTCACGATGCACAATACAATAATGAAGAGTATGCTGATCCGACATTCCCGAAACAACGATATGGGCACAGTACGTATGATCAGGCAGTTGAAGTTGCTTTAAAGGCGCGCGCAAAAACGCTTATTCTTACTCATCATGATCCCGAGCATGATGAATACTTTTTATCAAAACATTTACGCTATACAAAAGAATTATCAGTTCGCATGGCGGAAGCATTAGGTATACCACAAGAAAAACAACCTCAAATTGCTATGGCACAGGAAGGGATGCGCTTGCGGTTATAGTAACGGTATCTGTAAAGAAAAAGTAGCGAGAAAATAACAGCAGCAATAGTATACTATTCTCATAATCGTTGTATTATTGACAAAAATATATATTTATGCTATCATTAAATAATGGTATTTTCCATAAATATTAAAATTTTATATATGGGGGTATGTAAAATGAAGATATTTTTCCCGATTATTGTTCTATTAATAATGACTATATCAGTCTATGCAATCAACCCGAGTAATTGTTTTCTTCATGTCGAAGGCAACCAAATAGTTGATTGTTTAAATGAACCGGTCATGCTGACCGGTCTTGCGTTTGCTGATCCGTATATTTATATTTATGACAATCAGCATTGGAGTGAAGAGCTTTTTCAAATGGCCGCACACTGGGGAGCAAATATTGTTCGTATCCCGGTACTGCCCGGTTATCGCCATAATTATGGTGAAACCAATTATGCACAACTGCTTGATCAGTCGGTTGAATGGGCAAAAAAATGGGGAATGTATGTTATCATTGATTGGCATCCTATTGGTGATTTGATAAACCTAGAATTTGATACGAATGAAGATCCGGAACATGTAAATGAATGCACAAAGGAAGAGACTATAATATTTTGGCGGGAAATGGCGCAGCGCTATGCTAATGAGCCGGCAGTTGCATTTTTTGAAATAATGAATGAGCCTGCGGATATGGGAGGGGTGCCGGTAACCTGGGATCAATGGCGGATCGTATTACAGGAAATTATTACCAATATACGGGTATATAATACCAATACTATTCCCATTGTTGCCGGATTGGACTGGGCATATGACTTAACTGAGGTATTATCAAACCCGGTTACGAATAGCGGTATTGCTTATGCTTCGCATCCATATCCTGAAAATGCCACTAATGAACCGTGGTCACCGTGGGAAGAAAAATGGGAAACGAAGTGGGGGCATGTGAAGGCACAATATCCTGTTTTTGTTACCGAGTTTGGATTTGAACCGTATGATGGTGGGTTTGAACCGGCACGCGGTACAACGAATTACGGACGTCATATTATCGACTATTGCACGGCGAGTAATATTTCCTGGACTGTTTGGTGCCTGCACCCGACATGGCAGCCAACCTTAATTTCAAATTGGATGTATGCGGAAACGGTATCAGGAAAGTTTTTTAAAAGCGTATTGACAAATAACAGTGCACCGAAACCGGCACTCATTCCTAATCAGACATTGTTTGATAATTTCGAGGATACAAATGAACTTTCGCTGATATGGGAAGGATATTGGTATGCATCCGCTAACACCAATGTTGTCAATAGTACTAATTCTTCATGGGCGCAGCCCGGTGCCAACGGCAGCGATGCAGCGTTTCGTTTTGAATACGATTTTAACAACAATGATAATTGGGGGGGAGCCGTCGGGTGTGATTTTGATTCCGTTCACAATTTTTATGATGAATATTCAGGGGTGCGCTTTAAAATGCGCAGGGCAAGTACCAACGAAAGTGTCTTTTTACAGTTTACAACACCATTGATTACGGATTGGAATTATTTTCGCACTCCGGATATTGCTCCGACTGCCAATTGGACCACCTATACATATTCATGGAGTAATTTAATGCCGAACTGGCCTCCGCCGACAACGAATATACAGGCGGCTTTACAAACATGCAAGGGGTTAGAATTTATCATTAATACGAATGATGCAGGATGGATTGAGTTAGATGATTTTGAGTTTATACCCCGCGATACAGCCGGTCCCGTCATAACGATTACCGTGCCATCCGGTACAGTGTCGGGTACAGCGGCTATACGGGTAACAAATACAAACGGTGATATCGTTTCCTCGGTACATTATCAAATAGACCGAACAGATGGACCGTGGATAGGAATGACTCAAACGGAAACAGGCTGCTGGGCCGCATCCCCCGGATGGAATACCAGTACGGTCAGTGATGGAGCGCATACAATTTATGTCAGAGCATTTGATTATTATGCGAACATGACCATTATCAATAGTACTGTTATCGTATCAAATAATCCGCCGCAACCCGGTTCAACAACAAAAGCCGGCATCGGCAGTATTGAAACATTCTGCATTGCAAATCCTGTACGATCAGGACAACGGGTATATTGTACAAAAATGCCGAAGTGCTTCAGCATTGCGGTATATAATGCACATGGAGAATTAGTTTATGATAATGCCGGAAAAAACATATCAGTGTCCAACGGAAATTGGAGCGAATGGAAATGTGTTAATAATGATGGCGAAACACTTTCCTCAGGAATATATTATGTAAAAATCACAATGGCTGATACTGCCGGTAAGAATTCGCAATATCGTATTGTCAAACTTGCCGTTAAGTGATTTTTCATACGTATTACGCTGTTTTTAAATTATTCTTTCCGCACTACCTTTGTATTCAGGGACACTGCACTGCTTTAGATCGTTTATATCAGTGGGAGTAGCATTGCAGTTATTTTTCTTCTCAACGTTTATCAGTGTGATTAACGGTATAGTATTTATACGTTCAGCAATATGGGATAGCGGCAGTATTTATAGAAT
>CAZBCL010000010.1:0-72352 GCA_964490645.1 uncultured Spirochaetia bacterium
CAATTACAATCACTTCACCGTATGTAATACCACATTTACATATTTTCCATGCAAAAACACGGTGATTGCTATTTCAATGCGATTGCAATGTATATCGAACGGTAAAACAAGTATACTTATTGTCGCACCATCAGCATTGAAGCAATATATTTTGCTTCATCTTCCGTGAAGATGCCGGGGATAAAGAGTTCTTTGTCAATGCGTTCAGTAATTTGTATAATTGACTGTATTTGATAATTCATAATAACGGCACAATGGGCTTGTACATTTTCAGAAGTAAGACTTGCCATTTTTGCGCGGGTAGAATCGCGTTTTAATTTAACCCATACGCGATAGCCGCCTGATGTTTCATCGGGAATTACTTTTGTATTGGCGATACCGGTGTCCTGTACAACTTTTGGTCCGTCGCGGTTTTCTTTATAAACAACATAATATGTTCTGTCTGTTTCGGTATAGTTGGTAAGAAAGTTCAGTTTATCCGGTTTCGGTAATACGGTTAAATACGCCGGCAAGGGTTTGTTTTTATACAGCCATTGACCTTCAGACATGGAAAGAGCGTTGTAGTCAGTATATGTTTCATTGATGATGGCGAATTCAAGTTCAATACGATTTATATTATAACTATAATATTTCCAGTGTTTTCGTACCAACCGGCGGCACGTAAAACCGCGAATGCCCATACTCAGTACACAGAGTATAATGACTATCAGAATAAGAGCACTTTTGCTTTTTTCGGTATTTTTCATGTATATATCTCCCGTATAATTGAGGTTTCAGGTATACGTAATCGCAGAGAAGGGCGTTTGTCAATGCCTTTGATAAGGCGGGGCAGCAGCAGTGCAGCAGTATAATGCCCCGGCGGGCGGAGTCGTATTATATCGGTGCTGAGTACCATACATACAGCTGTTTTTTCGTGTCAATATGTATATCAATACGGATAACAGCGAATCTATCAACAGCAGATATATCGGAATGTATACACAGGTATATAATAAATTACTGCCGGCATAGATTTTATTCCAAAGAAAAGTGATTATGTGATAATATGCAAAGTATACAAGTATGCAAACGAAGAGTTTTTTATTCGGTTACGTGAAAAGAGAAATAATACATTGCATAGACATACTATGGCGTTTCCGATGTATTAATAACCTCTTGTTTTTAAATATAGTATATGGTATTACATCATTCGTTTAATAGCAGTTCATATAGAATGATATTATTTAATAATTTTTGAAAGAAGTACAATGATGAAAAAACCCGAAGTTATTGTTTTTGTTATTGCCGATTCACTTCGGTATGATGTTTGTTATCCCGGCATAAAAAAGCTTATGCCGTATCTTTCGTCATGTTCAACACATTTTCATCAGGTACGTTCGCCGGCGTGTTGGACCTTACCGTCGCATGCATCAATGTTCAGCGGGCTATGGCCGCATACGCACGGAGCAAATACACAAATACGTAAAGTCAGAAAAGATTATCCCGTATTAGCGGAACAATTAAAAAGTAAAGGGTATTATACTGCAATGATAACGACCAATGTCGTCGTTACCGATATTTTTGGCGTCAACCGAGGGTTTGATGAAACACATAAGATATGGAAAGAAATACCCGATCAGGGAGCACAATGGCTTTATGCAATGCTCGGTTATTTATGGCGTCCGCGTTTTCGGAAACGGGTTGTAAAAACATTTATCAGTCGTAAACAAAGTGATGATATTGAAAACTTACGAATATTCTTTCGCGGCTATGGACCGGATATTTTTACGATGGCACGTGAACGTATTGAAACACTGCGGAAGAAAAAAAAGAAAAAAATATTTTTGTTTCTTAATTTTTATGATACTCATTTTCCATATCATACACAGGATCGGTTTACCCTTGATGCCCCCGGGCTGAAAAAAATTCCTGAGTTTATGCAGCTTATTGATGTTATTAATAATACCCATTTAATGAAAAATAATTATCAGCCGAATATGCGTATTATGCCGCATATTAAGGATCGGCAGCGGCGTGCATTTGAACGATTTGCTCCGATGATGGATTCATTTGCACAATGGATACGGGAAGAAATCCCCAACTCGACTATTGTTTTCGGTTCGGACCACGGAGAAAACTTTGGCGAAGAACAATGGTTGTATCATTTTGCCAATGTAACCGAAGGCGGTAATCGTGTACCGCTTTTGTGGTCATCATCAGGGCAAACACGAAAAAAAGAAATTAAAAAACCGGTTAGTCTGATGAATGTGTATAACAGTTTTTGTTATGAAACCGGTGCAGGACAAAAAAAAGACCGCTGGCATTTAGTTCAGCATCCGGAAAAATCACTCTCGGTTATTCAAGCGTATTGGTATAATGCAAACGGAAAAACAGCACCGATATTTAAACGAAATCAGTTTGCATTCAATACTGACAGAAGAAAATACATCTATCGGGATAATACATGGTATGAAATACCGGTTGATAATGATTCAAAAACACATGCTTTGCCATTGAGCAATAAAACTAATCCGGTTGAAGAAGTGCGTATGTCTGCACAATTAAAAAAAGATCTTCTGAAAGTATGGAATGAATATCAGGCGTTTGAACGAACCGTTCCATTTTAAATAGTACTTCCTTATTATTGATAATACTCTCAATACATAATATGTGTCCGGAATATGTAGAACGCAGCTGTACTGACGGATTGCATATACGGCAGTCTATATCATATATTTCATGAACATATTTTATTACTCCGCTATAATTATCTGTTCATCTTTACGATACAGTGATTTCAGTAAAGTATGGTATTTTATGAGCAGTATTGTCTGTATATGCATTATCGTTACGAATTGTTTGATACAAAAATAAAAACAGTATCAGACAGAAGGGGGTTGAGCGCGCATTTTTTTTAAATTATCATGAAACTCCGGCATATATGTTCCGATTGCTTTGTATTGTCCGATTATTGAAATAAATAACAGAAAAGCAATAACACGGACAACCGTTCCCCAGAAAGCAGTTTTCATTGTCCAATAAATCGCCGTACCCATCCAATATACAATTGGCTGATTGGCAAGAAATCGTCCATAGGTCATAAGTATAATAAATGCAATAACGCCGATAAGTTCGAAAATCACTGATTTTTGCGCTACTTCATAATCTTCTCGCGTTGCTCCGTGCTTCGTCTGCATAAACATAACAAGACCGTTTCCCACGAATGCGAAAAAGAAAAATATTATTGTTGCTATCATATGAAACAACTGTTCATGTACAGGCGGAGTAATAAGTGCTTTCGTTAACGGTGCATTTGCAAAAAAATGTACATATGCGGCAAGTACTCCAAAACCGGCAACACATTGTAAAATCAGACGAACAATAAGAACGGTATAAATACGTTCGATAAAATACAGCGGTGCAAAAATAATATTTGTTAAACGAATGGCAATACTCATGATCATAATTGCTGCAATCATGTATGTGGCGAAATTAATAATATAATGTATCATAGCATATTCCGACGGCGTATAGGTTTATGACATGCCGATTGCTTTTCGGCCGGCCTCGCTCATCATATCCGGCGTCCAGGGCGGATCCCAAACAAGATCAATATCAATGGTACCAATATCGGTAATTGCTGCCACGGTTTCTTGTATATTATGTATAATTGAGTTGCGCATCGGGCAGGTTTGAACTGTTAATGTCATTTTAATCGTAACATTATTAGCATCACTGATTTGAACATCGTATATTAATCCTAAATCAACTATGTTGCAGGGTATTTCAGGATCATAGCATTGCCGTAATGCATCCATAATTTGATCGACAGTAATATCAGCCACAAGCGGCCTCCTTATCTCTCTCATATATACTCCACCATTGTGTATGCGTCAACACTCGCATTTACGGTAAACCATATATTAATACGGATGTAGATATGAGAAAAAAGCAGAAGAATATTAATATAATTGTCATATTTTACGTAAAAATATTGTTTATACAATTAGTATACTATCTATACCGCTATACCGGCAGGAAGAGTATCGCCGTTATGTCAGGATTGTATATCGAACCGGTATATATCGGAGGGGGGGGGTAATGCTGCCGTTATACAGCGGTCGTGTAAATATGTTGATACGAGTATTGGTATGATTAACGCAACAATAATAATATGGACGCAAGATATGGAATACAAGTGCGAACATACATGGAAAGAGAAAAGAGGGTAAAAATAATGGATAAAATTTCTGCATATATTCCGCTTCCATGCTGGGTGCCGATTCCTGAGAAATCATTTCCGGTAGCAATTCACCGTTCCTGGCTGAAAAAAGATATGCTCATTCCGCTTCAACAGTTATACGGCAGTGCAGTAATACAAAGCTCATTTTTGCATATTACCACACCAATACCCATTGTATCAGATTTTTATATTTATCCGACCGGGCGCAGTTTTTTAACGCTCACCATTTGTTTTACACAAACATTTCATAATGTATGGAATGTTGCTGATTGGCATCATGATATGTATATCACTGCAAACAGTATTCTCAAAAAAGCACGCTCTGTTACTCGATATACCGGTATTATTAATGTATGTCGAATGATGCCGATATATATCGTTTTTCATTGCGATGAGGATGATCCGCATGCTGTTTTATATCCTGACCCGCTTTCTTTGAATGATGATAATCCAATGATTCGATCACAACTTCTGACCGTCAGTCGGACTCCGGCTCCGCTTGATATTCGTGTACTGAGTGCACTGAAACGGTCAACCGGTCCTGAAGAATATTGGTTAATGAAATATTGGCCGTCATTAGATCAGGTAAAGCAGTTTGAACGGCTGCTGAACGGACAAGCGGTGTTGCCGGAGCGCGCACAACTGATTATGGAAAGTCAGGAACTGTATGCTATCGGAAAAAATACACAAAGTATTATTACGGCATTTTTAGCACTTGAACGAACAACGTCAATAATGCTGCAGAATCGTATTGCACAGCTGCATGATATTTCTATTACCGCTGCCGGCCGATGGGTAAAAAATCGATCTTTTCTTAACCGTTTTTGCAGCGGCTTTGTGAAATGCAATTTACCGCCGTTGGATGAATATAATCCTGAATTGTTTGAAACGATCCGCCGTGTATATCAAATGCGCAATAAAGCCGTTCATTATGCACAGACCTTTTCAGATGCCGCAACAAAAAAAGCTATGAAAGATATCAATGAAAGTATTCACTGCTTAGGTGCAATTCTGAAATATCCTGTATCGGATATCGTGCCACCCGCGGAATCAGTTGCCGAGCATAAACAAATACCGACTATGAAACTTTTCGGCAGCGCGTAACAATACTGTTTTTAAACAGCTCTTTGTTATTAGCGAAGAATAAGCCGTTTAATTTTTTTAATGATTGTTTTAATACGATTACCGACTTGCTGGCGACTGATTGAACAATCAGCACCAATCTGGCTTAACGTTCTTCCTGATAAATACAGTCGTATTATCCGGTTGTCTTCTTCCTGCAGCATTTCAATTGCAAAGTCAATTTGTTCGCGCATTGATGCACGGGGAAGCGGGGTTTCGCGAACCGAACCGCAGACCGTACACCGGTAGTAATTTTCGACAATTAATTCTTCCCAAAGATCTCTTTCCGTACTCATCAATAAACCCTCCCGTAATAAGAATAACAATACAGTGCAGTACGGGCGAGCGAATTTTGTCGATGCGGGAAGCACACATAATTATACAATATCATTGTATACATCCTTTCATTTCCTTGCGGAACTCCATGTAATAGTCGGTCAAACGCTAATATGACCATTTAGTGACAGATTCCCTAAATCCATTCACAATATATTGTGATTATAGCACAATATTATCAATATGTCAATAAATTTTCGTAAATATTTACAAATTATTTGACATTATTCACAATATATGATATATTTTTCTTATATAGAAGAAAAATAAAAACCTTCTAAATACTCAAGGAGTATATTATCATCCATGGCGAGCACCCCCCTTATGGGAGCAAAATTACGGCTCCTGCGTAAGGGTCGTGGAAGAGATCAAGCTGAAGTTGCACGCGCAATCGGAGTTTCACCGAATACGATATGGCGTCTTGAAAACATTGCGACAAATGCAACACTCAGTATTTTGAGTAAACTCTCCACGTACTATGATGTGGAATTAAGTTACTTAACTGATGACGTACGTTCACTCGATGAATTGTTTATCCCATCATCAGTACAAGAAACTATTTCATCATCAGCGCAGACCCATACATTGCCATTAGCGTCATTGCCGATAGTTGATATTTCACAGCTGCCGCATGAACGCCGGGCATTGTATGCATATGTGCAGATGAAAAAAGAGGTGCTTATGTTGCCGCTGAATCATGGACCACATGCATTTGCATTTCAGATGCCCGATGAATCTATGGTCCCTCGAATCAATAACGGGGATTGGGTTATTGTTGATCCTGATATGGATGAACATTCATCGGCCGGTGCGGATTGTGTTGCATTAGTTGCTGTAACGAAGGATGGTACCGTACAATCACCACTATCATCAGCGCAGGTGCGGATTATGCATCGGCTCGATGACAGTTCAGTAATGCTGACCGGCGGGACGGGAATTAAACCGGTTGTTGTTGCTGCTGAAAATGTTGCAATTATCGGAATTGTTTTAAAAATATTTTCCGAACGGGAACCATAATAGTACGTATTATGTATGCACAATCCATGTAGTGTATGGTGTCATAGTATAGTTGAAACATCAGAATAGAATTTCTCTTGCATAACAGGATATGCGTATCATGCTGCAGTTTGACGGGTATGTTTTTGTACTGCAATAATTGATATGCAATATCAGTTTATTCTTTATTACCGCAGTATTATTTTCACACAACAATAATTTTTCATTTCACTATTTACTTTGCGAACGTACAAAGGCTTTCCTTTCCTTGCGTATACTTCTTTAAATAGAGGCATTATGTTTCACTATCACAATCGAGGTGATTAATGAAAAAACAAAACACGCCGTATATACAATTTGTCCCCGGTCAGGCTATATGGTCTGATGCAGAATTACAGATTCGTAATCGGTTTATAAAATATAGAAAAATGTTCAACAGTGAGGCGGCGCTGGTTCAGGTTACACAAAAAATTGATACTGCTCCGTGGTTTAAACATCTGCCTGTACAACTTCTTCCTCTCCCTCAGACAATTGCAGAAACCGGCGCCGATCTTCTTATTGGTGAATCACCGTCAATAGTAACGAACCGGCAATCAGCAACTGACGCTTTTATCCGCCGAACGTTCCTTAATGACTTTTCTCTTGAAACGGCAACAATGCTTTCAGCCCTTGGTTCACTATTTATTAAAGTCTGGTATGATGGTCGTGTATCACGTATAAGTTCAATTGATCCGGCTTCGGTACGAACGTATTTTGAATACGGAAATCTTGTTGAATGCTGCATTATTGAACCGGTGAGCAATGATACATTAAATAATGAACGTACACAGTATGTAGTTGAACATCATGTTCCCGGTCATATCTATCATTATTGTCTTATTACAAAAAAACACGAACCGAATTGCATTGAGCGAAAAGAAGATATAACCTGTATTGAATCCGATATTCCTCCCGTTGAAGATACCGGTCTTTCCTACATTCCGATCGCACATTTCCGTAATCTCGGTATTCCCGGTCAATGGTATGGGCGCAGTGATTATTTTGGCAAAGAACAGCTGTTTGCTGAGATTGAAAATATAGTAAGTATGATTTCGTATGTATTAGCGGAAAATAGTGAACCATGGGTATTAGTGCCGAATGGCGTTATTAATCCGCGGACGGGACATTTTAACCGCGCAGACGGAAAATGGATTGAAAAAAGTGCCGGTATTGAACAGTCGGTTGATATTGTTTCATGGAATGCCGGATTGACGGCGGCATTTGAACAATTGAATAAACTCATGGAAATGCTTCTTTTTACCTCACGCCTCTCACCGGCATTGTTCAGTCGAGATAAACATGGATCAGTAGATAGCGGGCGAGCGTTGAAGTGGCGCAGTATACCAACGTTTTCAATGCTTAACAGAAAGCGGCGATATTTTGAACGCGGATTAAAAGAGTTATTACGTGCCGGACTTGAGCTTGACGGGGTTTCATTACCGGCGGATTGGCAGGTGAATATACACTGGAAAGACGGTCTGCCGCAGGATCATGAAAGTACAGCGCAGTTTTATGCAACGCTGGTTTCTCATGGTCTTTGTTCAAAACAAACCGCCGTGCAACATATTTTTAATGTAAGTGAAGCGGCGGCAGCGAAGGAGATTGAACGCATCGCATCGGAATGCTAGTTCAAACAGCGGAGGAAATATGTCAGATTCACGTAAAAAATCAAATACCAATCACAAAGGGGAGTTTACTACCGATGATGTTAATCATATTGTTACTGAACGGCTTGCACGTGAACGGAAGCATTATACGGAATTGAAAGATATCATTGATCAACATGGTGGTCCGGAGACAGTATCGGAAATGCTCCGGGATATTGATTCTCGCCTTTCTGAAAAAGATAAAACAATTACAGAAATGAAAAACAATCTCACTGCGTTAGAAAATAAACTGCAGCAGACAGAAAATACATTGCAGGACACAAAACTGTATGTACGCACGCAGAATACCATAAACACTCTGCTTGCTGATGCAGGTATTACCTATCTTCCTGAAGTATATCGTCATGCGATACCACTTCTTGAGGATAAGGAAAAACAAACGTCGGCGATACAACGTGTTATCCGGCAGTACCGGCATGACTTGGAAAACACAAAATCACGACCGATTGGCAAGCCGCGGGTAACGGTAACCGAGACGGAAGAATTACAGACGCAAAAACCGACAGTGCATGAAATGCCGTCTGTTTGGAACCGAATCAAAAAAGCATTACATCATTTTTAAGGAGAAACATATATGGCTAATTTTATTGATGTTGTTACACAATCTGCAACAATTATTGATGCATATAATACTGAAGCATTGTTTGCATTTCAGCCGGAACGGCATTTTGATCGTGTTGCAGAAGTTATTTCGCCAAAGTATTCACTGACCGGCAATGGCGCATCGGCTGTTTTTACTATCTATTCAAATATTGCAGTAAATACGGGGGTGATGAATTCAACGGCAACAACTATAACGCCCGATAAAACGATTACCAGTTCACAAAAGAGTATTACTCTTGATGCATACGGAGACTTTCTGACACTTGATACGTTTGAACTTGAAGCAGCGTCATTTATGGATCAGCTCGCTGTAACCGCAACAACATTAGGATTTCAGGCAGGACAATCAATTGATCTGCTGTCACGAAGTGTGTTTGATGGGAATACTGCTGCAGCGTATGCAGCAAATGCATCAGGATACAGTTATGGCGGAACACTTGCCGATATACATGCCGAAGATGTACGATCAGCATTTGCGCATCTTGACAGTTCAAATATACCGAAGGTTGACGGATTACATTATTTTGCGATTGCGCATCCGAATGTTATTGCAACATTGCGCAGTGAAGTTGGTGAAGGAGCATGGCGTACGCCAATGGAATATCGAAGTGATTCTATGCTTCATGTTGCCGGCGAACTTGGTGCATGGGAAGGCTTCCGCTGGATATCCACTGCAAATACATGGAAAAACACCGCGGCTAATCCTGAATACCATACCTATTTCACCGGAAAAGATGCAATTGGACGTGTTGTGCCAAAAGGTCTGCAAATAAAATCGCATGGTCCGTATGGTCCGTTTAATAATTTAATTGTGGTAAACTGGAGTGTTTTCGGCGGCTGGGGAGAACTGCGCCCTGAAGCACTGTATAAGATACGTTCTACTGCAAAATATGACTAATCGTTCTTGGTGAACGAATGGCTGCTGCGGCGGCACGACTGTGCCGCCGCACTGCAGTAATAGTCTGAGGAGGAATATACATGGCAACATTATCAGCGTGTTTAGTTATTAAAAACGAAGCTGCAACATTGCGACGATGTTTGGAATCTGTTCGCGATATTGTTGATGAAATTGTTGTCGGTATTGATGATACAACAACGGATGACAGCGAAGCAATAGCACGTGATGTTGCTGATACGGTATATCTGTTTACCTGGAAAGATGATTTTTCGGCAGCACGAAATGAATGCATTCATCGGGCGCATAGTGAATATTATCTTTCACTTGACGGGCATGAGTTTATTCCCGAAGAATGGGTTGATGTTATTTCCGGGATGAAGGTTTATCCGCGGAAAGCACTTGCCGCGGTAAAAAATCGTCTTACGGCTGAAGCAATCGAAGAAGTACGAATACAACTATATAATCAGCCATTCACGGGATGGGTCCCGGCAGTCTTTTTCTCTGTTCCTCGTATATTACATTCATCAATACGCTTTCATAATGCGACCCATAATGTTGCGCATAGTGCCGATCCTGAAAAACGCCTTAGTTTTCAGGATATTATTGTTATTCATGATGCGCCGGAGGAAAATCGCCGACACCGCAAAGCCCAGCGGAAAGCAATGGATATTCGCAATCTTCGTAAAGCAACACGGCGACGGCGTACTGATTCACGGTCATGGTTTTACCTCGGTAATACGTATTTCGGGCAAGGAATGTTTGAAGAATCAGTTGGTGCATATCGGCAGTATATAAAACTGCTTGATATGCACAGCATATATCATGAAGAATATTATGAAGTATCGCTCATGCTTTCCGGGGCGCTTATTGAATTAAATAAATATGATGAAGCCCGCTTTGTACTGGAAAAAGTTGCCGTACGATCATGGTATCGGCGAGAAGCATTGATTGCGCTTGGTGATATTGCCGCACATGCGCATGAGCAGGCAAAAGCAGTGCATTTTTATACTATGGCAGCAACAACACCTATTGCAGTTTCACCAATGTTTCAAAATGGTCCGGCTGTTACGTGGCTGCCGTGGATTAAAGCAGCACAGGTATATAAAGAGTACGGCAATTATCATAAAGCATTAGCCTGTTATCAAAAAGCAATAACATATTGGAATAATCCCGATTGGCAAAAACAGTGCGATGCTATTCGTACACAAATAACACAATCAAATAATCGGGAGAGAATAAACGAGGTGTACTATGAGTCTTAATGCGGAAGTATGCGGTTTAACTGCTGATAGTTATGTTACCCTTGGTGAAGCGGAAAAATATTTTGCAGCAGTACGATATGCTGCAGCATGGAATAATGAAGATACGGCAGGTAAAGAATCAGCATTAAAACAGGCTGCCCGTGAAATAGATATACAGTTTCGGTTTTACGGAAGCACATTTAATAATGAAGACGAAACAGCAAATAATTTTCAATGCCGATCATTTCCACGGTCATATCATCATGATACTAATAATAACCCGTATATCCCGATACATATCAAACAAGCACAATGTGAACAGGCATTACATATTCTTACCCGCAGTAATGAATATGTAAAATCACCGGATACTCATCCGTCACCATATTTTTCGTCGCGTGCGGAAAAGTATCTGCAGGAAGATATTGACAGACTGCTGCATCAGCGGGGTGCATACCCGTGGTTTTCGGTATAGGGGATTATTATGAATGCTCTTCAGTCGCTTGTCGATTATCTTAACGGCTCACTATTCAACAGTGTTGAATTGATAAAAAATACCAATTTATTCGTTTCAATAGTACGTGATGAAGATCAGCCGCTGACAGCTGTATTTATACAAGAAATATCCGGCGGCGAACCAATTGAATACGGTATTCCGTATTTTACGCATCGATATAGCATGCTGATTCGGAGTGAATCACGGGAATCAGCACGAATGCTTGCATTATCACTTTGCGGTGATTTGGCGGCAGCGCCACGGATTGGCAGTGGGGCACATGTTAGTGTCAGCAGTACGCCTGATTATATCGGGCAAGACGGTCGCGGACATTTGTATCGTTTTGAATGTACATTACAAGGAGGCATATAAATGGCTGATTTCAGTTCATTACAAAAAACAACCGCATCATTTTTTCTTGATGATTGCGATATTTATATTCTTGACGGTACTGCCGCTCAAGATTGGAAATTAGTCGGGTATACCGGTGCAGTGAAAAGTATTACACCGGGAACGGAATTTGCGTCATATGAAACCGGATTGCCGCGCAGTATTGCGGCACGAAAAAAAATTCGTGAAACCCTCACGCTTTCATTTGATTTAATGCAGTATGATGAGGACTTATTTGCGTATATTTGCGGGGGGAATTATAGCACGAATTCATCAGGCGCGGAAATTTCAATCGGAACCGTACAACCGGTTAAAAAAACATATGCAACACGTATTGTTGGAATGCGTGATGATGCAAAATGGATTTCCCTAACCGTATATAAGGGAGAATGGGATTTTGACGGATCGCTATCATTCGGCGGAGAAGAGTATAATCGTATTCCAGTGCACGTTCATGCACTCTTTGATGCAGCACGAAATGAAAACGATAATTTGTATCGATGGAATATATGGAATACCGGTATCAGTGTAACTGCGGATACCCCGTAAGGAATGTATTATGGTATCATTCGGCAATAGTGAAAACACACAACGAACGGACGAACAAATTTGTATGCATGAACCAATTGAAGCAGAGATAGGCAATGTACGGGTATGTATTCGTCCGCTACGATTGCGTGAGTATCAGCAATTTATTAAACATATGGCAATACTATGTATTACTTTTCGTGAACAACTTTCCGGACTTGACTTTTCTTCCGCTGAAGGGTGGTCGGCATTAATGGGTATTACGCCGTTATTTAAAGAAATGCTTACCATGCTGTGCAGTGTATATCACTTGCCGAAGCGGCGTATACGGCGTCATGCAACACCGGATCAAATTATTTCTCTCTTTTTGTTTACGTATTCGTTTAATATTGATGCAGTAAAAAAAAACATTTCACGGATTCTTGCACAACTCGAACTCATTCCGATACAACCGACATTTCGTGGGGGCATTTTGAAGCCGCGCTTCACGGCGCAGGATACACACACCACGACATCAGAGAGTATATGACCGTGCAGGAAATTATTTTAGCACTGACCCGTATCAGTGAATTACACCGTTTGCATATTGAATAAACAACGAAAGGATGTGATGATGATTTCTTCAGATAAAAGAAATACTGCTGAACAGCCGGTTCCGTATTCAGGGCATCAGGAAGAACAACGATTAAAACGTGATATATATAAAAAGAAAAAATATTTTAATAGTGTACAAACAATGGCTGATACAACAGCCCGTAATACACAGAATTCGTTTATTGCCGCGCAGCGTTCAATAGAAGCGTCATTTAAAAAGTCGGCTGATTCGCTCAGCCGGTATGCGGCAGGGACCGTTTTTGGATTTACGAGATTGACCAATAATCTTGGTGAAACACTTCGCGGCAGTGTGCGATCAGTTTCACAATCAATATTAAAAAATATACTTAAATTCAGTGCCGGCAGTTTGCTGGGAGTATTATTTCCGGGCGGCGGATTGCTGTCAAAATTGTTAAAATTTCATACCGGCGGTAAAGTTCCGAAAGGTCATACATCATATGGTATGTCAGGAGATGAACATCTTGCAGTTGTGCGCAGCGGTGAATATGTCCTGTCAAAGAAGGCGGTTCAATCACTTGGCATGCCGTTGGTGTCACGGTTAAATACTGTTCGTTCCGTAACATCAAACTCTCATGCGGGTCCGTTTAATATTACCATTGTGCAAAAACCATATGAAAATGCGGGTTCGCTTGCTGTACGGTTAAGTGATCATTTAAAACGATATTATAATAAATCATTAATTGAATAGGTGGTCGGCATTATGGGAAATGTAACGATTGAATATAATCATACAAAAATATACGAACGTATTCTTCATAATTTCGTCGGATCAACAGCTGATTGCAACAAACGGATAGTGCCGGATTACTCAGATACTGATGCACTCTTTGTAAACTCCGTCAGCGGAAATGACGGGAATGCCGGAACAAACAGCGAGCCGTTTTGTTCATTATATAAAGCGATTGATGCTGCACCCGGTGCCGGTAAATCAAAAATAGTAATACTCAATAACGGATATTATAATGATATACATTCTCTCTATGGAAATCTGCCGATTGAACTGCCGATACAGCTTGATAGCACCGGTTTGCAGTTATTCGCACGAGACGGCATAATGCCGGAAGTCGGCATGTCGCTTGGCGCACGAAATAATCGCGGAACGTATTATAATGACTATCAAAATAATCATAAAGTATATGTTTCTGCATCGCAGGGGACATCATCCGGCACGGGTACATACAACAATCCGTATACAACAATAAATCAAGGGCTTAATGCGTGTACCGGCAGTAATGGATTATTTATTGTCGAGGTAATGGATAGTTCACAATACAATGAAAATATTGACGGGTATAACAGCGGCAACTGCAGCTGCATTCAAGCGGCGGCAGGGGCAATGCCGGTTATTAATGGATATGTTAAAATTAAAGACATTTATAATCATGAAGGAATTCTCGACGGGTTTACGATACACGATTATGTGGAAGTATACGGCAGCGGCGGAACTGATACGATAACAGTTATTAATAATACCATTATTGGTGAAAATCCGACACCACGACAAATATTGGCATATACGATGATGATATCAGTTGGATTAAATGTTAAAGCCAATTCAAATCTTTCCGCATTAAATGTGTATAATAATAAAATTAAGCATTATTATATTGGTTTTGGCATGGGGGGGTCAACAGAAGTATTTAATATCACCACATTGCGTGTTTACTGCAACAGCATTGATTATTGCAACGAACTATGCATGTTGGTATTTCCGTGGATTGGTACGTCATCATCAATAGGTAGTTGCATTATTGGTTATAATTATTTTGCCTATAGTTCTCGTGATGCTGTTTATGTCGGGTATATCCATTCCAAAATAAGTGCGGTATATTTTTTCGGCAACATTGCTGCCCATAATGTCCGCTATGGGTTTCGATTCGGCGGTACCGGGGGCAGTTTAGCACGTTTCAGTAATAATTTTTCATATAGCAATAATATTGGATTTTATTTTACTGCCGCATTCGGCAATATCGTGAATTGTGTTTCATCATGGAACAGCAGTGCCGGATTTTGTGCAACAACACCGATGGGGGTAACGTATTGTGCGCATAATGATGCCGGTATTAATGTTACGTTCGGCAGCGGCTGCATAACCGCAACTCCAATTATTTGTAATGAACGGTTAGGGTATTTAGGAATTTCAAATACTGAGCAATCCGGATCATCGGCAGTTTTTATGGAAGCCGGTCATGACGGGGAATTGCTTTTTACACGGCAGGCATTATTTCTGGTAAGGAACAGTATTACCGAAATAAACGGTTTATATTTTAAAGCCGAACCGCGTATTATGCAGCATGCAATAATGCATTATGATACGACTGATTGTGATATACATATTAAATGGTGTACATTTACAAATTTTGGCGGTCATGCCATTAATATCAATCATCCTGACAGTACAACGAATCAGCGGCGTATTGAAAATTGTCTATTTACCCATTGCGGCGGCGGTATTACTATTTTTGGTAATGAACGTGCCGGTGCTGAAATTTACCGCTGTATTTTTGATCGAGTTCAGTATGCGGTTGTTGTATTTCGGCATTCAATCGTCAATCATGTTACCATATACGGTTCATATATCGGTGTACACGGTCTTGGTCTTGATTATAATAATGTAATTAAAAATACTATCATTGATAATTGTTGTCATTATGGTGTGAAAGCCGGATTGATGGCAATTCGGGGAGCATTACGTATTTTTAATTCATTTTGTACAGCACGTTTGGATGATCGGATATACAGTTTTAATACAACGAATATCATAGAAAATAATAATTCAGCAAAAAGCCCTATGCTTCTTTTACCCGAAGATATCCCGAATCATGAAGCGTTATGGTATCATGTACGAAATACCTGCGATAGTATTGAATCATGTACTGATAGTCCTGTTTGTCGATCGTGTCCGGATGGTACGGATGCAGGGGCATATCATGTCAGTTATATATTGACGAATGACACCTGGTCATCATGGACACCGGAATATAATCCGAATATTGTTCCTGCCCGACAGACTCTTATCGGCAGTATTACACAAGAAACAGCAACCGGAAGCCGGTACATTTTCGGACATGGATACAAACGAACATTAATGCTTCAATGGCCGGGTGATAGCGAAGAGGGGATGGTATTAACCGAAACGGATCGCAAATTACTTGAATATTTTATTACCGGAGTACGAACGAATGCAAATACAATAACTGAAAGGGGTACAATTTTCCGTATATACCCGAACGGGACGGAAAACGGCATGTATAAAAATGAAGCTGTATATTCACTGGCAACATATTATACAGCAGCCCGAGAGGAATATGATGGCTTTATTACGGATCCCGATGCTGCATGGATTGAAAATGAATGGGTTGGATATTATGTTATTTTAACTGATGATGCTAATACGAAACATCACTGCCGTATTATTAAAAACACCGCAACGACAATATATGTGATTGACCGTACTGCCGCATTACAAACTGATACACATATTAAAAAGATATGTATTGCATATTTACGTATGCGTATTGCAAATCCTGAACATGTTTTATCGGAAGGAATAAATAGTCTTGTTGAACAGCGGACGGGAAATCAGGTATCAACGGATTACTATCTATTGAATACCGGTGTTACGCTTGAATTGGTGGAGGTATAAATGAGCTTTACTGTTCCTGATAGCATTGGCTGGAATGCGTGGACATTAAGTGGTGTTGATATATATAATGATTGTTTGTGTTTATCAGTTGTAAATACCTATGCGGTTGGATGGTGGAAGTTTAATAATTCGTGTACTGCTGAATACGGCAATAATATGCAGCCGGTCGGATCGGTTGAATATCATGCGGCAAAATTCAATAATGGTTTAGTGAGTAATGGTACGGCATATACCCGCTGTATGAATACCTCATTTCTTAATGTATTAACTGATAGCGGCAGTATTGATTTTTGGGTTATCGGCGGAACCGGCGGCGCTGATTTTTATCATACCGGAGGATTTCTGTCATTAATAGAGTATTCATCATCACATGTAACACTGGGTTGTATTAATATGTCGAATCGCCATTATTTTATTATAGGAGATAATGCATTGGGCGGCGGATATGATCGGGTTCTTGCCTGGTGTGCAGCACCGGCGCTTGCTGAAGGTGAAGCACGTCATTTTCAATATATATGGGATAAAAGTAAAAATATAAAAGCCCGTATTATTATTGACGGGATAGATCAGTCAGTGAATGTTATTAATAATAAAAGATGGTCGAATACCATATTTGCATCACCGCTGATTATTGGTGTCGGGTGGGATAATTATAATAACGGCAGTAATGTTATTATTGATAATGTTCGATTTTGTAATACAACAAAACCGTTAGCGGCAATTGAACGAAACCGGGAAATCCCGCCGGGAAGTTATGCATTTGGTGAAGCACGATTAATTTTTGGACTGAAAGGCAGACGTCAATTACGGGTAATTAAGCATTCGTCCATAGAGCCGGATGATACATCCATTACCGTTCAAACACGTACGGCGGCAGTTATGCCGACAGGAAACGGTATTACATTTGATAATACTGAGGGATTTCCGAATACGTGTTATTCCGAGTGGGGCAGTACACAACCGCGAAACTATTGTTTACAGCATAATAATCAGTCGGTTCGTGAATCTGCCGCCGTTGAACCGTATATTGAATTAAAAATCAGTCTGATGACGAATCCTGAATACAATGAAACCCCGGTTATTTCAGCACTTGAAATTATTACTGAAAATAATTCCGTACAGAGTGATCGGGTTATAATGTATTCTATTATTTACGACGGTGAAGAAATATCAGGAAAGAGTTCTAAAAACCGTTTACTTGATATCAGTTCGTTCATGTATACTAAACGACTTGGATCCTTGAGTTTACCATCCGCCAATAAAATAACCATAACTATGCAAAATGATGACGGATATTTTTCATTACGTTCAACAACCTCGCCATTTACGCGTGCGCCGTGGAAAAATAAGTCAATTATGATATATCATCAACAAAATGGTATCGTCTATCGCGGCGTCGTAACGGATATTGATATTAATCATTCAAACAAGACTGTTGATATTGTATGCGGTTCGCAGTTTGATGCCTATTTATCAAAAATGTGTACCTATACGGCGGCGGGTATATATAATAATCCGGTTGATGTGTTTACCGGAATTTTATCGCATGTCGGTGCGCCGCTGTCTGATATTGATTCTTTTACTTTTGCACGGACGGCGGCGGCATTTGCAAAAAATAATATGCGTATCGGTTTTTCTTTGAAACATAGTAATGAACAACGGGTTCAGGATGCTTTCAGTTTACTTTGTAAAATGACGAACTCAAATATTTTTATCAATGAGTGTGATCGGATATGCTATGAACATATGCAGCCGGTTTGTTCAGGGGATCTGTATGAACTTGTTTTTAATGAAAAAACTTCAGCGGCAAATGATAATTTTATTTCGCCGCCTGAAATAATAGAGGGCAGAACAACGCTTATCAATCAGGTATATACTGTATACGCCGGTGCAGGATCATATACTGCTGATACTGTTTACGGAGTATTTTCACGCAGGCAGTACGACGTTCATGAATTAACACTGAACGGTAATACACCGCTATTTAAATACGGGACGAGTACCGCAGCAGCGTATATACGAAAAAATTATATTCAATTATATGGTGATTATGTCGTGCACTGGCGGTTTCGATTAACTGAGCGGGGCGGCAGCCGTTTTCAATTGAACCGTCCGTTTCTTTTAAGTTATGCAAGCAATGGTTTATATCGAACACCGGTATTACCAATGAAAATAACACATAATATTTTTGAGCATTGGATTGATATTGAAGTAATGGAGCTAAAAGGAATATGAATAATGATATGAGAACCGTACTGAATAAACTTGATGAATTGGAATATCAAAACACAAAACAGCATAGTAAATTATTTGAGAAAATAGAAGGGATTTTAGTTCAAAACGGAAAGCAGGATATCCGGCTTAATCATATTGAAACAAATAAGTTTCAATGGCGTGATATAAGTTTGATTTTTGCCGGTGCGGGTGTTGTGATAAATTGTATTCTTACTGTGTATTCATTATTAAAAAAATAAAAACCTGCTTTGCCGTTATATATAATGGCGATATACATAGATATTATTGAGATTGTTTTAATTCACGACGATGTATAGAAATGCGTTCCGATTGTTGCATAATAGTGTATTATATATTGAACAGACGAAAAAGTTTAAAATAATGGAGTATAAGTATAGTATTCGGGTAAATAGTTTTGAATAAAAAAGGCACGGTATTACCGTGCCTTTTTTTGTATTCTTTTATTTTATAATTCAAATATTTTATCGGTATCGGTCACGATCATCATAGCCGCGTCCGCGATCATCACGTCCGCCACGGTCATAACTGTCACGTCCGCCGCGATCATCACGTCCGCCACGGTCATAACTGTCACGCCCACCGCGATCATCACGTCCACGGTCGTCATAACTGTCACGTCCGCCGCGATCATCACGTCCACGGTCGTCATAACTGTCACGCCCGCCGCGATCATCATAGCCACGATCACGATCATCATAGCTGTCGCGCCCGCCGCGATCATCACGTCCACGGTCGTCATAACCGCGATCATCATAACCGTCACGGTCATCATATGAATCTTTTTGATAGTATTCTTCCATAGGATTACGATACGGGTCTAGCTCGGCTCCCATTGCGGTAAGAATGTCATATTCAATTTTACCGACTGAATAGGCAGTATATTTACCTTCTTCTTCAAGTCCGGGAACTTCACGAATTTTAATAATCGGACGAATTCTTACTTCTGTTTTAGCATCACTTCCTTCACCACGCTGTCGGAATTTCATATCAACGGCATATCGACCGCGCAATGGCGGCATTTCTTCCGGGGGTAAAAGAACAGGATACCAGCATACTTCATCAAGTGCTCGACCGCGAGCATCTTTCCAGCCGGTTTGAATAAGACCGTCTTCTTCATGCTGCTCAACCTCTTCATATTCAAGTGAGGTTAATGCGGTTGCTGCTTTTGCAAATACTTTGTCAATCTTGCCATCAAATACATACCGATTGTATTCATTACGCCAATCCTGCATATAACTTTCTTCTTCGTCAGCAATTTTACGCAGGGAATTACAGGCTATAACAATAAAGCCGGCAATCAGTACTACACTAATAAAAAGTAAACTTTTTTTCATTTGATTGACCTCCTTCAGTAAAGTGTAATAGTTACGTCCCTCATCCTAATCCTTTAGGGTATGATACCGTATGCGGTATTTTTGTCAATACTTTTATTATTTTTTATATCAATTATAGTATACTGTATTATAATGATTAATTCAAGGTAAAAATTAAACATAATCGTATATTTTTTTATCGGTAACGTAATATTTACCACAATTTAATCATATTAAACGGTATTTATTGTGTATTTGCATTTTTATCTAACTCTTCTTTTAATGCAGCAATCCATTGTTCTGTCTGTTTCTCTGCCTTATGTTCAATGACTATACGATCAGCATGTTTTATATGCCTCATTTGCTGAAGCAGCCATGAAACAGAATACTTTCCGCTTGTAATATCGCAATTATATAGTAATCGATCAAAAAATAATGACGGATATTCCTGAGCCGCATTCCATATGCGATAGATTTCATCAGTATCTTTATGACGATATTGTATCTCTATTCCTTTTAAAATAAAATAATTTTTAATTAAAATGGTATGATCACTTTTAAGTCCGCGCGAACAATAGAGAATATTACTCCAGATTACTTTCGGAGCACGATGTTTGTGCTGAATTGCTTCAATGTATGCAAAAGCAGCAAGCTGCCGGCATCCGCGTGCAGCAAGCAGATCGCCTAAAACCCTATATGGTTCAGCTGCCCGCGTTCCGATTTGTAAATACAGAACGTTTGTTATAAAATCAATAATTTCAGCAGTATTATCAATAGTGTTTTCCAGTGATTTATATGAAGCGGAAAAATAAGGCGTTTCCCGATAATCCGTGCCCGGGTTTACTGCAAAATAGTTGTTCATTTTAACACTAATACCTTTTTTTATAAAAGTTTGAACGGCGGCATGTGCGGGACTTCGGCTTGCGTGGCGTTCAAAATCTATTAAATTATGAAAGAGAAGATATCGGTAATTACTGGTTGCGGTGTAGAGCTGCTTAAATAATTCATCAGCACGAATCAAATTTCCTTTACGCAGTTGAATGATTGCCTGCTCTTCAGTAAAGGTGTATCCATTCGTAAGCATAAGTCCGGCAAAAAGATAACTGCGAAGCGCTTTATCAAATTGCCCGCTGCCGTAATATGCATAATTCAGTCGTGCGGTATTTGCCGGTGTAATAGTATTGGTGTACTCAGCCAAATAACGGTTGGCTAATTGATACATATTTGTTTTATCATAGGCCGGATATTTTTGTAAAAGGGCTTCCAGCATTCCGGGGCATGTGTACGTTTCTGATGTAAGAGTCGGGCGTCCCCAGTTCATAGCAAGGCAGAGTATAAGAAGAAAACAAAGAATGTAATAACATATGCGTATCGGTGAGAAGAAACGGCTAATACTATTTGCGGCGGCGGGTGATATATAATTTCGGCACTTATACTTCAAGATGTTCTTTCGATATACCTTCTTCAATGACAATCGGGTAATTACCTGAAAAACAGGCAGTACAATACGGCGTCTGTTCCGGGGTTGTCTTATCGACTGCTTTGAGCATTCCTTCAATTGAAAGGTACTGTAATGAATCAACCTGCAAATATGATTCAATTTCTTTGATGGTATTATTTGCAGCGATAAGGGCTTTTGGATTTGGTGTATCGACACCATAATAACACGGATGCCGATATGCCGGGGCGCTGGAACGTAGATGAATTTCCCGTGCACCGGCATTTCGCAGCATAGCAACTATTTTTTTTGAAGTTGTACCGCGAACAATGGAATCATCAATAACAATAATACGCTTGCCATTAATAAGACTATGAATAGGAGAGAGTTTAACCTTAACGCCAAACTCCCGAGCTAATGTTGAGTTTTGAATAAAGGTTCGTCCGATATAATGATTACGAATCAATCCTAAATCATACGGGATGCCGGATTCTTCAGCATAACCGATTGCTGAATAGTTTCCTGAGTCAGGAACACCAATGACTAAATCTGCGTCAACAGCGGTTTCACGTGCAAGCTGTCGTCCTAATTCAGTTCGTACTTCATAAACACTTTTTCCGAAAACAATGCTGTCCGGACGCGAAAAATAAATGTATTCAAAAATACAATGTGCATGCGGATGCGGTTCGGCAAACATATGCGAGGTAATGCCGGAATCGGAAAGGATTACCATTTCACCCGGGAGCACTTCTCTGATAAGTGTTGCGCCTATCATATCAAAAGCGCAGCTTTCGGAAGCAATTAATAATGTATTATCAAGCTTGCCAATAACGAGTGGTCGTACTCCCCAGGGATCACGTGCAGCAATGCAAAGGTCATCGCTCAGAAGTGCTATTGAATATGCACCGCGTATTTGCTGCAGTGTTTCTGAGAGCGCATCAATGCTATTCTGATGTCTGCTGCGGGAAACCATATGAAGAATGACTTCACTATCAAGAGTTGTTTGAAAAATATGTCCTTTATTGGAAAGCTCACGGCGCAGTGTTCCTGCATTGACAATGTTGCCGTTATGCGCGAGGGCAAGATTTCCTTTTGAACAATTGATTAAAAGCGGTTGAACATTATTATGATTTACGGTTCCGGTTGTAGAGTAGCGTACATGTCCTAAAGCACGGTTTCCAATAAGCGGCTGAAGATTTTTATCATTAAATACCTCACTAACCAGTCCAATACCGCGATAGTGAGTAAAATGCGAGCCGTTTTGTGCAACAATACCGGCTGATTCCTGTCCGCGATGCTGCAGTGCAAATAGTCCCAAGTAGGTAATATTTGCTGCTTCGGGATGACCAATGCATCCGAATACGCCGCATTCTTCTTGTATATGATGAGTGTTCATAAATGTACCGTTTCGATGAAAATGTATACGGCGTTCCCATAAAAATCAAGCAGTAAGTTTTATACAATAATAATATTCTATATGGTAAAATAATTCTTTTTAATTGCTCAAATTTGATATACAATACTATTAGAGTTGATTATGAGGAATGAACAAAGAAATTATTTAAACCATTATCTTGCCATTAGCGATAAGATATTTTTTCATGTAACACTCTTTCCTGAAATATATATTGATTATGTTTCACCATCAGTTGAAACAATATTTGGCGTTGCACCTGAAGAATGTAATGAACAGCAATCACGTATTTTTAATGCAATCCTTGAAGAAGATAAAAATACGCTTGATCAGCTTATGACACCATCCATGGAGCCCCGGAAAGGGGTCCTCCGATGGGATGTTCCTGAAAAGGGAATTGTATGGACGATTATGCAGGTTGTTTATATTTATGACAATGATATCGCAATAGCGTTTGAAGGCTGTATAGAAGATATAACCGAACAACAACGTATAAAACAGTTAATTGAACATGCAAAACGTGAATGGGAACAAACATTTGATCAAGCGCCTGATTTCATTGCATTGCTTGATTTAAATGGTTGTATTACTCGTGTAAATCGTTCAATGGCAGCACGATTTGGTTATGAACCTTCTGAGCTTATTGGCATGAAATGTTCTGATTTAGTTTTCCCGTCATCGCAGTCGGAATCACCGTGTAATTTTACGCTCATGACGGAATTACATGACCGGCAAATGAAGGAAATGTATATAAAACGTCTTGGTATTTATATGCTTGTGTCCGTTACGCCGTTTTGTGATGAACAGGGCGAAGCAACAAAAGGTATTTTCATTGCACGCGATATTACCGAACGAAAGCTGATAGAGCAGGAACATGTTCGTGCCAATAAACTGCAATCATTGGGTATTCTTGCCAGCGGCATTGCCCATGATGTTAATAATATTTTTGCAATGATTATGAGTTCAGTCAGTCTGGCGAAAGTATACTCAGTTGCCGGGGATAAAATTCATGGAAAAATGGAAAAAGCAGAAGAAGCAATAAAACGAGGAAAGAAAATAACCGATCGGCTGCGGTCATTAGTACAACCTGAAAGCGCTTTCCGAAAAAGCGTTAAATGTTCTGATATTATTAATGAATTACTACGTTCACAAGTGAATGATACTTCTATTACGGCAACAGTAAAATTGAATTGTGATACCTGTCTGGTAAATATTAATGAGTATCAGATGAAAGGGGCATTCAGTAATATTATTCTCAATGCTGTACATGCCATGCCGAACGGCGGTTTGTTTACCGTTGAAATCAATTCCGTAACAATGAAGAAAAATGAAATACCGTCATTAAAAGCCGGTGAGTATATAAAAATTGATTTTATTGATACCGGCAGCGGCATTGATTCTGATAATATTGATTTTGTATTTGACCCGTATTTTACAACAAAATATAAAGCACAAGGATTAGGACTGGCATTGACCTATTCAATTGTACATAATCATAATGGTCATGTTAACATTACATCGGAAAAAGGCACGGGATCAACAGTTACAATATATTTGCCGGCATCACAAAACCGTAAAAATCGAATTATTGAAATGTCTCGAATGAATACGTAAAAGTAATAATACACTTTTTCTCACTCGGTCGTTGGGTAATGATTATATCATACTGCAATTGTTATAGTATATAAAATCATTGCGAATCGTATAAAATGCACGTTGCATTTGCGCATTAAATAAATACAATAGTCATAGTATATATAGAAAACAGGAGGAAAAACATGTCAGATGTTCTGGTTGTCGGAACGGTTGCGTATGATGAAATAAGTACGCCGCAGAGCTCATCACATAAACAGCTCGGCGGATCAGGAATGCATTTCAGCATAGCAGCAGCACAATTAAGCACTCCCCATATTGTCAGTATCGTCGGCAACGATTTTGCTGAAAATGATATGCAGTACATACAATCAAAAGGTATCAACACC
This sequence comes from uncultured Spirochaetia bacterium, assembly GCA_964490645.1. Lineage (GTDB taxonomy): Bacteria > Spirochaetota > JAHITG01 > CAZBCL01 > CAZBCL01 > CAZBCL01. Next base: position 25,203 of record CAZBCL010000010.1, read on the forward strand.
GATGGAATTGAAATCGTTGACGGAAAAACGTTTTTTTGGAAGGGGGGGTATAAAGGTGCAATGAATGAAGCGGAAACACAGATTACTGATTTAAATGTATTACAGCAGTTTAATCCTATTCTTTCGGATACGCATGCGAATATTCCGTATGTATTTCTTGCCAATATTGACCCAGAATTACAATTACAGGTATTAAATCAACTTACTACTCCGCGCTGTATCGGGATTGATTCAATGAATTTTTGGATTGATTCAAAAAAGAATAGTTTGCTTGAAGTTTTAAAACGGGTAACACTGATAACACTTAATGACGGAGAAGCAAAAATGCTGACGGGAGAATACAATAGTATCCGCGCGGCTCATGTCATTGCCGCATACGGTCCGTCTTATGTTATAATAAAAAAAGGTGAACACGGTTCATTTATACTGCATAATGATGCGGTGTTTTCATTACCGGCATTGCCGATTACCGATGTTGTTGATCCGACCGGTGCCGGCGACAGTTTTGCCGGCGGCGTTATGAGTTATATCGCACATCGACAATCTGATGACTGGGAAACAATGAAGAATGCAATTGCATACGGAACGGTTATGGCATCATTTAATGTCGGGGCATTTGGTCCGCATGCATTTGATACTATTACTGATGCTGAAATAAAAAAGCGATTGGATGCATTGTATTCATTGGTGCATTTTACTCGATGAATAAACCGGTCCTCATACTCTGTATTATACTTGCAGTGCTGCTTATCGGCGGCGGGTTGTACCGGATACTCTCACATAGTCCGTATCATTCCGGTGAACCGGTTCGCGGTCCGTTTATTGATTTGCTGCCTGATGATACAGACTTTGCTGTTGAGCTTACGGATTATGCATCAACGCAGCAGCACTTTAAACATAATCCGTTTTATGCGCGTCTGCATACGACTAAAGCTTTTAATGATATTGTGACGTATGCACCGCTTGCTGAATGGAAACGCTTTCTTTATGATATTGGGTTGGAAATTGATTATCAGTTTAGTGAGAATGATATCATGAGTATTGCCGGTAATCGTGCTGTTGTACGAACGGCACCGTCATTTGTTTTAATCGCACAGCTGCCGAATCTTCCGAAACCGCTCTGGACAATGATGTCAAATCGTTTAATTGAAACAATTATCAGAACACATGAGCAGTACCGCGGATGTCCGATAATTATATGCCGTTTTAAATCTATTTCGACGGTTTTGTATTTTACATATCGTGATGGTATCCTTATTATTAGCGATGCATTGCGTGTTCATCGCACGATTATTAATAAGTGTATTCGTGCGCAACGGATTATTCGGCGCGGACGATATCAATCAGTCAGGCGTGCAGCGGCGGAAATACTGATTACCGTACCGCACTCAAAACATTATTATTCAGCAGCATGGCCGTTTGAAGCGAGTCATCTGCGTGCAGCATTGTATCCTGAAACGGCATGGCGTATCGCGTTTACAACACAAAAAAAAGGAATACCGCATATACGCAGCAGTGAATTTGTTATTACTGATACATTCGGTATATATGAAAAAAGCATTGCCGGTTTTAAAGCGCAGGGCGCTCTTGGTATGATACCATTAATACGAATACTTGAATCACTGGAAAATCAAAAAAAAATATCACGGTCAACTGCCGATACTTTGAAACGAAATATGCAGACATTACGTGCCAATACCGGCGGTTGTATTGTGTATCCGCCGCTTATTAGTGATGATGAAGTTGTACCGGATATATTAAGTTGGATGGACGTTAACGAAAATGCCGCTACCGAACAAGTATATGATTTTTTTTCGATGTTTAATACAGCGGTATTTCCGCAGTTTCAAAACTTACAGACAATGCCGCTTGAACGAAATACCGTCTTTTATTTTGCTGACCTGCAGCCGACCGGACAGTTTTTTTCACCGTCATTTTCACTTGTTGATAATACCGTCTGGTGGTCATTAACCCGCGGCAGGCTGGTTGCAGCGGTTAATCGCATGACCGATTCGTTTAATCATCCGTATGCAAAGATATATTCATTCGGTAAAGACCATCCCGGTGAATGGTTTGCCGGATATATACGTCCGGCGCAGTTTGATTGTATACCAGAACTTTTTGAACACTATGAACCAATTGATTTGACATATTCCATGCAGGATGTTGATGATATTATACGACCGCTCAATAATGCCGTTTCGGAAATCAGTCGTATCTATACAGAAGTATATAAGAAGAATGACGCATTCAGCGGTGTTCTTCTCATGGAGTTTTTTAATGAATAAGCATATACACCGCTCATCATTTGATTGGAAATCAGGTATAACGATAGTTTTTCTTATTGCATTAATTGTCGGCATCGGATTTGGAATACATGCATATCATGACAGCATTATGGAAACAGTGCCGAAAGTACTGTCGTTTTCTATACTAACCATAATCCTGCTGCTTCTATTATCGATATTATACCAGGTAACGAATGCGCTGCAGTTTTATTTATATCCGCTGGTATTTAATGTGCGGCTGAGAACCGGAGAGTTTTTATGCCTCGGCGGGATGTCAATGTTTTTTAATCTTGCCCCCGGACGTGCCGGATTATTGATTCGGGCATACTACTTAAAAAAGTATCATGGTATCAGTTTTACTGATTTTACGGCATTAACACTAACAAATTATTTTATTGCTTTTTCAGTCTTAAATATATTTATTTTTGCTGTTTCATTTTATTTATATCAAACGCAGCATATAGTATTTCTTTCCATTGTTATGATTATCAGTACTATAATGTTTTTTGGTATGATTATATCATTGCTGATTCGATTTAAAGAACCAAAGAAAATTTGGTTTTTACAAAAGTTGTATCGTGCCCACGAAGGCTGGAAACTTATTAAGAATAAACCGATTATTATTATTAGTGGTATCAGCCTCTCGTTATTAAATTACTTTATTTATGGGATGATACTTTATGTTATTTCTACTGCAATGGGATATTCTGTCGGTTTATTACCGTCAATGGTAACAGGTATGATAACCTCCTATGGGATTTTAATATCGTTTTTACCGGGTAATATTGGTGTTCAGGAAACGATCATTACCGCAGTCTATTCGTTATTTGGAATTGATCCGGTTGTTGCTGCAGTTATTTCTGTCGTGTTTCGTGTTATAAGTTTATTGATCACCGTTATTATCGGTCCGATAACAACGGCAATATTATTGCGCTCTCGCCATTTTACCATTAAAGAAGCGTTGCAATTTAATACAGATAAATAAAGATAATTAATAACAGTAATCAATCAATCGTATACAATCGTTTATGCAATTATGAGCCGTAGTTATGAGTTTATGCAAGAATGGTATTACTATCAAATATAATAAATAATTGATGATTATTATTTATTATATTTGGCAAATAGGGGGCGTCTATATATACTTCGCCATGTGGTGAAATAAATTTTTCAGAGTGAGATTACGAATACGGGCGGTTTAGTATTTTTACTCAGACCCGGAAATGCATTTGCTCTGCGGGTGAGGGAAAATATACGTACTTTTTGATATTGAATATTTACAGTGAATAATATCGATATTAAGCGAACATTATGTTTATGCGGCATCCTTGCGGATGAGGGATGGTAAGTCGTTATTTTAATGCATCAATACGTTGCCGGACTGCTGCTTGTGCAACATTGATTTCAAGAGATTGATTATAATATGATAACGCTGTTTGGGCATCAGTCATGTTTTCATATGCCAACCCTATACTGTTGAGAATGATATAATTTCCGCGATTGTCATTGCAGAGAGTATTCCATTCTTTAATGGCTTGATCGTAATAACCATTGACAAAATACTGTTTCCCTTTTTGATAGCGCGCATTATTTGTTATTGCTGCGATATCATCATTACCATGGGGAACCTGACTGAGTGATCGAAGTATTTTTGTTGAGTGACTGATATAACTTTCAGTTTCTGCGCGGGCAAGCTCCTGTTCAATAAAATCGGCACTGACGGCATTGTTGTCATTTTGATATGTAGGTTGACCGGTTGAGGCACGCTGTAGGGGAATACGTTCAGGATTACTAATGATGGCATTGGTATCATGAACAGCTGCTGATTCCGTATAGCTGCCGGATGCGATTGTTGTATTATGTACTTGGATAGAGCGAATAAAAAGAAAAGTCCCGGTACAGACAATACAAAATAAAGCAATACTTGTTGCAATCGTTGCGGCGGGAGAAAGCCGAAGTGATAAAAATAATGAAAAAACACGAGAAAAGATGTTTTTCTGCGACAACGCTATTTGTTCTGCAAGCTGTTGCTGAAAATTACTGCTTAAATGGGCGTGTTTGGCACGTTCACTCAGAGTATCACGTAGTAATTGCGAAAACAGTTCGTCTGCTTTATTTTCTTTCGTATGCGCGGAGCTGTCTGCATCCGACATGTGTTCCGAAGAGCTCATATTTCCTATCCTTTATTTATTGTACGGCTCGCTTCATTATATCGAACATATACACTGCTATCTGATAATTTGACCGTACTGTATAGTATTATGTTCGTACATAATTATCATCATTATACCTTCTCAGATTCGGTTAACAGTTCGTCAAGATTGAGTCGTGATTTTAATATTTCACGTGCGGAAAAAAGCCGTGATTTTACTGTACCGATATTTACTTTGAGCAGTATACTTATCTGTTTATAATCCATATTTTCATGGTATCGAAGTATTATGACTTCTTTTAGTTTTGCGGAAAGGGTATCAATTGCCGTACTGACGGCATCACGTGTTTCTTTTTTTAAAAAAGCTTTCTCAATTGAGGTTCGATTATCTTTCAGAACAGCGAAATATTTTTTTTCATCAGTTAAGGTATTGAGACTTGTTGAACGTTTTCTGGACGTTGATCGCAGACGGTTGCATGCTAAATTAACGGTAATGCGGTAGAGCCACGTATATAATGAGGATTGCTGACGGAATTTTGCTAAATTACGATACATGCGTACAAAAGTATCTTGTACAATATCTTCAGCCTCATCACCATTATGCAGCATGAGATATGCGACATTGAATAGTCGGTCTTTAAAGCGTTTAACCAGTTTCCAGTATGCCTGTTCGTCACCTTGCAAGCATAATGCAATAAGCTGTTTTTCAGTTTCCCGCGGCATAGGTTATATTTCCGTTTTTCTTTTCAGTCTCGTTCACTATAGCGTGTTGTTATATACGTATAAAGGATTATGCCAATCTTTTATATGTTGTAATAAATGATATACTAATACATGCTATTGGTGGCGTTTGTAGTATAGTAAATATACGGTATCAGCATAGTATGTGAAAGTCGAACAAGCAACCATTTTTTTTATATTAGGATTACAATACGATCTCGCAATAATTTATATTCATTTTTTGTATTTATTTTTAAAATTAACATAGTTGGATTTTGTAATAAACATGCCTTATATTATTCAGCGCTATTTCAATCAAATTTGTTTAAATCAAATCCGTAAAACCAGATATTTTTTTATTAAAAAAAACAAAAAAAAGACTTGCATAAAATGTAATAATATGCTACTATATAAGTGGTAATATGGAAAAGTTTTTATGGTATTGAGAAAACACTATTAACAATATTTTCATAGGCATATATCAAATTACACATATTTTATTATGTTTAATTATAGATCTGTTATAATGTAAGCGTATGTAAGCGTATGTAAGCGTATTACCTACTAATGTAAAGGAGAATGAGTAAATAATGAAAAGTACTAAATTACTTGTGTTTGGGTTTGTTCTTTTTGCCGTGATGTCAACGGCAGTGTATGGGCAGAATCTGATATTTCATTGTCCGTTTTCAGACACTAATTTATCAGATAACATTGAGGAAGTTGCTGTTCCAACCGGAATTCCTTCTATAAATGGTGTATACAGTTCAGGTCCGGATTTTCCAAATCTTTGGGAAGCGGATACTGAAGGCGGGGATCGGGGGGTCCGAATCAATAATAATTATTCGGGCAATCAGGATAGTCATATTGCGTTTAATTTAAACGATCTTCCCGGTGATGATACGATTGGAGAAAAAGGGACACTTGAATTGGTTATCAAACTTCCTGAAGAACCGGATTGGTCAGCAGTAAAAAATAATATGCAAACCATTCTCGATAATATGTCTGCCAATAGTCATCCGGCCCAAGAAGGCGGTTGGCATATTGTATGGGATTGGTCAGGGAATAGTGCCGATCAAAGGATTCTTATTAATTATTTAAGCGGCAATACCTCTCATGTCCATTTTATCGATTGCGGTGTAAATGGATTGAATTGGCAGGCCGGTGAAACTCACACAATAACAATTCTTTGGGATAAAGACAAAGATATTGATGGCAACGGCAATGACTATGTGATTTATTTTGATAATCAATGGGTTGCCGGCAGCGTTTTACAAGCTACGTTTAATAAATACTATTTTGATGAATTATGGGTAGGTGATTCACATCACAATTATTCCGCATATGCACATTCACATATCTTTGTTAAAGATTTAAAAATATATGATGATATTCTTACTTTCACTCCTCCTGAAGTGTTTATTTCGGGGGATATACTATATCATGATGAATTTGATACATTCAATAATGATGCATGGTATGTTGAAATTGGAAATCCTAGTCATGTATCAATCGTAGACGGTAAATTGCGTATTACGGGATATCAAGCCGTAAACTCTATTATGCTTTCCAATAAAAAGCATGGCGGACCAATACGCAATATGCTGATTGATGTTGATATCGAATTAATCGGTGGAATGGATGATGTAAATTGGGGATATTATTTCGGTGTAAAAGATATGGCGAATAGATATGTTATAAGAAATCACGCCAGAAAATGGAAATTACATGGTCCAAACGGATATACATTAATAGGTCCAAATGATGAAACTGATCCTGTTATAGTACACTTAACAACAGAAGTAAATAATGATCATTTACGGACACATGCACTTTATAATGGTGAATCAATGGTACCGTTTGATTTGGATTTACCGACTCCGGTATCTGCCGGCACGGTGGGTTTATATTCATCGGCATATGCCGGTCATTTCGTTGACTATGATAATTTTGTACTTCGATCCGTTCTTGACGGTCAAACATTTACTAATGCAGTAACACCAAATATCACTGTATATGATACGACAAGTGCTACTTATACGGCAACTTTAAATGGTAATCCGTATAATGGTGAAACTATCAGTACAAGTGGTGTATATACGCTTATTGTAACAGCTATAAATGCTGCCGGCATTCAAACAATAGAAACAGCAACGTTTACTATTGATATTCCGGGTCCGGCAACAGTTGTTATGGAGGGTGATTATTACCGTTTGCAGGCTTATAATTGGTATACGGTTGCTCCCTATGAAAAAAATGGAACAAATACGTATGTTGGTGCATGGCCGAGAGGAACAGGGTTTGTGAAAGAAGTACTGTGTGACTTTGACACCAGTGATATTGAAGGAACAGTTCTTAATGCTCGATTTGAATTTGAATTCAGCGGCGGCAATACCGGATACAATCCTATTCCGATAGAGTTATACAGTCAGAATAAAGGGTCATGGGCTGATAACGGTTCAACAACACCGGTATTTACTGCATTCAAAAATACCGAGTGGACTGAAAAATTAGGTGAACATACATTGACGTTTTGGCCGACACCGGACCCATATGGCTGGTATACAATAACAAGCTCAGCATTAGTAAGCGAAATTCAAAGCTGGGTTGACAATCCGCAGGATAATAACGGATTGGTATTAAGTGCGTATTTCGGATATTGGGAATATGGCATTAAAATAACAGGTGTTCGCTTAATAGTTGAATATGATACTTCAATTACATCAGCACCGCCGGTTACAAATACTGCTGCTGTTCAAAAAAGTGTTTTATCAGATGAGTATATTGATGCAAACGATACTGAAGTTTCGGTTATCGTTGATGATAATGCGTCAGTGGTTTCGGTTGAAGTATATGATTTAAGCGGACGTTTGGTAAAATCATTAGCAACCAATGTACCGGTTTCAGATTTAAGCAACAACAAAATAACATGGCTTCTTGATACTACAGGAGGAGCATCGGTAGATAATGGGATATATCTCATTGTTATTCGTTCTGATGCAGCCCCGGTAATAACACGGAAGGTTTATATTGTCAGGTAACTAATTCTTACCTATTTATGGGTGTATAAGAATGAATTTTCGGCTACCATTGTGTTGTATATTAATAGTATGCCTGATTGTCGGACAAGTAATTGCCCGGCAATCAGGTGTTCTTTTACAGCCTGATGCGGTTGCATATGGTATGGGCGGTGCCGGAATTGCTGCTTCGAAAACGGTATCATATTATTTATTAAATCCTGCTGCAAATGCTTCATTGAAAAGTATTGCATATAGTATTAGTCATACCTATTGGCTGGGAGTTTTTAATTTTGAACAAGCACAAGCCGGTTTTAAATTACGGTATGGCGCAATAACCGCCGGTGTTCGGTATCTTTATTTAGATACTAAACCGACTGTATATAATGATAATAATGATACTCATGTATTAACCTTTAATAATGTTACGCTTGCCGGGTCATATGCATTAAGTGTACAAAAACATTTCCGCTCCGGTATTACCATGAAATATATATCCGAAGAAATTGCGCAAGAGAAAGGAAACGCACTGCTTTTTGATGCCGGTGTGCAAAAAGGATTCGTGCTTCCTGCGGGTTCCACCGGCGAAGATTTAACATTTGGTCTTTCCGTACGTAATATCGGAAGTGCGGTAAAACTTGGTTCTCAAGAAGTGAAGCCGGTTTTATCAATAAGTGCCGGCGTGCGGTATGTTCCGATAGATCCTTTGTGTATTCTGGCGGATATTGAAAAACAAAGTGAGCGACACAGTATCGGTGCTTTCGGGGCTTCGTATTCATTGCCGGCGAATATTGAATTACGAAGTGGAGTACAGCTGCAGGAGCGATTATCAGTACAAAGCGGAATAGGGGTGAAATTAAATTTCAAAGCCGTTGATGTTTTTCTTGATTATAGTTTCAGTTATGCGTCTTTTGTTGAAACCTCTCATTGGCTTACTGTTCGAATATCATATTGGAATAGCCATACGTCAGTCTATCCGGAATCCGTTTCCGAGAAAGAATCGAAGTTACCGGTAACTCTTGAACCTGATGATCTTGAAGAAAGCAGCATTGGAAAATCTGAAACAAATACATTAACAGAATAATCAATATGCTTGCTATCGTAGAGGAATGAATTAATAATTAATATACTATATTTATTCGGATAGATATAGTATTTTTACTATTATGGGTTTATATACGAAGTATATATGTAATATAATTTAGATTATTATAACTAATCCGGAATATACCAGTACAGCATCAGATTATTTCATACGTTATTTGCAGGTATCGTGATATACACTATTCATATTTTAGGGCTGTAAAAATTATCACAGTGTGAATAAATACAAAAACATTTCAGTTGCGAATGGAATCTCAATTATATAGAATAGCGACGTTCAAACAACAAAGGCAGGTATAATGTTCCGGTATATAATGACATTCATTTATTTTGCAGTAGTGGTATCGTTATCAGCCGCCGGATTGAATTCATTTGGATTATACGGATTAACGACCGTTATTGATGATGCAAGTATGGAGGTTCTTGAGAATCCGGCAATGCTGAAAGGATTACCGGGGGGACGGTATTATTGTGTATTAAGCGGTACAACAATGAGCAGATTTCAGTATGATCATTTTAATAAAGGAGCATACGGTATACAGCTTTTTCCCGGCAGTGAAGATGAAACCGGTATATACATACCACTTACGTTTATTATTGCAAATTCTCGTGCGCAAAATCGTTCAGGCTGGGCATTTACGTATATTCCGAAAGATTTCAAGACATATTCAGCAGCTTCATCGGTTGTGCACAATACAAAGTATTCAGTACTGCATGAAAGCCGCGGACATGATTTCCGTATAAATTTCGGATCGGGGTTTCGTTTGTGGGATTGGTTATACGGCGGGATCGGTTGTATCGGTATATATGGTTATCAGGAAAAATATGATGAACAATCCGTTTTTTCCGGACAAACAGTATCCCGACGGACTGATACGTATACCTTAAATAAAATACAAGCGATGCTCTCTGCACATTTATTTTATGTTGACCCTGCAGAGTTGTTTGAAGCCGGGTTTTCATATTACACCGGCAATTATAATTATAATTTTCTTAGGTATACCGTATATAATGAAGTATCGGTAAACAATACTATTAGTGCAATGGAAGAATTAAAAGCAATGACTTCATTTGGCAATCATGAAGAAGGGGAATTTGATATTGGCGCTTCATATAGTATTGCACGGATAATTCGTATTGCTGCACAGATTGATATTTTCAGTGCAAAAAAGTATCGTGAACGAAATATTACATATGACGGCAGTGCCTTTATTCATTCATTTACGGTTATACCGGTCGCGTTGCATTATAATGCCATGGGCGGCATATCATATATCAATAATGATTTGACACTCAATGTATCATATGCTGTTGAATCATCTCGCACACCAAAACCGGATATTGAAAAAAAACAAACAGCATTAGTACAAAGCACTTCAACGGTATCATTTGGTGTTGTTAAAAATATTGGTTTATATTCGTTTGCAGGTGCCTGTGCGATAAGAACTGCTGATATTGAGTATTGGCAAACAGGGTATGACGAGAAAAAACAAATGGAGAACTATGACGCGTATCCCGGGGATGGTAAAGCGTTTCAACTGACGATTGGTATACAGCGTACACTCACGTTATAATTAATTGTATCATATGGCAATATGGGTATTAAAAATAAAATATATTTATATTTATGAAGGATGATTTGTTATGCCATGGTGGCGCACACTTTATTCGCATGAGGCATTTATTGAAGAGATAGGTTTTCATGATGATGCAACAACCGAACGGGAAATTAGTATGATTCAAAAATTATTCCCGCTTAATGAATTTTCCTGTCTTATTGATATGGGGTGTGGTTGGGGACGTTTAACCATGCCGCTTGCAAAGAAGGGTTATACGATGTTCGGGGTTGATACCAGCCCGCTCTATATTCGTTGGGCGAAAAGTGAACCTGCCGCACAGCATTATATGCGCACTCATGTACTTACCTATGTTCGCGGCAATATCCGTCGATGGCGTCCACTGCATGCGGCTGATGGTATTATCGTTATGCATACGACATTCGGCTATTTTAACGATGATGGAAATATACAATCACTTAAAACAATGACTGAGAGCATACGGCACCATGGACGTTTATTATTGGATATGACTAATTATCATTGGGTGATGAATGGCGGATTTCCTGATGGCAAAACGTTTACAAAAACCTATCAAAACGGACGAACATGTGTTACTCGGTATCGCTTTGATCGGACAAATAAAAGAATAATCAAGCATATTGAAATACAGAAAGGTTTAATACGGCATCGTTCAGGGTTTTCAATTAGAGTGTATGCGATTGAAGAAATACGCAGTATACTTCATTCACTCGGACTTGACGTTATTCATGTCTTCGGTGATTATGCAGCTCACGCACCGGTAAATGCTGCATCACAGCGGCAAATAGTCCTGGCGCAAAAATTGTAATTAATTGTTTATTGAAAGTGTAAGGGAGATAATATGAAAAACACCTCCGTCAGTTTACAGGATTTCAAACGTGCAAAAGAATTGTTTCAGCTTAAAGATACCGTTGCAATTAATCGTTTAAAGAAAAGATATAAAAAAATGATTCGGGAAATACATCCGGATATTGCAGGGAATAATGCAAATACTGTTAATCAGACACAAGCCTTAACAGAAGCGTATCATTGTATTTTAACGTTTTGCGAAGAACAGGAAATAAACATATCCGATACCTCATTTAAACGGCGGCATTTATTTGCATGGCAAAAGCCCGGCTGGATGGCGGGTGAAACGGCGAATAATGATACATAGGCGATAGGTATTGCGCTCTGATTGAAGAAGTATTCGTGTATCATTTTAATTGTCGGGCAACCGATCAATCAGTGTATATAGCATCAAATGAGCGGGCATGTTTATTGTGTCGATAGTTATGTATTATTTTCAGCAGGCAGCGAAGGGCTTGTTTTTTTACTGCTGAAAATAAATGAAGCCACAAGTGCCGTAAGCGGTATAGCAGTAAACATTCCCAGCGAACCGGCAATAGCACGCAAAATTTCAATAGCAAAATTATCCATATTGAGCAGTACCGGCAAACCGATTGAATCACCGAACTGACGGGTAAAAACCAGCAGCATTGGTAATGATGAACCGACATATGCCATAACTAATGTATTCGTCATTGATCCGAGAATATCAGTTCCGACCCGATACGTTGAAAGAAATAAATCCATAAATTGTATATCAGGATTTACGGAAGCGATTTCATTGGCGCTTGAGGCTATTGATATTGCAACATCCATAATAGCACCAATCGCACCGATAATAATACTGGCATGTATTAATCCGCCGAAATCAAATACACCTTTGGTAATGAAAAACAGGTCACGAAATTCGTGTGCAAACATACCGGTTATATTCATCAGTCCGGCAAATATTACTGAAACAAGTCCGGCAATAATAACACCACCGACCGTTCCGATAATTGAAACAAGAGTTTTCAGGTTTAACCCGAGAATTAACGGTATAGAAACAGCAGTAGCAAAAACCGAAACAATAATACTTAATAATAACGGAGACCACCCGCGCAGTGCCAGCGGGATAAGAAAGAAAAAGATAAATAAAATACTCAGAAAGAGCCCCAGTAATGATCGCATTCCGGAAAGACGACTAACGGCAATGACAACAATAATAAACATTCCGATAAGTATCAGTATCCAAACGAATCGTATTGGTTCAAGAATGCGCGGATACACCAGCGTATCAGCATCAAATTCCTCATAATTAACAACAACAGCATCACCGACATCAGCGGTTACTTTGTACGGATCATATTTATATTTATTGTGAATTGCCAACAGGCTTTCACCTTTATGCGCTCCTGAGGTTAATAGAACCGTATACCCGAAGGCAGTTAAGTTTTTATTTGTATAATCATAATTGGTGAGCAATTCTTTCTGATCAAGAGGTCGTATATTTGTAATAATGCCGCGAACAAAACGTTGTTTCCCGCGCTGTGTATGAAACAAATAATAATTATCAACACGACGAATAGTCCCGGTAATTTCCGCATGTGTTATGACGTTATTTTGACTTGCACAGTATTTTATAAAGACAATTCTTCCGCTTTTATAAAAAGTTTTTGGTTCATTCAAATATACTGTTTCGGTACAATTAAAATATTTTCCTTTTAATTTACCGGTAACAAATCGCATGCGGTACATATTTTCTGCAAGAATAACGGATTTTGGTGTTGTAATATCTGTATAAGTGAAGACTTGCCCTTGTTTAATATATTTAGTATTGGTTGCGGTAATTATTTTTGCATAGGCATAATCATACGGGCTTTTAACCGGCAGCAGCAACTGATGTGCAAAAACAGAGGGGATAAGAATGAATGATAAACCGAATAACAAAAAAAATGATAGTATCTTTTTGTTTTTCATGATTCATATATATATACTAATTTTATAAAAAATGCAAGATGGATATAACACTATTATTGCCATTATTAATTGATATAAGTATAACAAACGAAAATATTATTGAATAATAATTACTGTTTTCTAAAGGGGGTATATACGGAGAAAATAGTACTTGCAATTTACAGCGCTTTCCTTTACCCTGCTGAAGTTATATTTTCAATACATTTATATACTGCATATGTCAAATATAATGGGATTTTATCGTCATATACGGTTTGCTGTATACACATATAGAATGAAGACATAGTCAGGGCGTAATAGTTTAAATGACGTTTCTGAATAACCGTGTGTAGTGCAGCATATGAAAAATATATTAATATCGTATGCTATGTACGCGTACGGTAGATAACGTAATTTGAGGGTTATCATGGATTATTCATTACCGGTTATTATACTTATGATTTTTTATGCATTGGATATATCACTCTTGTTTTTATATGGGATGCATACCTATTTAATCGTATTTCTTTATAAAAGAAGTGTCGGCGGGTGCAATGCCCCGGATATTGAGTTAAAAAGCTGGCCGAAAGTTACTATTCAGCTTCCGATTTTTAATGAAAAATATGTTATTCGCCGGTTATTAAAATATACAACGGAGATGGATTATCCGAAATCAAAGATGGAAATCCAAGTACTTGATGATTCAACCGACGAAACACAGGAAATCACCAAGCGATTAGTACGGCAGTATAAGAAAAAAGGGTTTATAATAAAGTATTATCATCGTACGAATCGTGTTGGTCATAAAGGCGGAGCATTACGCGAAGCGCTTGAAAAAACGAAAAATGAATATGTTGCAATTTTTGATTCTGATTTTCTTCCTGCAAAAGAGTTTTTAAAGAAAACGGTGCCGGTATTTTTAGAAGATAAAAAAATCGGGATGGTACAAACTCGTTGGGGGAGTATCAACAGCGATTATTCAATGTTAACACGTGCACAAGGAATCGGTGTTGACGGACATTTTACTCTTGATCAGACGGTTCGTTCAGGGAATGGTTTTTTCATGAACTTTAACGGCACTGCCGGGATATGGCGAAAAAAATGTATTATTGATGCCGGCAATTGGCAGGATGATACATTGACTGAGGATTTTGACCTTTCATATCGTGCTGAATTAAGAGGATGGAAATTCCGATATATTCGTGATGTCATTAATCCGGCTGAATTGCCGGCAACGATGGCAGCATACAAATCACAGCAGTTTCGCTGGTGTAAAGGATCAATACAAACAGCGGTCAAACTGTTGCCGACCATTTTTTCTGCAAAAATACCGCTGCATACGAAACTTGAAGCGTTTGTGCATCTTACGAATTATGCCATTCATCCGCTTATGCTGATAAACATTCTTATTACGCTGCCGATACTGTCATTTGATTTTTTATATACGCGCAGTATTTTTGTCTCGATTATGGCAACGTTATTTACCATTGCAACATTTGGTCCGATGACCTTTTATGCATTTGCACAAAAGCAATTGTATCCGAATGACTGGAAGCGCCGTATTTTACATGTTCCGTTAATGATGATTGTCGGTTGTGGTATTGCGGTTAATAATACCCGTGGTTTTATTGAAGCAATTATTGGAAAGCAATCTCCGTTTGTTCGTACGCCAAAACACGGAATTACATCCCGCTCCGATAAATGGAAGAATAAAAATTACCACGCTAAAGTTGATTATATGACCATTTTTGAGCTGCTCTTTGCGGGGTATGCGATTACGACGATTATTGTTGCACTTATAACGAAGCGGTATTTAGTTATTCCGTTTCTGTTGATATACACCATCAGTTTTTTATATGTATCAATGAGTTCAATTTTTCAAAATGCTGTTGCGCGCCGTGCTATTCGGCAATCACAAACTGAAACTGAATTAGTTGAATAACATTCAGTAACATTAATCAGCATATCATTAAATTTCTTTCCCCTTCCACCTTGTCAATACGGTAAAAGTACGATTGAATGGCGTTATAGGAGACCATATGGGTAAGATACGGTTATTGCCGCCGCATGTTTATAATCAAATTGCTGCCGGTGAAGTTGTTGAACGTCCGTCATCAGTGGTAAAAGAGTTAGTTGAAAATTCGCTTGATGCGGAAGCCGTCAGAATTACGGTGATAATACACGACGGCGGGTGTGCGCGCATAACAGTGCAGGATAATGGTATTGGTATGACTGCTGCTGATGCACAAACAGCACTTAAAAAACATGCAACCAGTAAAATTACGGATGTTCATGATTTGCATAATTTACTGACACTTGGTTTTCGCGGTGAAGCGTTGCCGTCAATTGCATCTGTTTCACAGTTTGAAATGATTACTCGCCATCGTGATGAGGCGGTTGCCGCATGTCTTCGTGTCGGTAAATCCGGTGAAACAAAAATTGATACTTGCGGCGCACCGACCGGAACAACCATTACCGTAAATAATTTATTTTATAATACACCGGCACGGCGAAAGTTCTTAAAATCAAAAAATGCGGAAGTACGGCATATAAAACAGTGTATCCAGCAATTTTGTATGGCGTATCCGCAAGTACATTTTACACTGCGTATTGAAGATAAGATAAGTATTGATACTCCCCGTACCGAAAATCATCGGGAACGATTGATACGTATATTCGGCAATGAAACGATGCAGCATATGATACCGGTTCAGCTGACCGGACAGCATATGAGCATTCGCGGATTTATTTCTCAGCCGAATGCTACTCGACCGACACGTGCTGATCAGGAATTATTTTTAAATGGGCGTGCCATTGTTTATAAAGGATATTCTACGGCACTGCAGCAGGCCTATAGCGGTTTAATCCCGTCAAATCGGTATCCGCGGACAATACTATTTTTAAATGCTGATCCACAGTATATTGATATTAATGTTCATCCGGCAAAGCGGGAAGTGCGTTTTGAAGATGAACGGGAAGTATTTCGATTTATACGCACGGCAGTAAGCGAAGCACTTAAACAGAATAATGCTATTCCTGAACACTTAGTACCGCGGCGAATGTCAGTTGTTCATTCAGGAAATACATCAGCCGGAACCGGCTCAATACCGCATTCACCGGTTCCATCAAGCGGCGCTGTTGCTGATTTACAATTTTCATTGCCGCGCCATACCGTCAATCCGCTTTTACAAACGTCGAAAAGCGGAACTGATAATCAGGTTGTACACGATGCGGCGGCATTAAATACGAGTACTGCGATACATCCGAGTTATCGTATAATCGGCAGTGTGTTCGGTGTTTATATTGTATTGGAAGAACCGGAGGCATTAGTGTTTATTGATCAGCATGCGGCGCATGAGCGTATTAATTATGAACGATTAAAATCTAATCTCCTTGATGGAGAAGTGGTTCGTCAGCCATTATTGACACCGCGTCCGGTTGAATTAACACCGGAAGAATATGATATTGCCATGGCGGGGCGTGATGTTTTAAATACCATTGGTATGATTGTTGAAGAATTTGGTCCTGATACAGTCTGTATACGGGAAGTTCCGGCAGTATGGAGCGGGAATGAAGCTGATATGCTGAAGGATATAATATCGGTAATGCGGGATAAGACTGAAATAGATACAACAACTATGCGGGAACGGCTGCTTGAACGAATGGCATGCCGCTCTTCAATAATGGCCGGTGAAAATATAACTGCTGAGGAAATAGCCGCATTGGTAAAAGATATTAATACATACAATATCTTTACTTGTCCGCATGGACGACCGATAATAACGCGGATGGACCGTCGGCATATTGACCGATGGTTTCATCGATAAACAAGGAGATATACACAATGCGCGGTAAAAATATAATACTTGGTGTAACCGGCGGAATTGCCGCATACAAAGCAGCGGATCTATGTTCAAAATTAACCGCGAAAGAAGCGCATGTGCATGTTATTATGACGGATCACGCAGTTGAGTTTATACAACCCTTAACTTTTCAGGCACTGTCGCATAATCCGGTACGCACGAAATTATTTCATAGTGATACTGCGTATCCGCATCTTGATACATCAGCTCAGGCGGATTTAATGATTATTGCACCGGCAACAGCGAATTGTATTGCAAAAGCGGCACATGGATTAGCGGATGATATACTGAGTACAGTATTATTATCATGTACGTGCCCTGTCATGATGTGCCCGGCAATGAATGTGCGTATGTGGCGCAATCGTATCGTACAAAAAAATATTCAGCAGCTTCAGGAATTGAAGTATGAAATTGTCGGACCGGAACGCGGCAGACTGGCGTGCGGCGATGACGGAATCGGACGGATGGCGTCAGTTGATGCAATACTTGCAAAAGCAGGAGAACTTCTTGCATGAATTTGCGTGCGCTGTATAACAACAAGAAGGTTCTTGTTACCGGCGGCGGTACGCGCGAAATGATTGATCGTGTCCGCTATATCGGCAATCGTTCATCGGGTAAAATGGGATGTGCACTTGCCCGTGTCTTAAAACAAGTTGGGGCTCATGTAACCTTGATTCTTGGTACTGCGACCGTACATCCTCCGCAGGGAGTGCACTGTATTCGTGTTACCAGTGCCGATGAAATGGCAGAAGCAGTAAAAAGAGAATATCCTGCCATGCAGATGATTTTTATGGCAGCGGCAGTTGCCGACTGGACGCCGGAAACACCCGTCATGAATAAAATCAGCAAAGGAACAAGAAAAAAATGGAGTTTAAAACTCATTCGTACGACTGATATTCTTGCTGAACTTGGTATGCAAAAAGGCAATCGTATTCTTGTGGGGTTTGCGGCTGAAAGTGAAAATATGATTATTAATGCAGCGTATAAATTAAAAGCGAAGCATCTTGATATTATTGCCGCGAATAATATTTCTATTCCCGGTCAGGGATTCGGTTCAGATGAAAATGCTGCGGAATTAATTGACAGTACCGGGCGGACAGAATCTATTCGGCGTATGAAGAAGACGATTTTTGCACGAAAACTTTTAAATTTTACTGCTCAGTATATCGTTCGTACTAATCGCATTGACGCATAATACAATTTTTGATACGCTCCGGTCATTATCATGGAAGGTGTATATACATGAGAAAAGTAACGATAGGTATTATTGGTTTTGGAACAATTGGCGCCGGTGTGGCATCAATTTTATTACGGGAAAAAAAACTTCTTCAGAATCGTACGGGCATTCAATTTGTCTTAAAGCGAATAGCAGATCTTGATATACGCAGTAATCGCGGTATCACGGTACCGAAAGGGATGTTGACAAAAGATAGTGCTGCAGTTATCGCGGATAGTGAGATTGATATTATTGTAGAACTTATTGGCGGTAAAACAACCGCGAAAAAAATTGTATTACATGCACTTGCTGCCGGTAAATCAGTAGTAACGGCGAATAAGGCATTACTGGCGGAGAAGGGAAGTGAACTGTTTGCTGCGGCGAAAAAAGCAGGCTGTTTCATTCGCTATGAAGCCAGTGTAGCCGGCGGGATACCGATTATTAAATCCGTATCGGAAGCATTAGTGGCAAACCGTTTTACCCGTATTGTCGGTATTCTTAACGGGACGTGTAATTATATTCTTTGGAATATGACTAAAAATAATTGGGATTACAACACGGCATTATCACGTGCGCAGCAGCTTGGATTTGCAGAATCGGATCCGACCTTGGATGTAAACGGTTCGGATGCGGCTCATAAAATTGCATTGCTTGCCGGACTGGCGTTTAATACATATATCCCCTTCGGAACAGTATACCGTGAAGGAATACATGCAATACAACAAATTGATATCGCATATGGGAAAAAACTGGGATATGAATTAAAATTACTTGCTATTGCCCATGCCGGTAAAAAAGGCATTGAATGCCGTGTTCATCCGACGTTTATTTGTGCCCACCATGCACTTGCAAACGTTGCGAATGAGTATAATGCTATTTATCTTGAAGGGGATAAAGTCGGTGCGCAAATGATGATCGGCAAAGGAGCAGGCAGTTTGCCGACTGCCGGTGCCGTTGTTGCGGATATTGTTGATATTGCAAAAGAACTACAGCGTACCAATAATGCATCATATACCGTACAAACAGTACCATTGTTAAAAAGCGTTATACTTCCGCCTGATCGGTTTTGCAGCCGTTATTATTTTCGTATTATGACTTTAGACAAACCCGGTGTATTGGCGCGTATTGCCGGTTTGCTTGGAAAATATAATATTTCAATTGCTTCGGTTATACAGAAAGAAATAAAACAAGCGACTGTTCCGATTGTTATTATTACCCATGCTGCTGAAGAACGAAATGTTCAGAAAGCCATTACCGCAATTAATGCATTATCTGAGGTGCGCCGTGCACCGGTTATATATCGTATTGAAGACATCAGCAATTTATATTAATCGTAGTATTCGGATATTGCCGTCTTGTTATAGAGTCAGTATACTACCGGTATGAATCGACCATTCAAACGTTCAGCATTATTACAGCATAAAATTGAAAATATTCCGACACAACCCGGTGTTTATTTATACAAAAACAATAACGGAAGCATTATTTATATTGGCAAGGCAATTAATCTGCGAAATCGAGTACGCTCGTATTTTTCCGGTCAGGCGAAAGATATAAAAACGCAGCGGCTGGTAAAAAATATTACTGATATTGAATGGATTATCGTTGCGAATGAGCTTGAGGCATTAGTTCTTGAAGCGACGCTGATAAAAAAACATAAACCGCGTTATAATATTCATCTTAAAGATGATAAACAATATCCTTATTTAAAACTAACCGCAGCCGAATATCCCCGTTTTATCATTACGCGGCGGCGTGTGAATGACGGCGGTATATATTTCGGACCATATACTACCGCAAAATCAATACGTCATTTACTTGAGATTATTCGGCGTATATTTCCGTTGGTGAATTGTGCGCGTGAATTACACTACGGGAAAACAGCGGGCAAACCATGTTTATACTATCAAATTCGACAATGCGGTCTTCCGAAATACGGTGCTCCCTGCATGGGAACTGTTCCGCCGGATGTATATAAAGAGTTAATACAGGAAGTTTTACTTTTTATACGCGGCAAGCATACTGCATTAATAACGACGTTTACCGAAAAGATGAAACACTATAGTGATACAGAACAATTTGAATCAGCGGCATTTATGCGGGACCGGCTTGAAAGTATAAAAAACATGCAGGCTCGTCAGCGTGTTGTTTCACAGCGGTTTCTTTCGCAGGATGTAATTGCGTATGCGCATGAAGGGACGTTGTATACGCTGTCAGTGTTTCAGATGCGTGAAGGAAAAATTATCGGTCGTTCGCATTTTATTGTCCGTAATCCTGCTGAGCTGAATTACAGTGAATTGATGGAAGGGTTTCTTACACAATATTACGAAAGCGGCGATTCTATTCCTGAAGAGATTATTTTACCCGCACCGATGGAAGATGCGGCGCGTACAGTTATTGCTGCATGGCTGACTGCCGGAGCCGGTCATCGGGTTCGTATTCGTGCGCCGCGCTCCGGTGAAGGTCCGCGGCTGGTGAAGCTGGCGCAGGTAAATGCGGAAATGGCGCTTAATGAATTTCTTATTGCCCGAAAAACAACACAGACGGGAAAGCAGCTGAAAGAATTACAAATAGCACTTGATCTGCCGGTACTGCCGGAGACCATTGAATGTTTTGATATTTCACATACGCAGGGAGGCGGCACTGTTGGCGCAATGGTCTATTTTAAAAACGGTAAACCTGATAAAAATAAATACCGTAAATTTCATATTAAAAGTCATACCAATAATGATGATGTTGCTTCTATGCGGGAAGTTATTGCGCGCCGCTATCAGCGTCTGGCAAATGACAAAAAAGAATTCCCGGCATTAATTGTCATTGACGGCGGGAAAGGACAGCTTCGAGCAGCATATGAAATACTCCACCGGATTAGCAGTGAGCAGCATAGTATTATCGGTCTTGCAAAAAAGAACGAAGAAATATTTCTGCCCGGTCAATCGAAACCAATAGTACTTGCGCCGGCATCGTCGGCATTAAAACTCCTTCAGGCGGTACGTGATGAAGCGCATCGCTGTGCGGTTACCTTTCATCGAACAGTGCGCAGAAAGAAAAGTTTTTATTCATCATTAGATCGTATACCGGGGATTGGCAAAAAACGAAAAAACAGTTTATTAAAACGGTTTGGCTCATTAGAGAAAATTACCGCAGCATCAATATCAGACTTAACAACGGTTTCGGGAATAACGAAAATAATTGCTGAAAAGATTAAAAACATTCATTAAAAGTATCGTGTGATTACACAATGATATCATACAGGGCATCAATAACATCCTGTACATCGTCATCAGTCATCGCGGGATACAGCGGCAAACTCAGTGCAGCGGAATAAAAAGAATCGCAATTCGGGAAATCGCCTATTTTCCAGCCGAACGAATTTTGATAAAATGAATGATGATGAAGCGGAATGAAATGTACACCGGTGCCGATATTTCTTTTTTTTAGTGCGTCAATGAGCGTATTGCGTGATAGCGGCGCATCGGGTTTTAATCTGATAACATACAAATGCCATGATGTTTTTGTTTCAGGTATTTCAACAGGAAGGATAAGCGGCAGTGATGCCAGAGCAGACGTATAGCGTGCAGCAATAGCCGAGCGGCGTTGTTGAAAAGAATCAAGTTTCCGTAATTGCTGAAGACCAAGCGCTGCTTGAATATCCATCATATTATATTTAAAGCCTGCACATTCAACGTCATAGCGCCAGCTTCCTGCTTGATGATAGCGTTTCCATGCATCAGCACTAATACCATGCAAAGTCAGAATGCGCGCATAGTGTGCTGCATTATCATCATTGACAACCAGCATACCTCCTTCGCCGGTAGTAATATTTTTCGTTACATAAAAACTAAACGCAGTCGGATTGCCGAATGAACCGATAATACGATTTTTATAATACGTCGGTAATGCATGTGCCGCATCATCAATAACGGCAAGTGCATGATCATGTGCAAGTGCATGCAGCGTATCAATATCATACGGTGTGCCGGCAAAATGAACGGGAATAATTGCTTTTGTTTTTTCGGTTATTACTGAACGAACGGCATGCGGTGATAAACAGCCCGTTATCGGATCAATATCGGCAAGAACCGGTACTGCACCGGTATGAATAATAACATTGACCGTTGCACAAAATGTTAATGGTGTCGTAATAACTTCATCACCCGGTTTAATGCCGGAGAGGACCAGACCGAGATGCAGTGCAGCGGTACATGAATTGACCGCAATTGCATGACGAGCACCAACGGTTCGGGCAAAAGCCTGTTCAAATTCGTGGACTTTCGGACCGGTCGTCAGCCAGTTGGATGAGAGCGTTTCAGTAACAGAGCGGATTTCTTCATCACTGATTGAGGGAATGAAATACGGTAAAAAAGAAGAACGCATAACAGTGCCTTTCATGAGTACGGAACATTATTCTATCGGTGTATATTCTCCGAATCGTTTTGCAATGGAACGCCCGATATATAAAAACGGCGTATCGGATACCGCAATGATTATTTTCATAATATAGGTTGCAATATAAATTGAGACGACATCATGAAACGGCAGCAGCCACCCGCCTGTTCCTTCAAAAAACAATGCTTTCCAGTTATAAAAAGCAATAACATTAAAGAGGGTATTATCAATAGCCTGTGAGAGCAGTGTTGATACATTATTTCGCAGCCAGAGATGTTTGCCGTGTGTTTTTCGTTTCAGGAAATCAAATGCCCATACATCATGTATTTGACTGACGGCATACGCGATAATGCTTGCTATAACAATTTGAAACTCAAACCGAAATAATGTATCCAGCGCAGCACTTGTTTTTACTGCAAACGGATCGTTGATAGTGGAAAAGTGAAGCATTAATTGAAACATAATTGCGGTATATACAAGTCCGACAAACCCGAATAAGACACCACGTCGTGCTTCTTTCTTTCCGTATAATTCTCCCAGCATATCAGTTGCAAAATAAATACTGCCGTACAGTACGTTGCCAAGGGTTGTTGTAAAACCGAGCAAGGGAATAATTTTCATTACCTGAATATTGCAAACGACAATATTCAACGCAATAAGAATATACAATCCTGTTTTTCTAAAAAGCGCATATAATGCCAGTGCCATCAGAAAATCTATAATAAGCATACATATCCACAAAAATTCGTTTGATGTACATATTGCATTAAGAGTCATGTTTCTTTTCCTTTAACGAAATAGTATATACGAGTATGCCGATGATTGTGAATAATTAATACCGACACCTATTAATGTATTAATACTATATATATTATACCCTGCAGGCATCCATACGCAGTGCTGATGTCTAATGCAGCGGGTACCGGGTACTATTATACTATCGAGTCGCATCATTATATTGTTTGTGTATACCATTTTTAAATACAATTGCATAATTATTTTTATACATAAACTTGACATTATGAGTGAAAACATATACTTTTATTGCTATAACAGTAGATGTTATTCCTTCCGGTTATATTTCTTAAGAAATACAGTTAATGTACGTGATGCATGTATAATGTGTAATTGCTCTATATGCTTTTCGTGAAAGGAGTCATTACTATGTAATCATTATAATTATGTTCAGCAGTATTGTGAGGAGAGTTTGATACATGATATGTATCAAGTATGGCATGTTTTCATATGTAGGGGAATAGTTATGAAATTAAAAGAATTGGGACAAAGAATACGACAATTACGAAAAGAGAAAGGATATTCACAGGAACGACTCGGCAATAAAGCCGATCTTTCCACATTTTTTATTAGTAATCTGGAAAATGGAAAACGCGGTATCCGATTGTATTCACTTATTAAAATTGCTGAAGCACTTGATGAACCGCTTCACATGTTATTAGTTTCAGATGACCAGCCGTTTGCAATTACACCCGAAGAACGTTCATTTATTAATCAATACCGGCGGCTGAAAGAGCCGTTTAAAGGTATTGTTGAACAATTATTATATTTTAATAAAGATAATGTAGTTTATTACCGAAAACAACCGCCCTCGGATCTTGTTTTTCATAAAAGAGGATGATGGTTATCGTAACGGTACCATAGGGATGCCGGCATTACCTGACGATAAAAAAGGGAACGAGTATTGTTTGGGTAGTGCATCAGCTGCGCGCATGGTTAATGGCAGTATGTAATTCAGCTGCCTTGCAGCGTGCTGCTTCAGCAAAATCATTACCATTGGATGCATAGAGAATACTGCGTGATGCTGCAATTAATGCTGTGCCGTTGTTTAATGCTGCAGCAAGACTTGTTTGAAGGTCGCCGCCTTGAGCACCGATACCGGGAATGAGAAATGGTAATCCGGGGGCTTTTATACGAACATTTTCTATCAGATCAGGACGTGTCGCACCGACAACAAGCCCGCAATTATTATGAAGAGTATTCCAGTCGGCTGCATGAGCGGCAACATTTAAATAAAGCGGAGTATCCGATGTATGAAACTGGAAATCAGCAGCACTTGGATTTGACGTCAGGCAGAGAATAAAACTGAGTTTATCGGAATAATTGAGAAACGGCTTAACGGCATCATATCCCATATACGGATTAACCGTTGTAGCATCAGCACCAAGCAGATCAAAAATGTAATGTGCATAATGCTCAGCGGTATTACCGATATCACCGCGTTTCGCATCAACTAATAACACTGCTCCGGTTGCTGAAACGAGATTACACGTTTCGGATAAAAGGCGTGCGCCGTCAATGCCGGTTGATTCATAAAATGCACAGTTTGGTTTGTACGCAAGTGCATATTCTTTTGTCGCATCAATAATTTCTTTTATAAAGGTCAGTCGTCCATGATAGGTATCAGGAATAGCCGGCGGCATTTTTGCACGATCAATATCAAGTCCGATACAGAGTAATGAGCTGCAATCATGCTGTCTTTTTTTTATTTTTTCAAGGGCATTCATTCTTCGGTTTCCTTTATATGCGCACATCCGATAAGAGGCTGCAATGAATCATAGTTATGTTTTTTTAAGTAATGCTCAAGCTCTGCAGTCAGTCGTGCGGCGGTATTTGGAAATTTAAAGTTTGCTGTTCCTATCTGTACTGCTGAGGCACCTGCCATAAAAAATTCAAGTGCATCATGCAGCGTTGTAATCCCGCCGATACCGATAATCGGGATCGATACTTTTTGTGCTATCCGCCATACTGCCGAGAGCGCAAGCGGTCGTATTGCCGGTCCTGAGACACCACCGGTACTG
This sequence comes from uncultured Spirochaetia bacterium, assembly GCA_964490645.1. GTDB lineage: Bacteria > Spirochaetota > JAHITG01 > CAZBCL01 > CAZBCL01 > CAZBCL01. Next base: position 51,129 of record CAZBCL010000010.1, read on the forward strand.
TTTGCCAGCACCGGTCGTGCGGTATGTATATCAATAACCATACCGACATACGTATTTACCGCGCTGATTATATCAGCACCGCTTTCCTGTGCTACATGTGCATATTGTTCAATATCAGAAACGTTTGGTGATAACTTCACAATTATCGGTTTTGTACTGACTGTTCGTACAACGGAAACAACTGTTTCGAGTGTTTTAATGGAATGACCGAAACTGCGTCCTCCTTCTCGAAGATTAGGGCAGGATACATTTAATTCAAGAGCATCAATCCGTTCATGATCAGAAAGAACATCAGCAATTTCCTGAAACTCTTCGATCGTTTCACCGGCAATATTAGCGATGATTGCACAGGGGTATTTTCCAACAGCGGGCAATTTTTCTGAAATGAAGTTTTCAAGACCGACATTCTGCAGACCGATAGCATTCAGCATTCCTGAGGGAGTTTCAAAAATGCGCGGCGGCGGATTTCCGAGACGCGGTTGTAGAGTAACGGTTTTTAATATAATCCCGCCAAGGGCATTAATATCAATTAATTCTTCAAGTTCAGTGCCATAACCACACGTTCCGGATGCAAGCATGAACGGTGAAGAAAGACTAAGTTGATTTAAAGTAATTGCTGTTGAAACCATCGAGGGCAATGATAATTATAATAGTTCAATTGTCAATATAGAACATGCAGACAATAATTATTGCTGAAGAAGAGAATTGTGAAATACCGGCAACTGAAAATAAGTACAGAGTATCGCAATTATTCAGGTGTTTTTAAACTTGTATTTGTATACAATCTTGATTATTCTGGCATTAAGAATAGGTACTGTTTTTTTATTATACTTTATTACAGGGAGGAGCATATGCTCCCGCCGGATGTACAACTGACTGATTCGTTATTTCAGACACATATATTTCCGTATCTTGGTTCTTCACATGACACTGTTATTCCCGCATCGTCTATGCAGTTTCCGGTTAGTTTTATACGTGCCGGCGATCATGATCTTGCTCTGAGTATTGCTCCGATAACCTGTCCGGAACGAATACCGCCGCAGGCAATCGGATATTACAGTTTAAATAAGGCGATAAATGTTTTTATGCAGGCAGGTATTATTCCTTCTGCGGTTTCTGTTGATCTACATTGTCCGGCGGAATGGACAGAGTCGGATATGCGAATCTTTTGGCGAACGCTTTCCGAAAGCTGCCGTAAATATGATATTACCTGTACTGCCCATTATATCGGATGGCAGCCGAAGAGCGATCGGCAGTCATTATGGGCAGGAAGTATTGCGGTAACCGGTATTGTATCAGGGGGGCGCTCTGTAACCCCGGCAGGAGCGCAAAACGGCGATAGTATTATTATAACCGGCAATATTGCCGGTGAAGCGGCAGGAGTTGCTGCATGGACGATACCGAAAACACTGAGCGAAGCAGTCGGCGATCAAACAGTACTGCGTACACAAAACGCAATTTACAACACATGCATACACAGTACAATAACAGCATTATATCATGATGATTATGCATTGGATGATATTACATCGTTCGTTTCCTGTAATGAACGCGGTTTGAGCGGCGCATTACATTATTTAAGTATAGTGTCGAAAAAAGGTATACATATTGATGAGGTACGGGTCCCGCTCAGCGGTGAAGCAATGAATATACTGAAAGTGCTGAATATTAATCCGTTTGAAGCAGCATCGGCAGGAAGTATGATTATTACATGCCGACCGCATAAAAAAAATGAGCTTGTACGTATTATCAGTCAGCGCGGTATTATTGCTGAAGTTATTGGAGAGGTACGTGACACGATAAACGGGGTACATGTTATACGCAGTGGTGTTGATTATAAACTGCCATGCCCGGAATCCGATGCTTTTTGGTCTCGATATCGTGAATATTGTATTCATCATGAATGTTAAATGCAGTGATAAAAACAGGTTAAACAAACGATATATTCTTTGATATTATTGAATAATGCTGTATATTTTAATATATAATTTGGAATACACTATATGGGAAAAGAAAACATATTTAATGTAATTATACAATACAGTGTGATACTCTGTATATTTTGTACAAGTTCTGTATATGCACAATATATGCCGAATAATAATCAAGCTGATGATTATGCCGAGTATTATAAATACGGAACATTAAAACTAAAATCACAGCCGTCCGGTGCACGAGTAATTGTTAACGGTCAGGAAGTAGGGATAACTCCGTTATACGTCGATAAAGTCGTTCCCGGCGTGTATACCATTGAAATAAAACGAAACGGCTATAAAGACCTTGTCGGTAATTTCAGAATTGAAGGCGGAACAATTCTGGAAGCGTTCGGAACAATGGAAAAAGCAGCTGATAAAGCGGTTTTTGGTGTGAATATGGGGTATCAGGAGTTTCAGCAGCCTTTGAGTATCACGCTTTCCGACGGCTGGGAATTACTCGGATTGCATTTTTATTCTGATTTATTCGGATTGTCGTTTATCGGGTTTGATATACAAGCATCATATTTCGGTACGCAATTTAAAGAAAACGAATTTTCGCAGTTTTCATTTATGCCGTTAACGGCAGGGCTTGCATTAAGTTTACCGTTCAGTGCGCGAACACGGTTATATGTATCAGGACGTGCCGGAATTGCTTTATTGAATTTGATGAGCGGGCTTGGTGAAGAACTTCGGAGAAATGTAGATCCGTGTTATGTTGCTGCGTGCGGTTTTGAATTTCCGATCAGTCATAGTGCGAATATTCGATGTGAAGGCGGATATCAGCTTATTCGGGAAGATTATCCTGATAAACAAGTGCAGGTTGACGGCATTACCCGATATATACGAGCCGGATTAGGAGTATATCTGAAATGATGCCACCGTATCAAAAAATTATATATACCGGTTTATTTATTCTCATCAGTTTGTTTATGACACAGTGCGGTAAAGATCCGCTTTTTGGTGATATTGTTAAGGGGACACTTAAAGGCAGTGTTCGTGATGATGATATTGATGAAAAACTTTCTTCGGTTACGGTTGAACTGCATACCGGAACGCAGACAAATCAGGAATCATTGATTGCAACAACAATCAGTGGTGCTGACGGAACGTTTATTATGAAAAATATTGATCCGGGAACGTATACCACGGTCTTAAAAAAATCAAATTATTATAATTATATACGAACCGTATCGTTTAAAGCAGGGGATGTTTATCCCGGAATATTTTCAATGTCAGCGGTATATCTTATTGAAAACTTTGATGATAATGAAATTAATACGACGCTTTGGGATGAATGCCTTGCGCCTGCCTCATATAATCCAAAAGCGACATATGCTGAAACCGGGGGAAAATTGCAAATGGGTCCGCACAACGGAAGATATTCCCCGCATGGAATAGGAATGTTTTATCTCGAAGATTTTACCTTTTGTCAGGTTTCCGTAAAAGTTGACGGTACTTCATCAGTCGGTATGGGGTGTATTGCATTGGATATTATCAAGGAAAGCTCAACCGGATATGTCGATCATCATATATTCGGGTATCAGGCTGATAGTACAAGTAATTGTATTTTTTATGCAACGAATGGCTTAACCGGCGGTACTAATTATTCTGATGTAACAGTATATAATACTCAGCAAACCGGATATGCACCAACAATGCTGTTAAAAATAGAAAAAACGAATAAAACACTGTATTTTTCATATTCATCCGATAATGGTGCTGTTTGGCATCAGGTTAAAACAGTTCCGCTGTATCCCGGATTTTCTCCGCCATGGGCAGCATTTAATATTAATCTAAAAGGTGCAGCCGGTATCGGTGATTGGAGCGAATGGGCACAACCGGTTAATGTGAAAACACGCTTTGATGATTTTATTATTCAGGGGCGTGAGTTTTATTAGAAATAATGCGGTATGTTATTTATAATCTGTATTCAACATATATTGGTATTATAATTTTTATTCAGTTTGTGTATGGCCGGATGAAAAATCACTGATAATCGTATATATTTTTTGTGCCGCACTATCCCAAGTATATTGTAATGCGGTTGTTCTGCCGTGTATATTTTCACTGATACGGTTTTGAAAACAATGTTTCATTGCTGCAGCGAGGCTGTCGGCATCGGGATATCCGGTAATCAGCTGTTCGTGCGGAGCATCATAAACGCCGTACGTATCAATACGGCGAAAAGCAGGGATAAGAAAAGCATTCGTATCATTGCAGAAATCAAGCACACCGCCATATGCTGATGTAATAACCGGTTTAGCACAGCTCATGGCTTCAAGTACCGCTAAACCGAACCCTTCGCAATAAGCGGGCAGGACAATTGCATCAACGCCGCTATACAGATCTGCGAGTTCAGTGTCATCAATACAGTGTGTGTGCAGAAGAATTGAATATCCTTTTGTCTGCAGGTGATCAATACGTTTCGGGATGTCAGGAATTTCCCAATATTTTAGTTTACGATTATTTTTTGACGACACCGGAAGTGTTTTGATTATCAATCGAACGGCATCATTCGGTAAAAATGTTTTCATCCATACATCCAGCAGTATATGAAGCCCTTTCCGCCAATGTGAAGTGCCGACAAATAAAAAAGTATAATCATCAGAATGTTCAAGAGCGCGAGAATGATGCTGTTTCGGATGAAATATATTTGTATTAATACCGTGCGGAATAGTATATATCGGAATGTTTATTCCTGCGGTACGGCATGCGGTATGGACGTAGCGTGAAGGAACAAATAACGCTGCCGCAAAGGTATTTATATTGGATACCCATGCTTTTGGCAGAGATTCTGCTTCATATGTCATAATGGCAAAGAGCTTTTTACCGTTATGACGATGATAGGTTGCAGGATGGGTAAAGGAAAGGACGATATCATACGGTGTCCGGCGACGGTCAATAATTGTTTGCAGCGCCGGTGCAAGAGGAAAGGTTTGATTGTACCCAAATCCTTTTACCGATGCTGCGGTCAACGCAACCGGAAGGCGATCCAGTGCAGGCAGTAATTCTCTGCCGATGCGTGCCCAACTTGCCGGAGACTGCAGCAGTCCGTAATAATGAATACGCAATGTCATAGAGTAGTTATACTATGAATATCGGGTTTTGTGTAGTATGGAAGCAGGTTAGATTCGGTAAATAATTTTATCCTGTTCAATGCCTTTTAAATGAACTTTGATTTTTGTCAGTGAAGAAACATGCTGTTTCAGTAAAGCAATGACATTCGGATTATTACGCATTTCTTCTGAAATGGTAATATCACCGCCCTGCGCAACATTTTGTATTCTGGCAGTAAGATTGACGGTCTGACCGAAATAATCAATATGACGATTTAAATTTACGACAATTGTACTGCCGGAATGCATGCCTATTTTAATAATAATTTCACCGGGAAGATTTTCACGTGTATTGAATGCCGCAAATTCACTCTGAATTGCAAGAGCGGCAGCAACAGCATGTTCGGGTTTTTTAAATGATGCCATAACCGCATCACCGATAGTTTTAATAATTATTCCATCATGAGCGCTTACCGTTTTAAACATAATGTTGAAATGATCGCGTACTAATCCATACGCGGTTGCATCACCTAAGGTATCATATAATTGTGTTGAACCTTTAATATCAGTAAACATGAGTGTAACATTGTTGATATAGAGATTTTCATCAGCAGCAGGAACATCATCATAAAATAAATCAAGAAATTCAGGGACATGCAGACAATCAAATCCGGTAACATACGGATCGGGCATTTCAAGTGTTCCTGCCATAGCCTGCTGCATAATAATTTTATTATGCAGTTTGATAAAATCATCCGGAAATTCAATATATGATTCCTGCGGGGTGAAGGTTACCTCAACAGTACTGTTTAGTTCATTACGGAAGCGCTCTTTTTTTACCGGACAAAAGTTTTCAGTCGTGCTTTCTGAAAAACGATTATGAGAAGCAACAACTGCGTTGCAAAACGGAGAATGGAAATCCCAATTAATATTGAATACGGAATGATAAGTTACAATAATAAAAAGCCGAAGTAAGGTGTTCCGGTCAAGGTTCAGTGTATCAGCTAGCCGGTAGACATTAATATGATACAATGCTTTAAGATCAGCAGTGTTCAGCCATTTTTGAAGCGGCTGACGAAGATGGTCATAGTGATTGTTTTCCTGAATTATTTTTTCAAGTGCAGTGATAAGTTTTATTGTACTCATATACAGTATCTCCGGAGGATATTCATTGTTAATCATAGTAAATAAATGATTATATACCCCTTCTATAGATATAGTACTAAAATATATCGCTGTCGGCAAGACGCGCCATACTTCATGCGGCAGTGTATACCATAGCGGGGATGGGGCAGTAACGGCAGTATGTGGCTGGTATATAATATTATTTTACAGTATTCGTATACGATAATGCCGCTACTCTATGAAACAGTAGATTTTGCTTATTTACCGTTGTGTGTATGCTTATGATGAGCTGCCGGTGCGGCGAGTATGTTTTTTTCTGCAAATCCATACATCGTTTAACGGTAATTGATGGTATTCAATTTCGGTAAAACTTTTTTCAAGGGCAGTTTGCAGATCGGTACGGGTATAGGTACCCCTGAAATGCGGTGCTGCATGGACCGTGCGGTGAATGGAATCAATAATCTGAAATCCGTGCTCATTGAATTCACATAGGATAAGAGAGCCGTCAGCTGAGAGACATCGTATTAATTCGTATATCATTTTCAGGGAGTCATCAGTTTCATGTAATGTGTTTGAGCTGACAATGTATTGCCAATAATCATTGCTGTATGGCAGATTTGTTCCGTCTGCGGTATGCAATGATAGTGATGGCGATAATCCGGGGAGCTGTTTTGCAGCATTGATTACGTCAGCATTAATGTCAACAGAAGTAACGGTATAATTATTTTTATTCAAACACCAGAGCATTCTGCCTGAACCGGTAGCTATATCCAGCACTGAGGCACCGGGTGCAATATGCGCATATTCCAGTACTTGCGAATATTCATACAACAAATTATATCCGCTTTTCAGTAATAATTCGTCTGTTTGCTTTATCGGATAGCCGAATGTATCATGATGGTTATTATTCATAGTATCGTTCTATGGCGTACGTACTGATTTAATGTTCAATCATATACGGCCATGCCATGATCCCTCCTTCCATGACTTTAACATTGGTATATCCGTGAGCGGTTAACAGTAATGCAGCTTCATATCCGCGTAAGGATATTTTACAGTATGTAACAATACGTGCATTTTTATCATCAGGCAGTTCATGCAGGCGTTTTCGTAAGGCTCCCAACGGTATCAGGACTTCACCGATATTAAGACGAATCTCTTCATATTCCGCTGGAGAACGAACGTCAAGAATATACAGCGAATCTTTATTATTAATAAGTTCTTTCACTTCCATCGCTGAAATCCCATTAAGTCTGCCTTGCATTTTGTTTTTCAATATTTGTGCACTTGCAATAAAATGATCGATAGCAAGAGAAAACGGCGGCGCATAAGGAAGATCGGCATTGACAATATCATCAACGGTTAACCCGCCTTGAATCGCCATCGCTGCTGTTGCAATTTGCTTGCTCACATCACCGGGTCCGACACATTGATAGCCGAGCAGTTTACCGCTTTTTTTATCGGCAATAAGTTTTGAAACAAGCAGTTTGCCGTTCATAAATCCGGGTTTATCGGAACTTGCATTGATTGTATGAACCGTATCGGAAATGCCGTTCGCGCGTACTTGTGATTCTGAAAGACCGGTAACACCCGCGCCGAAATCAAATATCATACAAATACCGGTATGGGTAGTGCCGGGGAATGTTACACGGTTACCTAATACGGCATTTTCCCCTGCAACGCGTCCTTCAAGATTTGCAAGATCACCATACGGTGCAAGACACTTTTTCTTCGTTATGCGATGTATAACTTCAATACAATCACCTGCTGCGTAAATGTTCTTTTCTGATGTTTCCAAATATTCATTAACAGCAATCCCGCCGGTTTCGCCGATTGTAATACCGGCTTTTTGGGCAAGTTCCGTATTCGGGCTGACACCAATAGCAATAACCGCAAGTTCACAGGGAAGTTCAGTCCCGTTTGTTAATTTTACGCCGGTGAGGACACCGTTTTCTCCCAGAAATTCGGCAACACCGTTATTGGTGATAATATTCGCGGATTTCGTTTTTACATGTTTTTCCACCAGCTTTGCTAATTCCCAATCAAGAAACGTTAATAATTGCGGAAGCATTTCAATAATGGTAATATCAATTCCGCCTAACCGTAAAGCTTCGCAGGTTTCGATGCCAATTAATCCGCCGCCGATAATGACCGCCTTTTTTATTTTTCCGTCATCACGTACCGTGCGCAGAAAGTCCGCATCATCCATTGACTGCAGGGTAGTAATACCTTTCAGGTCGGTTCCGGGAATCGGCGGAATTTTTGGACGGGCACCGGTTGTAATGATAAGAGAATCATATTCAAGTTCTTCTGTCGTGCCGGTTACCGTATGTGTACAAGTAATGGTTTTTTTCTCTTTATGGATCGCAGTAACTTCTGTCTCTGTTTTAGCTATAATATCTTTAGCATTAAAATAAAAATCAGGATCGCGAATGACGCCGGTTGGCGTTGAGATGAGTTTGTTTCTGTCATTGAAAAGCCCGCCGACATAATACGGATACCCGCATGATGCCATCGACAAATATTTTCCTTTTTGAATAATGGTGATATGGGCGTGTTGATCAAGACGGCGTGCGCGTGCAGCTGCTTTTGGACCGGCGGCAGAACCGCCGATTACGATAATTTTTTTAGCACTCATAAGTTTCCTCCAAAGATACTGTCAATCAACAGTATATATTAATATATTTGAACAAGCGTATCCGCAGTGTTTCCGGTATTATCAGATGTGGCGATTATACGCATTGCTATGACCGTGTGTATAAAGCCTGTATTATTCTGCCGGTAAAACAAAGAACAGTATTACTGCATATGTGGTGCTGTTGAACCGTACGATAATGATATACCGACACCACTATGCGCAATATTGAACCTCGCTACTGCACGAGGTATTAATAAGGTTTCACATAAATAGCCTGATTCATATAAAACAGTATACTTGTAAAGATAGTATTTTTTAACTATTTTAACATACGTTATATGATTATTATCCGAATACGGATAGTTTACTTCTCTGCTTTAATAACAATAAAACTGCCGTTGCCGTATCCGTCAATAACATCGTAGGTGTGTTCGGCATCATCAAGCAATGTCTGAACAATGGTGAATTGCGTAAAACCGGCGGTTTTTAAATGCATGATAACTTCATCGGTTGAAAAAAAAGTCGCTTCTTTATAAAACATACTTGTATCTTTACGTGCTACATAACGCTGTCCGATACTGCTGTTTTTATCAACAAAGGCAATAAGCGCACATCCGTTGTCTGTTAATATACGGTATACTTCAGATAAGGCTGCGTCAACATCATGAACGAAACAGATTGTTGTTACCATAAGGGCATATGCAAAGGAGTTGTCTGAGAACGGCAATTCTTCCGCATAATTATTATACACGGTAATACCGTTTGACGTAGCATGTTTTGCCATTTCTTTCGATGGTTCAACACCGGTTGTAATACCAAGCGGAAGTGCAAAACGGCCTGTCCCGACCCCGATTTCAACACCGGTTGTATGCTCAGGCATGAGTGAGCGTAATGCGGCAAGTTCGGCATGATATACTTCTTTATGGGTATCAAACCAGTTGTCGTATTCTTTGTAATGCTCATCAAATATTTTTGTTATATTCTTTTTTTTCTGCATAAATAATATCGTACCTTTTGTTATAGTATAAGGGTAATTTGTGATAGTGCAAGAGTTGTTTTTACATAACGGAGACTTACACACGATTATGCGACAGTGCTTCAATCAGCGGTGATTCATTAACAATAAGAAACACTTTGTCATTTTTCCTGACATGACAATCAATTTTCACGCCGACGATCTCTCCTTTACGAGCATGTTTTTGATTGTGGTGTTCAATTTCGATTGAGCGAACAATGCTTTCAACGGCACCGGTATGCGGTCCGATAATGACTAATGTATCACCGGTCGATAAACCGGATTGCACAAGTTTTAATTCCATAACATTAATTCTGCGATATACTTTTCTGACAGTGCCGATATATTCCCGCCGCCGTGTTGCAGCGCTGCCGTACTGAGCGGCGAAATCATGGTTGTCCGGACGACCGAAATAAAAACCATTTGAAAAAGTTCGATTAAAAACGGTTTTACAGTGCTGTACAAGTTTTTCTGAAAGAGCAGGGGTAAAATCATCGCGGGCAATAGCATCAAGAGCAGCACGATAGGCACCGGTTACCACCTTTACATATTCAGCATCTTTTGCCCGCCCTTCAATTTTAAAGGATCGAATACCGGCAGATATTAATTGCGGGAGGAAGGGGAGAGTACAAATATCTTTTGCACTCATGACATGATGATTTGAAAGCAACAATTCATTGCCGGTATCAGGGTCAACGATAGTATATCGCCGCCGGCAGGGTTGAATACAATCACCACGATTCGCACTTCGGTTAAACAAAAATTGACTTAAAAAACAGCGCCCGCTGACCGCGACACAAAGCGCACCATGTATAAAAGCTTCAATAATAACGTCAGGGTGTGAGGCGGCAAGTGCTGTACTGATGGCATGTATTTGTTCAAGAGTACATTCTCGTGCAAGAACAATTTGCCGTGCGCCGCGATCAGCATAAAAACGTGCCGCTTGTATATTGCTGACAGATGCTTGAGTGCTTATATGCAGTGGTATGGCATATTGTATACAAACGTTGATGACGGCCGGGTCCCAGCAAATAATGCCGTCAATACCGACTCGTGCTGCTTCTTCTGCAATGGTATTAAGAATGCGGTATTCATTATCAAATGTAATTACATTTAATGTAATGTATGCTTTAACCGTATGCTGATGACAATATGCAACAATTGTATGCAGCTGAGAAAGTTCAAAATTATGCGCTGAGGCACGCATATTTAATTGTTTCAAACCGAAATATACTGCATCGGCACCGGCGTCAATCGCTGCCGTGAGCATTGCCCGTGTGCTGACCGGTGCAAGTAATTCGTAATTATCGCGTTGTGCTGTGCTGCTGTTGATCATGATAATGAGTAATACCAGATAGTGCTCATGTATGCAAGATATGTATAGTATGATTATGTCAGCCGTATATGCATGAATAATGACAATAAGAAGGTATCATGTATATTAAGAATATGCCAAAATATTCTGTACAGCTGTATACATCAATGCTGTTTCAGTGTGTAATCAATAGGTTTTCTGTATACAGAAATATAAAACAACCCGCCATCGTTATCGTATAGGCATTCATTTTTTCTCTGCGTACCTTGACAAGAAACACAAGTACAATAAAATACGCTTGGTTACGAAGTGAATAAATAATAATCTGCTTCCGCAGTAATGATAATTTCGTGTGCCGTAATACTATAAAACAATAATACGATTAATCGTTTAAGGAGATAACAGAATGGCAAACTCACAACTTGATCCTGAAATCGCCGCAATGATTAATGACACTGCTACCGCCGCCCCTACCGGAACACATTTTACAAAAGGTTCATTTATGCAAAAACTCCTTGAAGGGGTTAAACCTGAAGTAGCACAACGTGTTGCATCTGATTATAAAAAAGTAATCACGACGACGGATAAAGAAGAAAAAATGGTATTTCGTCAGCGATTAATTATTTCAGGGTGGAACTTATACTCAGAGCTGGCAAAAAAAATAATGCATATTCAGAACTGTAAAGAGAAATTGTATTATCTTCGTTACGGATGCTTTAATTATGATGCACTTGATCCGAAACAGCAGGATATTCTCAGCTCATTAAGCTGGAAAGTCAGCTCCGGTGATTTTGAAGTGTATTATGCAGACGAATGGCTATACCATGTTGCAACCGGCAAAGTGAAAGCCTCAATGGTTGATGAAGTTGCTACAAAAAGCCGCAATGATGCATCAGGTCTGCAGGATAAGTATGATAGAAAAAAAGGGTCATATGATGCAGAGTTAATGTCATTAGAGAAAAAAATTCTCAATAGAAAAATGATAGAAGATTCTTTTGTCGGTATGCTGAAAACAGTGTTAACCCATCAGCGCTATCCTGAGTTTAATAATCTTCAAACCGAGTATTCTCAAGATCAGATAAACATGCTGAGCAATATTTCATCCGATACAACAAAACTCCGAACGCTTGATAAACAAATTGCCTCACAGTATCGCGCCTTAAAAAATCTTAAAGAAGATTTAGAAAAGGTGAAAGCCGGTATGGCCGGCGGAGGCGCTGACATTGATGATGCTATTCTTGAAAATGAGTTTTCCTCACTTCGGCAGATGGCAAAAATGTGTGTCGGACCGCAGGGAAATCATTTATCGATTTTATTCAAAGAATATATGCCTATGCAAAAAGATTATATTAACACGAAAGAAAATGTCTGTAAACTTTTAGAGGAAATTGAACATACCGATGCCGGCGTATTTAAACGTACCTTTAAAGGCGAGGAAAATCGTATTGCACCGTATATTATTTTATTGCCGAGTTATGGAGAGTCGGGTATTTGCTGGGAACCGTTTGATATTAAAAACCGTGCAACCAGCCGCGGTCGTATTGCTATTCCGATGTATCCGCGGAACCCGAAACTCTCGCTGCTTGCGGCATTAGGAGATATTCGCTGGCAGGTTGCGAAAGAAAAAGCTGCCTATCGCTGGATGGAAGAGGGGTTGACCGGGAAGTATTATAATTATTATACCGAACAGAAGTTACGCGGAAATATTAAGGAATACTTTGTAAAAGACTATATTCTTTGGATAACGATGGAATATCAAGGCATGCAGAAACTGCATCGTGATAGCCGACCTATTTTCTGGCGGCATGTACCATTCCCGAAGGAGAAACGGGAAGAACTGAAAAACCGCGGATTTTTCTATGCCGATTTATATAAAAGAGATGAACGCCGCGCACAGAGTGATGGCTATTGATATTCGAGAGCGATGACGATGTCATGCCGGCAAGTCTTCCCGCACATTTATTTTTTAAACCCACAGGTAAACTAGTCATTACGCATCGCCATTATTTTACTATGCCGCTTGCCGCTACCCGCGCCGCAGTTATAGAATACTGTACGGTAATTGGCGTTATACCTGAAAAAACGTTAAAACAATCTAAAGATGACACCGTGCTGGTATTCCATCGCCGGCGGAAACAGCATCCGGGATTTGACCCGCGAAAAATGCATACGACTCTCACTATAACATTGACTGAAGACTCTGCGGGAACACGGGCAGATATTGTGTATAGTGTTATATTGGAAACGATTTTAAATCCATTGACATTGAAAATAATTGAACTTGAAATTCAGGGTATGCCGAAATACATCGGCAATAAAGCACTGTATGCATGGCTGCAGACCACGATACGCACTGTTGGACAGAGCATGAGAAAAAAATTGTTATGGATACGATTGCTGATGATATTCTTATTCGGGTTGCTGTTCAGCTCATGGTGGATTGTTTCATCATTTATTCCGGCAGCATCAATGCCGGGATGGCTGGGCATTGTAGGTCCGTTTTGTGCGGGATTCGGGGCATTTATTGTATATCTTTTCGGCAGCAGGCTTGCGACGATGATAATAACACGAACAGAAAAAATTAATCTTGACCGTATTGAGGTATATTCAAAATAACGAATTTTTATACAAAAGCAGTTAGCTCTTTTCCATAATCTAGGTGAAGGAAAATTTTATATATTGACTAAACAGGCGTTTTGTTAGGTAATTATTAAATATTTGTCAAAAATAAATCATTGACTGTTTTTAAATAACAAATAATATTAAGGTTATATTTTGAAGGAGGTTTGAGTTATGGCTAATGTATTTGATGTAGCTAAATATATATTAAGAAGTATTGGCGAAGTTTCAACAATGAAACTTCAAAAACTTTGTTATTATTCTCAAGCGTTGTCATTATCAGAAAAACACAAACATCTATTTGAAGAAGATTTTGAAGCTTGGTCAAATGGACCTGTTTGTAGAGACTTATTTAATATTCACAAAGGTAAATTCTTAATAACAACAAAAAATATACAAAATAATTTACTATCTAAGTCTTTAACAATAGAACAAACAAGTATTATTGATGAAATTATTGACAAATTAGGAAAACTAGAAGGATATCAACTGAGTGAAAAATCTCATAATGAAGACCCATGGATTAAAACAAGAAACGGTAAACCAATAGGAGAATTTTGTAACAAAGTTATAAAAAAAACACTAATAGAAGAACTTTATAATAAAGATTTAATTTTTAAATTTGATGAATAAAAATTTTAATTGGTCTATAGATTCAGAGAATTATTTGCATAATAAAAAAACAAAAAAAATTACAATTAAAGATTTTATAAAAAAGATTATAAAATATCTAGATACTTTGAAAAAAGAAGAATGGAAAAATGTTAGAAATATGTCTAACAATCATTCTTGTTATAATTTAGGAAAACAGCAATCAGAAAAAGCAAAAACACTTAATAGGCATCTAGAGAAAATAAACACTAGTAAAGGAATAAATTTAGCAGAAGAAATAGAACCATTCCAAATAAGGATACCTTTTAAAAATAAAGCATTTAGAGTGTTTGGGTATATTGAAAATGATATATACAATCTTGTTTATTTAGATCCTGACCATGAAATATATCCAGATTAGATAAAACATCTATTTACCTGACTTCCTTCTATTGCATTCTTTACAAAGCATTTGACAATTTTCTTGGCTAGTCTTACCACCTTCATGCCAAGGAGTAATATGATCTGCTTCCATTTCTGATAATTCAAAATGTTTTCCACATGAAGTACAAACACCATCTTGTTTCTCATATGCTTCTCTCTTTTGTTTGTCGGAAAAAGCACGGATATGTAAATATTTTTCTTTTCTTGTTAAAACATAAGAATATATACCTTTTTTATTTGAAACATCATCATCTAACATTAATTCTGTTATTTCTTTTTCTAGTTTCTTAGAATCAAAATTTGTATTTTTAAACTGATTATATAAATCGCCCCAATCAACACCTTTCATTTCTTTTCTATATTTAGGAAAAACAACTTCTATCCAATTAATTACACTTCGAAAGTATAACCATATTTCATTCGCATTAGGTTTATTTTGATTTTTAGCCATATATTCTTCTATTTTTTTGTTACTTATCCATTTTATCGTTGTTTCTAAATACTCTTGCCTAATAGAAGAACCTGTTAAATATTTACTACCTATTTCATAAGCTGGACAACCATTTTTACTAAAATATCTTTTTGCATCAGTAACCCATGAACCAGAATAAACAGCATTTCTTAATTCTTGGTCTGTAAGTTTTTCTCCAGCTATATTTATTGTTTTAAACCATTCTAACTTTTCACTATCGGTTCCTTCACAGAAATAGACCATTAATTTATAGTTTAATATTTGTTCTTTTTCATCATTTTGAAGATTATGAAAATAAAAACCTTCATACGAAAAATCGCCATTCACATATTGTGCTATAGATAAAGTTCTTTGTTGACCATCAATAACCTCAAAGTCTCCATTTTCTCTAACTGCCCAATACATAACATTTAAAGGGAAATCTTTTTTTATTGTATGTATAACAGCATCTCTTTGTTTTTCTTTATAAATAAATTCTCTTTGGTAAGGTGGTCTTATATCAAGACGACCACTATAACCTATAACACCATTCTCTTCATTATCTTCAAATCCATTAGTTAAATCCTTAATCGTTATTTCTTTCAGTTCTATTCTCATAATTAAATCCTTTTATTTTTTATAATAATTCTTGCATAAATACTTTTATATAATTTACCTGTTTCACAATCCTTAAATGATGGTTTTTTATCTTTTTTAGGATTAAAAAGTCTATACAAAGTACCTTTTGCATTTTTTGTGTATTTGCCTGAAGGATTCCCTTCCTTATCTAAAATTTCCATTTTTTTATTAGATGTAAATTCTATAGAACCAACTATTCCCAATGCTAAAATTTCAAATTGTTCTGGATTATATTTATCAAGAAATGTAATAGGAACCCCCATCAATCCTTTATAATCCATAGGAATATCTTTTGTTATATCTATATTTATAGCATCATAATTTTCATATTTAGGATACTCTTCCGGAGTGTATTTTTTATATAGTATTAAGTCTTCGTGTCTTTCCTTATAATCTAAGTTAGTAAACCAACGAACACCTTTAACTCTAATATACTTATTACCATTTTCATCAACCCTATAACCCGAAGCATTTAATGGATAATTTTGTGGCACTTGGAATTCTCTATCTCCACTATGTATACTATATCCTAGCCATAATTGATTTTCTTTAATTAGCTTAAATATTTCTTTGTAGGTAATAGCATTTACATTTCCAATAATTATAAATTTCTTATTATATTCCACTAATTGATCAACATACTCTCTAAAAAGAGAAAAAGGTGGGTTAGTTACAACAATATCTGATTGCTTTAAAAGTTCAATACTTTCTTTACTTCTAAAATCTCCATCTCCTTTAAGATGTTTTACTCCTATTTCTTCCGTATCTGGTACCCTGTTATTGTTTTTATCTCCTTCATATTCTAAATAAATTGCTTTTTCGGATTTATTCTCACTAAATAAATCCATATTTTGATTCTTATAACAAGTAGTTATCAACTTTTTTAAGCCTAATTTTTCAAAGTTATATGAAAAATAATGAAAAAAATTACTAACTCGTGGATCATCACAATTACAATAAACAACCTTATCTTTAAAATGATTTTTATAATGCTTTAACTCTTTTTCTATGTCTGAAAGTTGGGTATAAAATTCATCTTTTTTAGATTTCTTAGCATCTTTTAGATTTTTATTAGCCATGAAAACCCCATATCATAATTTTAATAAATACATAACAATATTTATTTCTAAAACTTAAACTAAATCCAACCTCTCTTCATATTTGTTTATATTTGAAATCTATATTTTGCAAGTAAAAATTATAATTTTGAAGAATCTAGTGTTTTCAATATTTTTTGAGCACATCAACTAAATTGTGGAAAAGAGCCAAACAGTAATATACTCTAACTACAATACGGTATGTATCTGCTGACGATAGGTATGAAACAGATTCTCACGCTGCAGCGGCGTCAGTTGAGCGGTTTCAGCTGATACGCCGGCAGTATAATCTTGCCCGTCGCAGGTTCGTTGTGTATCGATATAAATAACATGTTTCATAGCGGTCCTTACCTTTCCTAATATTATAATCGGAGAGCGGTAATTTTCCTTAAGGGAAATATTATTTTAAAATATTTTATTTGGTTATTTTTTTCAGATCAGTTTCAATTGATTCAAGTTCACTGATAATATGGTGAAAATCAATTGCAGGGAGTGGTGCAGCAGTATTGGGGTTTTCACTGTTAAGCGGCGTTGCGGTTACCTTAACGCGGCCGTGAACCTCGTTCCAAATTCGTTTTTTTGCTCCTTTAACGGTAAACTTATCTTCATACAGTAATTCTTTGATACGGAAAATAATCTCAATATCCCGTTTGGTATACATACGATGACCTGATTGACGCTTTTTCGGCCGCAGTACAGGAAATTGTTGTTCCCAGTATCGAAGAATATGATCTTCAACCTGTACAAGATCGGCAACTTCGCCAATTTGAAAGTATAATTTATCAGGTATTTCAGGATGCTGCATTGGCAGAGTGTATACTATTTTTTACTGCATGGCAATACCGTAAAAGTATCGTTATTGTTGTCGTATCCGTGCATTATCCTGAGTGCGACAAGAAAGAATAAAAACCGTCGGAATAAAAAAAAACAATAATAATTAAGATAAAATCGGAAAACGAGTATATTGTATTAGAAATGTGTTTATCGAATATACGACATTGCAGTAGATATATCAGCAGTGAAAAAAACAATAACCTTGACAGCATTTGGATATGTACAGGATAATGTCACATACGAAAGATATTTTATATTGACAATTATGTGAATTGTCGTTACTATTACCCAAATGATGGTTGAGGGGTGAGGAACGGTTGCATGAAGAAATATTATGTAGTATTAATGATATTGCTTATATTTACCGTAGTGGTAAATGCGAGCGGGCTAGAAGTGTATTACTTAAGTGTTCGTGACGGCAATGCTGTATTTATCCGCACGCCAAGCGGATTAAATATACTCATTGACGGCGGACCGGGTGGTTCCGGAAGCGGTTATGATGCCGGTGCGGATACTATCGTTCCTTTCCTGCGCAGTTTAGGTGTTACCCGTATTGATAATATCATTATTTCAAATCCGAAAGAATCGAATATTGGCGGATTACGAGCGGTGTTTGATGCATTTGACATTGGAGAAATATTTGCTCCCGAAACTGATTA
This sequence comes from uncultured Spirochaetia bacterium, assembly GCA_964490645.1. Taxonomy (GTDB): domain Bacteria; phylum Spirochaetota; class JAHITG01; order CAZBCL01; family CAZBCL01; genus CAZBCL01. The sequence continues at coordinate 69,588 of CAZBCL010000010.1, forward strand.
TACGCCGGCACTGTATGAAGATTTACTTATTTACATTATGGAAAAACAGGATGAGCTTGCTATGGCAGGCGGTTCAGTTGTTGCTGATGCACTTTCACGAAAATATCATTTTGAGTATACCACCCCTTCAGTTGGATATAACTTTTCCTGGGGCTCGGGTATTTCAGCACAAGTTATCGGTCCGAAAAAAATGTATCGTAATACCCGTTCAGACATTCACAATAATTCACTCGTAATAAAAATGACCTATAAAACGACTTCATTCCTGTTCACCGGAGATATTGAACGCGAAGCAATGCGGGATTTAACACGGTTAAGTTCAAAATTGCAGTGTGATGTTTTGAAAGTACCACAGCAGGGCAATGTTAATTCAAGTGATATGACATTTCTTCAGACGGTTAATCCGAAATATGCAATCATATCAGCCGGCGGCGGTAAAGTTCCGTCATCAGCAATACTGAAGAATTTAAGTGCATTAAAAGTAAATACATATCGCACGGATCAGGGTGTGAGTAAATATATACGGGTTAAAGTTGGTGCCGATGGAAGCGCACCTTCAATAACGAAGAAGTAACGTTTATTATTTATACGGCACGGGTTTTCCCCGGTTGTTATAAATTTATTGTATACGTTTTTACGCCGCTGTTGTTACATGGTGTTCAGGTGTATGAAAACCTGCCGGCAGCAATGCGGTATGATATACATATTTTATTTAAAGGAGCTTGGTAATGGTAAAAAAAAGTTTATGGATTATTTTAATCCTGGCAGGTGCGATAAGTGTATTCGCACAAATTGATGAGCCGCTTACAAATGCAGGTACGGCGGATGAACTGGTTTCAGCAGAATCAGCAGAAGTCCCGGTGCAGGTAAGTAAGAATGCACTCAGTGAAGAAATCGTTGCTATTCAACGTCAGCTTGATTACATTAATACTGATGTTGAATCACTGACGGGAATTGATGATACCATGTATATGCTTGATACCATGAATGCTCAGATTGAACGCCTTCGTGATGATACTATTGAGCTTGGCAGACGACAGCGTGAAGCTAAAAAAATGAAACGTAAATTGGAACGCAGAAGTTCACGGCTGGAAAAAGGTCTTTCAAATGAAAAATACGGCTGGTTTTGGAGCAGTTGGATTGGTCGCCTGCTGATGAATACAAAGATTACTATTCTTGATAATGCCGATTCATGGGGTGATTTACTTGGACGTTTAGCGAAGTTCCTTGGTATATTATTATTCGGATCAATTGTCGGCTGGATTGGCGGACGATTGGTTATTAAGAATATTCTTCGTGTTATTCGTTTTGATGATTGGGCAGATAAAGTTAAAATATCGACTTTCTTGGAAGGCGGCGGGTTGAAAAATGTCCCGTCAACGGCTGTCGGTAATTTAGTATACTGGATAGTAATGTTTTTTGCATTCTCAATTGCTATTAGTGAAATTGCTCAGGAAGGTGCAGCCTTTCAGGCAATTACCGGATTGTTTTACTATTTACCGCGAACATTTCTTGCAATATTCCTGCTGATTATCGGTGTTGCGCTTGGTGATTTTTTCAAGAAAATTATCAAAAGCATGGCGGTTAATGCAGGTACACGTCCGCAAATTGCTGATATGATTGGTCTTATTATGATGCTCTTTATTGTCATATTCTCGATTTTTGGTGCGCTGAATGCCTTGAAGCTTTCATCACAGGTTATCAAGAATATTACCGATCATGCCATTAGTTATATATTACTCGGTCTTGCAATTGCGCTCGCATTAGGCGGCCGTCATATGGCAAGTGATTTTATTGCATATTTCAAGCTGAAAAAAGCCTATCCGAAAGGCACATCACTTACCATTGACAATAAAAAAGGTGTTATTAAAGAAGTTAACCTCTTTTATTCAATCATGTATACTGAAGAAGGTGTTGTGAATATTCCGAATCATTCACTTGCCCGTAAAATCTCGGTACGTGAAGCTTAATTAACCCGGAAGGAGAATAACTCTATGGCATTAGGTGATGCTTTTATTACAAAGCAGGATGAAGAAATTGCACAAATACTTGCCGGGATAAATATTTTTGAAGGACTTTCAACTTTAGAGCGATCACGTATCGCTAAGTTTTTCCTGCGCAAAAGTTATAAACCGAATGATTCTATTATTAAAGAAAGTGAACCGGGTGACGGCATGTTTGTTATTCGGGAAGGTGCGGTTAAAGTTACCAAATCACTTGGAGATGGTGGCGAGAAAGTACTGGCGAATTTAGTTGACGGCAACTTTTTTGGTGAATTAGCACTGCTGGACGGATATCCGCGCAGCGCATCGGTTATAGCGATGAATAATACTGATATGCTTGAACTGTATCGTGCAAGTTTAATGGAATTGATTAATAAATGGCCGAGAATTGGTGTTAAGGTTATGTTTAACTTGGCTAAAATTCTTGGTGAGCGTATTCGTGAATCCGGGGATAAGATTAAAGATATTCTTATCTGGGAAACATTGAAAAAACAAGCCGTGCTTGAGCATACTACTCAGCAAGCGGCGAAAATAGAAGAAAAATAATTAATTCCTGCTCTTTTTTTGCCGAACCGGAGAGACCGACGGGTACAGGGGACGGCACGGGTTACAGGCATAGTAGGCATAGTAGGCATAGTATAAACCTGAGGCATGCTGCGTGAAGATGGCTGACGGCGGCGGACGCCACGCCTGATGGTTGTTCGCGAGGTTGTATAAGAGGGGAGAGGGGCTCTCTGACAAGCAGCCCTGACCTGAGATGCA
>CAZBCL010000011.1:0-21452 GCA_964490645.1 uncultured Spirochaetia bacterium
CGGTTTTTAACAATACGCGGAAAATACATTGTTCTTATTAATGTTTTTTTACTTATAATATTCTCAGTGTTATTATTATTTTGGTGGCGCTCCGAGAAAAACAATATAACACAAAACATTCTCCATTACGGAACACAACATTGTAACAATTTTGTTGATGATATACAAAAAGGCGAACTACTGACTGCTGATAGTATTGCTGATGAATATACAAATCGTGTGTATATTAAAAACGCCTATGTTGTCTCACAACTTGATGATGTCTATTACATTCATACTGATCCTGATAAACTATTTAAACCGTATCGTCTTCCGATGACCAATGCAAACCGACCGTTTGCTGATTTATTTGACTATCAATTGATAACCTATACCAATACCGGTGAACGATACTTTCAATTTTCCAAATCATTTATTACGGCTGATGCTATTGAAGGGCAGATTATTGCCCGTGCGTATATTGAAATCCCGATTGATGTGATCAACCGACAATTACGAATGCGTTTTTTGGTATTTATTGTTATTCTCTTATCAGCATTAGTTGTTGGTACGGTTATGATGACAATGTTGAGCGCATGGCTGGTAAGCCCAATTAAAAAACTCAGTGAAGGAGTGCAAATAATCGGGCGCGGTAACTTACGCCATCGAATACATATTACACAACGGGATGAGCTGGGGCAATTAGCAGATGATATTAATACCATGGCGCGGGAGCTGACCAGAGCGGAGAAGGTTAGGGTAGAACAGGAAGTAATAAAACGTGAAATAAAAACAGCTGCTGATATTCAACGGCGTTTATTGCCGCAGTCGATGCCGAAACGCATGCATTTGGATATTGCGGCTGATTCAGTAATGCTGAAAAAAGTCGGCGGTGATTATTATGATTTTTTTATCATGAATGATTCCGTGCTGGGGGTTTTTATTGGCGATGTAAGCGGAAAAAGTATACCGGCTGCTTTAGTCATGATTATTTGCCGTTCAACATTACGGGCAATCCAGACGTATCGTATGCCGACGATTAAAAAAACCCTTTCGATCATTAATCATATATTGTATTCCGATACTCGTTCAGGAATGTTTATGACAGCGTTTTATGGTGTGTTTAATGAAAAGAAAAAGACCTTTCTATACGGGAAAGCAGGTCATGAACCGACATTGTTTTTTAGAAGTAAGGATGCTGCATTTATTGAATTAGTTACACCGGGGCTGCCGCTCGGGTTGGCGGAATCTGAACGTTTTGATAGTATTATCAAAGAATCATCGATATCCTTCAAACGTGGCGACATTTTCCTTTTTTATACAGATGGATTAACTGATATGCATAATGCGGATCATGAAGAGTTTGGATTAAGTCATATCAAACGCATTATTAAAGCACATGCAGCACTTTCAGCACAAGAATTATTAAAAAAGATTATTACCGCAACAAAAAAATTTGTAGGACGAAAAAAACTCACCGATGATATGACAATCGTTTTAGTGAAAATCAAATAACAGGTACGATAATACCTTTGCAACTGTATTGACATGCTCTCGTAAACAGGATACATTACTGAGTATGAGTGAGGGTAAGGGATTGCCGTGGCAAAGACAATAATTCGTGTTATTACGCATAAGAAAAAAAATAATTATGTTCTCACGCTGGAAAGTGAGAATCATGGGCAGCTTGATCAGACTAATCAGGATGAATTGAAAGCAATACTGAAAGAAGCGGTAAAAGCCGGTAATTCAAATATTGTTCTTAATTTACAACGTATTAATTATATGGATAGTGTTATTATCGGATTATTAGTAGAGATTTTCAATGAATTGCGGGATAAAGGCGGTTTATTAGCATTTGCAAATATCCATTCCCGGGTAAAAAAAATATTTGATGTAACCAATCTTACCCAATACTTTACGGTCTATAAAAATATCAAAGAAGTTGAATAACCGATGACGGGATATGAACCGTCGTATAGAGCATATTATCATAGCGGGCGCCTGCAGTCTGTTGCTGAAAGTATGCATACACGGTTATACGCCTGTAATCAATGCCCGCGGCATTGCGGTGTTGATCGGCATGTCGGGGCTGATGGATACTGCAGCAGCTCTGTATTGCCGAAAATTGCCAGTCATACAATTCATCATGGCGAAGAACCGCCGATTTCAGGAAAATTAGGCTCAGGAACGATATTTTTCTCACATTGTACACTCGCATGCCGTTTCTGTCAGAATTATCCGATCAGTCATTTCGGCAATGGGAATGTTATTTCAATAGCACAACTTGCTGCAATGATGATGGAATTACAGGATAAAAAAGCACATAATATTAACTTTGTAACACCAACCCATAGTGCTCATACCATTCCCGCCGCGTTATTGGAAGCTGTCCCGAAGGGATTCAATCTGCCTATTGTCTATAATACAAGCGGGTATGATGATATGGAAACTCTGCAGTTCTTGGATGGCGTCATTGATATCTATATGCCGGATATAAAGTATAATAACAATGACACTGCATATGCACATTCCGACTGTGGTGATTATGTAGAAAAAAATAGAGCGGCACTTATTGAAATGTTCCGGCAAGTCGGGTTACTGCAGTGTGATTCTCACGGTATTGCTCTGCGGGGAATGATTATACGACATCTTGTTATTCCGGGGGGGATTGCCGAATCAAAGGAATGCCTTCGTTTTATTGCGGAAGCGTTGAGTCCGAATATTACTGTTTCCATAATGAGCCAGTATTTTCCTGCACACACTGTTCTTCATGATGCTGTTTTAGGACGTCGTTTACATAGAGATGAGTATAATGAGGTGGTTGAATATGCACGCAGTATTAATCTGGAGAATGCACTGATACAGCCATTATAGTCTTATAAGTAATAATTGCATTACGAAAGGATATATTGTTCTATGTCGTTTACATGTCGATTCAATAATGATAATAACTGTGAAAAATTGCATACTTCCTGTCATCCGGGAAGAAAGGGATGTATTCTGGAAGGACGTATAGCTTTGCCGCCGTCGGGGTTTGGCGATTTTACCAATGATACAATTCCTCGTGCGAAGGATAATAATAAATGATTAATGTGTTAAAGGATACATATAAGCAGTGAAAATTGTTTCTTGACAGTTCGGCATGTATTAGATAGGCTCATCTGATTTTAAAATTACGGTATTTGGTGGTTATATGACAATAGAACTTTCTAAAAGAATTCAACGAGTGAAGCCATCTCCGACACTTGCGGTCAGTGCGAAAGCAAAGCAAATGAAAGCAGCAGGGAAGGATGTTATCAGTTTCAGTGCCGGCGAACCGGACTTTTCTACCCCGGAATCGATATGTAATGCTGCAATCAAAGCAATAGAGGATCGTAAAACACGTTATACCCCTGCTTCCGGTATTCCGGAATTACGGACTGCGGTTGTTGAAAAGCTGAAAAGAGAAAATGAGCTTGAATATCAAGCATCTGATATTGTTATTTCAGTTGGTGCAAAGCATTCATTGTATAATATCATTCAATCACTGATTAATGATGGGGATGAAGTTATCATTGCGCAGCCGTACTGGGTGTCGTACCCCGCAATGATTCAGTTAGCCGGAGGTGTCCCGAAAATAATTGATACCATTGCATCCGGATATAAAGTTACTCCGGAGCAATTAGTAACGGCAGTTACCGGTCAAACCAAGGCATTTATTTTTAATAATCCAAGTAATCCGACCGGTGTTGTGTATTCACAACAAGAGATTGAAGCGTTAGCAAAAGTATGTATTGAGAATAATATTATCGTTATTAGTGATGAGATATATGAGCATTTGATCTATGACGGACTCAATCATTATTCTATTGCGCAATGCCCTGAGATGCAGGAACGTACGATTGTGGTAAACGGGGTATCAAAATCCTATGCAATGACAGGCTGGCGGATTGGCTATATGGCAGGTCCGACTAATATTGCAGCAGCAGTCGGAAAATTGCAAAGCCAATCAACTTCAAATCCGACTTCTATTGCACAGTATGGGGCGCTTGAAGCATTAACCGGTGATCAAGCATTTATTAAAGAATGGCGGGATGAGTTTTCACGGCGGCGGGATATTCTCTGTGAACGATTAAGTGCTCTTGATAGTGTAAAATGCATTAAACCGCAAGGAGCATTTTATATGTTTGTTGATATGAGTGCACTCTTGACACGCGCGTATCAAGGTGAGACAATAAAAACGACATTACGATTGGCTGAACTGTTATTGGAAAAAATATTAATAGCAGTTGTTCCGGGTGAAGCATTTGGTGCACCGGGGTTTATACGGTTCTCATATGCAGTATCAGCGGATGTAATTAATACCGGAATAGACAGATTAGCCGGTTTTATTAAGGAACTTTCATAAGATATATTTGATAATACTGTTAAACAAAATGAATTATGCAAATGTATATTCGTTATATAGTTTGTTCTTGAATAATAGTATATAAAAAAAGAGGTTATATTATGGCAAAGCGTGTAAAAACACAAGCAAATGGTACAAAAAAAGATAAAAATACCGTACAAAAAAGAAAGAGTAATGCTAAAAAGAAATCTTCATCCTTACTCGGATTGAAGCTTGATACGTTAGAGGAATATATAAAGTTTATTGAGAAAAGTAATATTGATGAACTTGAAATTGAAGAACGCGGAACGCGTGTTGTAATTAGCCGGTCACCGAAAATGCCGGTATATCAAGCGGCTCCCATGCCTGCAGGAGTTTTTACTGCCGGTGGCCCTGTTCAAGCGCAGCCTGCAGCAGCAGTACAAGACTCTGCTGCTGGAAGCAGTGAATCAGGAACTTCTGTCAATGACGATCTCATTCATGTAAAATCACCGATTATCGGAACATTTTATGCAGCCCCATCGCCGACAAGCCCGTCATTTGTTAATCTGGGTGATATTGTTGATGTTGACCAAACATTATGTATTATCGAAGCAATGAAAATGATGAATAATATTAAAACGCAAGAGTCGGGAAAAATAGTTAAAATATGTAAAAAGAACGAAGAGTCGGTACAAGCCGGCGATGATTTGTTTCTTTTAGAGCGGGTATAACCGCAATACCAATTGCCGTAACGCATACTATTATTGCCGGCACTATACGGCGACTGTATAACCGCAATACCAATTGCCGTAATATATACTCTATATTAACAGAATTGCACGGCGATACTTTTCATAATGCTCGTGAGCAACATTCCTGTTTTATAATTCATTGTCTTTATAAGTACGATAATACTATTATATTCTGTTTGAGTATGCATTCTTGTCTTGAAAGTACTGCGATATATACTTGACAGTCGCGATAAAGCAGTGTAGCATGCCTTATTGTTGTGTAAGTAATACTATGTATTGTGGATGTACAGAGTGGTAAAAAAAAAGGCAACTAAAAAAACTCTCATAAGCAAGCAAACCCGTAAAAACAAACCTGCGAAGAAAAAGAAAAAAGTACTTAAAAAGAAAACAACAAAAAAATCAACCCGTTCATCGGCAGTAAAAAAAACCGTAAAGACTGCCAAGAAAAGCGTTGCGAAAAAAAAGAAAAGTATAAGCAAGAAAAAAACAACCGGCACGCGTGTAAAAAAGAAATCATCATCTCCCCGTAAAAAAAATACTCTCAAGAAACAAACAATATACAATAAATCTTCTTCAATGGGTACGAAGGATCGTAAACTTCGTGTTATTAAAGAACTGAGTGAATTTTTAAAGATTATCAATATTCAACAAAGTACAATATTACAGACCATGCTTGTGCGGTTTTGTGTGGAAGCGGTTATTGCACGACGTGGAACCCTTTTTCTCACCTCAGCTGATCAGGGAGTATTGTATAACGGCTCAACCTATTTATATAAAGACGGTAAAATTGATACGTCCTTTACCGATGAGCATTTAGCGAGTATTCGTGTACCGCGTGATCAGGGTATTGTCGGCAATGCCGTACGTGACAGCGCACCGATACTATCGACTGATGCGGTTCATGATAAACGATATGCTGATTATATTGATACTGCGTGCGGGATACGCGCCGGTTCAGTGCTCTGTATGCCATTAATTGTTGATTCTGAATGTATGGGAGCGCTTGAAGTAGTACGTGAAGTTGGCGAGCCGCCGTTTACCGAGGAAGATCTTGAAACAATAATCATTATTTCTAATTTTGCAGCAGCTACTATGGAGAATGCAAAACTTTTTATGTGGGCAATCACTGATAATGTAACGAAATTATATAATCGGCATTATTTCAATAATGTGTTTAATCAGGAATTAGCCCGTTCGCTGCGTTATGGGAATGAGTTTTCGATTGTAATGATTGATGTAGATATGTTTAAGCAGATTAATGACAATTATGGTCATGCTATTGGCGATAGAATGCTGAGGAAAATAACTGCAACATTGATAAAGAATTTACGTAAGAATATTGATGTCCCGGCACGTTATGGCGGTGATGAGTTTATTATTCTTCTCCCCGAGACAGGCTCTGAGGGAGCAAAGGTGTATGCTGATAGACTGCTTGAAGAAGTACGGTTAATAAAACTGGAATATAACGGACAAACCATTCATGCAACGGTTTCAATTGGGATATCTACTTTTCCGAAAGATTCACGGGAGCGCCAGTCATTATTAGAGAAAGCGGATGATGCCCTCTATACTGCAAAAGAGAATGGACGGAATCAGGTTGTTGTCTTTACGGATGAGATACAGCGTAATAATCATACTGATATTTAGTGCTTCATATTCATTTTACCCTATCCGATATTGATAGTATGGCAAAACGTAATAAAATGACTTCAGAAGAAATTGATGCTGCAATTGATCGTATTCGAGCGACATATATAGAGTACGAGAAAAAATATGATGGGGCATATTTTAAGGTATTAAACTTTGAAGATCGTTATATACAAGCTTTACGATCGCGTATTAATCTTGAAATGTTCATTAAGGCGGAAGAATCCGCAATTATTGCTATACAAAAAAAAATTGAAGACGATCAAAAAGAAACCCGTATCCGAAACGATAAAACATTCACAAAAAAAGTAGATAAAATGATAGATGATTTTCAAAGTCGTATTGAAAAATATGATGATATTGATTTTCATCCGGATGCTGACGCTGAAGTCCGTCATTTATTTGGTGCATTGCGGGAGTTTTATGAAAAATATTGGATTCCGATCAAACAGGTGTTCCCGCCGATGAGTGATTTTGTTACCACAAAAAAAATCAATGCATTAACCGATAAACTGCAGCCGTTTGCCGTTTCTTCTCGTAATCGTCCCCCCGGGCGGTTTGATGAATATATTACACAAGTCATGCGTGGGGAACATCCCGGTATTCGAGATCAGGCGCATCGTTCATTATTAACCGATACGGCAATCATGCTCAATGAGATTTATGATTTTCTGGTGAGTATTCGTCCTCCGTATCCTGATGATGCATTTGTAACCCATGAAGTTGATCCGTCAGCGAATCCCTCACGCTTTCGCGGCAACACTAATCTTGAAGTGTATCAAATTATTGTTGATAAACTCCTTGCCGTACTTCGTGATTTCCGGCTTGAGGAATTACGAAAACGTTAAATTGACTTGTCAAGTATCCCGTCGTTTGTTACATTCCCGATACAATACTATTTATTACTAAGGAGTGCGGTTATGGGTAAGGATAATCAGCATCCGTGTTATCAATGCACTGATTGCTGTGAGCATGTTGCGTTAGAAATAGAACGACCGACAACGAATAATGATTATCAGAATATACGATGGTATTTAGTCCATAAGAACGTATCAGTTTTTAAAGCATCTGACGATAAAAAATGGTATATCATGTTTGATACACGATGTGAACAGCTGACCGATGATGGGCATTGTGCGATATATGAAACGCGTCCGGCTTTATGCCGTGAGTATTCTGCAGATAATTGTTCCCGTCATGGTGAGGGGGATGAATATGCTTTATTATTCAGGAATATCCGTGAATGGGATACATGGTGGGATAAGAAAAAACAACAGGAACGCAAACGGCGTAAAAATGCAGCGATAGTATAATAGTAATATAAACTGATTGTACAGAGGTTGAGAATAACAGGCATACAATAGAAAATACACAATGCACGGTGATTGTGTTATACGTTTTTATGGCGGTAATAATGAAAAATACTGACCGTCAATAAACAGTTGTATGATAATTGTATACATTACAAATTATATCCATCTGCTGTGTTGCCAATAGTGACTCAATAGAGTGAGTGTTGTGTTGATACAAGACCCGTGCAGTACTATTCGGGATGTATAAAAGTATTATTGTATCCCTTCAGAAAGGAAACAGAGTATGGACTGTAATAACTATCAGAAGAATATGCAGTTTTGCAATTGTACGTATGAGCCCTGTTCCCGAAAAGGGCATTGCTGTGAATGCATTCGTTATCATAAGCGACGTAATGAACTTCCGGCATGTTTCTTTCCTGATTCAGTGGAGCAGACCTATGATCGGAGTATTCAGCGTTTTTGCAGTCTGCATCGAACATAATAATCGCATGTGATTAAAGAAATAATTTTACTTGCAAAACACTACGAAGAGAGATAGTGTGCCGTAATACAATGAGGGGGAACGAGAAGGATTGCATGTATATGTATGCGTGAGCGAGGCTATGACAACGTCAATACGTAATTATAACGGGTATAAGATTGTACAGTATCTGAATAATAAACTCATCCCTGATGTCAGGGAATCCCTTGCTGCTATTCGAAGAAGCCGTTTTTTTACAACAAAAGAAGAACAATTACAGGTGAATACGCTGACGACTGAATCCGACGATTTATGCAGCGGGTTAAAAGAATCACTTGCGGCACATGCATTTCAGCCTCAAACAACCTCTGATAATGAACTTAGTTATAATAATCTTAAAAAATTAGTTGATGTTGTCTTATCGCCAATCAGTACATTACGTACATTACTTAATGAGTTGCATGTCCTGTTGCGGGATAAGTATTCCGTTTTACAGGGTCAGCTGGATCAGATGGAAGAATACCGTTTTGATAATCAAATACAGGTAATGCAAAATCATTATACCATGATTACGAAAGTCCAACAGTATATAGAATTAATTAAAACACTCACAAAACATACGTATGATAATACTCTTGATTATGATTTCAGTAATCTGCAGCTTGATGTTATTCAGGAGTATATCGAAAAAAAAGATGCTGATCGATTAAAACAATCAAGTTCGCTGGTTGATGCGTGGCGCAAAAAAATAACGGAAAGCAAACCATCAGGTCGGGAGTCCGGCGTTGAAATAAAGGTTTCAACGACAACAGGGCGGGCTAATCGTGAGCAAGCAACACAATTATTAACGCAGGCGAAACTTTATTGCGGTCCGGAATCACCGCATAATATTTTACCGTCCTATAATGATTATATCCGTCAGATGCGGAAATTGTATCGTCGGCGAATAGAAGGGCTGAAGCATTATTCTATTCTGCTTCCTGAGTGTATTGGTGCGTTACGAAAATTTACCCTGAAACGTATTATCAGTGAACTGGAAAAAAAGAACGCCGGTTTTATTATTGATGCGGAAGGGGATAAAATCGTACCGTATGATTTTATCACCTATGAGTTCTATGAGGTATGGGATGAAATGGTTGGCGAGGTTTTTGTTGACCGATTTGTATTGGATAAACAGGTCAAGATGATTGCCGAAGCGATAAACTTTGAAGTTGTCAAACTGAAGGCTTCTGCGCGATCATTACTATCGGGGAATGAGAATGATAAAATCAGAATCATTCGCAGCCGTTTTCCTGATGAAGAAATAGAACTCTATGATGCATTGTTGCCGCAGCGTTTAACTGTTGAGAAACTTATTAAGCAATCCCTTGAACAATTGTAATATACACTACTCAAATATATACCCGGCGTGTGGTATTGATTATACATATATTTAATGGTAAAATATGTATAATATGGTATATTGGTATTATACGGGAATAATGGTATAATAATGCAGTATTATATATAATACTCTGTATACTATTTGTCGATGTTAATATAAGGATGTGTGAATGAATAATTATAGCGTTTCAAAGATATTATTATTAATGGTAATTCTCAGTATTGGAGTGTATCCGGTTATTGCACAACCGGCAGTTTCCAATGTTTCGCTTTATTTTGATGACAATGGCGGAGTAACGACTCCGGCTTCAGCATTAACACCGACCGATGAAGAAACACTTTCATTCCAGATTTCACATGGCAGCGGACTCAGTGCGCTTCGGACAATTGATGTTTATTTCTATCATTCTAACATAAGCTTCAGCGGAAGTGAAGAGCCGTCACGAAGAGCACATTATACAGGAACAATAAACAGCGGACAGATTGCATGGAATGTTGATGATCCTCATGATTCCTCATGGGGGCTGGATGAAAATAATTCAACGCGCACACTATCCGGCGGAGCAGCAATGATAGTCAGCCTTGTTTTTACGCCTGCGCGTATTGCACGCTTTTCCGGCACAACGCGCTGGCGATGTAAAGTAAAAATAACCGATAGTGTCGGTGCGACCAATACGATTCCTCAAATCATAAGTCTTAATGCTCAGGAACATATTGAAGTGTATGCTGATGTTAGTTCATTGGCGTTTGTTCATGGAACAAACAATGCACAAAAACAACCTTTATATCGTGCATATAATCAGATTAATGGCAAAGGATATATTAATCTTCTTGTTTATGCGAATGTTGATTATAAATTATTGAGTATTATTGATCATTACAATCTAACGAATAGTGCGGGATATGTAATATATGCATCAAATATTTATTATAATGATAACGGGAGTGGAACCGTTTCCAGTATTAATCCGAATTATAAATTATTGTTTACTCGACCGCCGACATATTCAAGCGGGGGTGATATAATACCGTTGTTTTTATACCTTGATTATATTCCCCACACATCAGCGCCGGCAGGGACACGTTTTCATACGATAAACTATTTTTTAGTAACCAATGCAGCAGGAAACTTGAATTCGCCTTCTGCAGCACCGACGGCAGTGCAGCTTTCCGCAAAGATAGTTGCCGGTCAAACCCCATATATCAGCCCATCAACCGTTTCACTGTTTGAAGGTGATAATGGTGTTGAGGATAGGATTGTATCCTATTTAACAGCCGGGAATGAACAAACATTGCGTTTTTATATACATGATAATGATGGCGTTGATGATATATCACAGGTTAAGATTATATTTTGGAAATCCGATATAACCTCACGGAATGCTCCGGATGATAATTATTCACATGCAACGTATGTATGGCAAAAAGGAGATGCTTTTTGGAATAAAATCGGACCGGCGGGCTGGGGACTTGATTATGTCAATTCAATAGCAATTGATACAGCAAATACGAATGATACTTCCAGTAAAATGCTACTGGTGTTTACACCGTCCGTTGATGCATTGCCGGCAGATAAGGATGATTGGACTATCAGTATTATCGCATCATCGGATAATCCGCAGCTTAGTCAGATAGTCGTCGAGAAACAATATCGGCTTGTTCAACCGGCTCCCGGTGATGCAGAACCGCCGCTTGAACAGCAAATATTTTATGCATGGCCGAGCCCGTTTACTCCTACTTCGCAAAATCGTAAAATCTCATTTAATTATTATGTACAACAGGATGGAATACTTTCACTTAAAATATATGATATTAGCGGCAGTCTCGTGAAAATTATTACAACCGATCAACAGGTAACAGGAAAAACAAAATATACCGTTGCGTGGGATACTATAAACGGTATTGGCGCTGAAGTATTATCAGGGGTCTATTACGCAGAACTTGAAATCAGGAAATCAAACGGGACTATTGAACGTCCGAATCCGTGTATATTTACGATTATACGATAAATGAGTGGTCTTTAACCGGCAGTTGATTATTGCCCGGGAAATAATACGCTCCATATTACGCCAATTGCGGTATACTGATAATACGCAATTGCGATTTGCTGCCGGATTAGATTTCATGCAGCGAATTAATAATATCCTCACGAGTAACCGCATAAACACCAATATGTTGAATAGATACTGCACAGGCTGCATTAGCAATATGCATGGCTTCAGATACGGTGTTTTCATTAAAAGGTTTTCCTGCTAATATTAGACTTAATGCCGCTGCGAGTGTATCGCCTGCACCGGTTACGTCAACTACTTCACGGGATACGGTTTTTGCATGAATGGATTGACCGTTCCGGAAATAAGCAAAAATACCATCTTTATCAAGTGTGATGAGTACAACAGGGCACCCGGTAGATTCAATAATTGTTTTTCCTGCCGTTTTCCACGTTTTCGGTGTTGTGAGTTCTATTCCCGATGCATATGCCGCTTCTTTTCTATTCGGTGTTAAGAGCGTTACACCGGTATAATCAGTAAGGTTTAATCGTTTTGGATCACATATTATCGGAATATCATGTTTCGCAGAAGTTGTAGTAATTGCTTTAATCGTTGCTAATGAAAGAGCACCTTTTCTGTAATCTGAGAGAAGGAGTAAATCAAATGAAGGGATGACATCGATTAAAGTATTTATGAATGCTTGTTCTGATGGTTCAGGTAATTCATCAGTAATTTCTTCGTCAGCACGTAATAAATGATGATGATTTGCAATAAATCGAGTTTTTGTTGTTGTAGGACGATTATTTTCGGTAATAAGCAGCGAGGTGATATCTTTCTCATGGAGTCGTTTTTTAACAATAGCCCCGGTATAATCCTCTCCGATAACACCGGCTAATGTAACCTGAGCACCCAGTGTTTGTAATGATACTGCAACCGCTGCAGCTCCGCCAAGTTGGTATCGTTTCTGTTGAATATGAATGACCGGGATAGGCGCTTCAGGAGAAATACGTGTTACCGTGCCGAAATGATAATAATCAAGAATAATATCACCAATGACCAGTATTTTTGGTGATTGACATTGTTGAATAACAGGGATTAAACTTTTCATATACATGACCATATCATACCGTTAAAATATAGTCAACTGACATTGCGTAATGAGGCTTCATATGTTATATTCTTACTACCAACGAGTATTAATAATCACAGTATAGGCATTTGTGCAGCATGGCAAAGAAAATAAAAAATATAAAAGAGAACATACAAACCGATACGATATTAATGCATGATGATAATGAAACGGTCCTGAAACCTGCGGTTATGCCACGAAAAAAGACCCGTGTATCAAAGTCAACTGCAGTAACAAGAGCAGATCCGCTTCGCCGATATCTTTGGGAAATATCACAGTATCCGATTTTATCGAAAGAAGAAGAGCAGGAATTGTTTAAAAAGTATTCTGAAAATCATGATCCTGACATTGCGCGCAGGATTATTATTCATAATCTTCGGCTTGTCGTGAAAATTGCAATGGAATACTATTATCGCGTACATCATCCGTTAGGAGATTTAATCCAGGAAGGGAATGTCGGGCTGGTGCATGCGGTAAAAAAATATGACCGTAAAAAAGGCGTACGTTTTCCGAGTTATGCGCAGTATTGGATACGGGCGTTTTTAATGAAGTTTCTTATGGATAATTATTCAATGGTGAAAATTGCGACAACCAATGAAGATAAAAAATTATTTTATAACTTACGGAAGGCAAAGGAAAAATTAAAAGCATTGGGATTGCAGCCGACTCCGGTATTACTTGCCGAACATCTTCAAACACATCCGGATCATGTTATTGAAATGGATAAACGATTATCACAACGTGATACCAGTATTGATGCTGCAATCGGCGATGATACCGAGACAACACTTGCCGACAGTATTGCATTAGCGCATAACAGTTTTGAAGAAGCGTATATTGAATCGGATATGCAGGATCAGGTGGCAGAGAAAATGAAGGAGTTTCGTAATACCCTGAATGAACGGGAACAATACATATGGGATAAACGACTGGTTGCACATGAGCCCATAACGCTTGAGGAGATTGCACGGAAATATACGGTATCACGTGAAGCCATACGCCAACAGGAAGAACGTCTGATAAAAAAATTACGCTTATGGTGGGAAGAATACGCCCCTGATTTGCTCATGAGTGATATGCGGCATTAGGGGACATTTTTATAGCAATTACTGTTTTATACTAATAATGAAAGATACATAATATGGATACGAAAGAATATCGAAAACAATTAAAGCGTGAATGCAGGATTGATTCTATGCGCAGTGCACATGCCGGACAGTATACCCGGCAATCACATTTCACCGGTGTTAGGCTTACGCATATCCCAACGGGAATAATTGCTGTAAATAATGATCGGCCTTCACATAATGGAAATTTAAAAGCAGCGCTTATTAAGCTTGAGCAAAAGCTGCATAAACATGATCATACTTCTGTTTCCCGTGAGCATACGATGGTGTCAGATACTGCTGTACGGAAGTCATTAAAGAATGCACTGAAAAAAGATCGCGATAATATCTGATTGCCGAATATGAACGAATGTATCAGTTTGAAAGAATAATAAATTCAGTTCGACGATTCTTTTTTCGTCCGGCTTCGGTTGCATTATCAGCAATTGGTTCTGCATTGCCGACACCGACCGTTTTTAAACGATTTTCACTGATTCCGTGTTTGACTAAATACTGTTTTACCGAATCAGCACGATCGGTTGATAGTTTGATCGGATCAATGGAGCCGGGGGCTTTTGCGGTATGACCTTTAATATACAAATGTATTGACGGATTGTTTTTTAAAATTGCAACAATTCTATTTAATGACTTTTTTGATGTTGTGCGAAGCGTTGCTTTATCGGGATCAAAAAAGATATTATTAATAATAACGGATTCACCGGACGTGAGCGGCTGTAATCCGATGTTTTTTATTACCGCTGCGGAATTAGTTAAATGAACAAGATTTAAATGCTCATCATTGAACATGAAGCCATCTTTCTCAACGGTTATTCCGTATTTTTTACCTTTTGGTAAAACAATACTGTATTTGCCGGTTTTTTTTGCACTTTTCGTTGAATATAATTCTTGAGCGCCGAGTTCTTCAATGGTAATACGAGATTCAAGCGGCTTTCCGTTTTGTGTATTGGTAACAATACCGGTGACGGTAACGGTTGGATCACTAATAGTATTTGAGAATCCGTAATACCAAATATCATAGCTCGGACGATCAATTGATTGGCGTGTTAAAAACAGTAAATTGCCGCCGGTATTGAATGAAAAGAATGCTTCGCTTGCAGCAGAATTAATATGTGCGCCAAGATTAGTAAGACCACTCCATGTTTTCCCGTTATCATGTGTTGTTACTCGCCATAAATCCCATGATCCATATCCGCCATCGCGTGCGGATGCGAAAAAAAGTGTTTTCCCGTCAGGCATAATACGCGGAGCAGTATCACGTGCACCGATGTTAACCGGTGCATCAAGAATTTCAACATTCCCCCATGTATTATTTTCCAAGTGAGCACGGCAAATATGCATTTGAGAAGAATCAACACGCCGTGTTGACCAATCAATAGGCACTCTGACAAAGTACATTGTTTTCCCGTCAAGTGAGATACTTGGTGACCATTCACTTGCTGTTGAGTTGATGCCGGCGCCGCAGTTTTTAGGCGCGGTCCATCGCTCACCGTCATAATATGATACATAAATATCTCCAACCCCGAGAGTTCCGTCACGATCAGAAGAAAAATAGAGGGCACGTCCGTCATACGTAAGGAAAGGTTGTTGGTCATGATATGGTGAATTAAGGAACTGCATATTGACCGGTGTTGACCACGTGCCGTTTTTATTATAACTGATGTATAGGTCGGTATCTCCCATTCCATTCGGACGGGTTGAATGAAAAATAAGAAATGATCCGTCGGGACTGACCGTCGGTGAAAATTCATGATACGTGTCAGTATTGATATTGCTGAGATATACCCATGTTCGCTCTTGAGCGTGCACAGGAATGATTGTCAGCAGAGTAATAACAATAAATAACAGATATCTCATATATACTCCTATCGGATAATTACTGAAAATTTAAACCCCGCTTATGTGTTGTTGCATCATTAGTCTATTAATCAGACCGTGCATGCTTAAACTTTGTTAATTGTTTTTTCAGATGTTTTTGCAATGATGTATTTAATTGGTATTTTAATGCGCGTGTATATTCAAGTGCTTTAAGTTCATTGGATACCGCTTCATCAATCTTACGATTCTGGAAATATGCTTCCGCGAGCGTATCACGATAATTAGGAATATCAGGATTTTTAAGTATTGCCCGTTTAGCATAGTGTAATGCCTGTTGCGGATTGCGATAGGTTTCGTTTTCAGCGGTGAGGAGCATCCATGCGTAATTATTGAGAATATAACTATTTGACGGATTTTCGTTCAGTGCATTGGAATACAGTGACGTTAAATGCTGGTAATCATTATTTTTTATATAGTGTGATTCGCTTTGCATAAGTCGGGGCATATTTGTATCGTATTGGTTTGTTTGCTGTCGTATAGTGCCAACAAATAATCCCAGAATAATAAACATGAAAAGAATAAATGTATATATCATCAACGATCGACGCACCCGTTTTGTATGATGTCGTATTAACGAAGGCGACTTCTCAATGTCGTGTAAAAAATCAATTCGCTGTTTAATGCTGAAATGATGCCAGCTTGGTTTGTTTTTAGTTTTACCGCCCATAATGGACATTTTTTCAAAAGCATCAATTAAAGGCTGGGCAGTTCCGTTCAATGAGGCACTGTATGCATCAGCTTGTCGTTCAAAGAGACGCGAAAAATATCCGAGAATAATGAAACGAAGAAAGATATAGAAGAACACCACAAATGAAATAATTTCAACATAAGCAGCTGCAGCAGATGCATGAGGGAATAAGAAAACCCATAATTGTGTTGCCATATTACTGAGGAATGGATTAACAGTAAAAAACAAGAGCAGAATGATTATATATTTAAGCTGATGATGATGTTTTACATGACCTATTTCGTGTCCGAGGACGCCGTTGAGTTCTTCTTGAGTGAATCGGTTTAATAATAACGGAGTGAATAGAATATACCGAAAATACGGAATGACTCCCATAACGGCAGCGTTTAATCCTTTCCCTCCATACAGCGGCCATAGTAAAAGCCGACGGTATTTCATCTTTGCTTTTTTACAGAGTGCTTCCAATGCTCGTGTTTGCGGTGAGTCGGGCATGGGAGTGCAACCCCAAGTGCGTTTGACCAGCGCAGGGAAGAGAGAAAATAGAATGCCCATGACAAGGATGATAATGATAAATTCAACCGGAAATCCGACTAATCCTGCAAGGTATTCTGTAATGCCGGTGTATTTAAGAATATCAAAGAAAGTATTTATTAAAACAAACCATAGAAGAATTTGACCTATTAACCGAAAATTCCCGCCGATATATTCTTTTCGCTGTAATGTATTTGAAAACCCCCATGTATACAATGAATATGAAGCATTCCAAATAACTGCTTGATATGCCGTAAAAAGTATCATTGATGAACTGACCTGCCAGCAATTCAAATGACCGATAAACGGCATAGACGTAATGAGTGGTTTTAATCCCATTGTGAGTATTTGCAGTGAAAAAACACCTATCGACGCAAGAGAAGTAAATAGAGTGAAACGGGAGAACGCTTTTTGAATAATCAGCGGATGTCGGAATTTAAATAATCGCAAACGATTGGTTAAACGCCACCCGTATGCGGAAACGAAAAATATAAACAGTAATGCTGCGGCAGCATTGATAATGCCATTGACCCACAGGTGCGGTGAACCGGATTGAAAATCACTGATGAGAAATAAAAGGTAGGCAATTGAAAATAAAATAAATTGTGTATACATGGAAACTGCTTATCTTTTCTTTTTAGAATACTGTTGTACGGATGTACCGGAAAGGCGATATGTTAACGCACAATTTTCCTCATTGTCGTAGAATACTTTTAATATCATACCGTTATCGCGAGCCGCATCCGAAAAGTGTTGACGGGCATATGCCATGGCCATTAATAATGCCGCATCTTTTGATTGCGTTTTCTTCTTAATGACATTTGTTTCACCGGTACGGGGAAATCCGATTGATACTAAATCAACGGTATGTTCATTAACCCATGATACTGAGCAAACACCACCGTTCGGGTATTTATCACGTAATGAAGTGTTAGTTATTTTACAGCCAAAGATAATAACTATACATAATAAGGATGCAATGATAACACTGCAGCGTGCGAAACGCATGATATAATCCTTTCAATTATTATAATAGTATCAGCATATCGAATTGTAATACAAAGTCAATTGTTCTTATACTGCATTTCCGGTAATTCCGCCAGAATAAAAGGATGAAATGTATTATACAATGTATTGCGGTATCTGCATACATACAACAGTAAAGGTGGGGAATTGATATATCAATTTTCTTTTTTTGCGGTTCTTATTGCAGTAGCACAATAGAATACTATCTCATGATAGTGTTACTGCGGATACAGTTTTACAGACAGATTCCTTTCAAGCCTTACTTGTACGAGAGAGGGTCCTGTATATGGTTATGCAATAAAACGGTTGCGATTCGTCATGAAATCTGCTATAGTGAAAATTACGGGAGGGTTATGTAATGCAATTATTGCCTATTATTGCAGTCGGTTTGTTTATATTTTTGTTCTTGCTGGGTGTATTATTATACCTAATATTCAAGCCGGAAAAAAAGAATACGAAAGTGCAGAAACGATGCCCCGGTTGTGGGCAGATATTAGAGGAAAACTGGAATCGCTGTCCTTTTTGTATAGATACACCCGCAGACGATATTCAGGAAGTTTCAGCATCTGTGCCGCCGATTGCATGGCTTGTTGTTCGACGGGGAGAATATCGCGGGAAAATGTATGTACTGTCATCGGAACGTTTTAGTATCGGCAGTAATAATAAATGTTCATTGGTCTTGAATGCGAACCATGTTGCACGTGAACAGGGAGCTATACAATTACGTGATAATGAATTTGTATATTCTCAAACCGCACCGGGGCGTCATACATATATTAATAATTCTTCGGTACGGAAATCATATACATTATCCGATGGCGATATTATACGTTTCGGCGATTCGACGGAATACATTTTTAAAATGATCGTATAATACCGAACTGATACGAAAATATGACATCAAAAAGGATGTATGGAAATAATAGTATGATAACGATGAAACTATTACGTAAATATGTTATTATTATCTGCATCAGCTGCATGTTACTGCTGTTGAGTCTTGCTGCTGATGAGTGTGAGGAAACGACGACGCAGCTGTTGACAAAAGAGACTAATGTAAACAGAACGAATAGTACTGCCGGTATTTCATTAAGTGTTGATGTTGACGATGTATTTCCCGTTGAGTTTCGAAACTTATATATACGTGAAATTGAAACAGCAGCAGTATTACCGGACGGGTATCGCCGTGAGTTCCGGGAAGCAATACAAGTTCGCTTTGAAACAAACGGCAGAGTCGGTATCGTTGATTCTGCTGCTGCCGCGGATGGTGTATTACACGTCTCTTTATCGAATTTTAAAAATATCCCGATTACCTATAATGATCTTAATCAACAAGTTCCGGATCGGCATTATATGAGCGTTAAAGCGTATGTTCGATTGCGGTATTATAATGCTGCTGATAATGAATGGATACGTCCCGGCGAAGAGATTAAAGAACTGGTTACGTATTCACTTGTTACGTTTCCGACGGAGTCGGAGCATGAAGCTCTGCGGCGACTTGCCGGATTGATCGGTGACGCGGTATTTGAATACACAATGACCGGTTTTTATCATCGTCAATCACAGCATATTGAAGAAGTTATACAGGAAATTACAACACAACAGCTTTTAGAAAACCCGGAATTGGGGATGCCGGGAACTGAAAGTGCAACAAATATTGACCGTCGACGTGATGAGGAATCAAGAACAGGTATATTTAATCAGAATGAGTATAATAACGAAGATTTCTAATCATGTACGTATTATTGCTGAACGTATCGGAATACTACTGACCCGTATTTTGAAAATACGTCTGCGTTCAACAAGAAAAAAAATACGTAATCTCAGACAAAAAAGTCTCTTTCGTGTGGGATTAAAAAAGAATGCGTTTACTTTATTGCCGTGGAATAATATTATATATGCTGCTGTCGTGGGAATACTCTTAATTACAACCCTTGCCCTTTCCTATCATCATTCCGGAAATTCATTAACTTTGCCGGACTCAAAGTTTAAATGTAATGGCTCTTACGTTGAAATGACCCCATCGCAAATAGTTGATTATCAAAAAGCTGTTTTACACTTCAATGAATTACCTGAGTTTGAAGTTGAATTACATGAAGTGCAGCTCGGGGAAAACTATTGGAGTATTGCCTGGGAGCATGGAGTCAATATCGATACCGTATTCGGTTTTAATCCTTATCTTGATGATTTATATGCGGTGTGTAAAGAACGCATTTTGATTCCGAACAAACGGGGGGTGATACATATTATTGTGCAGGGTGAATCCTTAACGAATATTGCCGTACTATATAGAACTTCAGTTGATGTTATCATTGCAATGAATCCCTCATTACGGAAAACCGGTAAAAAACGAATGCATTTAAAAGAAGGGGGATTGCTATTTATTCCGAATGCGCAACCGTGTCTACTGACACAGGATATGAGCTATCGTTATAATCTTCGCTCAATGTTTATATCACCAACATCGGGGGCATATACCAGCGGATACGGATACCGCGTACATCCAATACTGCATACAAGAAAGTTTCATAAAGGTTTAGATATTAAGGTTCATTATGGTCAGCCTATATGCACTGCAGCAGGAGGAGTGGTAATCTATGCCGGATGGGGGGGCGGATATGGAAACTATGTTAAAGTTGACCATGGCAGCGGCTGGGTGACCGGTTATGGACATTTATCACGTATAACCTGCAGACAAGGACAGCGTATTCGGCAAGGGCAAATCATCGGTAAAGGGGGCAGCACCGGACGTTCAACCGGTCCGCATCTTGATTTTCAAATCTATCATAATGGGAAAACAGTAAATCCGGCAGAGTTTATCTGGTGAAAATACGATTAATGATATTGGTATTAGGTGTTTGAAGGATATGCGGTATGCCAATAAAATGCTTGAAATCATTCATAATTGTGATAAAATAAACGTTAAGGTAGTATAATTGTTTCTTTTTGTGAGAATTATACGTTTTAGTGTATATTTTACATAAAGAGAATCGTATATTATGAATTACCTAAACGTTTTTGGATGAAGTGTATTAACAGAGTGTGTATTACTAAATATATCAGGAAATAGAGGGAAATGTCATGAAAAAGTATTTTTTACTTTATATTGTTTTTATTATTTTTATAATAAGCTCAAGTTCGTTGGCGGCATTTACCTTTCATTCAAATTTTAATGGTTTATCAATTGATTTCGTTGCTCC
>CAZBCL010000011.1:21552-70983 GCA_964490645.1 uncultured Spirochaetia bacterium
AAATTTATCAGGGCGGGGATCGTCCGGCGCATCTTATTCCGCCGAATTATCCCGAAGCAATAGAGTTGCCGCCGCTATGGCGTTATTTCGGCAGTTTAATAGCTGATTTAGAAAGCTATACAAATTCGACATATACTAATCGTGTGCTGAGTTTTCGTGCCCGCCGATATCATCCGACGCAGCTGTGGCTTGCGGAGCCGTCAAATTATCTTCATGATAATTGGGGATATAATGCTCACCCCAAGATGATACGATATAATAAAAAATGGGCAATGGCTGCCGGCTGGATTGAGGAAGTATTAAGTATTGATATGAATTTTATTTTAGCAATTGCAACGAAAGAATCAGCAAGTTGTGAATTGCATTTCGATAATGTAGCGTCTCAGTGGTTGCCGATGCGTGGCGCAGGCAATCTTTATTGGTCTCTCGGCGGTGATGGGCCATGGCAGCAACAGACTGCTCATTGCGAAAATTCAATACAGCGTTTTCCGCGTTTCTTTCATTTTAATAATTCACTAACACCATATATAAGTGATGCCGGAGGAGAATTGGCATTTGTAAAGAGTGATGTTTATCCGAGAATGTTTGTTGCGGCATTAGGCTTTTTATGGTTGTATGAATGGCTGAACTCTATCGAAACGTATTATTTTCCTGATTATGAACAACATACTGCTGATCCGCGCTCTGATATGAAATACACTTGTCAGGGATATAATGCCGGAGAATATTCCGGGCTGTCAAGTGTTTGTAATCCTAATTGTCGTATTGATCAGTATCGCAATAATGCATTGCAGGAAACGAATATTTGTACTCCGTCATTACCGGGGGTTGTTGCAGTAGGGGGACTTATCCCAACTCATTATTCCGGTATCATTCAGTCAATGCTTGAGATTCGCGGTCGTGCCCATCGTGATGACCGATTATTCAATACCAATATTTCATGGCAGGATGTTACTGATTTTTGCTCGGTTATGCGTGGTTTATTCCCGAACGATGTTCCGAGTGCATACGATTGGGATTTGATGATGCAGGATCTTGAGATGGCATTTGGGAAACTGAAAGTTGCTCCGCATAATGACGGGGCACATATTCAGTTTCGCTATGATTGGGCAACGATGGTACGGGTGATGAAACTATACCTCCCTGATTGGGCTATACAGCATCCGTATCCCGAAGGGCGAGAATTTATTCGTGGGACAACAACCGGTTTTCCGCCTCCGCCGCCTCCGCCGGGCATAACATTGAATTCACCGACCGGCGGAAGTGTTTCCGGTAATCAGAATATTACGGTTACCGTAAGCGGTCCTACTGTTGCTAATACGCGATGGGTTAAATATAAAATAATATCTCCCTGTCAGGGGACTGAGTGGATTGATTTATCCGGATCAGGGGCAAACTGGAGCGGTACATGGAATACAGCGTTAGTCGGCGATGGTCCGGTAACGCTTATTGTACGATGTGAAGATGGCGGCGGCAGACATATGAATGATTCTGCGGCATTGACCGTCAATAATAATTGGGACCCTCCGCCGTGTGTTACGGTTGACTCCCCTGCAGATAATCAGATTGTCTATGGTTCATCAAATATAGTTTTTGCTCATATTTTTGATAACAGCTCTCTTACCTCTGTTGAGTATAAAATCGGCAGCGGTTCATATACTCCGCTTTCGGGAACAACAAACGGGGTGTATAGTAATACTTTTGATGTTTCGTCATATCCTGACGGGATGAATACATTTTATATCAGAGCATATGACAATCAAAGTCAGTCAACGGTTGTTGCTATACCAATTCGTATAAAAAACAACCGTCCGCCGACAGTTGTTATTTCCAGTCCGCAGCATATGAGTTTCGTGCAGGATACGGTTGCGGTTATGGCGAATATTACTGACAATGATTTTATTACTGCTGTTGAAGTATTGTATACGACGAATTCAAATAAAATCGGCGGAACCTGGTTTGATATGGAGGAACTGTCTGCACCATTCTGGAAGTATGATATAAATACTACCCTCTATCCTGATCGTCCGATGTGGGTATGGGTTCGGGCGAAGGATGCAAGTGATTCGTGGGCAACGAATAGTATTATTATACTTATTCAAAATGAGGGGATTCATGTTGCTTGGCAGAATGCTTCAGATTATGGGTATGTAGCACAAATGTCCCGCACATATGATATTGAAATATCATCTGATTATGGAACTATTACAGAAGTTAAATATACGATAAACTCAAATGTATCATGGCAGGATTGTACACATGTATCCGGTGATACCTATCGCTTTACGGTAAACTTTTCATCAGGGTATAGTAATGGAGAGACGGTCTTGTTGCGGGTCAAACCGAAAGATAGTACAGGATGGTGGATAATAAGTGAAATACATCAAGTCGTTGAGTCAAACCCGCCGCCGGATGTTACCATTCAAATACCGCATCACTTAGAAATACTTTCAAATGGCAGTACAACCGTTCAAGCGTATATAACCGATAATGGTTCAATTCAGCAGGCGCAATACAGTTATAACGGAACAGCATGGCATGCACTAACTGCTCAGGGCGGGCACATATATAGTGCTGTATGGAATTACACTTCAGTTGCTGATAATTCGTATAATTTATATGTTCGTGCACGGGATAATAATAATAAATGGGGGACAAACAGTATTATTGTTATTATTGATTTAACGGACCCGCCGCAGATTAATATATCAGCCCCAAATGGTACGGTCAGCGGTAATACACCGATAACCGCAACTATTACTGACGATCAAAGTGTTCAAGGGGCTCAATATCAGATTGACGGAACATCAGGTTCCTGGGTAAGCCTGCCGAATACAAGCGGTCATATTTATTCTGCAAATTGGAATTCTGCAGCTGTAAGTGATGGTAATCATCAGGTTTATATTCGTGCATGGGATAATCAAAACGTTTATAAGACAAATATGAAAGCATTTAGTGTTGATAATAATCCTGCTCCGGGAATTACGGGTATACAGCCGAATGCTATGGTTGCGGGCACGACGGTTGGCATTCGTGCAGATGTATCAACAACATTAAGCATTGTATCCGTTCAATATCAGATAGATACAACGTATAACGGGAGCTGGATCTCGTTGCCGCTTATGAGCGGTAATACATACGGAATCAATAATTGGAATTCTACCAGTATAAATGATGGCACGCATATGATGAATATTCGTGCTGAAGATTCACAAGGTCAGGTTACTATTGCTTCACAAGTTTTTGTTGTAAATAATAATAATTTGCCGATTATTACCTTCATTTCACCGAGTGGCAGTCATTCGGAAATAATGATTGATATTCGTGCAACGGTAGTTGATAACGGTTCAGTATCGACGGTTGAATATAAGGTCGATTCCGCTACATGGGCAACGCTGCCGCATATCAGCGGGGATGTGTATT
Organism: uncultured Spirochaetia bacterium; assembly: GCA_964490645.1. Classification (GTDB taxonomy): domain Bacteria; phylum Spirochaetota; class JAHITG01; order CAZBCL01; family CAZBCL01; genus CAZBCL01. The sequence continues at coordinate 24,976 of CAZBCL010000011.1, forward strand.
CAATACCGTGGGATTCATCCGGGGCATCATCGGGATCACATACCGCCTGGATTCGAGCTGTTGATAATAATGCTCATCCGTCAACCAATTCAAGTATATTTACAATAAATCGTGCTCCGCAGATTACAATTATTTATCCGACAAATACCGTATACGGGGGTTCCAGTGTGAAAGCCTATGTGCAGGATGACTCTTCCTCTGTTTCCGGTGTGGAATATCGCATCAATAACGGAAGCTGGACAGGTCTGCCGCATATTAGTGGAGTCTTTTACAGAGCCGGTTTTAATACAGCAACATATGCAAATGATAATTATATTGTGTATGTTCGGGCATGGGATAGTGAAGGTAATTATGCAACAAATTGCAGAGGATTTAGTATTAATAATGCTCCGTCCTTAACTTGTTTTGGTGCTGATTATAGTTCATGGACAACTGATGTTAATCAACAGACTGATAGGGTAAGTGCGACTGCTGATTCTGATATTACATTAAGTAATTATGCTGGTTGGTCTATTTCAAAAGACACCTATATGGCTGCTGAGTATACCGCAAGCAGTAAAATCAGCGGGATATCATTTAATGTCCTTTCATTGGATTCTTTCGGAATAGGTTCATCAATGCAGATGCAATTATTAGGTGATTATGATACGGGTTTATATAATTTTACCGGTTCGGAAAGCGGTTTGATTACCTTAACAGGGATATCAACCTATAAAATTAAGTTTCGAATATATTTTACAACAGCTCCAACTGGGGTAGCACCTGGAAAACCCTATTTAAATGTCAACAATGTATGTATTACTAATGCAGGGGCACTGGTTACGGCACCGCCGCTGGTTATCATACGCGCTCCTGCATCAGGTTCAATTGTTAGTCAAACAGTTTCAGTAAAAGCGGATGTCTATGACGAACGATCGGTATCAGGAGTGCAGTATCGTATCGATACCGGGACATGGCATACGTTATCTGCAGGCAGTGGGTTAGCATATAGCGCTGCATGGGATACAACTTCAGAAAGTGATGGTGCGCATACATTATTTGTACGTGCGTGGGATAATAATGGATTATACAGAACAAATCATATTTCAGTAAATGTTAATAATGCCGGTGGAGGGCTTATCCCGCCAAGTGTAACAATCACTTCACCGAGCGGAACGGTTAGCGGTTCGACATCAATTACGGCAACGATAAGTGATAATGGTTCGGTTCAAGGTGCACAGTATCGCATTGATAGTGGCGCATGGTCAATATTGACCCGCACCGGCGGGACTGCACAGAACGGAACATGGACAGCAACGTGGAATTCAACTGCGGTCGGAAATGGCGCGCATACGGTTTTTGTACGCGCATGGGATGACGGATCTTTATATACTACAAATAATGTATCGATTACGGTTAATAATAACACTGCACCGGTTGTGGGGACTATTAGTTCACCGAGCGGGACGGTCAGTGGGGCGAGTGTCTCAATAAGCGCAGCTATTACGGATGATACGGGAGTAACGAGCGCGCAGTATCGTATTGACAGCAGCCCATGGTACTCATTAACCCGCACCGGCGGGACTGCACAGAATGGGACATGGACGGCTACATGGAATTCAACCACGGTCAGTGACGGGACGCATACAGTATATGTTCGCGGTGTTGATAGTGGCGGATTATATAATACAAACAATAGATCATTTACCGTAAATAATAATTCCGGTCCGATCGTGGGGACCATTAGTTCTCCGAGTGGGACCGTTAGTGGATCGAGTGTTTCAGTGAGTGCGGCTATTACAGATGACACAGGGGTAACGGCGGCGCAGTACCGCATCGACGGCGGGGCATGGTATTCATTAACTCGCACCGGCGGGACCGCACAGAACGGAACATGGACGGGAACATGGAATTCAACGGCAGCCAGTGACGGGACGCATACAGTATACGTTCGTGGTGTTGATGGCGGCGGATTATATAATACAAACAACAGATCATTTATCGTGAATAATAATGCTGCTCCGGTAGTGGTGAGTATTGTCCAGCCGACAGCTGGTCGTAAGACAGGGAATGTTTCAGTTCAAGCGTATATTACTGATGATACCGGGGTTGTTTCAGCTCAGTATCGTGTGGATAGCGGAAGCTGGGTGTCATTATCATTAAACAGCGGTTCGCCGCCCAGTACCGGCGGTATGTGGATAGCAACACTGAATTCAGCATTGTATACTGACGGGACGCACACAATATATGTTCGCGGTGTTGATGGCGGATCTCCGGCCCTTGCTCATACCAATTCGATAAGTGGCGTTATATTTGATAATCACGGACCGGTTATATCGGCAATAACACCGAATGCGGGAAGTGGCAATCAAAGTGGCAGTATTAATATTAGTGCTACTATCAGTGATGCAAGTGGTATCAGCAGTGGTTCAACGCAATATCGTATTGACAACGGCGGTTGGCAGTTACTAAGCGGTTCCGGTTCGACTTATACGGCAAATGGGGTGAGTATTAGTTCGTTGGTAAACGGTTCACATACGTTGTATGTGCGTGCACAGGATACTCAAAGCTTGTGGTCAACCAATAACGCAACATTTACGGTGCTCAATAATCAACCACCGCAGATAGTTTCAGTTGCTCCGACAGCAGGTTCAACGGTGAATAATACGATAAACATAGATGCAGTGATAACCGATGATACGGGGGTAACAGCTGCCTATGTATCCATTGACGGCGGTAGTGATCAGAGTATGACTCGCGTTGGGGGGACGGTGCAGAATGGGACATGGCGCTGGAGCTGGAACACAACTAGTATTGCAAATGGTTCACATAGTATACGTATTCGTGCGGTTGATGGGGGCTCACTTTCAGATACGAGTAATTATGTTCTTATTGTTGATAACGGCGGTATTATAATAAATATAACGTCTCCGACAGCGGGGTATGTAACGCGGACAGTGAATATCAGTGCCGGAATTACCCATGCAAGCGGCATTGCCGTGGCGGAATATCGGATAGGCAGTAGTGGCGGCTGGATATCATTACCACATACGGGAGGCAGTACATATGCTGCGAACTGGAATACCGGCAGTCATAGTGATGGGGCAACCGTTGTATATGTTCGTGCCCGCAATGCATTGAATGAATGGGCGACGAATACAGTATCCGTTACAATAGATAATACCGCACCGGTGATAGTGATCAGCACACCGGTGGCGGGTATTGTCAGTGGTACGGTGAGTATTAATGCCAGCAGCAGTAGTGATGCAACCAGCGGGATATCGGGGGCATTGCAGTATCGTATAGACAGCGGGAGCTGGGGAAACCTTTCAAGCGGGACGGGAATATGGGATACAACTGCAGTTAGTGACGGGGCACATATCATATATGTTCGCGGGAGTGACACTGTCGGTTTAAGTGCAACAAATTCAGTAAGTGTTACGGTTCAAAACAATACTGCTCCGGCAGTCGGAGCGATCAGTTCGCCGGTAACCGGTGTAACGTATACCGGAAATGTATCGGTGAGTGCAGGTATTACAGATAATGCCGGAGTCATAACAGCACAGTATCGTGTGGATAGTGGTTCATGGAATACATTGTCACGCACCGGTGGGACGACGCAAAACGGGACGTGGACAGCAACAATAAACTCAACAATATATAGCGACGGGACGCACACAGTATATGTTCGTGGTGTTGATGGCGGAACACCGGCATTGGCGCATACCAATTCGGTAACTGGTGTTGTATTTGATAATACTGCGCCGGTGATAACAGCGATAACACCAAATGGCGGTAATCATGCCGGTACGATAAATATCAGTGCAAATATCAATGATGTAACCAGTGGCATTGCTACTGCAGAATATCGTATTGATAGCGGGGGATGGTATCTACTCAGCGGAAGTGAACCGAATTATTCGGCGAATACTGTTGATATTAGTTCATTCAATAACGGCAGCCATACCTTGTACATTCGGGGACAGGATACACAAGGGTTGTGGTCAACTAATAATGCAGCCTTCACCGTAGCAAATAATCAGAAGCCGCAGGTTTCAATTATTGCACCAAGTAACGGTGCAACCGTGGTGAATTCTATACGTCTTGATGTTTCGGCTCAGGATGATAATTTCGTTGCCGCCGTGAGTAATCGTTTCGACGGTGGGGCGTGGCAGGCGATGACGCATACTACCGGCACAACGTATACAAATTGGATAGATGTTATTGCTCTCGGCAATGGGGTGCATACGATTGAAGTGAGCGCGTATGATGCTGCAGGACTTTCAAGCAATACTACTATCTCAATAACAGTTGATCATGATTATCCGCCAACGGTTGTATTTGTAACCCCAACGAGTATGCAGGATGTATCGAATTATATTACCGTGCGGGTTACTGCTCAGGATGATCACAGTGTGTCAGGTGTTGATATATCGTATGACAGTTGGACGAGCATGTCTAATATGCAGCATATTTCCGGTACAACCTGGGAAGCAGTATGTAATACCTCAAACTTTTCAAGTATGACAACAGGGACGTTATATGTTCGGGTACGTGCGGCGAATAATCAAATTGTTACGAATCATATAACAGTAAACATTGTGAATAATCGTCCGCCGATTATTCTTTCATGGACAACCAATATCGGCGGGATTACAACCGGTATAACCGGAATGGTAACGGTTGGTGCAGCGGTGTATGATGCTGATACACCAATAAGTTCACTGCGTACGATAACAGTTATCAGTCAGTATACTACAGGCAGAGTAACGAATATGCTCATGACTAATACGAGCGGCAACAATTATTCGTTGACCTTTAATTATGCACAAGCGGGATTATCGACCGGTCCTGCATCTATCATGGTACGGGTTGAAGAGAGCGCACAGCCGTTAAGTTGTGGATACAGCAGTACAACGCGTGTGTATTTCGGTACGCCGATTATTGCAACAAAAGCATGTGATAATGCCAAAGAAATATTGAACCCGGCCGGTGGAAAACTTAATAATTATAAGCTTTCGATTATGGCGCAGTTTGCGGTTATGCCGGTAGATCAATCATCGGTTTATGTGTATTATACAACGGATGGAACACCTGCTGATCCATCACGCGGTGGCGGGACTCGTGTTCGTATGAAGTATGAAAACGGATGGTGGCGTGCATTGCTTCCTGAAGATAGCTCACGTGATGGTGCAACTGTTCGATATTGTTTGTTCGTTGACGGATTTTATTGTTATCGAACAGTACTGAATGCCGGACAATCGCCGGCGGTCAATGACTGCTGGTATTTTACTGCACACGGAATAGGTAAAGATCAGGAACCGCCGGTTACGGTTTTAGGAAATATTATTTCATTCGATGATATATGTGCGCAGCCGCCAATTATAATAGTATCGTTGAAAAAAGATGCAGTTTTGACAGTTACCGCATATTCCGTGCGCGGTGAGAAAATCGCAGCTTTGGTAGATGGGTATCGTGCTGCAGATGATGAGAAAAAAGAAGTCAGCTGGGACGGCACATACGGTGATCCGGATGATGGTAATTGTACCGGTGAACATGCCGGTATCGGATTGTATTTAATTAAAGTAACGATTACCGGCAACGGTTCGACGGAATCGTATATCAAAAAGATTATGATTAAATAATACGGGATATACAATAGAGAATGCCAAAATATAATTTGGCAATACCCGGAAATGAAGAAATAGTATTATTGCGATTATAGGTTGTACGTTAATAATTATTAATTGGGAAAAGTAAAACGATAGCCTATTTGTGTTTGTTGTATAAAATCTCAAGAGGACTATTCCTGTATTATTAATTCTATTATACAATATACCGTAGTTATAAGTTTAATTGTAATTAGACTATAAGTGCATGAATAATGAATTGCAGAGTCATGTTTCGGTAGCCTGCTATCTTTAAATACAATAAAATATGATGAAAACAATTTAAAATGGGGATTAATGTTTCATTATTATAAGAGAAAATTATTGAAATAATAGAGTGTTCTATAATGGTGTTATATGTTTACAATGAGTATTGATATGATAATACAAAAATCAGATATAACCCGTATTGAGCAAAAGCAAAAGTAATTCAATAACAATAATAGCATACGAAATAGTGTTCTCGTGTTATATAAGCGCATTCATAATAATAAATTATATAAATAATACATTATTATCAATTCAACATGAAGAGAAGGTTTCCTGTAATGATAGTCAGTGAAAGAAATTAGAATATATCCCTATTGTATTGCCGCTTGGCGGATTCGTATCAGTGCCAGGCTGGATTGTCAAATATATGAAAAGTCAATTGATACACAATAATTGAATAAGATGTGATAGTTAGGAAGAAAAGTAAATAAATGTAAAAAAAGCATGACAAAAGTTACACAGTATGGTATAATAGTAACAAGAAAGTGAATGTTGTTGTAGAATGGCTTGTAAGGGAAGCGTTCTTTTTTAATTATATGATTATAGTAGTATAACAAATGAATTTTAATTATATTAAAATTTAATAATACATGAGTATTTGAATAGAATATACCTTCAATATTTCCAAGCATAACAGCGATGGGAGTGAGATAAAGGTAAAAACTAAAGGAGTGGAAATGAAAAAACTAATTGTGCTTTGTTGGATAGTGTTTTTTGTGGTAACCGCATCAGTATGGGCAACAACGGTGAGTGTTGTTGCGGTTAAGGGTAAGGTATATAAGAAAAGTGCAGCAAACAATAAATGGTCAACGTGTGTCGTTGGCGATTCCTTACATGCAAAAGATATAATTCGTACTTCATCAAGTGCAATGGTAAAAATAAAACAAGCAAACGGAACGGTTATCGTTGTTCCTGAAAATGTTCTTATTAAAATTGACTCGTTATGCAAAAAGAACAATGATCCTCGATTATTAGGATTAATGTCTAGTATCATGAAATCAAGCTATTCAAAGACGTATATGCAATCTCAAACAACAGCAGTTGCCGGTGTTCGCGGTGATGAAAAAGGTGAGGTTGACGTTAGTCAGCTGCAATGGATGGCTGATGAAGAAACGAGTCCTGCTGAAGTATATCAAAAGGCAGCGATTGATTTTGAACAAGGGTCGTTTAATCTTGCTATCGGAAAATTAATCGGATTAAAAAAAGAGATTGATAATAAAACGCAGCTGTATCAGGATTGTGTTTATTTATTAGGGAATGCGTATTTTGAGCAAGCAGAGTTTGATGAAGCAAAAAAAGCATATTCACAAGCAGTTATAACCGGCTCCAATAAACGACTTGCGGATGAATCAAAATATAAAATTGCATTAGCTTCGTATAATAACGGTGATGCGTCGGAGGTCTCAATCTCGCTTCTTAATGACTATTTAAAAGCAATGCCAAAAGGTTCTTTTCGTGAAGAAGCATATACCTTGCAATATCTTATTTATCTTTCCAATGACGATGCTAAAAAGGCTAAAAAGGTTTTACGAAATAAAAATACTGAATTTCCAAATAGTGATACACAATAGATATTAGGTTTAGGTTTTTGATGCAGCACTATATGAATAGGGAAGTGAGTTTACGGGGTTGGTAATGTTTAAACACATTATGCAGGTACTACTATATACAACCATCGTTGTACTTTGTACAACGATAGCGTATGCTCAGGATAACCCGGAAATCCAATTATGTTCAATTACCAATTATGATTATCTGCCCGAACAATTTACCTTAAAAGTTCATGCAATTGATAATGGTTTTATTTTTTCCGTTAATTCAGCGATTGATGTCACTAATGCCTGGGATAGTTGTTATCAAATCGGATTAAGTGGTATATATACTAATGCATATAATTTATCATTTTATACAAACGGTCTGCATCAAATATATATCAAAGCTACTGATGATGTCTTTAACATTTCAAATGCGATAAGTAATTTTATTTTAGATAAGATCCCGCCTTTTATTACCAATGAAACATTATCATCATCGCCACCTATTAATAAAATGAGTTCTGTTGCAATAACGGCAACTGATAATATGTTTATTCGTTCGGTTGCATATCAAATTGATGCGACAAACAGTACCGGATGGTCAAATTGTGTATTTCTTTCAAATCATCAGTATAAGGCTGTTATAGATACTACAGTACATGCAGATGGTATACATACACTGTATATACGTGCTATTGATGCAGCACAGACGGCATCAATAGCTTCAAATAATTTTACTATTGATAATACGCCGCCGCAGATCGCTTTTGTTATTCCTGCAACCAATGATATAACATGTAAAACAATTGTTATTACTGTTACGGCGAGTGATGTACAATCCGGAATAACCGAAACAGCGTATCAATTGAATGGGACAAATACAGGCGGATGGATTCCATTATACGCCGGAGCGGGAAATACCTATACCAATAGCCTTGATACAACCACAAAAACGAACGGAATGTATTGTATGTATATACGATGTATTGACGCTGCATCAAATGTCGGTTTTTATTCAAATAGCTTTTTAATTGATAACGAGGTGCCAACTATTTCAATTGCATCTCCAACTAATAGTCAGATTGTACACGGTGACTTGTCAGTTATTGTGTCTGCAGATGATAATAATACACTTGATGCGGTATATTATCAACTCAGCAGTACTGTATCTGATAATTGGATATTAATGACTCATACTTCAGGTTCAATATTTTCAAATATTTGTAATACGGCAATATCAAATGACGGACCGATTAATGTTTTTACTGTTGCGGTTGATAAAGCAGGTAATTCAAATATTGCAACGGTTCCGATTATTCTTGACAATACTCCGCCGATGCAAGTTGTAACCTTGCCAACCAATCATCATTATGTGAAGGACTCTGTTTTTATTTCAATTACTGCCTCAGATATTCATAATGTTCATTCAAGTTATCAGCTGAATGCTACCAATGCCGGTCAGTGGCTGCCGCTTTATCATGATACCGGTAATCTCTATACGAACACGGCAAATCTCTCAGCTTTATCTGAAGGGGAGTCTGTTTTGTATTGTCGTTCTACGGATGATATTATGAATACCGTTATTACCTCAGTAACGCTGCATATTGATAAAAGCCCCCCTGTTCTGACGCACGTAATGCCGACGAATGATGCTTATATAAGTTCATATTCAACCGTTAGTGTTGATGTTTCTGAAACCGGCATCATTCAGGATGTTGCTTATTGTATTGATACGACTAATGCTTCATGGCATTCAATGAGTGTTATTTCAAACTCAGTCTATGCAGTTTCATTTTCCGTGATTGGTATTACTGACGGATTGCATTTAATGATAATCCGTGCGTATGATAGTGTCGGCAATACTTCATATATAACACAGAATATTATTGTTAATAGTACTGTTCCGTTTTTATTGCCGCAGTCTCCCGGGGTTGGTGCTTTCAGAAAAGATATCCCGATTGTAACAATAGCAACTGATGATATTGCTCTTATCGAAGTGAGTTACCAAATGAATACAACACTGCCCGGCGGATGGGTTACATTATCTGATATTGGGAGTAATAACTACAGTAATACATTGGATAGTACGAGTGTAAGTGACGGTTCAAATATTATATACTATCAGGCGATTGATGCGGCTGATAATATCAAGCAGACAAATGTTGCTGTCATTATTGATAATTCACCACCGGTGTTTAACAGTATTACTCCCGGTGGGGGGAGTATGCACCACAGTGGATTATATATCACTGCAGATGTAATGGATCCGTATACTGCCGTTCAGTCAATTGAGTATTGCGTTGATGCGATTACAAATCAAAAATACGTTCTTTCCCATTCAAGCGGTTCACAGTATACCAATATGCTTAATACTGCCACGTATTCTGATGGGACACATACTGTCTATTTTATTGCCGGTGATACGTTGCAAAATACCAATATACAGAGTAATGCGTATGTATTTGATAATACGCCACCGAATATACAGTTTATAGAACCGATTAGTAATAGTGCACATCGTGGGATATTTAATCTGCGTATTGATGCTCAGGATGACTTACTTTCAATTCAATCAGTAGAGTATCAATTTGATACCATGTCGGGCGCATGGAGCAGTGTCCCTTTTCTTTCCGGTATACGCTATGGGCTCTCGATTAACTCATCGTCATATTCCGATGGCGTACACACGATATTTGCGCGGACATTTGATACAGCCGGCAATAGTGCGATTAGTTCAAATACAATAATTATTGATAATTCTCCTCCGTCTGTTTCACTGATATATCCGAGCACTATAGCCTATTATCATGGCATACTCATTGTCAAAACATCTGCCCGTGATACGGCATCCGGTATTGATACGGTTCGTGTACGTATTGATAGCGGTTCATGGATGAATATGCCGATACAGTCGGGGAATCAAAATAGTGCGACCAACACCAATCATCTGAATACGCAATTGTATCCTGATGGTAATCATATAATACATATTCGTGTTACCGATAAGGTTGGCTTGACTGCAGCGGATGCGAGAGGAGTCCGATTTGATAATACTCCGCCCGTTACAACAACCATATCACCTTCACCCGGTGCCAATGTACGTGGTGTTATTACACTAGCGGTTGATGCACATGATGCGTTAAATGGTGTTACTCAGGTGCGCTATCAAATAAATAGTACAAACGGTACATGGCTGACATTGCCGCATACTTCAGGTAATCGATATCAGACAACTATTGATACGACAACATTGCCTGAAGGCGCACAAACGGTTTATGTTCACCCCTATGACGGGATTGGAAATATTACGCCGCATACGATTTCATTTACGGTTGATAATGTTGTACCGACTGGTGTTATTAACACACCATCCGCCGGGGAGCATGTAAGCGGTACGGTTCATGTAGCGGCAATTGTAAGTGATAATGGGTCCATTTCACTTGTTGAATTGAGCGTTGCAACAACGAATGGTCCATGGATTCCGATGCTGAATTCAGGGTCACTTACCTTTACGAATAATTTCAATTCAGTACTGTATCCTGATGGTCCGACAACATTATATGTTCGCGCCGTCGATGCGTTATCAAACAGTTCGCTGATTACGCAATCAGTTGTTATTGATAATACTCCGCCAACCGCAAATATTCAGGCACCAACGAATAATGAAATAATCAATGCAGTGTATACTCTGCGGGTTCATGCAATTGATGCTCATTCTTCAGTTTCCGGTGTTGCCTATCGAATAAGCGGAGGGGCAACAAACTGGATTGCATTATCTCCCGTTGGTGGTGATATATATGAGAAGCCGGCCCCAACGAGTAATTTTGCGGATGGGCAACATACGTTATATATTCAATCAATTGACACCTTAGGGCATATAGAAATTATTTCAAATCGTATTGTAATAGATAATACCTATCCTTCATTGATGACAACGTTGCCGGCAGCGTGGGGGGACAATAATGAAGATATTATCGTACTGGCAGAAGCCTTGGATGCAAGTGGAATTGCGTTTGTTGAAAGCAGTTTAAATTCACCAACCGGACCGTGGACCATGATGACACATATGAGCGGGAATAGTTATCGTACAACAATCAGCGGTCTTGGCGGTACCTATATAACCCATTCAGTATATGTTCGTGCGCATGATTCAATCGGAAATATTAAAACAAATGTCATTACCATTGAAGGTACACGTATTGGAACATTATTGGGGGAATTTATTGCTGATGAACGAACATGCGGGCTTTGGCATTTTGACGGTGATGCAACAGATTATAGTTCCGGGCATAATCACGCCATTGTCGTCGGCAGTGAGCTCATTGGTATTGGTGCATTTTATGAAGCGTATCGGTATGATGGAAGTAATGATCAACTGATTATTAATAGTATTGATCAACCAATAATGAATGATTATTCACTTGAGACATGGATTATACCATATTCACTGCAGCATGATTTCGGAATTATCGGTAATCATCCTGATGCTCTTAATCAACAGAATGCAATTATAACTTATTATGATAGTGCCTCTGATGAGCTGGTTTTTATACATCGTGATAATGGCAGTGGGGAAGATGTATTGCGGGTTAATGCTGCCGGTTTAATAGCAACCAATACGTTGAGCTATTTATGCTTTACCCGTGATACACATAAAAAAATGAGTATCTATATTAATGGAGTGTTAGCCGGCTCAAATACTGGTACTGCAAATGCTATGACTCGTGACAGTGATTGGCATCTTGGTAATTATGATACCGTAACCGGAATGTTTTTTAACGGTATTATTGATGAGACACGTATTTCTGATTCAGCGCTTTCAGATAATAATATTCAGCTGTATTGGACAACAGCAAGTAATACCATTAAAGAATATGAAGTTGGACCGCCGATTTCCATTGATGCAAGTGATGGTATGTATCCTGATAGGGTGCTGCTTACCTGGGCATCAGTTCCGAAAGCAACGAAATATCAAATATCCCGGACAACCAATACGAATACAACCGCTCAGGTGCTAACGGGATTTATCCCGACAACATATTATTTTGATGCCACTGCAGTGCCGGATGTTACGTATTATTATACTATTCGTTCGGCGAATAGTTTACGCATCAGCACGTGGTCTGCTCCGGAAGAAGGTTCTTTGCTTCCGTCAATAGTTGATTATATTTATGAACCGAATGATTCTCTTGCGCAGGCACGTGAAATTACCAATAATCGCCTACTGGTTGAATATATACAAACACCGACTGATCAGGATTTCTTCTGGTTTACGAATTCATATGCCGGTACTATTACTGTTGTTCTGACAAATCTTCCGGAGAATTATAATATGAATGTGCGTGATGCAGCAGGTACAATCATATATTCAAGTGAACGATTAAGTCTTGAACCTGAATATATTTCATTTACAACAACACGAATCGGAAAATGGTATATTCATGTGTATAATGTAAATGGGGTGTTTTCATCAAACCGTTCATATCTGCTGCGATATACAGCACCAACGTCGCCGAATCCCCCGGCAACACCGCTTGCCCCGACAGTCGGCTTAGGTGCAGATATTTCGCATATTCAGTTATCATGGTTGAAATCCCCCGATGCTGAAGGTTATATTATACAACGATCGCTTGCACAAACCGGTCCATGGACAAATATTACCGGATGGATATCAGGGCAAGGTTATCAGGATACAACAACGTATTCCGGACAAACGAATTATTACCGCCTTATTGCTTCAAATTATTATGGCATCAGTTCTCCCGGGCCGGTGAATTATGGATATAAAGATCTTGCGCCACCTGATACTATACATGCTACTGACGGGACCTATACAAATTTTATTATCCTATCGTGGAGTGGATCAGCGGATGTTATGCATTATGATATATATAGAACAACGAATGAATCGTATCCGTATAATAAAATTGTATCAAATATTACTGAAACCTTATTTACTAATTTTGCAGTAACTTCCGGCAAAGTATATTTTTATAAAGTAATTGCACATAATAACTATATAACATCAGGTTTTTCTGCTGCTGATAGCGGTTTTCTATCGGGTTCTGATACCTTTGAAGTTAATGACAGTATTATACAGACATATACGACTATGAGACCGGGGCAGAAATATAACAGTTATATTTATCATGTCGGTGATAAAGATTATTATCGTGTGGATATTCCCTATGCCGGATTGATATATATTTGGTTGAGCAATCTTCCGGCGAATTATGATCTTCGGCTGCGTAAACAAAATGACATTTCACTTGCATACAGTGTATCACCGGGGAATACTTCTGAATACATCGTTGCGCATATTGACAGTGAAAATACTGTTTTATGGGTTTTAGTTAATAGTGAAACCGGTGCGTGGAGTGATACGGTTCCATACGAATTAACCGTTATATATCCGACTAATAATTTACCGGCTCCCGCTCCCCATACATTCGGCGGCGCTGCTCTTAATGATACGTCCATTGAATGGCATTGGGATAATCTTGATATAATGGCAACGAACTGCTATATTGTTGATAGAAATAATTATGCTCAGTCTCCGAGTCTTGGTCGTCTTGCAACTTCATATGTTGAGAGCGGATTGCCTCCTGATCAGTATATTAATCGTCAATTGGTTGTCGAATCAGTATATGGGAAATCATATACTCCGCTTACCTCTGTTTTTACGGAAAGTGAATTGCCGACTGTTTTAAATGTCGGAAAAGTCTATCCGTATTCTGTTGATTTATCATGGAATGGTACCTACATTACCGGATGGCGTATTGAGCGTTCAAACAGCAGCAGTACATGGACAACTATTGCTGAAAAAATGCATGCACAGGGGGAGCATCACTATACAGATACATCGGTTACAGAACAGTCTGCGTATTGGTATCGACTTCGGACCTACAATCAGGCAGGAGAACTTAGTGACAGTGCAACACCTATTGTTTCAGTTGTGACACCAAGTCGTGTATCATTAATTGATTTCGGCAATGATATTTTTCAAATTTGGAATAATTATATTGATAATCCGGCTGAAACACGTATATTGCTTTTCTTTGACAGACCGAAAAATGATGTTGAGCTTTCAGTGAAAGTCTTCAATCTGCTCGGACAGGAAGTTGCGGAAATTTATTCAGGAACAACCTTTGCTATGCCTCAACCGATTGAATGGGATACGGCGGGTCTGCCGAAGGGAGTGTATTTTATACGGGTACGTATGGGAGATAAGACTTTGATTAAAAAGGTTATTAACAGGGTGTCTCCATGAAATTGAAATACTATCTGTCAATGTATTGTATACTGTTATTGATTACGCTTTCTTCTGCACAGGATATTTCACAGAATGAAGTATTATTTCTCGATATTATTGCAAGTCCTTCCATTATTGGTGCCGGAAATGCCGGGACAGCATTACTGGGAGATATAAATGGTCTTGAATGTAATCCGGCGGCGCATGCTACAACAAAAGATTATTCTGTTGCGTTTAATCATATGTTTTGGTCGTTTGATTTAAATTGTGATACTCTTTCGGTAATTGCACCATCCAGTATTGGTTTTGTCTCGTTTCGCGGCCGTATGCTGTATGCACCGCAGGAAGAAAAGATAAGTTTCACCGGTGTTAAATCAGGTTCAATTGGATATACTACCGGGTTTGCTGAATTAGGTATTGCCCGCAGGGTTGTCAGAAATATATATTGTGGTATTAACGCCGCGTATCTTTTCGAAAATGATACTATTGCAAGCGGCAGCGGCGGCATAGTAAATATTGGCGGAGTTTATACCATAAACTCATTATGGAATCTGGGAGCTGCAATTAAACAAATCGGGAAAGGACCGGCATTATACGGGAAATCAGCGACTATGATTCCGGTATACCGATTCGGTATTACCCGTAGAATTCCTGAAATTACGTTTGCGAAGATAAAGGCTCTTTCTGATGTAACGCTTCAAAAGAATGGGATTAACGGATTTTCAATTGGCGGTGAAAGTGCTTTTTTTGATATATTTAATATCCGAATCGGATTACAACGCTTCGGGAAACGATTATTTTTTACTTCCGGTGCCGGTATACAATATTCATTTGCCGGGGCAAATTATATTTTAGATTATGCCTTCAACCCTCATAGTGAATTACAGAATGTTCATTCAATGCAATTGTCATTTGAATTTATTCCCATGTCGTTATCTGCTATTGAATATCACTCAATTGAAATTGAACCATTATTTCCGGTTATGTATTCAAAGTATCACGATCGTGCTGTTGGCTCTGTTGTTATCTTCAATCGTAGTGAAGAACCGCTGAATAATGTTGAAGTTACGGTTACGGTAAAAAAATATACCGATACGGATTATATTACTCCTACGGTTTCAAAATTATCACCGCAGAGCAGTGTAACACTGGCTATCTATATTCGTCCGAATGAAAATGTTCTGCGGATTAATAATAATAAAAAAATTAATGCAAAATTAACGACGAGATATGATATCAATGGGAAACCTCAAACCGTGAGTTACAATCATACTTTCACGATATTCAGTAAAAATGCGATAGATTGGAGTAGAGAGAGTCTTGTCGGAGCGTTTGTGACACCGAATGATGAAATAGTGATTCAGTTTACCAGAGAGGTCATATCACATATTGACCCGGAAACATTGAAATCACTCAATGAACGCCTTATTAAAGCGATGGCTCTGTTTGATGCACTGGGCGCGCTGAATTTCAAATATGTTGCCGATCCCGATTCCCCTTGGAATAAGCAACAGACGGAGGATATTAAACTTGATACCGTTCAGTTTCCTCGGGAAACCCTGCATATTAAAGCAGGCGATTGTGATGATTTAACGGTATGTTATGCGACGATTCTGGAAAGTGTTGGTATTCCGACTGCATTTATATATACACCCGGTCATATTTTTATGATGTTTGATACCGGATTATCTTCGTATAATAGTGGACAAATCACACAAAATAGTGATATACTTATAGTATATAAGTCACATGTATGGATTCCTGTTGAGGTAACAATGGTTGGTAAGACATTTACTGATGCATGGAATGAAGGCGCTGCTGAGTACTATAAGTACTATGATTAAGAAAGGTTGGCGGGTATGAAAAATGTATCTCTTGTATTCGGTTGTTTACTTTTAATGAGTATATGTGTCAGTACTGCTCTTGCTGAAGACACTGATGCAATTATGGAAACACATACTGCATGGGAAACGTATCAACCGGTTACCGTTAAAGGCAACACGAGTGTTGATGTAATTAATAGCGAACGTCATGATGCCTTAATGGCGCAGGATGTTGAAGCGGCAAAAGAGTATAAACTCAGTCGTCTTGATGTGATTCTTGCAGAAGCACAGAAAAATCAGGATAATGCACAGATATGGAATAAACTGGGGATTGAATATGCAAAACTTAAATTTTATGATTACTCAGAAGGTGCATTTACTCGTGCGAATAAAATTGCTGCAGATGATTGTCGTATAAAAAATAATCTTGCAAATATATCATATGTAAAACGTGAGTTTAAAAAAGCTATTAGAATATACAAGGAATCAATTGCGGTATGTGGTGAAAATCCGAAAGTAATGTTAAATATGTCATTGGCATACTATGAATTGGGAAAAATTTCGGCAACATTGAAGTATTATAATAAAGCAATTGAAAAAGATGCTTCGTTACGCAATAAAAAGTTTGAAGATTTAGCCGCACGGAAAAATACCGGAAAAGGCGATACACTTGCTGCGGAACAAGGAAAAATAAAATTTGCTCCGGAGTGGTTTGATTTAACGTTGACCGATACAAACAGTGAAACCAATGCCGCAGAGGGTAAGACGCACAAATAAATGCCGTCAGGTATTATTTATCAGGTATTTAACGATACGTATATCAACATGCAAACGGTATATGTCTATATACTGAATAAAACAAAACAGTATTTGTAAACAATACTCATAGAATGTATCAATAGTGAAATCTTATTTTAAATTGTGTTTTATAGCACTAATAATATGCGGTTGTTTGCTCAGCTGCACGAAACGGCTTCAATTGCCTTATCCGCCGAATATATCAGTATATGCGGCAGTAGATCCTGCAGCCGTTATTCTTGTCTGGGATCCTGTTCCCAAGGTATCCGGGTATTATGTGTACCGTTCATTTAAAATGAAAAACGGGTACAAACAAATTATTGATATGATTCATGCTCCCTGTTTTGTTGATACGAATATCCATTCTCACATGATGTATTATTATAAAATTGCTGCAGTTAAAGGAAAGCACCGCTCTTCGTTAAGTAAAGCAGTATATATCATGCCGGGGAACTATATTGCATCATCATACGACTATCATAACCAGAGCACATCAGTGCTGTTTTTAACCAATACGAAAACCGAAGTAAAATATATTGAACTGCAACGTACAAATTATTTTACCTATACGAATTATGCTTTTACTGACACGGATGAAATGATTACCAATATTTATATTGTAACGAATTATATATTTAAAACGAATCGTATTGTATTAGCACGTACAAATTATGTTGCACAAACGAATGTCTTCGTGCAAACGAATATTGTTACCATTGAGGATACTACCCCTGTTGTAGTACAAAAATCAATGCCGAAGTATGATGATCTGCCGGCGGATACAAAACTTTTATGTATTACTAATAATTACACGGAAAAAGTATATCTTGATCCGATGACCAATTATAATGTCTTATATCGAAAGAAATATATAACAAACTATCAATATGGAGAGAAGCATCAAAAAACAATACATATCTCAACGAATATCAAAGAATCATTTAAGGGGGGGCATCGTATAACAAATCGTGTGTATGATTATGGTATAACACTCAAAACGAATAAAGATACACTCGTTCAAATCATGAATAAAAATACGTTTGATTATATCTTTAATCTCTATCAGTACCGCCGTTCATATATCATTACTGAAAGAGTAATTATCTTCACCAATGACGGATATGATCATAAACCGATTGGACAAAATTGGTATGATACCTTAAATTACAGTTTTGGTTATAAATTGCCATCGCATACTGATTTGTCAAAAACAGGAGAGACATTCAACAATATTAATATCGTATTGCTCTCCGGTACAGGGATTGTTTTTCCGGATTTGGAAAATGCATCGCTTACGGCACCGAATCTTATTGCTCCGCAATTTCATTCAATGCACGGGACTCGAATATCAGGCCCCGCAGTTATAACAAAGGCTGTTTTTTTATCTCCCAATAATCTTGCAAATCTTCAAATCGGAACCGGTAAAGTAGTAAAACTATCAGCTGATTTTACTAAAATTCCGATGAGTGTTTTTACGAAAATAAAGTTTAAGCGTGTTGACCTTACCGGTTCGACGCTTACGGTTTCACAACTTGAATATATCACTCATAATAATCATACCGGCAGAGCAGATTCAATGGGGATATGGGGGATTGCACAGGTGAATGATCAATGGATTGAATTTGATGCAAAAAATGCTTCTATAGAATATTATGATTATCTTGAGACGCCATACAGGGATTATGTACATTAACGACCGGTTCAAGAATTATACGACGCATGCTTGAATGGGCGGGCAGGCTCACGGGCAGGCTCATATTGTACTATCGGATCAGTGCTATCGAAACACCACCCCCGCAAAGCAGAGATAGTAACGGTAAGAATGAATAGTAAATTATCATGCAAGGTATTAGTGGTTTAAAATAAAAACCGGTTTAATACAAAAGCATTAAACCGGTCATATCATGCAATTAAAATAGTTTAATTAAAATGCACCAAGTTTCAAATACCATTTACCGTCAACATTGCAGAACTCAATAGGCTGCTCTGTTTTATCATCTAACACAACAATGCCTTTTGCGGTATCGCCATCAATAACAAGATCCTTCAATTCGGCATACTTGTTCTCTGCTGTTTTCAGGGTTTGTGAATCAGTATCATTCCCGGTAATTTTTTGTGAGATTGATTCAAAATCTTTCATAAACTTAACATAGTTAAGGTTTCCGTAATGTTGAACAGCAAATGTTTTTAATGCAGCAGGATCCTGCATTGTTGCAAATGCCCCTTCATCAATTTGCGGTAAATTATATTTTTTACGTAGCCCTTCATATTGCTTTTTCGTTTCATCAGATACCGGTTGACCGCCGAATAACCCGGAAAATCGAATAGCCATTGAAACGCTGAGATCCATAGAACATGCCATTAGTGCACGATCATCAGGAGCTATCAATGAGATAACCTCGGTTTGATTGCCTTTATCCATACCTTTTAATTGATTAAATAAAGCTTTCGGAGATGAAGCGCCGCCGGTGGGGCTTCCTGTTCCGCACTGGAATACAAATGCAGCTGCAAGAGCAAGCAGCATTAGTACTGATAATTTGTTATGCATACAATCCTCCTTCGTTTTTTGTAATAAGTATAGAACTTATATTAACTATTATACTTATTACACGTGGTTGATAAACGGTCAATAACTAATTATTGCTTATTATACATCACTGCAGTAAAAATATCTGAAATAATAAATAAATTATGAAAACTAAAGATAAAAAGGAGGGGCAACCTATTGAAAAAAGATAAATAATAAATATTATATAATTATCTTAAATGTATAGTGCATGACAATCCGGAATTGGTACAGTATAATAAATACAGTAAAAACAATCGCCGATACTTAATTGTATAAGGCGTTAGAATAATAAAATGTCTATATAGGGAAGTCTCAATATGAACAAAAATAGTATTGATCAGACGAAATGTAAAAAATGCAAACTATGTATTGAGGTGTGCCCGGTTCACTGTATTGGAGTAGATACAGACGGTGCGGTTAATTTCATACACCACCGTGAAGATATATGTCTGCAGTGCGGTCATTGTATGGCAATTTGTCGAACAGAGGCTGTTTCAATACAAGGGTATTCATATCAGGAAAACTTTTTCCCGTTGCCGAGGAATACTATTACTGATACTGCATTTATGGATTTTATTGCTTCACGTAGGTCAATTAGAAATTATCGAAATAAAGCCGTTCATCGTGAAGTAATAAATAAAATATTAGATTCAGTGCGTTTTGCGCCATATGGTGCAGAACCCGATAACGTTGAAATAACCATTATAAATAATCGGACAATAATTGAACACGCATTGCCGTATATTGCTGAATTTATGGATTCAATAGTGCAGTGGATTGATAATCCGATAGCACGTTTTATGATAAAACAAAAAATAGAATTAGAAACATTTAATACGATAAAAAATCATTTGTATCCGATGGCAAAAATGGGAAATTATAAATTAAAATATGGTGATAGCATTACACGAAATGCACCGGTACTGATGATTTTTCATGCGGCAAAAGGAGCTGAAGAACATACGAATAATGCGATGATCTATGCCTCGTATGCTATGCTGACCGCACATGCATACGGGCTCGGCGCATTAATGAATGGCATTGTTCCTGCCGCGATAAATAAAGTTTCAGCGGTACGGAAAATATTTTCAATTCCGGATACTCATGAAGCAGTCATTACGGTATTGATTGGATATCCGAAATATACATTTTCAAAAAGTATTAGAAGAAGAAAGAAAAAAACACACTGGATTGAGTAGAAGAGAGAGTTTTCCATTAATGTTTGTCATTAATAGACATTTCGATATTGTAAACATTATATCGAGAATGCTTTAATTCAATAACAAGAAACGTGAGGGATTATGACAATGCCAACTAATGAATGTATTGTTTGCGGCTCAGTATTAGAGTATTCAGTGAGCACAACGAAAAAACGCTGTGTATATTGTGATGCCGAGTATGATGCAAATGCAGAGTGCAGCAATGGACATTATGTATGCGATATATGCCATAGTTCGGAAGCTGCAGATGTTATTATGCAGTATTGTATTTCAACACATGAACAAGATCCGATTTACAGCGCTCAGATACTTATGAAACATCCGTCAGTGAAAATGCATGGCCCGGAACATCATTTTCTGGTGCCGGCAGTTCTCATCGCCGCATATTATTCGGTGCAAAACGAATTATCCTCTGAGGGAATAATAAAAAAACTGACAGAAGCCCGTAATCGTGCAAAGAATGTACTTGGCGGATTTTGCGGGTTTTACGGAACATGTGGCGCAGCGATTGGCGTCGGTATATTTATCAGTCTTATTACGAATGCAACCCCCGTATCGGAAGAGTCATGGAAATTGGCGAACCTTGCAACTGCTCAGGCATTAGAAAAGATAGCAGTGCATGGCGGTCCGCGCTGTTGTAAACGTGATACCTTCCTTGCATTGCAGAGTGCTTGTACATTTTTGAAACGGTATTTCAATGTTACATTAATACAACATCATATTACCTGTACGTTTTTTCGTCGAAACACACAATGCCGACAAACAGAATGTATCTATTATCCTGATACACACATGCCGGTGAAATAATTTTTCATACCGTGTTGAATAGCAAATACCGTATGTCTTTTTATATAAGAGAGGATCGTATATTACAAATCACATGGTGAGACATAGTCGCCTTGTGCTGCTTGTAATTCTTTTAACCGCATACGTTGTGCATTGAGTTGTGAGAATAATTCTTCAGGAATATCTTTTTCTTTTTTATAGACTGCTTCAATGCGATCAATCTTTTCAAGGAGTTTTGGTATGCGGATAGTAAACTGATTGATATATTCTTCTTTCGTATATTCTTTATCACGATTATCGCGAAATAAAGGGACAAGGTCTTCGTATTTTGGAATATAACCGGTTGGTGTTTTAATTGCATCAACTTCATTATGAATACGAAGTTCCATCCATTTTATCCATACTAGTTTATCGAGTTTATCATTAAGAAATACACCGTCTTTTTTAAGAAAGTAATTGGTTGAAAATATTTTAGGTGTGTTTTTCAGTGCTGCAGCGAATTTAAAATGATTGGTGATATATTGTCCGAATGGAACACTGATAAAATCAAGGTTTGCGAAAAGATTAAATTTCCGAACTCCTTCTGCACCAAGTGTTGCCGCAGTGGTTTCGCTTTCTATTGAAGCACCTTTTGTAACAGTTCCGTGTACCCAGTCATATGCTTCTTCAACAGGGACACAGGTATCACTGTCTCGTCCACCGTAAATAATACCGGCAACTGTGCAGCCGTCCGGCGCATTTGCTTTTTTATCACGGTTCTCAAGTTCACTGATACGAATGGTATAACGGGCGTTTTTATGTGCATGACTGATTTCTTTTCCATTTTCATCTTTTTTACCCTGTGTCCATTCACCTGAAAAATTACGTCCGCTGGTAGGAATATCTTCTCCCATATTAAGCCAGTAGGGGTTGCCGTTGTTTTCAAGAATATTTGAAAAAATAACTTCACCCGGGGTATGGAGAACTTTCCAGATTTCAGGGTCATCATGTACATTAACATCAGTAATGATCCCGAAAACGCCTTGTTCAATATTTACCGCAGTTGCTTCTCCGTTTATATTTTTCATATAAATAATATCATCACCAACAATACTTTGTCTCGGAAGCATAGCAGTTGATGTTTTTCCGCATGCACTGGGGTATGCACCGGCAAAATATGTTTTTCGATTATTCGGACCATTAATCCCCATTAAGAACATATGTTCAGTGAGCCAATCACTGTTTTGAGCGCGATGAATTGCAAGCCGAAGAGAGAGTTTCTTCAATCCGACCGTATTGCCGGCATACTGTGTATTGACACTGTAGACATATTCATCTTCAAGATCAATATAAACGCGACGTTTATCAACATTTTTGCTGGTATTCTGTTCAGTCAGCTCTCCGGCACTGTGGAGAATACGAAAGAAGTTATTACTGCCGTTGAGTTTTTTAAATTGTTCATAGCCGGCGCGGTATAATATTGTCAATGAATGAGCAACATAAAAAGAATCGGTTGCCTGAATACATGAAATTGAGAATGGAGAATTTGTCGGTCCCAAGCAGAATGGACACAGCAGGAGTTGTTTGCCTTTCATTGAACCGGCTAAATATCCCTTAACTTCCGTTAATCCTTCAGTTTTATCAATGCGATTAAAATGGTTGCCAAAATCTACTTCCGGGCGAAGCAGGTAACGAGTATTTGCTTTATCACGTGCTTGATCATTATATCCGTCCCAATGCAGGGTATGTCCTTGTATATTCAAGGTTATTTCTTCACCACGGTGTATGGCCTGTTGGCGAATATATTCTACATCTTCTTGACTGTCGCTCATAATAAAGACGCTCTCAGGCTCACATAACGTGATTGCATCAAGCAGGAAGGTATTGAGTGCTTCGTTATTTAAAGCCTCAAGTTTAGCCATATTTTTCTCATCAAGCTTTTGCTGTAAACTGTTTTTCATTGTAGTATCCATGTTTTTGGTTTTCTTTACGTAATACTTTACTATTGTGTAATTATTATTCTTATAGGGTGCAAGGGATTATATGTATTTTTTATAATAATGCAAACAATATTTTCATTAAAAAAGATAGTTATCGAATATATATCAATAGAACGGAGTTGTGATATGCTGAATTGATTGATATGTTATTGTAAATGAAATTGTATATACCTTAATAAGGGCTTGCCAAAGGAATAGAATTATGATATGTATACGCGTACGTACGGTGGGTTTGTTACCCGCTTTTTTATTGCCCGGAGGGTTGTAGTGGACGAGCATAGCAATCTTTTTAAATGTATTACTGAGATAGCAGCTCCGCTGGGTCTGAGGGTAATAGAGGTGCGCTATAATGTCCAACACAGTCGGTTATCAATTGTTGTGTATCGCAAGAATATGACTATTGCTGATTGTGAAACACTCAACCGAGCTCTTTTACGAGACCCTGATCTTATTCAGGAGACGAGTGATAATATTTCTATTGAGGTATCATCTCCCGGAATTAATCGGAATCTGAAAGAGCTGTTTGAATACGATATATTTTCGGGACGTGCAGTGCGAATTGTTATGCATACGCAGCCCGGCGAAGATGGTGTTCATATGGGGATTATACACGGTACGGAAAATGATATGGTTATTCTTAAAGAAAACGGTACGACAATATCGATACCATTTGAAAAAATAGCGCGTGGACGTCTTATTGATGATGATGCGGTTTCACCTGAGAAAGGAGCATAGTCCGATTGGACTAATGTACAAACGATTATGAAAGCGAATTTTATTGATGCGGTAAAACAGCTTGCATTGCTTAAGGGTATTCCCGAATCTTCGGTTATGGATGTTATTGAAGAATCAATGGAAAAAGCCTATCAGAAAAAATTTAAAACAACGGATAATTTAATAACCGTTATTGATGAAGAAAACTCTTCAATTCAGTTATTTGCACGAAAAGATGTTGTTGAAGATACGGTATTATCAAATGCGGTTGAGCAGATTACTTTAACTGAAGCTCAACGCTATAATAGCGACCTTAAAGTTGGTGATACGGTTGATGTTGAACTTGATCCATCTGAATTCGGCCGTATTGCTGCTATGGCAGCGAAGCAGATTGTAACACAACGCCTTCGTTCACTTGAGCGTGATTTTATTTATGAGGAATTAAAAGCAAAACGAGGGCAGATTGTCAGTGGTATTGTCCGGCGTAAACAGCATAAAACGATGTTTGTTGATCTCGGAAAACTTGAAGGCATTCTTCGTGTAAACGATCAATCACCACGGGAGCATTATAGTATCGGCGATCGTATTAAAGTTATTATTATGAACGTTGAACTTGATAAACGCGGTGTCATGGTGCGGCTTTCACGATCGCATTCTGATTTTGTAAAAAAACTTTTTGAAATGGAAGTGCCGGAAATATATGACCATGTTGTTGAAATAATGGGTATTGCACGAGAAGCCGGCTATCGTACAAAGGTTGCTGTTACCTCAAATAAAGATGGTGTTGACCCGGTTGGCGCTTGTGTCGGTATGAAAGGGATACGCATTCAATCAATTGTTCGTGAGTTGGAAGGCGAGAAAATTGATATCGTCAAATGGGATGATGATATTCGATTATTAGTGACCAATTTGCTCTCACCGGCAAAAGTAACACAAGTCTATGCGAACCCTGAAGATAAAAGTGCGTTGGTTGTTGTTCCTGATGATCAGCAATCGCTTGCTATTGGGAAGAACGGGCAAAATGCTCGTCTTGCCGCAAAACTATCAACATGGAAAGTTGATGTGAAATCAGAAGAAGAATATCGTACCATGATTTCAAGTGATGAATCACGTGAAGAGTTTATTAAACTTTTTGGTGATGTCCCTGCAGGAAAAATTTCAGTTGATATACCGGCGCAGGAAGATGAAAAAGCAGTAAAGGAAACGACATCTGAACCTGAAACAGATTATACAGAAGAAACAATATCATATGAAACCGATGAAACCTTTACCTTGGATGATTTAGACGGGCTGACGCCGCTCGAAATACGCAAATTGAAGGCAGGCGGTTATGATGATATAGAAAAGCTGCTTGAAGCAACAAAAGATGAATTAACAGCGATACCGGGGATTGGCAAAAAAATTGCAAGCCATATTCTTACGGTATTGAAGGAAAATGTTGAAGTTATTGATGATGATGATGAGTATGAAGGCAGTGAGGAAGAAACGGAAAAATCTGAAGCAGAGTAAATATCGAGCGTAGTACGGCGTATTACATAATAAAAATGAATGCTATTTCGGAAGTGATTATATTTTATGACTGAGAAAAAGAAAACAACAAAAAAAACAGCGGCAAAAACAACGCAAGAAACAACACCACAAAGCAAGACAATTAAAAAAGTTAAAAAAGTTGTAAAGAAAAAAATCATTGTTCGCCGTAAACATGTTAAAGTTGCTCCTGAAAAACCCGTTGTCAGTAAAACTATTGAGAAAAAAGCACCACTTCCGGTAAAAAAAACTAAACGTACTGATACACCGAAAAGACAAAAAGCAGCACCACCAACAGAAGTCCCGGAAGTTCCGCAGAAACTTTCATTTGATGCAATACTTGGCGGAAAACCGCGTAGCAGCAGTACTGAGCATCAGAAAACGATCCGGGAAAAACGAGATGGTGTACATCATGATAAGAAAAAATTCTCTACAAAAAAAGAAGAATTTAACAAAGCTTTACAGTATCATAAGAAGAAACAAAGAATATTTCCTGTTCAAAGCAGTCCCTATCCGAAAGAAATTCAAATTATGGAAACAGTGGGTGTTGCCGAATTTGCCCGTAAAATGAATATCAAAGGTTCACAGCTGATTAAGAAGATGATGTCAATGGGACAAATGGTGTCAATTAATGAATCTATTGATTCTGATACGGCAACATTAGTTGCTGCTGAGTTTGATGTCTCGGTAAAAGTTGTCTCATTATATGATGAAACGGTTATTGATGATCAGGAGATAGAAGATAAAAAGGAAGATTATACCGATCGTCCTCCTGTTGTAACGATAATGGGACATGTCGATCATGGGAAAACAACTTTACTTGATGTAATTAGAAGTTCAAAAATTACTGAAGGTGAGGCAGGGGGAATAACACAGCATATTGGTGCATATCGTGTTACCGTTGAGCGAGAAGGAAAAACATCAACAGTAACCTTTTTAGATACTCCGGGTCATTCAGCTTTTTCGATGATGCGTGCACGTGGAGCTCAAATTACGGATATTGTCGTACTTATTGTTGCTGCTGATGATGGCGTCATGGAACAGACTATTGAAGCGATAAATCATGCTCGTGATGCACAGGTTCCAATCATTGTTGCAATAAATAAAATTGATGCCCCCAATGCACAAGTTGAACGCGTAAAACAAGAACTGTCAAAATATGAATTAATATCTGAAGAGTGGGGCGGTCAAACCATTATGGTTGAAGTTTCCGCGAAAAATAAAACCGGTATTGATAAATTATTAGAAATGATAAGTATTCAATCAGAGATAATGGAGTTAAAAGCAAATCCAAAACGACTTGCCGTTGGTACTATTGTTGAAGCGCGAAAAGATCCCGGTATTGGTCCGGTAGCAACGGTACTGATTCAAAATGGGACTTTAAAAATCGGCGATGCATATATTGCCGGTATTTATTCAGGACGTGTACGTTCTTTACTGGATGAATACGGGCATAAAGTAGATTCTGCCGGTCCGTCAATACCTGTTGAAGTTACGGGATTGACTGATGTTCCGGATGCCGGCGCTCCCTTCCAGGTGGTTGCTTCTGAGCGTTATGCCCGGACTATTGCAGCAAAACGTCAGGAAATGAATCGTCGCGATACTGCTCAATCATATAAAAAAGTAACGCTGGAGAATCTTTTTGATCATATTGAAGCAGGTGAAATCAAGGAATTGAAGATTGTATTGAAAGCGGATATGGGAGGCAGTGCGGAGGCGATTAAAAAAGCATGTGAGCAATTGTCCACTGATAAAGT
Organism: uncultured Spirochaetia bacterium; assembly: GCA_964490645.1. Classification (GTDB taxonomy): domain Bacteria; phylum Spirochaetota; class JAHITG01; order CAZBCL01; family CAZBCL01; genus CAZBCL01. The sequence continues at coordinate 52,854 of CAZBCL010000011.1, forward strand.
TGCTGTTCGTATCATTCATTCTGCAACCGGAACTATCAATGAATCCGATGTTCATCTTGCGTCAGCCGGGAATGCTATAATATTAGGATACCATGTTCAAGCGAATATGAAAGCCATGGAATTGGCAAAAGCCGAAAAGGTTGAAATTAATAATTATGATATTATTTATGAGGCTATAGAAGATATTAAAAAGGCAATGGAAGGGCTGCTGGATAAAGTTAAACGAGAAGAAATTACCGGTCATATAGAAGTACGAAAAACTTTTAAAATATCGCGTCTTGGTGTTATTGCCGGTGGGCATGTGCTTGATGGAACTGTCCATAGAAACAGTCATGTTCGGTTATTGAGAAATGATGAGAAAATATGGGAAGGAAAATTGTTGTCGCTGAAGCGCTTTAAAGACGATGTGCGTGAAGTAAAAGAGGGTTTTGAATGCGGTTTACAGCTGGATGGATATAATGACATACAAAACAATGATATTGTTGAAGCATATGATATTGTAGAAGAAAGTCAAAAATTATAAAGCCGGTACAATGATAGTGGGAGTTTTATGTATAACGCTGCGTTTCCCGGGATGCCGTTCGCTGAAGGAAAAACGCGCATCTCTACGCCCGTTGATTGCAGGAATACAACATACGTTTCATGCATCGGTTGCTGAAGTTGCCGATCAAAATGCATGCCAGCAGGGTGTTATTGGCGTTTCTAAAGTCTTTTCAGATAAAAAAATATTAATGCGGGAATTATCAAAAATAAAAAATTGGATTAATATTAAAACGTGTGATAGTGTGCTTGCTATTGAAGAAGAGATTATCCATTATTAATACAGTATAAAAGAACAGAAGAATTACGATGAATAGTAAACGACTTAAAAAAGTATCATCACTTTTACGGAATACGTTGGCTGACCTGATGCTGCGCAATATTAAAGATCCGCGCATTACGGGAGTGGTTACTATCGAGTATGTAAAAGTATCTCGTGATTTACGCACAGCGACTGTATTTATTAGTATATTTAGCGCTTCAGATAAAGAAAAACAAAAGACTGTTGTTGGATTACAAAGTTCAACGCCGTATTTACAATATTTACTCAGTAAGGAATTACGCCTTCGATATATACCCGTGTTACAATTTAAAGTCGCACCGTCCTATGAAGAAAGTTATCGGGTTGTTGAAAAAATCAATAAATTGAAGGTTTCTTCTGAGACTACTACTACTTCAACCGGTAATACTGATGAACATGTTTAAAACTATATGTGCACTGTTAAAAAAGTATGATAAATGGGTTATTCTCTCACATACACGTCCCGATGCGGATGCATTATGTTCGGTCTTAGCAGTTGCTTCATTATTAAAAGAGAAAAATAAACAATTTCGTATTATATTAGGCAGTGCAATTCCGGTGCGATATCGTTTCCTTATTGACGATTACCGTGATTTATTATTACCGGAATACCTTGAAGTTCAGCCGGGTCAAACCCTGAAAGATACGCTGGGGGATGCGTTTGCCGCAGCACCGGCAATTATACTTGATTGCAGTGATGCTGAACGGGTTGGACATTTCTCTCAAGAGCTATTTGATATTAAAATACGTATTAACATTGATCATCATAAAGGGAATAGTAGTTTTGGTACTATCAATGCGGTGAATCCGAACGCTGCCGCGACGGGAGAATTGGTCTATGATTTATTCAGTGCCTGCAATGCAACGATAACACCATCGGTTGCCGATTTATTAATGCTTGCAATAGCGGGAGATTCCGGATGGTTCAGCTATGAAAATACCAGTGAAAAGTCTCATCTTATCGCTGTTGATCTTATGAAAAAAGGCGCACGATTATCATATGTGCGTAAGCATCTTGAACAATTTACTCTTCCGGTTATTCATCTGTTAACTCGAGCACTGAACAATGTTGAATTGGACCCCCGTTATGGTATTGCGCTTTCAATACTGCGTATAAAAGATTTTACTGAAACAAAAACAACACCAAACGATACTGAAGGCATTATTGAAATGATACGAGCTATTGAAGGTGTTATTGCTGCTGTTTTTATTCGTGAACATGTTGAAGGGAAGTTTCAGATCAGTTTTCGGAGTAATGATGGATTTGATGTCAGTCGTATTGCGAATCAGTTTGATGGCGGCGGTCATAGAGGTGCCGCAGCATGTCGCTGTTCAGGGGACGTTGATACGGTAAAAACAAACATTCTTAACGCATTACAGGAAGCATTACCGATACTAAAGGGTGAGTAGTGTGGTCAATAAACGCGGTATCAACATACATGGATTTTTAATAATTGATAAACCTTCCGGTGAACGATGTGCGCCGATTATGAATGCACTGAGAAAAAGATTACATCCCCGTAAATTAGGTTATGTCGGTACGCTTGATGAATTTGCATCAGGGGTATTGCCGTTTGCATTTGGTCATGCTACACGATTAAACTCGATCATGCATGATAGACCGAAAACGTATCGTGCGCATATCGAATTCGGAAAAGAAACAACAACCTATGATCGTATGGGTGATATTATTGCTGAATCAGCAGAGGTTCCCGATACTCGTGCGATTACAAAAGTGATACGAAGTTTTATAAAAACATATGAACAATACCCGCCAATGTACTCGTCAAAAAAAATTAATGGGCGGCGTGCCAGTGATTTAGTGCGTGCCGGTGAAAAAGTTGAACTGCCGCCGAAACGGGTAACGATTCATTCAATAGAAATTGAGAAAATTGAGTTTCCTGAATGTATCATCACCATTGAATGTTCAATCGGGACATATATACGGTCATTAGCTTTTGATATTGGCAGAGCACTCGGATGTGGCGCATATGTAAAAGAATTACGGAGGCTCTCAGCAGGATCATTCAGTATTGAACAGGCAATCGCTCCGGGTCATGCATTATTAGAGGATATACTGCCATTAGATGAAGCGTTATCATTTTTACCGACTGTGATAGTACATGAGAATTATAAAAAAAATATTATGAACGGTATGGCGATTGAAAAATCATGGATTGAAAGTGGAATCTCTGAAGGAATATGCAGAGTTATGATTCTGAATAAACTTTTTGCTATCGGTGAATGGGTTAATGACCGGTGGCACTATAAACAAGTATTTAATTAATGCTCATGAAAACAATTAAAAATATATCACATATTCGAAGCAAACCGCGTGTAGTCGTTACCATTGGAACATATGACGGACTGCATCTCGGGCATCGTCAGGTGATTCGAAAAACGGTCGTTGAAGCACAAAAACGGAATATCGCATCATGTGTTATTACTTTTACAGAGCATCCATTACGGTTGTTTACCCCGCGATATCCCTCACGATTGGTGCCGAATGCATTACGGCAGGATATATTGAAAACATGGGGGATTGATTATTGTATTATGCTTACATTTTCGAGGAAATTAGCATGTAAAACACCGGAAGCATTTATCCAATATCTGTGCAAAGCATTAGATATTAAAAAAATAGTCGTTGGGTTTAATTTTCGATTTGGTCATAATAATACCGGTGATGTTTCCACATTGCAGGAGCTTGGAAGAAAATACGGTTTTAGTGTGCATCGTGAGAAGTTAAAGCGGATAAGGCTATTTGGCGAGATTATTTCAAGTACGGTTATCCGGCGAGCGTTGCAATCAGGAAATATTAAAAAGGCAAATATGCTCTTGGGAAGGGAGTATGCTGTATTTGGAACGGTTCAACGGGGTAAGCAATTCGGGCGTAAAATGGGATATCCGACTATTAATGTTCATATCCGTGAACAGTTGACCCCGATGCAGGGAGTCTATTTAGGGGTAATTATTGTTGCTGAGCGGCAGTATCCGGCAATGATGTATATTGGTGATACCGGCAATCGGGAAATATCACGCAAAGAAACGTCAATAATTGAGGCATATATTTTTGATTTTAATCAAAATCTTTATAGACAAAAGGTTGAAGTCCTGATATTACACTATATGCGTTCTATTCGGGAGTTTCCGAATGCGGACGAGTTGCAGCATCAGCTTAACTATGATGAAGAGAAAGCGCGTAATTATTTTACAAAGCGTAAGAATAATAAGTATAGTATAGGAGGAACGAGAGCGTGGCTCTAATGAATGCAGATAAAGCAGAAATGATTAAAGAACATCAGCACCATGGGAATGATACCGGAAGTCCGGAAGTGCAAGTTGCCTTATTAACACAACGTATAAATTATTTGACCGGTCATTTTAAAGTACATAAAAAAGATCATCACTCTCGTCGCGGTTTATTGCGAATGGTAAGTCAGCGGCGACGATTGCTGTCGTATTTAAAGAAAAAAGATATTACTCGATATCGCGATTTAATTAAGAAACTCGGTTTACGTAAATAAATTATTTGCCGCCGCTTAATCATCGCTCAAGATAAGATTGAATTACAGTTGAAGTATACCGTTAAAAACGATTGTCATGCACCATGCAGTGGTTCTCTAATAGTGCGTTACATGATACGGGATAAAAATTAGGAGTAAGAATAGAATGAAAGAAACAGTTAGTATTGAAATTGGTGGTTCGCAGATTGAATTTGAAACGGGATATCTTGCGAAACAAGCAGGGGGATCAGTTGTTGTACGGCAAGGGGAAACAGTAGTATTATGTGCGGTTACAGCAAGTAAAAATCCCGTTACAATGAGTTATTTCCCGTTATCAGTTCATTATTTAGAACGCTATTATGCGGCAGGTAAAATTCCCGGCGGGTTTATTAAACGTGAAGGGAAACCGTCTACCCGAGAAGTGTTAACCTCACGTCTGATTGATCGTCCGATTCGCCCGCTCTTTCCTGACGGGTTTATGCATGAAGTGCAGATTATGCCGTATACATTATCCTATGATAATATTAATCAACCAGATATTCTTGCTCTGAATGGAAGTTCAATGGCATTAATGCTCAGTAATATACCGTTTAATGGTCCAATTGGGGCAGTTCGTGTCGGGATGATTGATGGTGAATATATTACTAACCCTTCACCTGAGCAGTGTAAACAGAGCGAAATAAATATTGTTGTTGCCGGAACGAAAAATGGCATTTTAATGGTTGAAGGTGAAGCGAAATTTGTTTCTGAAGCGCATATGATTGGTGCCATACAATTTGCTCATAGCAGTATTGTAAAACTCTGCGATCTTCAAATTGAGTTTGCGGAAAAATTCGGTAAAGAGAAAATTGCTGTTGAGTCGCCGGCAGTTGATGCCGCCCTTGTTCAGGAAATTCGCAGTATTGCATTATCAAAGTATCAGGAAGCATTAACAAAACATGATAAAGCTGAACGCTCTGAATTTGTTGACGCTTTCTGTAAAGAAATTATTGAACAGTCCATTGAAAAATATAAAGATACTGATGGGTTTGATGAAGGGGAATTAAAAAAGAGCCTTGGTGTCATATTTGAAGAATTAGAAGCAGAAACAATACGAACGCAGGTAATTGAAAAAGGGATTCGTGCTGACGGCAGAAAGTGTGATCAGATCCGTCCGATAGATATTGAAATTAATGTTCTTCCGCGAACCCATGGATCGTCCATTTTTACCCGTGGTCAAACACAAGCATTGAACATATGTACGCTTGGTACAGTTCGTGATGATCAAATGGTAGATAATATTGCTGAAGATGAATCAAAAAAGTTCTTTTTACATTACAATTTTCCGGCATTTAGTGTTGGTGAAACACGTCGTGTCGGTCCGGTTGGTCGGCGTGAAATCGGTCATGGAGATCTTGCTGAACGTTCATTATTACCGGTTCTGCCTGATTTTGATACATTTCCGTATACAATGCGGGTTGTATCAGAAGTGCTTGAATCCAATGGCTCAAGTTCAATGGCAACGGTATGCTCAACCAGTCTATCACTTATGGCGGCAGGGGTGCCGGTAACAGATAGTATTGCCGGTATTGCTATGGGGTTGATTATTCAAGACGGGAAAGATGCGATTTTAACGGATATTCTCGGTATTGAAGACCATCATGGCGATATGGATTTTAAAGTAGCCGGCAGCCGTGCCGGCATTACCGGCTTTCAAATGGATTTAAAAATTGATTCAATATCGTTTGATATTATGGAACGTGCATTAGCACAGGCACATACTGCACGATTATTCATTCTTGATAAAATGGATGCTGTTATCAGCAAACCGGTTGAGAGTATTAGCAAATATGCGCCGCGCATTGCAAGTACACAAATTCCAACTGATAAAATCCGTGAAGTTATCGGTTCGGGCGGAAAAGTTATTAATAAAATCATTGAACTGACTGAAACTGAAATTAACATTGATGATGATGGTTTAGTAACGGTTGCTTCAAAGGGTGATCCTGAAGGTGTTGATAAAGCCTTGGATATTGTACGGGAAATAATCCGCGGTGTTAAGGTAGGTGAAATATATCATGGTCGTGTTGCCCGTATAGACGATAGAATGGGATTATTTATATCACTTGGCTTTACGGGTAAAGATGGACTTATGCGTCCTGAAAATATGCCTGAAGATGCGGATGCAATGGATGCGTTACGAAACTGTTCCGTTGGCTATGAACTTGATGTTAAAGTTATTGAAATTGATAAAATGGGAAGAATAAATATCGGTCATAAAGATATTGATATTGATGCATATATAAAACGAAAGAGAGAATATCGGAATAATCGTCCATCACGTGGCGGGTATTCGGATACACGACGGTCCGGTGGGAGAGATGACAGACGACGTCGGTAGTAATAACGAATGGTCATCATTATAAATGTTTTGAATTAAAGATAATGCTATACGTAGTATCATGCGTATAGCATTATTTATGTTATTACAGATAATTGTCAGATGAAAGTATATGTTTAAAAAAACTGTTTTAGACAATGGGACGCGTGTTATTACCGAAGAAATTCCGTATGTAAATACGGTATCGGTAGGATTTTGGGTTGAAGTTGGTTCACGTGATGAACGTGATACTGAACAAGGGTATTGTCATTATCTTGAACATATGTTGTTCAAAGGAACAAAACGACGTACCGCATTGCAGCTTGCACGTGAAGTGGATGCATACGGGGCATATATTAATGCTTCGACTGATCGTGAGATTACTTCATTTTATATCAATTCAATAGCTGAACGTCTCGACCATTCAATAGATATTCTTGCCGACATGCTGAATAATTCAATTTTTGATGAAAAAGAGATGGAACGAGAAAAACAGGTTGTGCTTGAAGAATTGAAAATGACTCATGATACGCCTGATGATTATATTCATGAAATGGCAATGAAAGCGGTATGGCCGAATAATCCTATCGGCAGACCAATACCGGGTACGGAAGAATCTATTAACGGGATACATCGTGAGGATCTTATACGATTTTATACACTGCATTATACGGCAGAAAATTTAGTTATTGCCGTTACCGGGAAGTGTAATCATGAAAAAGTTGTTGCGGCTGTTCAAAAAGCGGGTGTTTTTACGAAGGCAGCATCATTTTCACCACAACGAATACCGCCGGAATTCGGTAAAACCGGGAATTCAGAAAATCGTGATTTACAACAGGTTTATTATTATCTTTCAATGCCGGGTTTGTCTCAGCGTGATGAACGACGCTTTGCATTGTATATTGTCAACAGTCTGTTTGGTTCCAGTATGTCTTCAATACTGTTTCAGGAAGTTCGTGAACGGCTTGGTTTGTGTTATTCAATATATTCATTTTTATCGAATTATCATGATACCGGTTTGTTTACGATAACCTGCAGTACAAGCAATCGTTTTTTTAAACCTTCATTGGAAGCCGTATTACGGTGTTGCTCGGATGTGTATAAAAACGGCATTAGTGATGATGATATAATACAAGCTAAGCAGCAACTGAAAGGTCATTTAGCGTTAGCATATGAGTCGGTAGAGTTTCGGATGACCCGTATTGCAAAACAAGAGCTGACATTCGGGCGCTATTTTACCTTTGATGAAATGGCCGGATTAATTGATACGGTAACAAAAGATAATGTTATAGATAGTATTGCGTATCTGTTTGGAGAAGATCGCCCCTGTCTTATTAGTACATTAGGTCCGGAAGGGCATAGTACGATAGTTCGTGAAATCGGATTTCAATAAAGAAACGATAGTGAATATGGCAGTATCATCATACGGCTTAATACAGGTTTATTACGGAGATAATAAAGGGAAAACAACAGCGGCAGTCGGACAAGCAGTACGAGCATTAGGAGCCGGGGCGAATGTCTGCATGGCGTTTTTTTTAAAACCTGAAAAAATACATTCTTCAGAATGGTCGGTGCTGAAAAACATTGATGCATGCACATTGATATTTGCAGAATACTCACATCCCATGTTTTATAAAAATATTGATACAGTACGATTACAGGAAATACGAGATTCGCATAATGGCATGCTTATGAATATTCAAAAAATGATGCAGGAAGTGCATTACGATGTTGTTGTGCTTGATGAAATACTTAATTGTTGGAATGAAAATCAAAAGAAAACTATTATTACTGAGCAACAATTAATAACCCTATGCGATGAAAAACCATTGCATACTGAATTGATAATGACCGGTCGTCCTCTTCCGCCGGTATTGCATGAAAAGGCTGACTTAATAACCGAGATGAAGAAGCATAAACATCCCTTTGATAATGGTATACCGGCACGAAAGGGTATCGAATGGTGAAAAGACAAGTATACGTATTAACGTTATTATGTACTGTTATGCTTATCAGTTGTTTTTATTTTAACTGTTGCGCTGTTCGGCATACAGAGAACGGGAAAAGGGTTTTCGTTGATTCATTGGAGCGAACTGTACGAGCTGAGAGAAATCAGCGCGTTGTCTCATTAAGCCCTGAATTAACTGAATTGCTTTTTATCTGTGGTTGGGGGGATCGTATTATCGGACGATCAGCATGGTGTACATACCCACCGGCAGCAAAAAATATACCGGTATTAGGGAATTGGAATACAGTGTATTATGAACGCCTTATGGAATTAAAACCGGATATTGTTTTTATTTCTGCAGAAACAGAGACGGAGACAATGCAGCATATTGAATCAATGGGAATACCTGTCGGTATTGTTTATTATCAGTCAGCTCATGCAATGATAACCATGATTGAACATCTTGAATCATTTTTTGGTGTTACTCCGCAATCAAAAAAAACCAGGTTATATTGTTCACGGAAGATTAAACAGTATACCACTATACGGGAAAAAAGAAAAAATGCTATACACCCGAGAATGTTTATTATGATTGACCCATCTACGCTATGGACTGCCGGGAAAGGATCAATACTTGATGAAGTAATTACCTGCGCCGGTTTTTCAAATGTTGTTAGCGAACTCGCTGTTCATGATGATTATTTTGTTATCAATGCCGAGCAGCTCTTAATGCTGAAGCCGGAGTATATATTATGCACATGGGCGCCGGCTCGTACCGCTGATAGCAAAGCAAGTACAGTAATCCCTGCATGGCTTAATGAATATGTTATGCAAAACAATGTATCATTGATTACGAACATCAATCCCGATAATTATTCCCGCGTAACCCCGCGTATCTTTAATGCGATTGAGGAGCTTTCTGATTATCTGAAATAAGATATATCATAGTCTTGATTTAATACTAAAAATACGATATGAGGTATTACGAGATAAAAATAATTACATGAGGTAACATAATGATACGGTCAATAATACTAGGATCTTTTTTAATACTCATTTTAACAATAACGATATCAGCAAATACTGATTTAAAAACAAGGATAGAATCTGATGTAACTGAAGTTGCTCTTGATCGGACATTTACGGTTACTGTTACTATTGAATGTTCATTAGATGAGTGCCCATTGTTTTTCCCGCCATCGGTCAATGTGATGGAAAATTGCAGAAAAATTGGTCATGAAACCGTGAATAAAACGCAAGCATTTTCAAACCGCACGGTTATGCAACAGCAATATATTTATACATTGGAACCAAAAGCTTTGGGAGAAGCATATTTTGGTGAAGTGCAGGTGTACTATGCGCATTCTACTAATGAAACTCCTCGATTATTACAAACTGATACGATAGAAATTACAGTAAAAAAACCGGTCGGGAATGGACGTGCAGCATTTATCGCTGAGAATTGGTTAATCCTGCTGATCGCAGTCTGTATTGGCATGGGGATTGGCGGCGGCGTCATGTATTATATTATTATACGCCCGAAAATATTCTCCGGCAGGAAAAATAAGCCTGCAAAAAGTGATATAACCGCTCAACAGGATGAGTGTTTCTCAGTGGATGCCGAATTAAAAAAATGGGAGAAGAATGACAATAACTATTCTCAGAAAGAACAGCTTGAATCGTTAGAGCATATATTTAAAACGTTTATATATGCACGCTTTAAAATCCCGACCTGTGCACGTGAAAAATTGATACATGCCGGCTGTACAGGTGAACTTACTCAGCGTATTTGTAGTCTTATAAATAAAATGGATACAGCTCGCTATGCACCAGTTGAAGTTGAACCGCAGGTAATACGCTCTTTTTATTCAGCGGTTACCGAAATAATATATCATATACATAAATCAGATACGGAGGGAACGCAATGAATGACGATATACGAAAGATTCATGAAGAGGTTGAAAAAGCCGGTGCGTTTGTTGATGCCCTTTTTGCGGAAATAGGGAAAGTTATCGTTGGTCAGGATTATCTTATTGAACGATTGCTGATGAGTTTACTGGCTGACGGACACGTGCTGATTGAAGGTGTTCCGGGATTAGCAAAAACATTAGCAGTGCGGACACTTTCTGCGGCAATTAATACCGACTATCAGCGAATACAGTTTACTCCTGATTTACTGCCGGCTGACCTGACCGGGACGTTGATTTATAATCAACGATCCGGTGAGTTTACAACCCGTCAAGGTCCGATATTTTCAAATATTATTCTTGCTGATGAGATTAATCGTGCTCCGGCAAAAGTGCAAAGTGCTTTGCTTGAAGCGATGCAGGAACGACAGGTTACCATCGGAGAAAAAACATTTTCTTTACCGGAGTTATTTTTAGTATTAGCAACTCAAAATCCAATTGAACAAGAAGGAACCTATCCCTTGCCGGAAGCGCAAATTGATCGCTTCATGTTTAAATTAAAAGTTTCTTATCCGAATAAAAATGAAGAATTGGAAATAATAAAACGCTTTAGTTGCGGACAGGACCATTCGGTGAGAGCGGTAGTGCAGCCTGATGATATTCTCAAGGCGCGTTCAGTGCTTAATCGTGTGTATGTTGATGAAAAGATATATAAATATATCGTTGAATTAGTTTTTGCATCACGTGATCCTGTCGGACACGGACTGAAAGATAATGCACCCTTAATTCAGTTTGGCGCATCGCCACGGGCATCATTATATTTAACGATAGCAGCAAAAGCACATGCATTTTTAAAGCATCGCGGTTATGTTATTCCTGAGGATGTTCGCATTGTCGGGGCAGATGTATTGCGGCATCGTATTATTGTCAGTTATGAAGCAGAAGCTGAAGAGATTACTGCTGATATGATTATTCAGAACATTTTTGATCATATTGAAGTGCCGTAAGGAGAATCACGTGACCGTTACACCGCGGGAAATATTAAAACAAGTCCGCCGGATAGAAATACGTACACGTCGTGCCGTTAATGATATATTTGCCGGTGAATACAAGTCAGTATTTAAGGGTCGGGGGATGGAGTTTTCCGAAGTACGGGAATATATCCCCGGTGATGATATTCGTACCATTGATTGGAATGTTACGGCGCGCTCCGGTCATCCCTTTGTAAAAAAGTTTATGGAAGAGCGTGAGTTAACCTTAATGTTAATGTTTGATGCCTCTTCGTCAACTGCATTTGGTACGGGAGAAAAGTTTAAAAATGAAATAGCAGCTGAAATTAGCGCATTGCTTGCATTTTCGGCGATTAAAAATAATGATCGTGTCGGGCTCATTATTTTTACGGATCAAGTAGAGAAATATATCCCGCCGAAAAAAGGGCGTATGCATGTACTGCGTTTAGTTCGGGAGCTTTTATATTTTAAACCGAAACATAAAAAAACGAATATCGGCGGTGCATTGGAATATCTGATGCATACGACAAAGCGAAAAGCTATTGTATTTCTGTTATCGGATTTCATAGCTGATGATTTTCAGCGTCAATTAACAATTGCCAACCGTCGACATGACGTTGTTGCGATTGCTCTGACTGATCGTCGTGAACGAAGTCTCCCATCGCTGGGGTATGTCTATTTCGAAGACCCTGAAACGAATAGTACGGTGTATGTTAATACCGGGAGTTATCTATTTAAACGTGATTATAAAAGTCGTACGGAAAAGTATATGCTTTCACAATCAGGATTCTTTAATGGAATCGGACTTGATTATATTTCTATAAATACCCATAACGATTATGTATATCCGTTGTTTAATTTTTTTAAACAACGTGAACGGAAAAAAGGAGTATAAATATGGGTAATGCGGGATTGCGGAGAACAAAAGTAAAATCAATTATATATATTATACTCAGCAGTATTATACTATGTATTGCGGTCAGTGAGGGAATATTTATCATAACTCAGATGCCCGGTGATGTCAGCGCCGTTAAAGGGACCGCGGATACATTATTATCACACGGGAAACCATATGAAGCAGCACGACAGTATGAAGAATACTTACAGCAGCGTTTTATTAAAAAAAACAGACGCGCAAAAATACATTATTTGATTGGTGTAATATATCAAGATGCGGCAGGAAACCCGGTACGGGCATATGCTCATTTTGAACATGCATCGCAATTAGGGGGAGTATTTAATGATATCGGAGCGCGAAAGGTTAGATGTCTGGAAATGATGGGCTGTCAGAAGAGTGCATTGAAGGAAGCCGCAGAATATACTGACCTCAATCCATTTCCATCGAAAAAAAAGTGTCGGTTTGTATACCATAGCAATGTATATACTGATGATGATTATATATTATGGAAAAATTCGGTTGTGTATACTATTGATGAAAGTTTAAAAGAAAAATTATTTATTATTGAAGCGTATTATCGTGAAAAAGCACTTGAAAGCGGTCAGCTCGATAAAGAATGGAATGCCGTTCGGGTGGGGCAGATGATTGCTGCCGGAAGAACGGTGTATGATGCTGAATCCGTGAAAACGGGTAATACTGAAATGTTTACGGAATGGATTAATAAACGGTATCGTGAAATTCAAAAAGTGGTACATTCACAATACTGAATGATATAATACTATGATGCGATATATTACAATATTACTAATTTTTATAATGTTTTGTTGTATAGGGATCTATGCACAAACAAACAATGCATTAATTGAATTTTCAGCGTCCGTTGATTCACGGGAGGTATATCCGGGAGATAGGATTAATTATTCACTGAGTGTATATTATCCTTCAGGATATAAAGTTGATCTTGAGCTTGGCCAATTAGTTGAAAATCTTGACGTTATTAATATACAAAAACCGGATCCTGAATGGGATGATGCACGGGAACGATGGCATAAACAACTGCACTATGAAATAGCTGTTTTTTATCTTGATGATTTTACTATTCCGCCGGGAATATGCTTTGTAACGTCTCCTGATAATACAACAAATATACTGATAACACAAAAGATTGATATAGCAGTGCTTTCAATGCTTTCCAATAATATTAGTAATCAGACATTACGTGATATTAAAGACATTGCGTCAGTTGAACCGGACTATACTCTCATTGTAGTGCTTATTCTATTTGTAATAATTATTGCAGTTGGTCTATATCTCTATAAACGATATTTTTCAAATAAAGCAGAAGCGGAAAAAGAAATACTTCCTCATGAACCACCGGAAAGTGTTGCACGGCGTCGGCTGAGATTACTTGCGGAGCATTTGTACATAGAAAAAAAACAATGGAAAAAGTTTTATACCGAACTGAGTGATATTCTCAGAGAGTATTTAAACAAGCGGTATGCAATCGTAACCTTTGAACGAACGAGCGATGAAATTATAACACAGATAAAAACGGCGTATATTGAAGAAACGGTTGTTGAATATATTGAGAAAATATTGATACAGGCGGATTTAGTAAAATTTGCAAAACGTATTCCAAGTCCAAATGAAGCGAAAAGCGATTTTTCTATCTGTACGGATATTATTGATACAACAGCAATGCAGACTGATGAAGCACCTGAGACGCATGAAAGTGTGATACATGATACGCAGGATGAAGGGGGTTGTTCATGACGTTTGCAAATCCGCTTTATCTGCTGTTATTACTTATTGTTCCAATACTTGTATACTATGTTTTATATTATCGTCGTGATTATTTTACTTCATTACGTCATCCCGGTGTTGCTCACATGAAGCAGCGTCTTCACGGAACCGGTCCGTTGGGGCAGCGTTTGGCATTAATATTGAAAATCGCTGCATTGGGTTTGTTTATCATTGCATTGGCTCGTCCGCAGCAAGGGTTTAGTGATGAAGAGCAGGAGTTTTCAATACGTGATATTATGATAGCGGTTGATTGCAGCGGGTCTATGGAAGAGAAAGATTTTTACCCGAATCGTCTTGCTGCAGCAAAGGAAAATATAAAAGAGTTTATACAAGGGCGTGAAACGGATCGAATCGGATTAGTGCTCTTTGGTGCTGATACATTTCTACAATGTCCGCTGACATTAGATCATACTATTCTTTTCGAGAATATAAAAAGCATTAATTTTGGTATTGTTGATAAAAATGGGACTGCTATCGGCGATGGATTGGCAAAATCATTAAATCGTTTAAAACATTCAAAAGCAAAATCAAAAGTTATTATTTTACTGACGGATGGAGTAAATAACAGCGGTCGGGTATCACCATTGATTGCAACCAGTATTGCGCAAGCATTGGGTGTTCGCGTATATACTATCGGTATTGGTACTGCACAGCAAATGACCTTTTTTGGACCGCAACAAGGAGATTTTGATGAAGAATTATTACGGACAATTGCACGGCGCACCGGAGGAAAGTATTATCATGCAGAGCGCAGCGATCGTCTTGAGAAAATATTTCATGAAATTGAAGGGCTTGAAGCAACAGTTATACTGGAAAAAAAATATGTCTGGTATAAAGAGCATTTCAGCAGTATGGTAATATTGGCGCTAATGGTATTGGGTTTAGCGCTGTTATGTGATTACGTTATTTTCAGAAAGATACCATGAGACAAAAACCTGTAATACATATTATATTAATTACGCTTATACCATTATTTTTTGTTACCGGCATTGTTCTTATTATTCTTTTAGGAGCAGGGGTGCCGTTTGCCGAACGGCAATGGCTTATTACAGGATTACCGCTGCTTGGCGGCGGAGCACTCAGTATTGTTATTATTAATTATATATGGCGCCGCCGTACTTTACGGATATTCGCAGAAGAGAGTGCGCTGGAACGTATTATTGAAGGATATAACCCGGCACGACAGTTATTGAAAGGTACACTTATCATTGCAGTAATCATTTTTGCTGTTATCGCTTTAGCGCGGCCGCAATGGGGACTGCGTGAACAGGAAGTTACTCGCCGTGCATTAAATATCATTATTGCGGTTGATACTTCACAATCAATGATGGCGGAAGACCACTCGCCGAACCGTCTTGAAAAAGCCCGTAAAGAGCTTAATGCTTTTGTGCAAAACATGAAAGGCGATCGGTTGGGATTAATTGTGTTTGCCGGGAAAGCGTATTTATTATGTCCATTAACCATGGATTATGGTGCTGTCCGTGAATATATTAATGCAATTGATGTGAATACCATTTCATTGCAAGGAACTGCCATTGCGGATGCCATAGATACGGCGATTACCGTATTTAATAATCGGCAATCACGTTTTCGTATACTTATCGTATTGACTGATGGTGAAGATCATGAGGGAAATATGCAGCAGTCAATAAAAAATGCAAAAAAAGAGGGGGTTGTTGTTTATACTGTTGGTATTGGGTCTCCGGGCGGAGCGCCGATTCCGATAATCGGTTCTGACGGGAATATGCAGGGCTATAAAAAAGATAATGACGGCAATGTTATTATGACGAAACTGAATGAAGATATCCTCCGGCGGGTCGCGCTTGAAACCGGCGGCAAGTATTACTCGGCAACATCAGGAGAATTAGAATTAAAAAAAATATTCGATGAAATAATAAATCTTGAACGTGAAACAATCAGTACGACAATGTATGCAACACGCGAAGAACGTTTCCAATATTTTCTTGCATGTGCGATCATGCTGCTGATACTTGATTTGATTTTACCGGAACGTATTCGCAGGAAGAAGAAGGAATGAAGTATCATTATAATAAAATAGTGTTGATTATCTGCTGTAGTATCTTATTGACCATTCAGTCCTATGCGGCAGTGCAGCAGCAGATCAGACAAGGTAATCGTAAATATCATACTGAGCATTATACTGATGCACAAAATTGTTATAATCGAGCACAGGTAGATGCGCCTGATATGCCGATTATCGATTATAATCTCGGCAATGTTTATTATCGACTTGGCAATTATGAGATGGCAATTGATGCGTATAATAAAGCTATTGGAAGTAAGGATGCGCAACTTCGTTGCAAAGCGTATCATAATATAGGAAATACGTATTTTCAGCAATCAAATTATCAATCAGCGATTGAGAATTATAAAGAATCATTACGGATAAACCCTGATAACGCTGATACAAAATATAATTATGCATTAGCAATAAAAAAACTTTCTGAGCAGCAACAGCAAACTAATCAGCAACAGCAAAAACAGAATAATCACAATAAGAGAAGAAACAAACAAAACAATGCACAAGGGCAACAGCAGCAACAAAATGGCAAACACAACAATGATCGGCAGAACTATAATGATGAAAATACTGTTGTATTGAATGAAGAGCAAGCGCGAAAAATACTTGATGATGTTGAAAAAGAAACAGATGAGCGACGTATTCGTATTCGGCTTCCCGGTCGATCAAAAGAGAAAGATTGGTAATGAGATTCGGTGCGATTATTAGTATATTGCTCTGCAGTGTTTTCATACCTGCAGTACAAGCGGCATTGCCGGTTGAGGTGCAAGTATCACCGACGCAGGTTGATCTTAATGCAACAATACTCTATACAGTAATTATTCATGAAAAAGGTACAATAACCTTACCGGATTTTACTCCGTTTATTGTACAAGGGCGTTCACAAAGTCAGCAGTACTCAATTATCAATGGAACGCGTTCAATGACGATATCGTATCAAATAACACTTACTGCCCCATCGTCGGAAGGGCGCTATAGCATTCCACCGACAAAATTAAAAGTTGGCGGGAAAATATATGAATCGGAAAGTGTTACTGTTGAAGTTAAAAAAGGAGTAACACCGCCGGTCTCATCAAGCGGGCAGCTATTAGGGAATAATCCATTTTCGGGAAATCAGCAGTCGCAATTATCTCCTCAGCAAGTTGAAATATATTTTGCCCCGAAGAATAATTCAGAAATTGTATATTTAGGGCAGACGACTACGGTAACGGGATATCTTTATTATACCCCCGGTGCGGAATTTCAAATTGATGGATTTGTTCCGCTCTCCGGTTCTCAATTCATTACTTTGCATTATGAATTGCTACAATCAGCAAATATAGAGAATGTAAAATATCGAAATACTTCTCTTATGCGGCGTGCGGTTGTTGTACAAAAACTTTCACCGCTTGCTGTGGGGGATTATACTATAGCGCCGGGTTCGTTGGAATTACAAATTGCCGTTCATTATTATGACGATTTCTTCGGACAAACAATATCACAACATCGTCGCATTCGTATTCCAAGTGAGAACATGAAGATAACAGTGCGGGAATTACCCAAAAAAGGGAAACCGGATGATTTTACCGGATATGTCGGTTCGTACAGTGTTATGACAAGCGTTGAACCGAAAGAGGTTGCTCTTGGCGAATATTTTACACTGAATATTTTTATTGAGAGCCACGGGACAAGTGATTCGTCGCTCTCAGATCCGATACCGCCGGATATTGAAAATTGCACACGATTTAATATTGGCAGTAGTGAAAGTAATACCGGTCAGGGGATAATGAAGTATTCTTATTTGTATATGCCTAAAAAAGAAGGTGAATACATAATCC
>CAZBCL010000012.1:0-40361 GCA_964490645.1 uncultured Spirochaetia bacterium
GCGATGAATGCAGTTTTGAAGTCTATGAAGCGCAAGTGTTCAATGAATAATTAAAACTGATATACCTATACATACCAATCGCAGCAGGGTTCACCGTTATTCTTTTTTATATGTATTGCTAATATTTCAATATACTATTTGATTATGTATTTACCCATCGGTCATCACAAACGGCATTATTGTGATATCATAATTGATGTATTATATCTTGACTATTATTAAATTATGAGTGATACATTATAATAAATATTTAGGGAGAAATATAAAATGAAATATAAAATGATAGATATCATAACCTGTCCATATGATAAAAATGAAATACTTCATTTAAATATATTCAATAAAACCACATATAGTGATAAAGTTTTATTTGATACAAAACAGACATTTTGTCAGGATTATTGTGGTAAAAATAACAGACTCATTAATCCTAAAAAAGATAATTCAAACACACTTAAATGTCGAAAATGTATGCAAAACGAAATATTAAGCGGAGTATTAATTTGTCATAAATGCAAACGGTGGTACCCTATAGTTGACGGTACGGTGTTTTTATTAACAGATTTTGAAAGATACGAGGAATTAGATAAAGCGTTTATAAAGAAAAATAAAGCATTTTTTAGTAAGAATAAAAATTTACATAAAATATCTTATGACAAAAAAACTAAAGTTAAAAAAGTTCAAGATTTCTGGAATAAATATTGGGATGGGTATAATAATCTTCTTGAATCAAACACATCAAAAAAAGAAATTTTACAGTTAGACGAAAATAGAATGAAAACCCATCCTTATTCAAATGAATGTATTGGGTATACTTTACATAAAAATCAAGATGCAGCAGAAATAGGTTGTGGTTACGGTATGGATATTTGGCGACTTGCAAAAAACAAAACATTCTGTGTTGGAATTGAACTTACAATCGAAAGTATTAAAAAAGCACAGGAGAGGATGAAATTACGGAAAATGCGTAACCAAGTTTCTTTTGTAATAGCAAATGCTGAAAACTTGCCTTTAAAAACCGAAAGATTTGATTATGTTTATTCACACGGTGTAATTCATCATACAAAAAATACTCGTAAAGCTGCACGTGAAATTGGAAGAATTATTAAAAGCGGAAAAACTGCTGCGGTAATGGTTTATTATTTTTTTAGCATCCATGCTTTTTTTGAATGGGCGGCAAAAACCATAAACAAAATACTCTATTTTTTCACAAAAAAGGAATTTTCTGATATTAAGGTAATTATAAAATTAGGTTTAAAAAATACAAATAATAATAAATCAATAAAACTATATAAAAAAAGAAAAGTTTCTGCAATATTACATAATCCATATGCAAAAGTGTATACTAAAGGCACTGCACGAAACTTATTTCGACAAGCTGGCTTTAGAAAAATACATTTTTCAATAACAGAAAATACTGGTAAAATATTTATGGATAAAATTATGTATAATAATCCGACTTTGTATAAATACTTATTGAAAAATTTCGGTTTTTATATCTGGATTTACGGTTCAAAAAAAAAGCATAAACAGTGAAAATATTTGCTGTCTTTTTATATTTATTAACGTTTTCGAATTTAAAATATTTACTCTATATTTATATTGATTAATTATATATATGATTGCATAGCTATTTACCAAATTTCTGATACATTTATCATTTTTTCTGCAATTTACTGTAATATTACAGTTGCCGGCAACAATAAAAAAGTTCCGGAATTAAAATAGTGTGTTATATAAAGACCGTTTCATATTATTGCTTATCTGAATGTATGTGATAATATATATCAACGGCATTATTGTGATATCACGCTATTGAAAATATTACTTGCGAAAAAACAAAACTCCCCGTATCATATTTATTTATATACTGATTATCATACATTAATACTTATGGAGGGATCATGCAGCGATTTACCTTTTTTCCCGGTTCGGAAGATATATTACGAACATTTATCAGTGATTTGCAGAACGTTTTTAAAAACAGTCTTCGTTCGGTTATCATATATGGTGCATCGGTAAACGGGCGGCACGAAAAAGGAAAAACAGAAATTCGTTCTCTTATATTGCTTGAAGAAGAAAGAACATCAACATTACGTGAATGTTTGAAAAAAATGGAAGACTGGAAAAAGCATGATCTTGCCATACCGCTTATTTTTACTATCAGCGATCTTATCGGATCTGCCGAGACCCTCCCGCTTGAAATTTTTGATATCAAATCAAACTATCGCTGTATATACGGTCCTGATCCGTTTGAAGACTTAAAACTGGGGATGAACAATCTTCGTCTTGAGTGTGAACATGAAATTCAAACAAAAACAATACAATTAAAAAAAGCTTTTTTAAGTCTTGATAAACAAAACAGTGATATTCGCATTCTTATTCGTGATGCATTACAAACGTTTTTAATTGTTTTCAGAAATATACTGCGATTGAAGGGATTAACCGTTCCGGCAGGTGATAAAGCGATTGTTCATGCGGTTGTTAAAAATTATTCACTGCATAAAGAAATTTTTGATAGTATGCTTGAAGTTTTTTTTAAAACATCACGAAAGACTGACGAAGAGCTTATGGAGTTATATGAAAACTTTATTGCCGAAATGCGGCAGCTGCAAAGCGAAGTAAAAAACATTTTGTTTTAGCACATAATGTATAGTGATGCAACAAAACCCTATGAAACAATCAGTACCCCATAATCAACAAAAAAAACTGCCGGTTTTTCTTTTATTATTAATATTTTGTATGCTGCTTTTTCTCATTGCGTATATCAGTTGGCAGGGACATCGGCAAACCAGCGGATATGTTCATGATTTATGCGGCTGTATAAATGCTGATGAGCGGATTGTACTTGGAGAATTATGTTATGAATTTCAAAAGCGTTTTACTGTTGAATTATATTGTATTGCCGCACGCACGGAAAAAGAGGTTGAATCGCTGCACATTAACCGTCGGGAATCCCGGGATAATTATCTACTGTTAATCGTAACAACTGATAAGGGAGATATACGTCTTGATATGCCCGAAGAAGCACATGCACCCGATGCATCACGTATTGCTGATGAACTGAGAAAGGTCATCAATCCGAATGTAATAGAATATGATCCGGGTGGTTCATTAATAAACGGTGCGAACGTTATTTTTAGTTTATACGAAAAATTACAGGAAAGCAGTCGTCTGTAAATTTGTCAGTCTGATATATTAATTAGTTTGCATAATACACTACCTGTTCGTGCCTTGTTTACCCTACTGTTTGATTATTTCACTATTTCATGGTCTGATGCATTTTCAAACGCGGTTTACAATAATACTGCAGCAATAGCGCTGCCGGCATTGAATAATTGTTTCACGTGAAACATTATGCTTATTCGGTGTATTTCTGCATATTATATGGTATATGCGGTTTTCGATTAACTTTTTTTACGTTTCCCGATGCCGGCATCATCGGTATCAACATATGAATATACTGTATTGGCTTTTACAATTCTTTAATAACATATACTGCATTGACATTGATATAAACCCAATATTGTTGGATAAGGTTATTGTTACATACGTTTTATTCTGCAAATCGCATTAATATACTGCAGCTATGGTATTACTATTTGATTATTTCACTATTTCATGGTCTGATGCATTTTCAAACGCGGTTTACAATAATACTGCAGCAATAGCGCTGCCGGCATTGAATAATTGTTTCACGTGAAACATTATGCTTATTCGGTGTATTTCTGCATATTATATGGTATATGCGGTTTTCGATTAACTTTTTTTACGTTTCCCGATGCCGACATCATCGGTATCAACATATGAATATACTGTATACCCTTTTTTATAAAACATTTTCAAATTATTAATCATGATGATATAATTAAATTTCTATTCCCAAGCTATGAAAAAGATACGTATGTTTTCATTTTTATTGGTTTTAGTGCTTCTGTACTGACAATATCGTGCTGACATTAACATGACGGTATTCTTTGATATTACAGATCCCCTTGTTATGTCTTGACATGATGTTATGTATGAATATACTCTTTTCAAAAATTAACCCATGGATAGGTATACACTATGAAACAATTAATAGCATATAGTTTGATAATGATTCTTTCCATAACAGTATCAGCAATAACACTGCCGAACGGTGAGTCTATTAACGATGAATTAATTAAAGAAACTCGGTTCTTCCCGTCTGAACGATTTTTAAGCGTTCGACTCCTTATGAATATTCAACTGAAAAATAATGTTTCGGTTGCCGTAACAACCCCTTCAGGAGAACTGCGTGTTACTTCAATCTTCTGGCACGATAACGGCATGATAAGCAGATGCGAACTTGCTGCCCCGCAAAAAATTAAAACCCCTTCCGGTAAATTATATGTTACTTCAATCTTCTGGCATGATAACGGTACAATAAGCAGATGCGAACTTGCTGCCCCGCAACAGGTTAAAACCCCCTCCGGCAAATTACTTTTAATTGGTGTTTTTTGGAATGCACGCGGTATGATAAAAAAGTGTCAGCTTGCTAAACCTCAAGAAATTGATACTCCATCCGGTTCATTAACGGTCAATGATCAATATTATTCAATCTTTTGGTATGATAACGGCATGATTAAAAAATGCGAACTTATCGAACCGCAACGTGTTAAAACCCCCTCCGGCAGTTTAATTCTCAGAAATTACATCTCATGGCATAATAACGGCGTTATGAACAGTTGTTGGCTTGCTGAACCGCAGCGTGTTAAAACCCCTTCCGGTAGTTTAATTCTCAAACATGCTCTTTCCTGGTATAGAAATAGTGTTATCAGCGGATGTTGTCTTTCACAAAAAACCGTTATTAAAGGAAAAACCTTTAATGAGGGAAGTTATGTCGGTATGAATAAAAACGCTCAGTTTATTGGTGCGGTCAATTATAACTACGAAACAGAACGGTACGAACCGATTAATAAAAAATAATTATCGTATTATGCATTCAATTGTCTTACCGCTTTGCCCTTCATACCATATCAGCTGAATCATTTTTTTTTATGTTTGTTATTTCCGTGTACGATACGTTCGATCAGTATAATTTTAACATTACCATAACTTCAACACCGTATTTCACGTGCTGTTAGAGCAGTGCTTTCATGATACATAATTATACACTGATTTGATTTTTTTCAGCCCGTTTTACTGACAGCCAACACCGGCTGAGTTTGCCGTAATTCTATTGCAACAGGGGAAGTCTGCGACATGCAGCGTTTAATGCCATTCAACCCGTTTTACTCTGCCGCGTCGAGTATAATACTCGGTATATTTCGGATTTTCGCGTTGATTAAAAAAGGTTGCTTTAAGTTTCCGATTTTTTTGATCAAAATACTCAACCCATGCTTTTTTACCGTCTGCATTAAAATGCACCGTATATCGAAGCATTTTATTCATTCTAATAAAATCATCACTCATAAAATGGCAGACATAATCCGGTTTTTCGTTCTCATCGAAAAAAAATTCTGAATACTTTACATTATCTGCTTTAATTGATGCTTTTGAATATCGATATACCTGTTTGTGTTTAATATGATTGGTAATCTCAACAACCGAATGAATATCAATGTCTTCCGTTGCGGTGTATTCATCTTTTACCGTTTTATATACGGTTGGCTTATAAAATGTTTTAACACTCAATACACCGTCATGTGCAATACTTTCCGATGAATAAAACATTTCACTTGAAACGGGATTACCGCTTTTAAACTCAACCAGAGAATACAGTACTCCGTCTTTAGCGATTTCCTGTTCTGTGAACACTATTTTTTTTTGCCGCAATATACCGTTTTTATACTGTTCAATCCATTGTTTATATCCGCTGAGAATTTGATAAATTCGACTGAAACTATATATTTTTGATGTAATAACACCGTTCGTATCATACTCTAATTCAAGTAATTCAACGCCATCTTCATTAATTGATTGCTGAGTATACAATACTCGTTTTTTACGAACGGTTTCCCCATCCGAAGCATAAAAAACTTCAGCCTGCTTTCGGCCTTCTACCGCTCCGGGGGTAAAATAATAAGTTATTTTCTCCGTTACTTCATTATTGTTATATTCAACACTGATCCGGCTAATAAAATCATTTTGTATGCTTTTATACGAATAATATCGTTCCTGAAGTCTTTTCGTTTCGTTTTCACTACGATAATACGTGCTGATGTTTGATATTTCATCAGTGTATTTTAAATCATGCTCCTGATGAACACTTGCTTTCCGCCCTTTATCATCATACATAATACGTATCTCTTGAATACTGTCTTCTTGTACCGTTGCGGGAGAATACCGGTATATTTCTTCACGGATTACATTGTTGCGGTCATGCTGTTTTTTAACGGAAACTATTCCGTCGGTATCATATTCGCTGTCACCTGCAGAATAATACACAGTTTCAGAAATACCGCCGAACGTATTTGATGTCGTGTTTACCTGTGTAGTCAAGGCGGCAGTATAGAGCGGCAGTATTACGATAATAACATGCAATACTATTATTTTGATATTATTTATCTGTTTCATCATAGTTGTAAGTGTAATTCACTTATCTGAATTTTTCCAGTATAAAATTATCTGCTGATGATAGTCTCTATACTAACTTCACCGATGATTAATGCTTCCTGTATAGTATAATATAATACTTTTCGCTTATTATTTCCTGCATATTAATACTTTGCGGATTGTTTTACATATATTTGTATGTATGATATATTCATGCATAATAACCTGTTTTATGTATTATTATAATACTCGGCTGATTATACTCCCGCATAAAGAAGGTGCTCTATGAAAAAAGCTCCGCGTAATAAAACACTTACGCTCAGTAATACTGAGCGCCGCCGTTATCGCCGGCACTATCGTACGCCTCAAAAAAAACTCTCTGTTCTTGAATGCACAAATGCCGTTATAAACGCTGACCTATTTCGTATTATGCCGCTGCTTCCTGAACGGTTTGTTGATTTACTGATTATTGATCCGCCGTACAATTTAACAAAATTATTCAATAAACGCCGTTTTAAAAAAATGACCTCAAACCGGTATGAAGACTGGGTAGATTCCTGGCTTTCCGGATTATTACGAATTCTCAAACCAACTGCATCAATATATATTTGCGGTGATTGGCGCTCATCAGCGGCATTGCATCGTGTTTGTGAAAAGTATTTTATTGTACGAAACCGAATAACTTTTGAACGTGAAAAAGGACGCGGTGCAAAAAATAATTGGAAAAACAATTCAGAAGACATTTGGTTCTGTACGCTCACCGATGACTATACCTTCAATGCCGATGCGGTCAAACTTAAGCGTAAAGTTATTGCGCCGTACCGCAATAATGGTACGCCGAAAGATTGGACGGTTGAAAAAAACGGATCTTTCCGGCTTACGTATCCTTCAAATATTTGGACTGATATAACAATCCCGTTTTGGTCAATGCATGAAAATACACCCCACCCGACTCAAAAACCGGAAAAGTTAATGGCAAAAATAATTTTAGCAAGTTCACATAATGGTGATATGGTGTTTGACCCATTTTCCGGTGCCGGCACAACGGGCGTTGCTGCACAAAAACTGAACCGGCGTTTTTGTATGATTGATATTGATGCGGATTATTGTTGTTATGCGTTGAAACGTCTCGCTGCAGCAAGAAAAGATCAGTCTATTCAGGGATATAATGACGGCATTTTTAAAGATAGAAATTGTCAATAGTATCATCACCATACATATATTAGAATTCAGTGATGCATACTCATTTACTATCCCATCATTTCATAATGATAAAACTGCTGACTACTTTGATGGTTATAATCTTACTATTGCAGTGTATATAAAATATTCTGTTGCGTGTTTTTTCTCTCTATGTATTCGCAAACCGAAACCCATATAAAAAAAGAATAAAAAAATGAGAGTTAGTGTACGTTTATTTCAGTGAAATAAATGATTCCTCAAAATTTGTTTGATATACGAAGACTATGCAGTATTATTCCCATTCAATAGTTGCCGGCGGTTTTGACGAAATATCATACACAACACGGTTTACCCCGTTCACTTCATTGATAATTCTGTTTGAAATCCTGCCGAGTACATCATGTGAAATCTTTGACCAATCCGCCGTCATACCGTCAATACTTGACACTGCTCGTACTGTTATAACATTTTCATAGGTACGTTCATCACCCATTACTCCGACACTTTTAACCGGTAATAATACGGCGAATGCCTGCCATATTTCATCAGGCGCTCCGGCAAGCAATTCCTCTCGTACTATTGCATCAGCACGGCGGAGAATATACAGACGTGCCGGTGTTACTGCACCGATAATACGTATTGCCAGACCCGGTCCGGGAAAGGGCCATCGCATGAGTATTTCTTCAGGTATTTTTAATACACGTCCGATTTGCCGAACCTCGTCCTTAAACAATTCTTTTAAAGGTTCAATAACCCGTCCTTGTTCAATAAGCTTCATGATTTGCGGTACACGATTATGATGTGTTTTTATTGTTTTTGACGGACCTTTTACTGAAATTGATTCAATAACATCAGGGTATAACGTTCCTTGCGCAAGCATATCAAAATTTTTAACCGCACTGAAGAAAACATTAACAAAATGTTTTCCGATACGACGACGTTTTTTCTCCGGATCACGAATGCCATTTAAACGCCGTAAAAATCCGTCAGCAGCATTTATATACGTAACCTCCACACCTATTCGTTCAAAATTACGGCGTACTTCATCTGTTTCATGCAGCCGCATGACACCATTATCAACATAAATACAGCTCACCGCATCACCAAGTGCTTCAGTCAGTAATTTTGCCAATACCGTTGAATCAACTCCGCCCGAAACACCGCAGACAACTGTACGTCCTTGTGCCTGTTTGCGTATTGTTTCAATACTGTCGCTGACGAAATCTTCCATGCGCCAGTTTGCCGTACACTGACATATTTCCGTAACAAAGTTTTTCAATATATGTTGACCGTTTGGTGTATGCGTAACCTCAGGATGAAATTGAACGCCATATATTTTTTTTGCATGATTGCCCATTGCGGCAAGCGGCGTATTTCCTGATGATGCTAATACGGTAAATCCGTTTGGTGTTGTTTCTAAACGATCACCATGACTCATCCATACCGGTATTGTTGACGGCAGTCCGGAAAATAACGGACGACTATGTTTAATATTAATAGCGGTGTTGCCGTATTCACGATGCGATCCCTGCAATACTGTACCGCCAAGCAGAAAACTGATAAGCTGCATTCCGTAGCATATTCCGAGAATAGGAACGTCAATATCAAATAATGCAGGATCAACACGCGGTGCTCCGGCGTCATACACCGATGACGGTCCGCCGGAAAGAATGATTCCTTTTAATCCGGCACTTTGTATATGTTCCAATGAAGTCGTATACGGCCATATTTCACAATAAATATTCATTTCCCGTATACGTCGGGCAATAAGCTGACTGTACTGTGCGCCAAAATCAAGAACAACTATTTGTGTGTTATATTTCATAGGTGTACGTTATACTATTATTATATTTTTTTTGCAATCATTCTTCATAAATAATTTTATTGCATGCATATTACTTTTATGTTACCATTCTGCGGTAATGATATAGAATTTTTCTTTATCAAACACTCTTCCATTTTGAATACTGTTTCTTACCGGAGGTAATATTGTGAAAGTCTATTTATTTCCTGTTCTTTTGTTTATTATATTTCTGCCGCTGACTGCATTTGCCGATAAAAATGATGTTGCCGGAACAGCTGAAAGTATTGTGAAAGAACTTGCTGCTTCTATTCCTGCTGACGATTTACCGTCAATCGCATTTATCCCTTTTGCAAACACATCTGCTGAACTGAGTAATCATAATACCGGTGCCGGCTTTTCTGAAATATTGGCATCGGTCTGGAATAACAAAACCGATCATATTGTTATGAACCGTTCTGATTTATCTGCCGTTGCTGACGAACAAACTCTGAGTGTCAGTGGTATGACTGATCCAAAATCATCAATTAAACTCGGACGGCTGGTTTCAGCGCAATACATTGTTACCGGTACTGTCAGTGAAGTCGGTAATGATGTTTCAATTGTTGCCCGCCTGGTTGAGACTACCGGCGGCACGATCGTTGCTTCCGCTCAAAATTCCATACCGCGCGGAAAACTGCTGCCGGTTGCCGAAGCCTCTTTACTCACACAAAAAGAACCGATGACTGCCGGGTTCAGAAGTCTGCTTATTCCCGGCTGGGGACAATTATATAATGGTAATCGAACACGCGGATTTGTTTTTACCGGTTTATGGGCGTTTTCAGCCGCCGGCATTATTCTATCCGAATTTAATCGTATTAATACCTATCAGGAATATATTAGTTTATACAATACCTATCAAACTGAAATCGGTAAAGAAAATGCTGTCGATGCATATGAAGAAGCAAATGAAAAATTTGATGCTGCGAAAAGTATAGAACAACTACGACTGGCTTTTTCATATGTGCTTATCGGTACTATCGGTATTGCAACGGCTGATGCAATTATTACCGCATCACGTAACAATCGTCGTATAAAAAATTATGGTGTCCGCATTGCCGTGCTGCCGTTGCCTGACGGATTCACGACTGCCTGTGTATACCGGTTTTAAAAGGAGGATCACATGAAACGATATTTATTTATTAGTATTATTGTCATATTTTCACTGCTGCTTTTTTCCTGCGCAATTATGGAAAAAAAACCGCATACCAATCCGTATGATCCGGAAACACCAAAAGTCGGTAATGCAACACCGCCGGTTGTTCCGGTATCGGTACTGCGGGCGGGGGAGGCTCGATTATCCGGCGGCGGCGGGAATATTCATCTGCAATGGACGGCAACAACAATAGATGATTTTGAAGCATATCGTATCTATACAAGTCCGCATCAGAATATTGTTGCCTCGGCAAATACCCTTGCACTTGAAATCTTTGATGCCGCAACAACAACAACAGAGAATGTTATCTACAATGCAAAAAACCGATCCATTCGTAATCTTGACGGTTTAACAATACGCTGGATTCTTTTCAGAGTGTATGACATCAGCGGTCAGTACAGCGAATATGGTCCGATTAAAGCAATGGTTCCGCCGGCATGGACATTAGAACCATCCGTATCGCTTGATTATCCGAGTTCTTTTGTCAATCAGCTGCAAATACTTGATTTTGATTATGAAGATACATATAAAAGCTGGATTGTTTCGTTCCGCTCGTTTAATAATTTTAAGGTAAATTGGTTCAATGGTACGAATAACATCGTTGCTATTCATGATACACCTCCGCCTATGACCATTCTCAGTAATCAGGGGACAAATCCGAATCACAATGTTATGTGTTTCAGTCTTGCTCTTGATGAAACGAACCTTTTTTACAATAATATGAACTCTTTAGCAGTTTGGTATATTACTAATTATCGACAACTTTTAAATCCGGCGGGACCTTCGGCACATCAGCATGCCGCCCAAATTTTTATCGGCTCATCATCTCCGTTTATCAGTTATGCAAATGATCAGGATCGATTATATCTTTCAGATAAATATTTTAAGCGAAATATTCCGTTATTCCCGCATTCTTTTTCCCCGTATGATATTCAACGACCGAATATGTTTGCTTTTTATAATACAATTGCCTATCCCGGGGTAAACGGCGATATTTTACTGCTTTCCCGAAATTTCGGAATGCTTATGCGTATGAATAAACCAATGCCGGCAGGAACAACAAATATTCGCTGGGAGTTTAATGCTGAACAAAATAATTTAAATTTAGACTCTGCATATGCTATTGCAATTGATTCTCATGAAAATGCTTATATTGTTGACCGGTTGAACAAACGTATTATTATACTTGACGGTAATGGAAGACTTACCGCTCAATGGAGTTTTCCGAATGCACAGTATCTCAATGCCTTAAAAATTATACATAGAACATGTGATATCGGCGATGGTATGGGTACTGTAAATCATGAGTTTCTTGCAATTGGTATTGATTCACAAATAAAATGTTATAAAATTCAATAGCGGTCTATGACGGTATATATATACATCCGTCTGAACATAGTACCGGCACCGTACCTTGCGGCTGGTGAAAAATGCTGTCCGGGAATGGAAGCGTCTCGGTTATTAATGAAAATACCCGAGATGTTTCCAGCCCAACAGTATTTGCCGGATGTATACAATTATCAGCGATTTATTATTGGTATGTTCATAACAGTATATTTTACTGCTGTTGCATATCTCTCCGCCCGGTATTTTCAGAAACAATAATTGTGTATTTCTCTATATCGTTACTGCTGTGTATACTTCACCCCTGATACATTTTTTTCACTTCAACAGTATCGTGATAAACGATGATATTATTCTGATTGTGTATAATAGTTGTATTATTGGTTCAGCGTCGTGATATATCACATGAAAGTTGAATTGTATGGCGTGCTTCAAGATCATCACGCAGAAATGAAACCGCATAATCAAATTGTACAGATCTTTTTTTTATTAAACGGTGTATACCGAGACCGCATGATATAACTTCCATTGTTGAACGATCAATTCTTCTACCAATACGAAGTGAAAGCCATTCATTGATATCACATTGTAATCCCGGGCGAATAATAGTTTTATTATGCAGCCGATATTCTATATCAATCATCGGCAGCATACATACTACACCATTCACATTGATAGTAATACCGCCGCCACCGCCAATACTCATCGGAGGCTGTTCTCGTCGTAAACCACGTCGCACATTCGGTCCGATATGACGAAGTGCGGCACCCCAAAATATACTTTCAATAATACCGAACTCATTAATAATATACATATCCTGAACCCCGGCATCAAATGTAGTAAATATACTGAAGCCTTCCGGCAGTGTTTCACGGATAAAATGAGCTGTTACGCCGACCGGAATACGCTGAGCCCAGCGCATAACGGTAAGATCAACCGCCATAACCGAATACTGCATGGCAAATCCCGTTATTCCGTTATAATCGGTCTCAGGTTCGGACGGCATATTCCACATTGAAAACGTACATGCTGCCATAATTGATTTTGTCGGAATACCAA
Source organism: uncultured Spirochaetia bacterium (assembly GCA_964490645.1). Lineage (GTDB taxonomy): Bacteria > Spirochaetota > JAHITG01 > CAZBCL01 > CAZBCL01 > CAZBCL01. The sequence goes on from CAZBCL010000012.1 coordinate 13,101, forward strand.
TCGCTGCACGAGTTATTTTCATACCCGCAATTCCGGTACCATAATTAATGGCAATTTCCGGTGATTTCAGCCACCCTATTGAAGCGGGATTAATCGGTGTCATAAGAATATTTTCACTGACCCCTATACCCGCACCGCCGCGTGCCCGTGTTCCTGCATCAGACGCATCAACGATAAAATCAAAACTAAGTGGTGCGGCAATAAGATCGTTCTCAGGCAGATGTATTACACCGATGCACAGCACGATACTTATTCCAATAATGATACTGATACTCGTATTTCGCATAGTATTACCTAAACACATAGATACGCCGAAGTTCGGTTCTGCCGTCTAATATAATTTTCAATACATATACTCCATTTGGATAGTCGGGCGGCACTCGCCATATTATTTGTTTTTGCAATGATGCCCGTGTTCCCGCATCAATTCGTTCTATACTATCTCCGCCAAGTGTCATAACTTCAATATCATATTTTTGTACCGTATGGGGAAGCAATATCACCACCGGATTTTCCTCTCCCGGCTGAAGATAATTGTTTAATATCATTAATGTATTTGTTGTGTTTCTATTAATAAGCAGCCGAAATCCGTCACTGCTGCGATTCGTACTTTGAAGATTAGCCGCATTATACGCCGTTACGGTAAAATAATAGGTTATGGTATCATATGCCAAATTCAAATTACTGAATGAAGCCGTATTGGCGATACCAATGTGTTGTGGTCCTGCAATATCACTCCCTCCCGGAAAAGTGCCCAGAGAAACACGGTACCCGGTGATAGATGAATCAGGGTCATATGCCGGTGTCCATGTGCAAAACGCCGCTGTATCCCAGGTAACACTATCAACATCAATACCGGCGTCCATACCGTCATATACTGCATCAGGCAATAGCGGTGGTGTAACGTCAGGGTGTACTATGCGAACACCGTCTGCGGTAATTTCAGAATATAAACCCGCTGCATTTGTTGCAATAACGTTAAAATATAGAATTGTACCGTATGCATTGGAATAGATACCAAGTTTATTAGTCAGAATAATATTTGTTGCGCTGCCAACATTACTGCGATAAATAATATTATTCGGCGATGCCGCTGAAGTGCCGAGACTAAGATAATACCCGACACCGCCGCTTTGTGCATCATGTGCGGCTGACCATGATACATAGATATGATTGGTATACGGATACACGGAAATATTGGAAACCGGTCCGTCTATAATGGTATTCAATCCGATCGGCGGAGTAAAATCAAATGTATACGCACCATCACTCACCGTATATTGACCCGTTAATCCATACCCGTTTACAGCACGAACGAGACTATAATAAAAATTACTGACCATAAGATTGACGCCGGTAATAACTGCATTCGTAGCAGTACCAACATTCGTCCAGATTAGCAAATTGGTATTTGTTCCGTTTACACCAATTGCAATGTCATAATGATCAATCCCTGATTCATTATCGACAACACTGTTCCATGACAATGACCATTGATTTGACTGTGTCCATATATCACGATCACTGCCGATGCCGTCAATAACCACATCCGGTTGAGGCGGCGGAGTAAAATCTGTTGCACTGCTCCAAACAATACCATCCGAAAATGCCGGTGGAGCATAATTTGTTATATAATCCCGTGCCCGCACTGCGGTATAATATCTTGTCCCATTTATAAATGATGCAACCGGCACCAATACGGTTGTTTGTGTTTGCTGTGTTGTTGTTATACGCAGAGCATTGCTAAATGCAATATTTGTGTTTGTTGTAATCGCTATTTCATATTCTGCAATACCGCTGTGTGTATCAGTTGCCGGCGTCCAGGCGGTTTCCCATGCAACGCTGCTGAGTATACTTCCCCGAACATCAGTATCAGTGTGTAATCCGTCAATAACCTGTGTCGGGGGAGTCGGAATATTTGTATCAATAAACATAATTCCATCGCTGTATGCATTTGAACCGGCAAATATGAACGAACGGTTGGTGCTTTTATACACACGTGCCCGTACTGTTATATAATAAGTATTACTTCGTATAAACGCAGGAGTACGCATAAGATTGGTAAATGTATAATTCGTCGCAGCTGAAGGAGTAATAATGTTTGTAATACGCATATCACCATTGGTGATGCCGAATAAAATACGATAATTCGTAACCGTATGATTACTGGCAGCAACGCGATCCCAGCTTACCGTAAAATGCTGCCAATTTGTTGTTATATCAAAGTCCTGATTTAAACCATCATAGACATGTGCCGGTGGTGAAATCTGAGCGCACACAAGCACCGGTATAATAAGAACCAATAATAGTGATATACATTTAAACACGATACATTATAATAACCATTTGACGGTTTTTGCAAGGATTACCCGCCGAATTTTTTAATAAAATCTCTTTGTTCCTTTTTAATCGTTGTATACCATTGTACTGACCGACGAATACCCTCTTTTGTTGATATACGGGGTTTCCAGCCAAGTTCTTTATATGCACGTGATGTATCCAGATGAAAATCATGCTGCGTCATAAGTATTCGATAGCGTGTTAGCAGCGGCGGTTCTTTTGCACCGACGCATTTCCATATGAGTTCAAGTAGTACCGCTGCTGTCATTGCGACCGGCGCAGCAACCGATATTTTCGGCATCGGCACACCAAGTAAATCAGCAGTATACTGATTAAACTCTTTCCAGGTTATTATCCCCGCATTAGAAAGATGATACACTCGTGTTGTAAGGTTCTTTTTTTTCATTGCTGCAATATATGCATCTATTAAATTTTCAGAATAAATCGGTGCAAACAATTGCCGCCCTCCATTAATAGAACCGTATTTTCCTTTCTCAAGCGCAACACACAACCGAAGAAAAAATGTTCGATCATTCGGTCCGAAAACTGCTGACGGTCGCAGTGTAACAATATCCGCACCGCGCTTTATAAACTCATGAACCAGTAATTCCGCTGCTCGCTTTGTAACAATATATTTCTGAGCCGGACGTTTAATCTGCGGCATATCCTCTGTACCATTGATAGTATTCGGACAGCCGTATACCGCAACGGTACTGGTATATATAATGCGCTGCACATTACACTGCAGTGCACATTCAAAAACTCTGCGTGTGCCGTCAATGTTTATTTCTTTGAACTGTTTCCATGTACCCCAATCGCTCGCACGTGCGGCAATATGAAAAACAATTGAACAGCCTTTCATTGCTTTTAGTATCGATGCCGCATCACGAATATCACCATAAAACAGTTTTAATTTCTTTGTATGCTGCAGCGGCTGTAATAATGTATGATCGCTTGTTTTTCGTATGAGCGCATGAACGACATGCCGGTGCTGTATCAGTCGTTGACATAACAATGAACCGATAAATCCGTTTGCACCGGTTACACATATTTTCATAATATTATACCTTCTTTATTTTAATATAACTTAATTGTGTATCGCCATACTTCATTGTCTTTGTTATATGCATACCATCAGGAGGCTGCACAATAATTCTTTTATCATGTTCCGCAATGATAATGCCGTCATCAGTACAAATACTCCGCCGGCTGATTTCCTGCAACGTTTTTGTATATTCATCCGCCGCATATGGCGGGTCAAGAAAAATAATGTCATATTTGTTTCTTTTTTCACGTGCAAGAAATACTGCAACATCTGATCGAATAACGCGGCATTGCTCTTTGCTGATACCAAGTGCTGACGTATTCCGCTGAATAATACGGATTTGCGCATGATGTGATTCTACCATAACAACTGATTGTGCACCGCGGCTCAGTGCTTCAAAACCAATTGTTCCATTCCCGGCATATAAATCACAAAATCGGGCTTTTTGTATGAACGCACCTACAGTACTGAATAATGCTTCTCGTACACGCGATGAGGTTGCACGGCAATAGTGTGATGATGACTGCTGTAATGAACGGCTTTTAAATATACCGCCGGTAATTTTCAGCATTTCCTATGCTCCTGAAAGTGCTTCATGCTGCTGAATTTCAAACTCAAATTGTTTTTTTAATGCCTGATTTTCTTCACGTTCAAGATGCTCATCATCATTAATGATGCGAAAGGCTTCTTCACGTGCTTTTTTTAAGATTGCGGCATCCCGCAAAAGATCTACCGGCGGCGGAACAACACGCCCATGTTGACGTGTTCCCAAAAACTCTCCCGGTCCGCGAATCTTCATATCTATGTCGGCAAGTTTAAACCCATCAGTATATTTTATCATTGCCTGCATTCGAGAGTATGCTGTTTCCGTTATATGCGGCTTGGTCATTAAAATGCAATGCGCCTGCTTTCCGCCGCGTCCAACCCGTCCGCGCAGTTGGTGTAATTGTGCAATACCGTAGCGATCTGCATGCTCAATAAGAATAATCGTTGCATTTGGTATATCGACGCCGACTTCAATAACCGTGGTTGCTACTAATATATCAATACTGCCATCAGAAAACTGCTGCATTATTTCATTTTTCTCCTGCGCCTTCATTTTACCATGTACCATACCAACGGAATAATCTGAAAATATTGTGCTGCGAAAGTTTTCATACATTTTTACCGCATTTTTTAATTCCATTTTATCCGATTCTTCAACTAACGGATATACAATGAAAACCTGCTGTTTATTGTTGATTTCCTGTCGTATAAAGTCATATATTCCTTGTGCGTCTGTATCACGCACCCATGTTGTTTTTACCGGTTTTCGCCCGGGCGGCATTTCATCAATAATTGAGATATCAAGTTCACCGTAATGCGACATTGCCAGCGTACGGGGAATTGGTGTTGCCGTCATGACCAAGACATCAGGATGCGATGATTTCTCATGTAATGCCGCCCGCTGCATAACTCCGAAACGATGCTGTTCGTCAATAATAATTAATCCAAGATTTTTAAATGCAACATCATTGTGCAGCAGCGCATGTGTTCCAACAATAATATTAATAGCGCCTGATGAAATATCCGTTAAGAGACTTTTCCGTTCCCGTAATCGTATTCCGCCTACTAATGCCTCAGCTCGTACCGGGAATGTATTAATCAATGCTTGTATTGTTGCAACATGCTGACGGGCAAGAATTTCTGTCGGTACCATTAATGCCGACTGTACATTATTCTCTGCTGCAAACAGCATGGTTATTAAAGCAACTAATGTCTTTCCTGAACCGACGTCTCCCTGTAATAATCGATTCATCGGATGTGATGACTGCATATCGGTTATAATTTCCTGCACAACACGCTGTTGTGCAGTGGTCAGTGAAAACGAAAGCGATTGTTCAAATTTTTGTATTATTGTTTTCTTTGTATATATTCTTCCTTTATGCATATCAGCAAGCCGGTGTTTAATACGTGCCATAACAAGCTGCATCATTAATAATCGATCAAATGCAAGCCGTTTGCGTGATTGTTCCTGTGCTTTCTCAGACTGCGGAAAATGAAAATGATATAATGCTTTTGAAAGTGAGGGAAGATGCAGCCGGTCTATCATATCTGATGGGAGATACTCCTGAATAACCGGACATATTTTTTTTACTGCAGTAAAAATAATCATCCGCAATTGGCTTTCGGTAATACCTTTGGTAACCTCATACCGTGGTACAATGCGCCGCATATGCGGTGAGGATTCATCTATATTATTTTCATTCCCGATTTTTTCATACTCAAAACTTGACGTTTGCCATTCATTAAACTTGCGGGTAAAACGTCCAAAGAGAATTATCGTATCACCAACGGTTAATAGTTTTTGTAAAAAATTACGATTGAAGCATACCAGTGAAACTGTTCCGGTACTGTCCGCAGCAATAATTTTCAGTACATTACGAAACCGTCCGAAACGCTGCCGTCCGAAAAAATCATGCGCAATAATACGTACCACCAGTGTCTCTGATGTTTCACCGGTCAATGTTGAAACAGTTGATATCGTGCGCCGATCTTCAAACCCCCGCGGCTGATAGGTTAATAAATCCCAAACCGTTTTAATGCCTTTTTTTGCAAGTACTTGTGCACGTTTCTCACCAACACCTTTGCAAAACTGAACACTGCTGTTTAACTCATCTATACGACTGCTCTGCACCATATTGCTATGCTACTTGCCGCAGCGCACTCTGTCAACGCGGTTGACGCATACCGCTCATCGTGCTACAACATTTTCATTATGGATATGACTTTTTGGAATAAACATGTTCGAGCCATGAAACCATATACACCGGGTGAACAGCCCGCTGACACTGATACTATCATCAAGCTCAATACTAATGAAAATCCCTATCCCGTGCCGGATTCGGTTATGCATGCCGTTCATGCCATCACTGCACAACAGCTTGTCCGATATCCTGATGCCGTATGGAAAAATCTGCGGCATGCTGCTGCTGATAATTTTTCCTTAAATCCGGAAAATATTTTTTGCGGGCGCGGCGGTGATGAAGTACTTGCGCTTATTCTTGATGCTTTTTGCAATACGAATGATAAAGTAGTTATGCCGTATCCGAATTATTCTTTATACGAAGTTCTGTGTTCAATGCGCGGTATACGGTATACGTTGATTAATACTGCGCCGCCTGACTTTGATATTAATCTTGATGCGCTTCTTTCACCGAAATCAAAATTAATTTTCTTTACCAATCCAAATGCGCCAACCGGACGGTTTTATCCGCTTTTAAAGCTTGAACGCTTTCTTAAAAAATATAAAGGGCTTTTTATATGTGATGAAGCATATATTGATTTCGGCGGCATTTCAGCCATTCCGCTGCTGAAAGATTTCCCGAATCTGATTATCGTTAAAACCCTGTCTAAAGCATGTTCTCTTGCCGGACTTCGCCTCGGTTTTGCACTTGCAGCACCGAATCTTATCGAAGCGCTTATGCGTATTAAAGACAGTTATAATCTTGATTGGTATCAGCAAGCACTTGGTTGTGCCGCTTTTAAGCACATGGGAGTCCTTAATAATAATCTGCAGAAAATTATTTCCTCCCGTATTGATATGTATGAAGCTCTGAAAGGGCTGCGTTTTACTATTATTCCCAGTAAAGCAAACTTTCTTTTTGTTCGTCATCCTGATATACCCGGAGAAAAATTGTATCAGCGCTTAAAAGAAAATAATATTTATATTCGCTGGTGGAATAAACCGCTTATCAATGATTGGATTCGTATTACGATTGGTACACCGAAACAATGCACCGCTCTTATTACCGCACTTGAATCTATACTGAAATAAGGCTGCCGTTATATCTATTTCCTGCTTGAAAAACAAAGTGTGTTTCCCTATAGTGTTATAATGACAGTGTTTAAAGTAATGAGTGATTTTCAGCCTGCCGGTGACCAACCCCATGCCATTAAAGCACTGTGTTCCGGTTTTAAACGCGGGTATCATATGCAAACATTACTGGGCGTAACCGGATCCGGTAAAACGTACACTATGGCAAAAGTCATCGAACAATTACAGCTCCCCACTCTTATTATTTCTCATAATAAAACACTTGCAGCACAACTGTTCACTGAATTTAAAGATTTTTTTCCGAATAATGCTGTTGAATATTTTGTTTCATATTATGATTACTATCAGCCGGAAGCATATGTTCCGGCACGTGATCTCTATATTGAAAAAGATTCTTCGGTTAATGATGAAATTGATCGGCTGCGACTTGCGGCAACCGCTTCTTTAGTAACACGCAGTGATGTCATTATTGTTGCTTCGGTTTCTTGTATTTATGGTCTCGGAACGCCTGAAGAATATGCTCAGTCAATGCTTATACTGTATACCCATCAGCATTATGATTTTGATACAATCTTAGAGCATTTAGTTCGTATTCAGTACGAAAGAAATGATATTGCTTTAAGCCGCGGAAAGTTTCGCGTGCTTGGTGATATACTTGAAATATATCCGGCATATCGTGATTGTATTGTCCGTATAGAATTTTTTGGTGATGAAATTGAACAAATCACTATTGTTCATCCTATCAGCGGCACGGTTCAGGAAAAGCCCGACCGTTTTGTTATTTATCCGGCGCGACATTTTGTTATGCCGCAGGAAAATATAAATGCCGCCATTGCTGATATTACCATGGAACTTGAACAGCAGTATAAAATATTATCTGACAACCATAAACTTGTGGAAGCACAGCGCTTAAAAAGCCGGACTGAATATGATATTGAAATGCTTCGTGAAATGGGATATTGCAACGGTATAGAAAACTATTCACGGCATTTATCACGCCGTGCTCCCGGATCCCGTCCTGCCGTACTGATTGATTATTTTCCCGATGATTTTCTCACGATTATTGACGAATCTCATGCAACTATTCCGCAAATACGCGCTATGTCAAATGGTGACCGCAATCGTAAAATGACATTAATTGAACATGGGTTTCGTTTACCCAGTGCACTTGATAATCGTCCGTTGTATTGGGATGAGTTTACGGCATTAACAAAAGTATGCTTATGTACTTCAGCGACACCGGCCGATTATGAATATGCTCATTCCGAAGCAATTGTTGAACAAATAATCAGACCGACCGGACTGCTTGATCCGAAAATAATTGTTCGTCCGGCACGCGGTCAGGTTGATGATGTTATTAAAGAAATTCGTATTCGTATTAATGCTCAGCAACGCGTTCTTATTACAACCTTAACAAAAAAAATGGCTGAAGATTTAACGCATTATCTGAAAGATCTTGCTATCAGCGTTCAATATCTTCATAGTGATGTTGAAACTATTGATCGTATAGAAATACTGCGTGATTTACGAAAAGGGAAATACGATGTTATTGTCGGTATTAATCTGCTTCGTGAAGGACTTGATTTGCCTGAAGTTTCATTAGTCGCCATACTTGATGCTGATAAAGAAGGTTTTCTCCGGTCAGAACGTTCACTTATTCAAACCGCCGGGCGTGCTGCACGACATAGCGATGGTACGGTTATTTTGTATGCTGATACTATTACCGACAGTATTACAAAAACTATTAATGAAACTGCACGCCGAAGAAAAATACAAGCAGCATATAATACACAACATGGTATTACGCCGCAATCTATTACAAAAACTATTAATGATTATATTCGTCATGATGAAACAGAGTATGATAAACTTGATGCTATGTATTCAACGATAAAAAAAGATATTGCACGCCGTCATAGTCATCTTTCAGATGAAGAATATGTTCTGTTATACTGCGCGGCATTGCGAAAAAAAATGCTGGAATATGCCCGCTCTCTTGAGTTTGAAAAAGCCGCACATATTCGTGATACGCTTCAAACGCTTGAATCACCACATTCTTCAGCCGGTAAGAATAAAAATGCTGCGGCGGATACGGGGACTGTATGAAACATCCTTGTACACGAATACTGCTTCCGATAATTGTTTTACTGATAACCGCACCGCTGCTGTTTTCACGAACCTCATTCAAACCTTCATCACGGAGACTTATTGTTGCCAAGGCACAATCATTATTAGGTAAAAAAGTAATTCACGGCAAGAACGGCACCGTATTTCATTATGATTGTTCCGGATTTATACAAGCGGTATATTCATACCTTGATATATCGTTTACCGATCCGGTTGCCCGTCAGACTCAATTTCAATCTTTAAATATATACAAGTACTGTAAAAAGAACGGCACTGTATTTATTGGTACTCTTCCGAAGCCGGGAGATATTATCTTTTTTGACAATACCTATGACCGGAACAAGAATAATCGTCTCGATGATCGTATTACGCATGTCGGATTAGTTGAACGGGTTCAAACAAATCATACTATTACTTTTATTCATGTAACAACCCGTAAAGGAATTATTCGCGGATATATAAATACAGTAAAACCTACTGTGCATATTGCCGATAATTCTATTATAAATAGTTTTTTGCGTGCTCGTCGATCCGGTGATACTGCGAAAACTCGATATTTGGCCGGTGAATTGGTACATGCATACGGTTCAATTATTGACCATTCACAATAACCTGATTTACAATGCCGTAAAAATATGCAATAATCAGTATGTTTGTGTACCGGTATGAATATACTGTTGTTTTCCTGAGGGAATAAGGAGTTTTACATCATGGCTCTGTATACACCTGAAGATAAAGAACGAATGATTGGTTTTGTCGGACAATTAATGAACAATTCTAATCTTCGGTCTGAATCAATGGCGAATCGTGAACAACATATAATAATTTTTATTAGTCAAAATGAAGCTCAACTGCGTCCGACTTTCAGCGATCCGCGATTTTTTCCTCATTTAAATTGGACGGATGCTTTGAAATTACTGCTGACCGTACTCAAAGATAAAGTCATTAATGATCTTCAGCCGCGTATTAATACACAATTGAAAGCACTGAAATTTACTGTTCCGGGTTCTGTGTGTACAGAGGGTTCTTCGCTGACGGTTGAATTAAATAAAACGCATTTTGAAACATTTCTTTCAAAGATTCTTTCTCGACGTGAAGTGCGTCAGCCGATTGATGCTGCTCTTAAACTGCTTGAACATAATCAATTTGAATCATATGTTTCTAAAGCAGTTGAGCGCCGTGAATATGTCTATAATGAATTATTTAAAGTTGAAAAACTTAGTTGTGAATTATCGGAAGTGGTAAATTATTTTAAACTACTGCTGCTGCTGCGCTGTGCGGCATATATCCGTCTTCCAATAAGCACAAATAAAAAAAGCACCCCGAAGAATTTACCGGATCTGCAGCGATTTCCTGCTGAAATACCGATTTATCATACATTGCTGAAAAAAATATTTAATACCGAATTACCGGAATTACCGGAAAGTTTTATTACTACTATTTTTGACAGTTTTCTTCCCGTTGAAAACACACCAATGGAAGCTGCAAGCGCTCGTTTTCTCCGGGTAATGCATACCTGGGGATATGATTTTCGTCCCGGCCAAAAGGTCGATAAAGGCGCAGAAACGCAAGCAAAAAGCTGGTTTAATATTCAGCGGCGCAATGCCCGTTCATTTGGGTATGATCCGAAACAGCTTGAAGAATTTTACAAAATCGCCGCTGATGAAGGCTGGTAGGAGTATCATATGAAAAATAATTTCTGGGAAAACCTAATACTGCTATTAATACTGCTTGTTATTGTTCAAACATTTCTTGATGATTTTGCCCGACTTGTTGATTGGCCGGTTGATGCTCGTATTGCATTAATGATTACCGGATTTTGTTTTGACCTCATTTTTTCATTTGAGTTTATTATACGCCTGCTGTTTGCGTACCGGAAAAAAAATATTCTTCATTATATTTGGTTTCAGCGCGGATGGGTTGATTTAATCAGTTCTATTCCGTTACTGTTGCTCAACAGCGGTCCGCAGGTCTATGCATATCTCTTCACAACAGGCGTAACGGGCGGAGCTGTCGGCGCATTCAATATTATGAAAGTAATTAAAGCAATACGAGTTGCCCGTATTTTACGGCTTATGCGGGCAGTGAAAATTTTCGGTAAAATTCATAACACCGATTCAGTTATGGCACAACGGCATGTTGGAAATATTTCAACGCTTGTTGTTGCCGCTATTGTCTGTGTACTTATTACAGTCAATCTTATTAATATCCCCGGCGTTTGGCCTGATACGAAATCTCAACTGACTGAATATCGTCAGCAGTATTATACTCATTTTCAATCACTTATTAATACTGCGGGAACTTCGCAAACACGGATAAATAAATTCCTTCACACGTTTTACCATAACGATAATAATGTTCTCGATATTATGTATGTTAATCCGCATAATGGGAAAAAAACAATTTGTTATTCTGCTCCGACAACATTATTCCCGTTGCACATTCAAAATACGATTACCTCAATACCTGAATATAAAAAACGTTACTTTAATAAAGCTTTGTTTGATGATTATACTGATGACATTACCGTCGGTCAGTATACCATGACATTAAGTAATAAACCGATATGGTATCGTGCTTCCCGAATTAATATAACCTTGTTTGCAGCGGTTATTGTTTCATTAATCTTCCTGCTGGTTTTATATACCGCACACTTTGCCCGTACGGTCAGTGATCCCATACACATTATGTATCGCGGCATGATTCTTGATCATTACAATCTTGAAGTAAAAATCATTGACGCATATAAAGCTGATGAAGTATTTGAATTAGCAAAAGATTATAATGAAACATGGTTGCCTATGAAAGCGCAACGATTGATAAACAAGAGAAAAACAACAACTTCGTTATCAATGGATGATATTCTTAAAATACAAAAATAACGGTTGTTTTGTTTCTTTTTTCAGATGATATTTTCTCTCTATTTCTCCTAAAAAGGCTGTTTTAGGCACTTTTATTGTATTTTTCCGTTATTTTTATTTATTTTTGGTACTAAACATCTGTACGGATATTTAGTACTTGCATTCATGTATTGCAATATGGTATATTCCTGTCCCGAACGAATTATAACATTACAGTATATTGGGAGGATTCCTTTGACCGCTGATTTATGGAACCGTGCACTTATTTTAATTAAAAAAAATATCGCTTCAAACCAGTTTGATAACTATATTAAAATTCTTTCTTTTGATTCTTTTGAAAACAATACGGTAACGCTGGTAACCGCAAATCAGTTTCACCAAAAATATATTAAAACATATTTTCTTACTGATATTGTATCTGCATTAAGTACTGCTGCCGGTGAACCGGTAAAAATAAAACTGTCTGTATTGAAAAAAACAACCCCTCCGCGTCCGGCACAACAACTTATTTTTCCCGGTATTGCAGAATCAAAACGGCGTCCTGAACGTCCTGTTTTACAGCCAAAATATACGTTTAATAAATTTATCGCCGGCAAATGCAATGAACTGGCATATCGCTCCGCACAAGCCGTTGCACTGCGGCCGACAAAAGAGTTTAACCCACTTTATATTTACGGCGGTACCGGGCTTGGGAAAACTCATCTTGCCCATGCAACCGCGCATAAAATTATTGCAAAGCATCCGAATTTAAAAATTGTTTACGTGCAGGCTGAAGTTTTTAAAAACGAAGTTTCGGTTGCCGCAATCAAAAAAGATCGCTCAAAATTGTGGGGTAAATATCGCACTTGTGATGTTCTTATTTTTGACGATGTTCATCATCTTGCAAATTGGCACGGTACACAAAAAGAGTTTTTTGATATGTTTAATCAGTTGTATGATTCTCACCGCCAAATAATTGTTACCAGTAACGTCTCACCAAATAATATATATGGTATTGATGACCGTATTCGTTCACGGCTCTGTGTTGGCGGTTTTTTTGAAGTGCTTCCTCCTGAGCGTGATGTCCGCATAAAAATCATTCAGCTTAAAGCTTCACAGTATTCAATAAAAATACCTGATGACTGTATTGATGCTATTGCCGATGCATTTAAACAAGATATTCGCACTATTGAGGGTTGTGTTGTTACCTTAGGCGCACATGCTTCATTAATGCAAAAAGAAATTACTCGTTCACTGACAGATCGAATAATCAATCAAATTAAAAACACTGATTCTTCCGATACTATCATTTCCGTTAAAGATATTCAAAAACAGGTTTCTTCGTATTTTAAATTATCCGGCGTTGAAGCGCTTACAAAACGTTCAAAATCAAGAAAGTTTTTATATCCGCGGCAATTAGCAATGTATCTTTCACGATCATTGACTGATCTTTCATTAAAAGAAATAGGCTCTGCATTCGGCGGGCGAGATCATACATCAGTACATAATGCTATTGACTCCGTAAAGAAAAAAATGCTGTTTGATACTTCTTTCAAGAAAAAGGTTGATGATCTTTTCACGCTTTGTAATTAGTGTGCATTGTGTGTGATACGAATGGTATTCATTGTTTATTATGTTCTTTGATACCCGATATGAACAGATAATGAACGTTTCGTTCATTAACAATGTGTGTTTTATTTACTGCTATAAATAAGAAATAGCTTGATTTTCACATTAATTTAAGTATTATTATTATATTAATTATTATTAATATTAATAATGTAATAATAAATAAAACCGTATTTGTGTGCGATTTATATAATTTAAGGAGAACCTTTATGCACATTACCTGCAAAAAAGAAATATTACAAAAAGCTGTGCATCTTGCTGAAAATATTATATCGGCAAAAAGTACATTATCTATTTTAAGCAATATTCTATTCAAAGTCAGCGGTAATGCTATGACTGTTTTTGCGACAAACCTTGAAGAGTCAATTATACAAAAAATACCGGTTACCGTTGAAAAAGAAGGTGAAATAACCGTCAATGCGAAAACAATCGGTAATATTTTACGTCTGATACCGATGGACAATGATGTTTCAATTGCTGCAGATAACGAGAAAAATATTAGAGTAACCTGTTCGGGCAGCGAAACAACGTGGGATTTAATGGGTGTTTCAAGCAGTGATTATCCGCAAATACCGAAACTGGATAAAAAGAATTCATTTACCATTGATCAGAAAATAATGCGTATGATGATTCAAAAAACAGTGTTTGCCGTATCAACAGAGAACACAAAATATATTTTAAATGGTGTTTGTTTTGAACTGGAAAAAAACACTGTTAAAATGATTGCAACCGATGGAAGACGATTATCATTTATACAGGCGGCGGTTGCTTCAGGAATAGAAAAAAAGAATATTATTATACCGCAAAAAATATTAAGTGAAGTTCTTCGTACATTAGCCGATGAAGGAACTCTCGAAATAACTCTTTCCGATAAACAAATAGCATTTAAGGTTGATTCAATAGAGCTTATTTCTCAACTTATTGAAGGTGAGTTCCCGAATTATGAACAAGTTGTGCCGAAACATCAGGAATATAAAGTTGAGTTTTCAACATCTGAACTTGATATTGTTCTTTCACAAGTATCAGTAATGGCAAGTGATAAAGGTAGCCGAGTTATTTTCTCATTTTCCAGCAACAGCGTAACATTAAGTTCAAATGATCCTGATCGCGGAGAATCTCATTCACAAATGAAAATTGCTTTTGAAAGTAATGATACTTTTGAAATAGCATTCAACAGTAAATTTCTTCACGAGATTTTAAAAGTCATTGAATCGGATTCAATTATTTTTGAAATGAAAACACCGACAAGTCCGACAACCGTTAAAGAAGTCGGCAATACTGATTTCTTTACGATATTGATGCCGATTAAAATTACATAGTAGCATGTATAAGTATTGGTAAAAGCAGGATGTACCTGCAGCGATTAAAAACATATCAGTACCGTAATCTTGCAGATACGGAACGAATATTTAAGAACGGTGTTTATTTTGTTATTGGTAATAACGGGAGGGGTAAAACAAATTTTCTCGAAGCAATATATATATTGGGCTTTGGGAAAACGTTTCAATCTCAACGAATAACCGATGCGGTACAATGGGAAACCGATGCGTTTTTCAGCGGCGGCAGTTTTTCAAACGGGATTGAGATGGAAGTACAAATCGGTTGTACAATACACGGAGAAAAAACACTTCGCTGTAATAATCGAATTGTAAAACGGCAGGAGCTTATTGGTACGGTAAAAATGGTATTGCTGCTGCCGACGGATCATGAACTTGTTTCAGGCGGTCCGGCATTAAGACGAAAGTACCTTGATGTTCTTCTCTCCCAAACAGACACCCGGTATTTGAATTCAATTATACGGTATACGCATGGATTGAAACAGCGTAATGCCGCATTAAAACAAATAGTAAGCAACGGATGGCCGGAGAATATTCTTGATCCGTTGGATGAACGATTAAGTAATGACGGCAGTCTGATTATTCAGCGAAGAAAAAAATGGTTTGAAACAATGAAACCGATTATTGCGGATTTATCAAAGCAGCTGTTTGATACTGAGACAACAATTGAATGTATTTATCAGCCGAGCATATGCACTGAAAATGATACTGCTGATGCATATCACGAATCATTACAACAAAGCCGAGCTCGTGATATACAATACATGACAACATCAATCGGTATTCATCGTGATGAGATTGATATTTTTATGAATAATAGATTATGCAGAAAGGTTGGTTCAAACGGTCAGCAGCGAATGGCGTCATTATTATTGCGCTGCTGTGAAATATACTACATACGGTCTGTCTGTACTGCACAACCGATTATCCTTATGGATGACGTTTTACTTGAATTGGATACTGATAATCGATTAAAAATAAATGAACTGATACAATCATTATGTAATGACGGTATGCAATTATTTGCCTGTGCAACCGAAGAAAGTATTTTAAATAAACTCAATGCTGAAGAAGTAATATATATATGACGGCATCAATGAAAAATAAAAAAAACACACTGACATCGCTTGACGGCACGCTGCAAGAAACAATGCATTCAATAATCAAACTGCATAATATGGAAAAGGCATATACCTGTTATCAGATACAGCGAAAATGGAAATCGATTGTCGGTACCGTTATTGCAAGCAATACATATCCGGCACGATTAACCGGAACACTGCTGTATATTGAGTACAGTGAACCCATTTGGGGAGAGCAGCTGCGTATATATCGTGATGATATTATTGAGAAAATAAATTCACGAATCGGTAAAAACACGGTTGTAAAAATAACCGCCCGGCATACGGCAGTATTAAAAAAAACAACATGCGGCGGTGAGAATACAAAATTAAAAAAAGAAAAACAGCCGGATCCGGATTGTTTTAAAGATATTAATATTTCCCCGGAACGCTTAAAAGAAATTGATGAACAATTAAGCATGATCAGCAATGCAACAGCACGCGATGCTTTAAAACGATTGTATATGACAGTAATGAAAAATGAAGAACATGACACGAGGGAGCACGCTAATGGCACGAGCTAAAAAAACAACAAAAAAAACAGTACGTACAAAAAACACTGCCGCGAAGAAAACAGATAAAGGCAGTTTAAAAGAATTAAAAAGTAATGTGTATGATGCATCAAAAATAAAAGTACTATCAGGATTAGACCCGGTACGTGAGCGTCCGGGTATGTATATCGGATCAACCGGACTTTCAGGATTACATCATTTAGTGTATGAGGTTGTTGATAACAGTGTTGATGAAGCAATTGCCGGCTATTGCAATCGTATCAAAGTACGTATTTTGGAAGGGAATTGTGTTGAAGTATCAGATAACGGACGCGGGATACCGGTTGATATGCATCCGGTAAAAAAGGTATCAGCACTTGAAGTTATTATGACAACACTGCATGCCGGCGGTAAGTTTGATAATGACAGTTATAAAGTATCAGGCGGGTTGCATGGTGTCGGGGTTTCGGTAGTGAACGCATTATCTGAAAAAATGATTGTAGACGTTAATCGTGACGGAAAAACATGGCAGCAGACGTATCAGTACGGAAAACCGAAAGCAAAAGTTAAAGCAATAAAAAAATCATCGGCAACCGGAACAATGGTTACTTTTTATCCCGATAAAAAAATATTCGATACGCTTGATTTTCATTATGAAACGCTCATGCATAGAATGCGTGAATTGGCATTTTTAAATCGCGGGGTTCGGTTTGAAATTATTGATGAACGAAAAAAGAAAAAGCGTACAGAATTATTTGAATTTAAAGGCGGCATTATAGAATACGTACAATATCTTAATCATAATAAAAATGTCGTTAACACAAAGCCAATTTATTTTCAAGGTAAGCAGGATAATATTGAAGTAGAAATATGTCTCCAGTATACCAATAGTTTTGTTGAAAATATCAATACCTTCGTGAATAACATTAATACTCATGAAGGCGGATTTCATTTATCGGGATTTCGCGGTGCATTAACGCGGGTATTTAATGAGTTTGTAAAAAAGATGGGATATGATAAAAAAATACCGAAAAATTTAATCGGCGATGATGTTCGTGAAGGCATTACCGCTGTTATGTCATTAAAACATCCAAACCCGCAATTTGAGGGTCAGACAAAAATGAAGCTCGGCAATAGTGAAGTTGAAGGTATTGTAACATCCATTACCTATGAATCATTGTCCGAATACTTTGAAAACAATCCGAAAGTTATTAAAACACTGCTGGACAAAGCATCTCAAGCATTGCGCGCACGTGAAGAAGCACGAAAAGCACGAGATCTTGTACGACGAAAAAGTTCACTTGATATTGATACCGGACTGCCCGGAAAACTTGCTGATTGTCAGGAACGCGATCCGGAGAAATCAGAATTGTTTATTGTTGAAGGTGCAAGCGCCGGCGGATCAGCAAAGCAGGGACGAAATCAGCAATTTCAGGCAATCCTACCGCTGCGCGGCAAAATACTTAATACTCAGCGTGCACGGCTTAATAAAGTTTTAACAAACGAAGAAATAAGAAACTTAGTTACCGTATTTGGTACCGGCATCGGAGAAAAAGATTTTGATATTTCAAAATGCAAGTATCATAAAATTATTATCATGACTGATGCTGATGTTGACGGTGCACATATTCGAACTTTAATACTGACGTTTTTCAACCGATATATGAAACCGCTTATAAAAAGCGGGTATGTGTATATTGCACAACCGCCGTTATATCAGATTAAACAGAATAAAGAAACATATTATACACAGTCCGATAATGAACTTGAAAAGATTATAAAAAAAATAACCGGCGGTGATGAAGAGAAACGCACAAAATTGCATATACAGCGATATAAAGGTCTTGGTGAAATGAACCCGGATCAATTATGGGAAACAACAATGGATCCCGCGCAACGGACATTACTGCAGGTAAATTATGATGAAGAAGAAGTAGCAACCGAAATATTTGAAGAATTGATGGGAGACAGCGCTGAAAGCCGCCGCTGTTTTATTGAGACCTATGCTGATCAAGTACGTAACCTTGATGTTTAATGTGAAAGAAGAGAATTAATATATGGCACGAAAGAAAAAAACAACAAAGAAAACGAATACCGAACATGTGGAACCAACAGTGGTAAAAGAACAAATTAAACCGATTATTATTGAAGAGGAAATGAAAAGCAGCTACCTTGATTATGCAATGAGTGTTATTGTCGGTCGAGCGCTGCCGGATGTTCGTGACGGATTAAAGCCGGCACATCGGCGAATACTGTATGCAATGCAAACACGCGGGTGGACTCATGAAAAACCATATGTAAAAAGCGCAAAAATTGTCGGTGAAGTTATCGGTAACTTCCATCCGCATGGCGATTCGGCTATTTATGATACCATGGTTCGCATGGCACAGGATTTTTCATTGCGTGTGCCGCTGATACATGGTCATGGTAATTTCGGTTCAATTGATGGTGATATGGCAGCGGCATATCGTTATACCGAAGCACGTTTAAATGCTGTTTCCGAGGCGTTATTAGCTGATATCAATAAAGATACTGTTGATTTTGTCGATACGTTTGACGGCACCCGAAAAGAACCGACAGTATTGCCGGCTGCATGGCCTAATTTATTAGTGAACGGTTCAAATGGTATTGCAGTTGGTATGGCAACCAATATCCCGCCGCATAATCTTGGCGAAGTCGTTACTGCCTGCATCAAACTTATTGATAATTCAGATTTAAGCATTAATCATATTATGAAAATAATTCCCGGTCCTGATTTTCCGACATCCGGCATAATTTATGGTACAGAAGGAATTCGCAAAGCATACAAAACAGGCAAAGGTATTATTTCGCTCAGAGCACGTGCTGAAATTGAAGAAACGAAGAACGGAAAAGAACAAATCGTTATTACGGAAATACCGTATCAGGTAAATAAATCAAATCTGCTTGCCAGTATTGCGTCATTAGTAAAAAACAAAAAAATTGAAGGTATTACCGCAATACGTGATTTTTCAAACAGTAAAGGGATTCGTATTGTTATTGAACTGAAAAACAGTGCGCCGTCATATATTATTTTAAATAATTTATATAAGCATACGCAAATGCAAATATCATTCGGCATTATTAATCTTGCATTGGTTAATAATAAACCGAAGGTTATGAATATTAAAGAAATCTTACAGCATTATATTGATCATCGTAAAGATGTTGTTATTCGGCGAACGAAATACGAACTTGCTCGGGCGGAAGAACGCGCACATATTCTCGAAGGGCTGCGTATTGCATTAGATAATATTGATGCGGTTATAAAATTAATTCGCCGGTCAAAAACGGTTGAGATTGCACGAACCGGATTAATGAAAAATTTTAAATTAACTGAAAAACAAGCTTCAGCAATTCTTGAAATGCGATTACAGCGATTGACCGGACTGGAACGGAATAAAATTGAAGAAGAATATCAGGCATTAAAGAAAGCTATTGCCGAATATAAATCTATTCTTAAAAGTGTTGCTAAAGTAATGGGTATTATAAAAAAAGAACTTGAAGATATACTGAAAAAATATAACGGTATACGCAGAACGGAAATAACCGGTGAAACAAAAGAATTAAGTATTGAAGATGTTATTGCTGATGAAGAAATGATTGTTACCATAACGAAAGGCGGGTTTATTAAACGTATGGTGGCAAATGTATATCGTCGGCAGCGCCGCGGCGGACGCGGGGTTCAAGGGGCAAAAGTTAAGGAAGAAGATTTTGTGTTGGTTGTATTAACCGCAACGGCACATCAAAACCTTCTCTTTTTTACGAACAAAGGAAAAGTCTTTTATATTAAAGTTCATGAATTATCACAGGAAGGACGGCAGGCACGCGGAAAATCTCTCAAAAATTATCTAAATCTGGCATCGGGGGAATGGGTTACCGCAACGGCTGCAATTCGCGATTTTAATGAAAACGTATATTTTGCGATGGTTACCAAGTATGGAGTACTAAAGAAAATAAGTGCCGCGCAATTTGTTAATGCGAAACGATCCGGTATTCGTGCACTGAATCTTGATACAAATGATGAATTAATAAGTGTCTGCAAAGTTGAAAATAAACAGGATATTTTTATCGGCACTGCTCAAGGTCGTGCATTGCGAACAAATGCGGGAAAAGTTAGAGCAATGGGACGTTCTGCTCGTGGTGTTCGCGGACTGCGGCTTAATGAAGGTGACTATATTATCGGAATGTGTACGGTAAAACCGAAAACAAAACTATTTGTAATGACTGAAAAAGGATACGGAAAACGTATTGATTTCAGAAACTTTCAGGCAAAAGGACGCGGCGGTAAAGGTATGATTTATCAGAAAACCAATACACGGACCGGAAACTGTATCGCCTTGGATTCAGTCGCGGATGATCACGAACTTATGATTATGACCAATAAAGGCGTTGTGCTGAGAACCAATGTCTCCGGTATCTCAACGTATGGGCGTTCAACACAAGGTGTACGGTGTGTTAATCTTGATGATAATGATACTGTCAGCGCAATTGCTGAGTTAGTTGAAGAACATTAATATAGTGCAACCGCTTGAAAAAGGGTGAGAATTTTATTACTTTTGTATACAATAAATATATTGTAACGAAAGTGATACCTATGAAACGTAAAATAATAGAGATTAACGAAGAAAAATGTACCGGCTGCGGTGATTGTATTCCCGAATGTCCTGAAGGTGCTTTACAGATAATTGATGGTAAAGCACGAATGATTAGTGATTTATTTTGTGATGGTTTGGGCGCGTGTATTAATAATTGTCCTGAAGATGCTATTACCATTGTTGAACGGGAAGCACAGCCTTATGACGAAGAAAAAGTCATGCATACTATCATTCCGCAGGGTATGAATACAATACAGGCACATATCAAACATTTAAAAGATCATAATCAGGAAAAGTACCTTGCAGCAGCGTATGCAGTACTTGAAAAACACGGAATACCCCTGCCGGAGTCGCAGAAAGATTCATCTCATTGTAATCATGACCATCATACTCATCAGGAAGGGGGGTGTCCCGGCAGTACGGAAGTGTTATTACGCGATGAACCGCAATCAGAACCGAGTATGCATTCCAAAACTGCATCTCCATCAGAATTGCGACAATGGCCGGTTCAACTCCATTTAATAAATCCGAATGCAGCATATTTTAACAATGCGGAATTATTGATTGTTTCCGATTGTGTTCCCTTCGCTTATTATGATTTTCATCGGGATATGCTTGCCGGAAAAACGGTTATTATGTTTTGTCCGAAACTTGATAATGCAACGGAAACGTATATTAATAAGTTATCACAGTTATTTTCTGAAAATACTGTTCGATCTGTTACCATTGTTCGTATGGAGGTTGCCTGTTGCGGCGGAACAACAACGATTGTTCAAACGGCAATGAAACACGCGCAGGTACGTATACCGGTTCTTGAAACAGTGATTTCAATTCGCGGTGAAATAGTATGACACGATAATAAAATTATGAAGGAGGAATTATGGCGGATAAAAACAACAAATATCCTGAAAATGCAGACGGTGCTTATTTTGTCGATACGCAATGTACGGCATGCGGATTGTGTGTTGAAACGGCTCCTGAAAACTTTGCGTTTACCGATGACGAAGATCATGTATATGTGTCTAAACAGCCGACCACTGATACTGAAATAAGCAATTGTGATGAAAGTATTGAATCATGCCCGGCTGATGCTATCGGTAAAGACGCTTAACCATATAATATATATTTTATTGTTGCTGCCTGATTGTTTTCTGTACAAGCCGCTGACGCCGATGAAGCAAGGCTGCGTTCTGTACTGATTTATGGTTGTTGAGTAGTGATGCCCTATGTATTCTGCGCAAAGCATAATCCACGTACCGTAACGCTTTTTTTACATCATGCAGATAATGTTCTAAATATTTTGCCATTTCTTCATACGGAAAAGGATCAAAATACTTTTTGTTTTTTTGATAGCTAATCATTGTATCCCAGAGTACACACGCCTCATTCCATTGTTTCTTTCGTTTATACAGCAATGACAATGCTTTATATGATTTATATGGCGTATCGGAATGTGTACATCCATGATGTAACGCACGAACAGCATGATCAGGAAAACCGGCATTTGCAATTAAAGCACCAATACGGGAATAATCTGTTACTGTATGAAATATATCGGTTTGTTTTTTTATGCAGGAGTGAGCCGGTAAAATATCTGACGGTACTAACGAACAGAGTATTACATACATACTGTTCAGCACAGCAAGCATAGATATAATATCCTGTTTATTATGATAAAATATACCTTTTAATGGTCGTGCATCTTTTGTACGCATATATTTAAAATAGTATTCCGGAATTAAAAACCCGGGAACATCTTCTTCCGGTCGTGTATGACGTAAAACATATTTTTCTAAGGTAGCAAGTCTGCAATTCGGTAATTGTGTGCGCCATAATCGTCGTGCGCCGTATAATAAATCAAGATGCGGGTTCGTCTTCAATGGAGCAGAACGCATGGTCATGATAAAGCGTGTTGTTAAAAGCGGAATATCAAAACACCGTCCGTTATACGTAACAAAATGAGAACGTTCTTTATAATGATTTTTCAGTATGTACAGTAAAGCCTTTTCTTCATCATAATCACCCATAAAATACTGCCGTACGATAAAACTGCTTTTTGTTATATAACCGATACCGGCAAGAAATATTATTGTTCCTGCACCACCTGATAAGCCGGTTGTTTCAGTATCGAAAAACAATAAACGGGTACGATCCAGTAACGGACTTTCCTTCGCATATCCAAGTATATGCAGAAAACGCCGCCATACGGTATCGGGAAGGTTAATAATAGTATTCAATGGAATACCACGAAAGGTAAAAGTTAATGGAACAGCATATTCGGTATAAAAAATACTACCGTATGGTGTTTTAATAAAATCTCCGTCAACAACCGTATCAATCGTATAGGTCTTCGTTGGAGCGGTTTTTTTCTTAATATCTTTTGCAGGTTTAAGAATACCAATATTTGTTAAGTGCCGTAATGTATTTTTTCGTCTGTTCATAGTGTATTTTCAGCTTATTATGGAGCTTATCAGACAAAACCGGTTTTGTCAGCAAAAATATCTATACATATGATAAGACCAGTTTTCACTTGACGGTAGTATAAAAGGTACTCTACAATTCAAATACAGCATAATTAACACCGCAGATAAATTTGGTGGAGTATGATACAATCACATGGAACAAGATGGACAGCTTACGTTTGAAGATAATCCTTTAACGGTGCAATATCGCCGTGGTCAGGAATGTCTGAAACGGTGTGCATTTGCGGAAGCGGAAGAATTGTTCGATGAGATTTTTGATACAAATCCGCATTATCGCGGTATTGAAGATGCACTTAAAACGGCAAAATTTTGGCTTAATCGACAGGAACGTATTGAAAAACGGCAAAACGGTAAACAGCGTGCCGAGTTTCTTCAGGAAGAATGGGAGCATTTTCGGCAGTTTATCAATGAACAAAACATACAGACACGCGAGGTATTACATGCAATTACGCATGGTGTGATTAATGAAATAATACGTCATTTGACGATTTATTTTCAGGAACTTGATACACCGGATGTCAGCGTATTATGTAAACTGGCGCGAGCGTTTTTAATAATCGGTGATTATCGAAAAGCTAAAGAAACACTTGATTATGCACTTGGTTTCAATCGGCATGATGGTATTGTTCTTCTTTTACTGGGTGAAACATTATATCATACCATACAAACCGGTGCAGAAACAATGGATAGTGAACAACTCCATACATTGGAACAGCGTTCACAGTATTATTTGCGTGAAGCATTTATGGTATCACCGCAGGATATTATTCCTGATGATATACATATTCCCGAGGTTAGCGACGCACTGAAACGAATACGTGCTGACGGAAAAGAAAAAGAAGCGGAGGTATACTGGCTTCCGATTTATTTACGAATGGCAGGATTTCTTCGTTCCGTACGACCGATGCAGGAAGCGGATATTGCGACGATGCATGAAAATGCCCAGCAATTAGAACGGTCATTAGCGGAAAGCAAATTTCAGCGCGGAATATTAATTCCGCAGCTTTTAAATCAGTATCTGTGGTTATTTGATTATTATCATGAGCATAAACAAAGCCGCAGAGAGTGTGATTCTATAGAGCAAAATATTCAGCAATGGTCTCAACCATTAGCAGAATATTTACATCTTGAAGCGTTTGGACATAAGGAGCAGCATAATGAGCACGAATGACAGCATAAAAAGCATTGAAGCCGCACTTAGTGAAGATAAATACAGTAAGTTTCAATTAAGCGAGTATAAAGTTACGCGTTTTATCGATATTGATACCTTATTGGAAAAAGTGAAAGAAGAAAACGGTACATCTGAG
Source organism: uncultured Spirochaetia bacterium (assembly GCA_964490645.1). GTDB lineage: Bacteria > Spirochaetota > JAHITG01 > CAZBCL01 > CAZBCL01 > CAZBCL01. The sequence continues at coordinate 38,254 of CAZBCL010000012.1, forward strand.
GTCCTTGAAAAGGCACGTGATATACTACGAAATAATGAACATAATTTCAGTGCATTGTATACGGCAGCAGTATTATTATGTGAAGGCGGCAATGACGAAGGAGAAACCTATTTCGAACGGTTAATACGTGCTTTTCGCGATCGCGGCAAGTGGGGTATTGTTGAACATTTATGCCGTAAAGTACTGACGTTCGGTGATGTTCGATTTGCACTGCGGGTGTTGATTACCTGTCTTCAACAGCTGAAAAAACCGGCTGAAATTTCTAATTTGCAGGAACGGCTTGTTGCACTGGATCCAAGTGATACGAACGTTATGATAAGCCTTGCTGATCAGAAAGAAAAAGAAGGCGATATCGAAAATGCAGTACGTTATTACCAATTATCATTAACGAAGTTTATTCAAACCGGTCAGCGAAAACAAGTTGAAGATGTCTGGTTAAAATTGGTTATGCATGAAAAAGCAATTCTTCCGTTGTTTAATCGATTGGAAGATAAAATTATGAAACAGTTTGAACCTGAGTTTGTTGTTACCTTATTACAGGTTATGATTGAACGTTTTGATATTCAAAAAGAAGCAGAAGCCGCTATCAGTATTTATAAACGGATTCTTGCTTTTATCCCGAATGATAAAGACTATCGGGCAAAACTGGTTGATGTATATGAAAAGCATTATGAAAAACATCATCATCTTGAAGAGTTTGTTAAACTCTCCGGATTAAAAAAATGGTGGCGTCCGGTTTTTGAATGCATTAAAAGTTTTGAGGAATACATTCGGTTTGATAACGGAGTATATGTATTTCATCATAGCTGGGGAATTGGTCAGATTCAGGACATAGAAGAAACAAATCTCATTATTGATTTTATTGAAAAAAAGGGTCATCATATGAGTTTGGATATGGCATTATCAACACTTGAGTTGTTGCCTGCTGAACATATCCGTGTCTATGAAGCGTATCGAAAAGATGAAATTGTAAAAATATTTAACGAAGAACCGCTAAAGGTACTGGAAATTATCATTAATGGTTTTCCAAAAAATGAAGCATCCATTGATCAAATAAAAAATGAATTATGCCCTGCATTATTAACAGCGAAAAATTGGACAAAATGGTGGAATAAAACAAAAAAAGAGGTAAAACTGAACCCTCATTTTCATTTAACGGAAAAAGCGATTATGTGGCGTGAAGAGGAAATATTGTTTTCTGACGAAATTGTATCACGTTTTCAGGATGAAGATGATTTCAGCAGCCGTGTTATTATTGCAGATGAACTCATGGCAACTGATGTTAATAATCAGGTTAAAATGACAAATTATAAAGTAATTGATGAGTATTTTAAAAATTGCTTAAACGATGACGGATCAGATATCTATAAAAAAGTAGAAAGCATTATTATGCTGCATCGCTTATATAAGCATAATAAAAATCTTGGCAGTAAAACAGCATTAAAAAAAGGCAAAGAATTATTTGCCGACCGTGAACGCATTGTTGCGGTATATAATCAGCAGGAACTTATTGATAATAAAAAAATATTAGTTAATGAATTATTAAAGGTGCATAAAGAAAACACTGTTGAGATTATTACCGCATTATTATTGACGCGGTATACGAAAATGCATGATACGATTATTAACATTTTATTAAAAGAATCTTCGGTTGAGGGTATTAATGCGTTTATTGTTAAAATAATAGAACAGTATCGGGAACGTCCTGATGTATTTATATGGGCGGCAAAAAACCTGATGAATAATAATTGGGATATTGAGGGAATACAATGGAGTATTGAAGAAATTCAAATAACTTTATTTTATACAATGGCGCATTTAAATAGACAGCTTAGATTAAAAAAGAAAAGCGAAGAAGCAAACCGATTATTGAAACAGATAAATACTATCATGTTTTCTAAACGGCATGGACGATTTCTTGCATATCTCATGGAACAGAAAAAAGCAGGAAAAGATATCTCGAATGTGTGGAATGTATTTATTGAAAATAAATATGTGCCGGCAAAATATCGTGAAGAAATATTTCTTGAAATGCGAAAAATGGAAAGAACTATTCTTTCATAATAATAATTTATTTATAATTGACAATAAAACTAAAACACCGGCAT
>CAZBCL010000012.1:40461-70516 GCA_964490645.1 uncultured Spirochaetia bacterium
TCAGTAATTAAAATGTGCTTATAGTGTAGAAAATAAAAAGTATTGATAAAAATATAAAAAAACACTTGTACGAATATCAGTGATATGCTATTGTTGTGCATTATCGGCCGGAGCATACGGGGAACGTGCTTCACGGCCGTTTCTTTTTTTAAATAAATGATATATTGTATTCGCAGGAAAAATAGTTTTAATAGTATTGTTATAGTATATAGCAATATTGTTTATGGAACTGTTTAAAATACAATAACCGGTAGAACGTTGTCATTTAATGTATTGCCATATTTCAATAAAGCGGGTAGAATTACTAAATCAAAAAAGAATACACGCAACGAAACGATGTAGTAATATGAAACGACTGAGCATACTATTTATAATCATTTTCATGGCACTCAACAGTATTTATGCTGTTGAGATAATGACGACGGATGAAATTACCGAAGGTATGACGGGATATGGGTTAACGGTATGGAAAGGCACGGTTCCCGAGCGGTTTGATGTTGAAATAATCGGTGTAATGAAAAATTATAACACTGATAGTGATCTTATTCTTGCGCGGTGTACCGGCGGTATACTTGCTCAATCCGGTATACAAGCAGGTATGAGCGGCAGTCCGGTATATATTGACGGAAAACTCATCGGAGCGGTAGCATATGGCTGGATGTTTCCGAAAGATGCAATAGCCGGCATTCAGCCAATTTCAAATATGCTGCAGGTATTACGATTTAAAGAAGATGCACTGAAGGTTGGGTATAATCCTGAAGACTTTCGTCATTTTTCCGGTGTTGCTCCTGCGGCTCCCGTTACTGCTGAATCTTGTAAACAAAGCACAATCAGTGAAATACTGCATATGATGCGTGGTTCTCATATCTCAGAGAACACAACGTCGCCACATAATAATCACATGGTACCGCTCTTGACCCCGGTTGTTTTTAACGGATTTGATACTCGTACGATTAATCAGCTTTCAGCACAATTTGAACCATATGATTTAATGCCGGTTGCCGGTGCGGGTTCGCATATGAATGCATTATCTGAAGGCTATACAGTGCAGCCCGGTGCAGCCTGCGGCATTATGATGATACGGGGTGATTATGAAGCAGCGGCTATCGGAACAATCACATGGTGTGGGTCAAATGATATTTTGATTTTCGGTCATCCGATGTATCACCGCGGATATATTGACGCACCGTTAACGGGTGCGTATATCCATGGTGTTATGCCAAGCTATATGCGTTCATTTAAACTTGGATCACCAATACAGGAAATTGGACGGGCGTATGCCGATCAACATGCAGCGGTTGCCGGTGATACTTCATTACGATCAACAATGATTCCGGTTGCCATACAACTCGCGTATGAAAATACAAAGAAAAAATATAATGTTGAAATTATACGCGACCCGCAATTCTTCAGTACGTTATTAGTTGCGGTTGCCGTCAATAGTGTTCTTGTCAATGAAGGACGCATTCAGCCGACAACATATCATTTTACCTTTGATGTACAGTTAAGCGACGGTAATGTTCTAACATTTAAAAACAGCTATGCCGGTATTCAAAGTATGAGAAATCTTTTTGAAGGATTAAACATGCTGATGAGCAGTATTGATACGCTGGTATGGAATGAGTATAAAGATGTCAGTGTGCAATCAGTTGCTCTTAATATTGCTGCTGATGAAGGAATTGCTGTCGGTGATATTGTTGAAGCGACGGCACACGCATTAATTTATGAGCCGGGCGAAACGGTACATATACAAGCAGTGCTGCAAAAATACAAAGGTGATACGGTTCAGGTGCCATTAGTATTACCATTGCCGGCAACGCTTTCCCCGGGAGAGTATACCATACATATTGCCGGCGGGTTTAATGCATTAATAAATGATATTATCGCAAATCCTGCTCGATATACACCGCATGACTATGAACATTTATTATCAATTATAAAAAGTTTTCGTCCGAATACTGAAATTGTTGCGTGGATTGAAGATGTAACAACAGGTTTAATAATAAACGGGAAAGAAATGCCTGCATTACCGAACAGTATGTATACGGTTATTACACGTTCCTCATCATCAAAAGCAGTAAAAGTCGGCATGCCGCTTATTGCTGAGAAAAAAATGGCAATGGTTATTGAAGGACAACAACAGGTAACAATACGTGTTGTAGAAGATAAAAATAAAATCGGAGACCGGTAGGTACTATCAATGAAATATAGTAACATTTTTATTTGGTTTATTATTATGTGTTTTGCCGTTCAGGTACATGCAGTCAGCACACAACAATGGATAAGTGAAGGCATTGATGATTTCTCGGAAGGTGACATGTCGGACGTTACCCTATCCGGACGTGGTATGGTATTACCGGCACCTTCAATGACTGCGGTTGCCGGGATTAGTGCTGATGAAATTTGGGATGTCTTACCGCTGCGAGACGGTTCAGTTATCGTTGCAACCGGCAATGAAGCTCAATTGTATCGTATTACTGCTGCGGGTGAATCACGTGAGTTTGCCGATCTTTCGGATATATTGGCAACAGCATTAGTTGAGGGCAGTGATGGTACTATTTATGCCGGCACATCGCCGCGTGGTTTAATTTATGCGATCACACCGGACGGCTCAGTTGAATTAAAAGCTTCTTTAGAGGTTGATTATATTTGGGATATGATTATTGATACCCGCGGGCGCCTGCTTGTTGCAACCGGTTCAGAAGGAAAATTGCTTCGTGTTACTCCTGCTGATGGTTCGGTTGAAACAATCGCAGATTTGGACGATCGTAATATTTTATGTTTATTACACGGCAATAACGATTCAATTTATTTTGGGACCGATGGTTTCGGATTGGTATATACACTTTCAGCCGATGATACACTTAATGTTGTGTATGATACTGCCGAAGACACGGTGCAATCATTAGCAATGGATACTGCCGGCAATATGTATATCGGAACAGCACAATGGGATGATGCCGATAGTTTCGATAACGGAAAAACTCATGAAAAATCAAAACCGAAAACAGAGAATGAAACGAAAAAGGAAACAGAAGGGTTTAATAGTTTCGGTAACGGCATTAAAAATACCATTTATAAAATAACACCAAATGGTGCGGTACAAAAAATATTGGAACAAAAAGATATTATGTATATGTCAATGGCGGTTGCTGCCGATAATTCGATACTGGTCGGCACGGGTAATCATGGTGCGGTATATACCATTACAACGAATGGAATGCTATACCGTTCACTGGAATTGGAAACCGCACAAATTATGGATATTGCACGAATGGCTGACGGGTCGTATATTTTTGCAACTGCAAACCCCGGCGGCTGTTATATACAACAGGCGGATTATCGAAAGCATGCAGTGTATATTTCCGATGTTCATGATATCGGGCATTGTGTTCGATGGGGGAAGGCACGATGGGAAGGCACGTTTAAATCCGGTACCGTTTTGCTGGCAACACGGACCGGCGCTACTGAAAATCCCAAAGACGGAAGCTGGAGTGCATGGAGTGATGAACTGAAAAATCCTGCAGGGAGTCTAATACAATCGCCGTTAGGACGTTTTATACAATATAAACTTATTTTTACGACTGATGCTGATACTACAACAGTACCGGCAGTTGCACGGGTAAGTATTCCTTATGTACCGCATAATGAAGAACCGGTAATTACTGATATTAAATGGCTTTGCTCACGTGACGGGAAAAAAGCAAGAAATCTTAAAATATATGAACGTATGCTGCAATGGAAAGTACGGGATCCGAATCATGATTCCTGCATTAATAGTATATATTTTCGGCAGCAGGATACACAACAATGGATTTTACTGAAAGATGAACTGAAACAATCTGAATATATTATTGATACGAGAATTATTCCTGACGGCAATTATTATTTTAAAATAATTGCCGCTGATGATCTGTCAAATCCGAAAAAACGAGCATTAACAAGTGAGAAAATAACAAAAATTATTACTATTGATAATAATGCACCGGTTTTTTCATCATGTACGGCACAACGAAATGGATCAGCAATCACAATATCCGGTTCTGTTCATGATACCATTAGTATTATCACCAATCTTCGATACAGCAGCAATACGCGTCAATGGATACCCTTTGACCCTGCTGATAGTGTTTTTGATGAAACAACCGAAGATATCAATATAACATTCACAACAAAATCAAGTCCTGCAGAGTCTATATTAATGATACAGGCGGTTGATGCCGTCGGTAATATCAGTACGATATCCGTACCGATTGAAGAATAATACGGTACCTTGAAAAATGGTGTAATAAACGGTATATTAGTACTTAATTACTATATATAGTAGGGGATGTTCTTATCAGAAGCGTTGAGAAGGTGTGTTATGATTGAGATGAAAATATCAGGTCTTGCCGTTGATCCGAATACGCATATGCCGATTGTTTTACTGAAAGACGATACGGGTGAGAAAATATTACCGATTTGGATAGGACCGTTTGAAGCAAGTGCGATTATTTTGGAAATGGAGGGCATTGAACCGCCGCGTCCGTTAACGCATGATTTATTTATGCACTTCTTAAACGATAATAATATTAGTGTTGAAAAAGTAATTATTAATGAAATTATTGATAATACGTATTATGCGAAAATTTATTATAAAAATAAACGTGCCCGTAAAAAACGTGAACTTGATTCACGTCCGTCGGATGCAATAGCTATGGCAGTACGTGCGAAAGCTCCAATATTTGTTACAACACAAGTATTGATACATAGCCTTGGTCTTAATTCAGTTCCGAAGGAAGATGCAAAGGATTTCTACAAAGAATATCTTGATAAACTTGACCTGAAAGATTTTAACAGCGGCATGCAGTAATCACGGAACGGCAGTAAAATGAGACATTCCTGCTTGACAGTAGTTTGAAAAGCATTACACTTTTAATATTAAAAGATTTTATTATGTGGAGGCAGATATGAGTATTGCATTATTGTATATTCTTAGTATTGACATGATACTCGGCGGTATGATTGCCGCATCAAGTTTTGTGCTTGAACAGATTCCATCGGCATCAAAGTTTATTGATACGGTAAAGCCGTATGCAATGATACTCGGTGTTATTTCATTAGCACTTGGATTTATTGCCCTGTTTTTAGGGCTTGGACAAAATGCTATGACCGATCATCCGACCGGTACGGCAATTGTTGCTATGTGTATCGGCGCTGTTCTTGCTCGTGATTTACTGAAACAGTTTAAAATGAGTGAAAAGCAATTAACAAAATGGACTAATTTACTTGCCGGATCACAAATAATAGTTGGTATTATCGCTATTGCAGTCGGCGTTGTTCGTATGATTCTTTCAGCAGGAAGTTTTCTCGAAAAAATATTATAATATGTCGGTTACGTATAGATTCTGAAAATAACCGATAATTCAGCGAAAATGTAATTATCAGCAAAAGCAGGCATTGTGCCTGCTTTTGTTTTTATAGCATACACAATACCGGTTATACATACCGGAAAAATTACAGCATATAAATATTAATAAACACACATTTTAAAAAGTATAAATAATTTCAGTATTAATACAATGCGGATAACATGCAACACGAACATCCGTTTCATTATTTAATGAAAATGTTTTATTTCGTTCCGCAGGAAATCCGGCGGAAATAACATTTGCAGTGTGAAAAATAATACCGAATGTTATAAAAATCCCCTGCCACAAATGTGCTTGGCGAACAGCGGCAGTATAGTTATCCCCGCCGTTTGAAATAGTACCGTTTTTAATTTCCCATTCGGTTGAATCAAAATAATCCTGAGAGTGAAGATATGCATCACTGCCATAATAGCGATATAGGTAATACCCACTAATACAAAGAGCATCAAGTCCCATCCATACAATTCCCTGAATTATTTTCCGGTGAATAATTTGACCAAGTCCGGGTACCAGTAATGACGCAAGTGCCGGTTTCCAGTTGAAAACAGGTTTAACCACAACGGCTTTATAGCCGGGTTTGATATGTGAAGGTGAACCGTATACCAATCTGCCGATTGAGGCATGGTCGGAAATATTTGTAATCTGCAGCAGTCCGACTCGCACGCGCGGAGCATTCAATGAACGCCCATTAACCGGATGAATGTACGCTTCGCCGGGAGCATACACTCGGGCGTTGACTTTTGATTTCAAACCGTTTTCACTGCCGAGATCCAGAAGAACAGTTCTGCCGGTAATGGCAACAACATATCCATCTAACGGGAAATGCGCCATTATTTCTGCAGCAAGCCGGTATGCTGCATTAATCAATGCATCGGGTATATGTGCTTCAGCTGAGTGCTGTGCTTCCCGTTCAAGCGTAACGGCATCATAGACCGGTTTATTGGGATCCGTTGAGTGTACCAGAAACTTTTCTGATTTGGAGTCTTTACCGATAACGGTTTCGGTGAGTTTAATTTTTCCTTGTTCAACAGAAACAAACCGCCCGCTGATGCTTACCACTGCAGTATACGTAATTTTATAAAATGTATTGACAATGCCTGTTCGTTTATTTGATTTGATACTTTCCTGAATGCTATACTGACCTTCAGTGGAATTAATGCTTCCGATAACAATATATTGTGCGCCAAGCAATGAACCAACGTGTACAGCAGTATCAGGGTCAACTAATCCGCTGATATGCAATTCCTGTTCTTGTAATACAGCACTGAGCTGTTCCCGTTCGACAATATCAAATCGTTTTGTCCGACTTAATAATTCACCAATTTTATTTTGTACGGTTCGTGCATATGATTCATCAATACCGGTGTTGACGTCAAACGGTGCAATAGCTATTTTTTCTTTGTATACGGAAGCGGTTAAATCTGATGTTGGGGTTTGTGCGGCGGTAAGACCGCTTGTTTGTAATTCCTGTTCGGTAAATCGTTCGGTTGTTGTATCAGCGAAAATATGTGGCACTATAAGAGATATGCATATAAAAAAGTATATTATTTTCTGCATTGTCATATTCTACATAGAGAACACGCTATCGTCAACGGTATGACCATAATAATAATATTCATCAGTCCTTCAGTATGGACGATGCACGTATACATGGCAGTACAATATTATGAGAGTTAGTCTGTTGCTGACATACAAAAAAGGCATATCATGATAATGATATGCCTTTTCTATCATATATAGCCGCAAGAACTATAAAAAATATTTTTATACGAAACTCGTATCAGTATCGGATCAGAAAGCGTTACAGAACATTTGATCCGTTCATTGCCTTTAAGCGTTCCCAGCGTCGGTCAACTTCATCCTGAAACTCTTTAGCGAGAGATTCATTCCCCGGTTTTGCTAAATGTTTCAATCGTCCCATCATTTTTGCCCATTCAAGCACCGGTATTTTTTTATCCCGTGCTTCCGGATCATAGTTAATGGTTAAGTTGCCCCATTCAATTTCAAACAACGGGTGATAACAGCAATCAACACCGGCAGCGATAACATTGTTTTCAGTCCGCGGATTATCACGCCAGTTGAGCGGACATGCTGAAAGTGCCTTAACATATGCAAAGCCGTAATTTTTTGCAATATATTGTGCTTTTGCCGCTTTTTTAATGAAGTCAAGCTGTTTAGATTCAGCAACCGTTGCAACATAAGGAATATGTGTTGCAGCCATGATCATTGGTGAGTCTTTATGGAAAAATGCTTTATTCTGCATAAAGGGACCAAGATGTGAGGCAACTTTTCCTTGTTGTGCAGGACCGACATGTGAGGTTGATGTTGCGGCAGTCGGCGGTGTTGTAAACGAAAGTTGTGCACCGGTATTCATATATCCGCCGTTATCGTATTCAAAAACGATAAGCCCATGATTTCGAATAGCGGTACCAATTGTCGGACCTTGACCGATATCATTTCCGCCGTCACCGGTAACGTAAATGAAAGTAATATCTTCATTTTCTGGAATATCAAGTTCACCGCGGCGGCGGCGTTCTTTATATGATTCCAGCAGACCTGAAAGCGTCGCGGCACCGTTTTGAAATAAATTGTGGAAGTAGGTCGTACGGAAACTTGATTTCGGATACCCGGTTGTTACAACCATTCCGCATCCTGTTGCAAACATTAACACAACATGCCCGCTGATGCCTTTGAGAAACTGATTAACATTAACAGGAATGCCGCAGCCGGTACAAGCACCATGCCCCGAAACCATACGTTTTGGCAGTGTTGTTAACCGACGAAGGTTTGCACCTTTAGCAACCAGTTTTTTTCTTCCGTCTTTCTCTTCTTCGGTAACGGTAATACCGGTTTGCGTTTCTTCCCAGGTTAACGGTTTCATTATTTCAATTTGCGGTTTGTAATTCGTATCACCGGGGAGATGGCCATAATAATCAAAGAGCGGAACATTTTTCGGATTTTTCAGTGCTTCAAAGCTTTGTTCAAATAATGCAACAACATCCTGAATATAAAACTCAATACCGCCAATACCGTATACACGATTTAAAACAGTAATAACCTGATTATCCGGATTGTCAAACAATGCAGCTTTAATTTCAAGACCAAGGTTGCCGTTTTGTGCACCATAACTGTCACCACGATCCGCAACCATGACAACTTTTGCAGACCGGGTCAATTCCTGAATTTCTTTTTTCGGGAACGGACGCAGAACATTCGGACTGAGGACGCCGACTTTTTTACCGTTTTCCCGCAGTTCATCTACTGCAAGCGTACAGGTTTTATATGGTGAATTCAGAATAATGAGAATAACCTCAGCATCTTCGCATTGATAACTGTCAATGAGTTTATAGTCACGTCCTGAAAGAGCAGAATAATCTTTCATAATCTTCGGAAGATGTTTATATGCGGCTTCCATTGCTACATGCTGCTGATATTTATTATTTATCAAATCAGGATCGTTCATATACGGTCCCATAGTAACCGGATGTTTCGGATCAACAGCTGTTCTGCGCGGCGGCGGAACTTTACCGATAAAATCAATAACCGGATCACGCTTTTCAAAAACAGAAATACGACGTTTTTGATGACTGGTGAAAAACCCGTCCTGTGATACAATAACCGGAAGTTGAACATCATCCAATTCCATGAGTTTAACCGCTATAATATTCATATCATATACTTCCTGCGGACTTTTTGCCATCAGTATAATCCAGCCGCAGTTAAGAGCCATATAAATATCACTATGGTCGCATTTAATGTTAAGCGGACCGGATACAGAACGATTAACAACATTCAAAACCATCGGCTGTCGTGTTCCTGACTGAACAGGAAGCTGTTCCATCGCATAGAGCAAACCATTTGCACTGGTCGCGTTCATAACCCGAGCACCGGCGCATGAAGCACCGTATGAAATACCGGCAGCACCGTGCTCACCGTCACCCGGTATCATAACAACGTTATGCTCACCGTTTGAACGCATTGCATCAAGTTCTTCAGCAATTGCGGTTGACGGGGTAATGGGATAATAACCCATAACATGGAAATTAATATGTTTTCCTGCCCATGCAGCACTTTCATTGCCGTTGACTAAAATTGCTTTTTGAGGATGTTTTGTTTTTACGGTCATGATGCGTCTCCTAATTGAATATTCCATTCTTTGTGATGTACACTTAATGCAGCAACATCATGTTCACTTTCAACTTCAGCAGTGATTGCTTTTGCGGTATCATCACCCTTACCGACCGGACACGCTTCAACACAGCGAAGACAGCCTTTACAATAACGATATTCAACACCTTTATTAAAAGATTTCGTCCCTCCTTTGCCGTCATCCCCATCTTCAAAGACCCAGCAAAAATCAGGACAAACCGTTTCACATTGACCGCAATGAGTACATCGGTCAGGATGAAATAACGGTATTATACCTTCACGGCTTGCGCTCATATCTTTTTGTACTGAATTACCGAATTCAATAATCGTGCCGCCGGTTGCCTGATTCTCATAGCCCCAGACATTTTTTGTAATTGCAAACGGCTGTACTGAATAGGTTCCATCGGGTTTAAACTCTTTACAGTTTAATTCATTATACCCGCGGTCAAAGGCTTTTAAATTAGGAGCAAGCAGTTTTGGATATTTTTTACCGATAGTATGTTCAATAGCATTTTTAATATACTTCGGATCAAGAAAATCCATTGTTTTACATGCAGCGCCTAACATAACCGTATTGAGTTTTACTTTTTCTTCCATGCTGATACCAATAGCATCAATACAGCAAATGGTACCGCCGGCAACTTTCAGCATGTCGCGTACTTCATCAGGGTCTTTGGTGCTATTAATAACAATAACAGCATCATCTTGAACGCCTGCCATGACCGGTACGTTCTTCGCAACACCTTCATGAAAAATAACCAGTAAATGCGGTTCTCGAACAGGTTCGTTAATACGAATTTCCTGATCGCCGGGACAGATACGGACGTTCGCTTTCACGGGCGTCCCTTTTTTCTCACTTCCATAGCTGGCAAATGAAGCGCCGTTAAAACCCATACCGAGAATAACAGCCTCGGATAGGATCTTCCCTGCAAGGTTTGCGCCCATGCCGCCGATGGATTCCATACGGATTTCGTAGAAACCATACTTGTTGGTCTTTGGTAAAGACACGGTAGTCATATGTGGTACTCCTTGTTTTTGAGTAATTCGCAGTATCGTTGGATTATGATACGGCGATTATAATGTTCAAGATATATGCGCAAAGAATGGTGAAATCCGTTTGGCGTATATCTGTCACAGTTCAAAGATACGGTGAATTGTTATGGAACGGGTTTATCACTTATCTGTATCCGAAAATATATACAGGCAAAAAAAGCATTAATACGTGTTCCATTTACTACTATATAAAAAGCATATCATTCAATCAAGTGATTTTTTTCGTTATTGTTAGGTCGTTTATATTGTCTTTGAACAATGCAATGATAGTATAATTTTCACTTGATTATAAAGATACCGGCTTTTTAGTGTACGGCTATGAAGCGATAGTATGTGATTTAAACAGTAGTATTGAATGTACGCAATGGTTTTCGGTATGCGGCTATTTGGAAATAAATACTGTTTTAGTCGTTGTATAAACAATATAATAAAATGCAGGTGTAATTATGAAAAAAACTTGTCAAAAACACATTTTTTGCCGTATAATAGTATATATAGGGATTATGTAAGGTATGATAATCGTAAGGTACTCCCATATTATATTTTATATATAGTGAGTTTATGCCTGAAAGAGATGTCGTTCTTTTATTATACGGCACAAACTAAGGACAAATATCATTGTTATCCGGTAAAATGAATTATTACAGTATATTATTCTAATGCTTCTGTTGTTTATATACCGTAAATAATTGAAATACCGATTAAAACTGAAGAAAGATATATAAATATGCGACTGAATTACAAGCATAGGATACAATTAATAAAACAGAAAAAATATACGATTATTTTATTCTTTCTTGTATTTTTCAGTCTGTTTACTCTTGCGTATGCACAGTACACCATTATCGGTGAATGGGGAAAATGTACAAACGTTACAGATAATTGGTATCAGGTAAACTTCAGCCGTTCATTTACTAATTATGCTCTCATTCTCGGACCACCTTCAATGAACGAAACAACAGCATATGTATTTCGTGTCAGTAATGTAACGACAACCGGATTTTCAATTCGTGCTGTTGAACCTGATTGTGAAAACGGTACTCGTTCTCTGAATGAGATGGCAAGTTGGCTGGTTTGTATGACGGGAACATGGCTGCTTTCTGATGGTTCTCAAATAGAATCACATTACTATACCACAACGGCATCAGGCGGTCATTATGTTACACAGAATCAGGATAATAATTCATTCTCACTGACGTATTCTGATGCACCTGCAGTTGTTGCCGGTATAATGTCCTATAATTATACTAATTATCTTTATCCGCATATTAATTCATTGACCTCAACCGGATTTTCAATATGGCTTGAAGAAGATGAGTCAAAAACAAATGCATTCGGAACAAACGAACAATTAGGATGGATTGCCATGACTGCGGGTTTGGGGACGTTACGCAGTAATGTTGCGTATGAAGCAGGGGATATTTCAAGTATGTCGGATCAATGGAAAACACATTCATTTATTCAATCGTACAGCGAACAACCGGCGTATTTTGCTTTGCAAAAAACGTATATCGGACCGGATAATAGTCATACCGCAATATCGAACATAACCTCTTCAAATATATTAATTAAACTGCAGGAAGATTCTTGTTCTGATACAGAAACTACTCATACGACAGAATTAAGTACGTATTGTGCGTTTGAAGGAAGTCGGTATTTATATGCCGTTACTAATACATCATTAGTAATTGGATGTGGTTCCGGCAGTCCTTCCGGTGCAATACCGCGAACGGCTGTCAATAAAGAAATATTTCAGTTTTCTGTTCAGAATTCGTTTTCAGTGAATATAACTAATGTTTGGATAACACTGCATGCACATGGTACCGGTGATGATTCCTCAACAACAATTACAAATTTCAAAATATGGAAAGATGTTGATGAAAACGGTTTTTTAAGTTCCGGGGATACGTTAGCCGACGGTACAAATACATGGAGCGGTGATAACGGTACAAATAGAATATTTCTTGACAGTATTACCTCTAATGAAACGATATTATATCTTGTTGTATGTGATATTATCAATGCGGTAAACGGAGATACATTTTATATTTCTTTTGACAATACGGATATTACCGGAACAGCACAGAGCACATCAGCGGAAGCTGTTCAGGGTATACACGGTCCGGCAACAGGATTTGTAATTACCGTTGAAGTCAGTGCATCTGCCGGTGTTGCGGAAGTTGGCGTTATACATAATGTTACGGAAACCTGGTCAACACTTTCGTTTTTACAGACATATTCCGCACCGGTAGTCATTGCCATTCCGCCGTCATTTAATGAAACAAATGTCGTTGTTGTGCGATGCAGTAATATTACGGCAACAAATTGCCGTATCCGAGTTCAGGAACCCTATTATGACGATCATATACATGCCGGTGAAACAGTGCATTATTTTGTTGCTGATGAAGGGTCATATGCATTACAGAATGGGCATCAATTAATTGTTGGCAAAACAAATACAACTGCCTGTAATGGAACATTTATCACCGTTCCGTTTGAACAATCCTTTTCTGCAAACCCTGTTTGTATTGCAACAGTGCAGACTCATAATGATACAAATTTCGTTCATACGCGGGAACGTACTATCACGCAAACGAATTTTCAGGTTTCAATGGAAGAAGAAGATGTTCCTCCTGATACGACACACGGTGAAGAAATCATCGGTTTTTTTGCGATGGATTGTACGGTTGATCATAATAATAATAATCTGTATGAGACTGATAAGACAAGCGATACTTTTACCGGAGAGATTTGGAAAACACATCTCTTTACCGCGTCATTTGCATCACGACCGGTGCTTATCAGTCATTGGCATACTGATAATGGAGTTGACAGTGCATTTTGCCGTTATCGGTATCTGACAAAAAATTCGTTTCAAATACGAGTTCAGGAAGATGAATCAGATGCTGATATTACCCATATTGCGAATGGCTTTGTATATGCCGCATTTGAAAGCCCCGGTATACTGGTTGGTGTAACAAACGAGATTTCACTTTCGGTTCATTCCTCATATACACAATATGCACCGACAATTGATTACAGCGGTCATACGAATGTAAAAATTATGTCAGTATTTGTTACTAATACTAATTCAACGACTGTTGAGCGAGTTCCATATTTTCGTGAAATATGTCTGCATGTGCACGATACTGAAGGGAACATCATGGCGCCGGCAGATGCAATTGATCGCTGGGAAGCACGTTTTTCATCCGGAACGTTTATTTCTTCAAGTTCAAATATCCCCACCGGTAGTATACCATTGACGATAAATCTTAATCCCGGAATGATATATGTATCAAATAATAAATCTGTCCGGGTTGAGGTGTATGTTGATTGGGCGTCAAATTTTGGTATAGCGGCTTCAAATGTTGTATTTGAAATAACAACGAAAACAAATATCTCTGTTGTTGATCCGATTACCCATGTTATCATTTCAAATTATCTTGTATCGGGATACAGCCTTCCGTTTACGACAACTCCAACGGAACTGCTTGCATATTTTACCATTGATCATACTGAAATTGCACGAACAAATACATGGTCGAATGTTTTTGTACGTGCCTGTTATATAAACGGTTCAACGTTTACTAATATGAATCCAACGTGGCGTGTCGTACTGACTACGGATGGAACAGCATCAACAATTGACTGGACAAATAATAACGGTGCAGGAGTGTTTTCAAACGGCGGTGCGGGTATTGGTGCAGGGAGCGCCGTATATTATTTTAATACTGCCGATAACGGAACGAATACTTTTCAAATTAAAAATACAACTGTTGAAACGTGTTTCCTGAATATCACTATGGATACCGTCCACACCGAAACAAATGATGGTATATTAGAGTTTTACGGCGATGTTGATGTTGTTATTACAAAAGCAATGCAGGTAAGTAATAGCGGTACGTATACCGGCTTGGGCGGAAGCATGCATGATTTTATTCCGGGGTCGCAAATAACGTATGTTATTACAATTTCAAATAATGGTCCCGGAAAGGCGACTAATATTTCACTTTCCGATACGCTGCCGATAAAACTTGCCTATATAGCCGGCAGTATTACCATTGACGGCGTATCAATGACCGATGCAGCTGATGGCGATGCGGCTGACTTTACCGCCGGAGTACTATCCGTTCATTTTGCGATATTATCAGAAACCGAAAAACGAATTATTATCGTAAAAACAACATTACGATAATTTACTTTCTCTACAGCATGCCCTGTGTTGTACTAAATGCCGTATTAATATAAAACCGAAAAATACAACAGCCGGTATAAACGCATATATAAAATTAGTATTGAATTTAACTTTACTTTAAACACCTTTTATTTTTATATTAAGTTAAGACTATAATCTAAACCCGCTAAAATATTTGCAATAAATCTTAAAATAATTTACAAACACAGTACAATACACACATAATAACAATAGTTAATATTATTAAAAGGAAAACCACACTACAATATTAGTTATACAAAACAAGGAATAGTACAAATATATATTTTAATAGTAATAACATTCAGCATAAGGAGATGTTTTTAATCAACAATACCGACTGGTGTCAGGTTTAACCTATTTTAAAGATAATACGAATGTCTTTTTAAAGAACATAAAACCTTTAATTTGTTTTTCGAAAGCCATTTTTTACTAACTTTTTTAATCCTATTTTACCTCCAAATATTTCTTTTGTTTTTAATATACAATCAGTTAAGGTTTTATAATACGAAACAAATTCTCGTTCAATATTTGTTCCTGAGTCAACCCTGATATCAAGAACAAGGTTTTTATATTTGTGAGATAATTTACGATATTTATTTTTCATTTGAAAAGATTCCATATTATGATTTTCTATATAATATGATATTGAATTTATAATAATTTTACATATATAAACTATTATATCTTTCATCCCACGAGAAAGATGTTCATTGATTGATGCATACTGCTGATTTAATTTTACTTCGTCATTTGAATTTTTACACATAAGCCTGTAATGATTTAATGCATCGCGAAAATTTATAAGAAAAGTAGCGTCAAGCTCTACTTTTAATTCGTCAATTATAGTTTCTAACGAGGTAATGTACTTTACATGCTGATTGATTTTATGAGCAATTTCTACTATTTTTACATGATTGAAATCTATATTCATAAATTATTTTTAACAATTAAGACAGATCGAATGGCGCTTCGTCAATATCTAATATGTGATCATTCGAAACAATTTTTCCGTGATAATCAGAATTATGAATTAAAGGTTTGTTTACCTTTAACTGAAGGAATCGCTGTTTTATTGTTTCATGAGTTGCCTTATTGTCTTCTGTAACTATTTTATACAAATTAAGCAAAATATCAGATAATTTATCAGACATTGGTATTACTCCTATTCACTAAAGTATTTTTCCTCAATTTTTCGTATTTTTTTAATATAATTTATATTAAAAGATTTTTTATCGTTCATCGAATCAAGTTGATTTCTTATAACATAACTTTCTTTTTCGCTTATATGTTTTTCTTGTGTTAATAAATTAATAAGCTCATCACTTAAGAATTCATACGTTTCCTCAATCCTTTTTTGTTTTATTTTTTCTAAAGCCTCTATACACCTTTCTTTACTAGTTAATTTAAACTTTTCAATCTGCTCAAAAAATTTTATAAAGTCTTTTACATAATCAACATACTTAACATCAAAATCTTTTTCTGCCCAATTTTCGCGTGCAAGAACACATTTAACATTATCATAATGATAATGATTCGTATAATAATAAATTTTCTCAGCTAGATTCATGTAATACTTTCTATAGGTATCGTTAAAACTGATACTTTCAATATAAAAAAGATGTAGATGTTTCTACTTGTAATCAAGGCTATCATGAAAGAATACCTTTTTCAAGAAAAAAGTAGTAAGTTCTTTTCTATTGTTTTATAGACTATTGAAAGCAATTATTGAGTAAGTGTAATTTTTCGTTCTTGGTATTTGGAAACATGCAATTATTCATTTTGATTATTGCAGAAAACATATAACTATTATATTTCTGTTTTTATTCCCTGATCGCAGTATAAGTATTAATACTATCACCTATGATAATATTACTGTTATTAGATTATTATAAGCAGCAGTGCATATTTTATTACCCGAACCTTGACATGAAAAATTTCACTATTATATTTTATGCAGATACCGGATATGCCGGTAAGAAAAAAAACGTGAAAGGAGAAAAGTCATGATGGACATTATTACTTATCCTCATCGTCAATTAAGTGCATTTGATCGATTTATTAACAGTTGGTTTGAGAACAGTTTAAGTACTACCGAAGAACGCAGTATTATTCCGGCGGTTGATGTTGAGACAACTGACAAGGAATATGCGATTACGGCAGAAATACCGGGAATTGACAAAAAAGATGTACACATTGAAGTCAATGACGGTGTTCTTACCATCAGTGGTGAAAAATCAGATAAACGGGAAAAAAGCGACGAGCATAGTTATGTTTGTGAACGACGATTCGGTTCGTTTAGCCGCCGCTTCTCATTACCGAAAGATGCAGATACCGATCATATCAATGCACAGTATGCAAACGGAGTTCTTGCATTAACCATTCCGCGTAAGCAGGAAAAAAAGAACATTAAAAAAATAAACATTCAATAATTATTATCAAGAACGGAAAAACAGTAAAAAGAAAACCCGGTTATATACCGGGTTTTTTGTTGTCAATATTGTATTTATTAGGAAGAACAATGTGATTGAGATAATTTTGCCCGCGGATGATATTTTTCATGTACTGAATGTATATACCGTGTCGTAACATGCGTATACACTTGCGTTGTCGTAACAGAAGAATGTCCAAGCATTTCCTGAACACTTCGTATATCAGCACCGCCCTCAAGCAAATGTGTTGCAAAGGAATGACGTAATTTATGCGGGCTCACTCTGTTTTCATCTATACCGGCAGTACGTGCTGCTTTTTTTATTATTTTCCAGACGGATATGCGGGAGAGCGGATGTCCTCCCTGTGCAAGAAACACTTCTTCCGGGGGACTTGGCAATTTTTGTATCAATGGTGTCCGTTCATATTTAATATAATTATTAAGTGCTTTACATGCTTGTGATCCTATCGGAACATATCGTTCTTTCGCACCTTTACCTAAAATAAATAATGTTTGATTACGCATATCAATATTACTGATAGTCAAATGACATAATTCACTAATACGTAATCCGGATGAATACAATAATTCAATTATTGCAACAGTACGATAATATTTCGGATTAATCCTCATTTTATCATCTTTTTGAGCGCTGCTTTTTTTTGAACGTCTTGTTTTGCGGATTGTACGTGGAATTGCCTGCAGCATATTTTCAATCATTGTTTGTGTAAGAAGATCCGGTAAATAGATATCAATTTTTGGTGAATGAATAAGCCCGGTCGGATTATTGGTAATAATATTTTCATCTTCACAAAAATTATAGAACATTTTTAATGCAGAAATTCGGCGTGCACGTGTTTTTCCATGCATATCCCTATCAGCTAAAAAATTAATAATAGTATCATGTGTGCAGGAATTCCATTGAATACCATGTATTGTACAATATTCGTGGAATAATTGAATATCATATCGGTAGCTTTCCCGAGTATTATTTGATAAACCGCGATCAATTGAAATATAATTAAGAAATCCGCGAAAAACGGTATTAAAATCAGTTTGCATAGTACACCTTTCCATTGTAATTATCGGCGGATAAGCGAAATAGCCGAGCGGCGATTTTTTGATATGTATATTAAATAACATGAAGAAATATAAATAAAATAATCATTAGATATATTATTCGCATACTGAAAACACGAAAGGCAATTCTATTTTGGGCGCTGCAAGATTTGAATATAAAACCTAACGGTATTTTACCGTTAATACGGACTACCTATCAAGGGAATACATATTTTCAATGGTTTTTACTCGATACAGCATGTGCAGCAAGAAGCAGTAATTATATGATTTACATACTGAAAACACGAAAGGCAATTCTATTTTGGGCGCTACAAGATTTGAACTTGTGACCCCTTGCGTGTGAAGCAAGTGCTCTCCCACTGAGCTAAGCGCCCGTTGAGTATACCGGACAATAAAGTGTGGTAATTTCAATCTATGAATAACCTATCAGGCGATACCATTTCTGTCAAGAAATCGGTTTTATAAAAACCAAACTCGGTAAATATGGTGTACGTTGCAGCGACATGTCGTCGATGCAATAAAAAATTACCACAAAATAATTCTAAACAGGGATAAACAGAAAAGGATATATAAAATATACAGAAAACTGTATTATTTCAATAGTAATAAAATCACATTTTATATTACACGCGACCACATTTCATTCGTTTCTAGTTATCGTAATAGGATTGTACGAATCAGCGATAACAGATATATTCAATTTGAAATCATCTGATACAATTTAGCAGGAAAGGCGATAGTCTTCACTTTTAGTATTTTTTGAATAAAAATCTCTACGTCCTTTTTCAACACTATCAATCCTTAAATAGACAAAATTTATATATTAAGCAAGCATTTGAGAAAGAGTTGTTTTTATAATTCCGGGGAGCCCTCATATGTATAGGATTGTTGTGCGGTTATTAATAGATTCTGTATATTATTCCTGTTTGTGCAGCATAAAACACACACTAATTTATATATTGTTGAACCTATAATGTAATGAATTGTTTTAAAAATAATGGACGAGCATAGAAAGCCCTACTATTAGAGCCATGACCAGGTCCTTTGGTTCTTGGTTGAATATAATATCCCATTTTTCCTGTTAGAAAATTAAAACCCTTATTAGGATCAAGCAGTGTATTTCTTACTAAATCATAATCGTTTTTGACAAGATCAAATAATGCTCCATGAAGATTGAATTCAGTAATTGAATGAATATAACTTGGTTCATCAATAGTCTTACCAACGATTCGTGCTACAACAACAGCCTTTTTTAATTTTGCCAATAAATGACTGTCTTTAAATTCTTTTTGACAGACATTAATTGGATCGATCATAGTAATTGCCATAGTTTCCTTAAAGGTGAGCTCTCCATTTTTTTTATATTTTAATGGTATTGATTTTAATTCCCATGAACCAAAATTTGGCGATTGAGCTGAGTTGATTGGCAATTCTAAATATCTTTCAAAAACATGCCCTGCCCACCCTTTATTTACTTTTCCATTATGATATATTGTAACTCCTAATTGTTTCGCTAATTCATGCAATTCTTTGCCAATAAGTTGTTGTAGCTTTATTATTGCTTCATTTCTTTCCATAAATTGTTTACTTTACCTATGGCGTAATCCACTGATTTATTCTTTTATTGTTAGTTTTTTTTGTAAAAACAAAGGATAATTCTTTGTTTTGATTAATCACATCTTTAATTCTTGGTAATGCAAGTGTATTAATATATTCACGCTCCGAATCTATTCCAATGAACTTTCGGTTATGTTTAATTGCAGCAACTCCGGTTGTTGCGCTTCCACAAAAAGGATCGAGAATAATATCTCCTTCATTACTAGCAGCAAGAATAATACGTTCTAAAAGCTCTTCAGGTTTTTGAGTAGGATGTTTGCCGTATTTTTTCTCTCCATTTCGAGGAGTATTGATTGCCCAAAGACTTCTCATTTGTTTACCGGGTTTTTTCAGAATATCATTTTTCCAATCACCATTTTTCATTACAGTATAATTAAAGGTATGTTTCCCCTTTTTATTTTTTCGTGCCCAAAGTAAAGTTTCATGGCTTGCTGTAAACATCCGACAGGAAAGATTTGGTGCTGCATTTGGTTTATACCAACAAATATCATTAATAATATGCCAGCCTTGTTTTTGAAGTGCAAAACCACACGTATATATAGAATGATATGTACCAGAAACCCATAATGAACCATTTGGTTTTAAAACTCTTCGACACGCTTCTATCCATTTAAAATGAAAATCGAAATCATTTTCAATACCATTACTTTTATCCCATTTTCCTTTATTGACACTGACGCGTTTACCGGCGTGACACGTAAAACCATTATTCGATAAATTATACGGCGGATCAGCGAAAATCATATCCACGCTTTCTGATGGGAGCTCGTTTAATATTTTAATACAATCCCCAAGGTATAGTGTATAGTTTTCACCTTGAAATGCCGGTTTACTTTTCCTTTTCATATTCCCGCCTTTCTTTAGTTTCCTAAAAGGACGTTGTTGCTATTAACATTTTTCGATACTGATATTAATGAACGGTTATTTTTGCATTTTTGCTACATAGTTTAACAATAACCATTGTACTTATCTTGTTACATAAGGGTACGAAAAATTATTTGTCATCATATCAATTCTCAGTTGGTATTTTTCCATAATCATGAAGTAATAAGGTACTTTACTCATTTAAATGCGTCAAGTCAGAAATCGAATGTGATCGTATGAAAAGTTTTATATGCACTGATGATCTATAACAATAAAAGTATTCAGAAATCTGGTCATGTGTCAAAGGCAGCTTCGTAATGAATATGCATTCATTATGTATTATCAGGGGTAGATTAGTTATCACAAACAACAGTATAATAGTATAGCAACAATAATCCTCAATTGGTTTTTCAGATATTGGAATAATCGTCAAATAGTTATCTATAACAATCCACTGTTCGGACTAAACAAATATCCCGAATAATTTACCGGAAAACAATTTATTGAAGTAAGAACAATTACATAGGTCGTGCAATAGTAATTCATACAATAGTGCTCTATAGTATATACATCACTGTATAAGTTCATCTTTCAGTAATTTTAATCTGTTCAGACAGAGTATCAGTACATTTTCTTCCTCCGATCCGTATTCATACCGACGGTTATCAAGCAGCAGGAAACCGATAAGCTCCTCAACACGATAAATTGAGGATAACGCGATATCGACGTCTCCACGTATTACCGCATGAGCAATATCATCGATTTCTCTGCTGATAATAACCGCTTCTCCGGAAATGATATAGTGCATATTTTTCCTCCGGTTATTCCCCGGAAGAACCTCAGTATTATTAACACATTTTTTGTTCGATATATGACACGTGTCAGGGTTTTATTGCAGATTAGTATAGTATGCGTACTGTATCAGGTAGTTATTGTATTGATTGGTAGGGTCAGAAAAGATGTTTTTATTATGGTGTATGATAATTTTATCGTAAATTTTATCATACTTTCAGTATAATAATTCAATTATGCGGTGTTTGAAAATAGCGGTATATAATAAATGCATATATTAGAGATTATGATTTTTTTATATCGCCGGTATTGTATTTACGTGGTGATAGTATACTGATTGTAACTTTTTTATTTTACATAAAAACATGTATCGGGCGTTATGTGATTGTATTATGTCGAAGCAGTACGGTTTCTGTGTTTAAAAACGAATAACGTTAAAGCCAAATATCGTCGGTAATAAATATAATTGCAATTGTTGCATCATTCCACTACAGTGGCAGTATGAAATGCACACCGATTATATATAGTTGTATAGCTCTTATTATCGGAATAATCATCGGAGCTGTTGCACCTCCTTTATTATTTATTCTAATGCTTATTACTCTTGGTGTGTTTATATATACGGTGACGGCATTGAGAAAGAACGATTCACTGCAAAGCGCTGCGATTATGCTGTTATTTATATTATGCGGAGCAATGCTTTTTCAGATAGCTCGCGATTATCCGCGCCGACGTTCTGATTGGAATATACCGGAGGTTTCATCAGCACCGGTTCGTGTACGAATTCTTCAGCCGTTTGTTCATTCCGGATATGACCGCTCGTATTATTGTGCACGTATCCTTCCTGATACGTATTTACCGAAGGGGTTTGCCGGCGGAAAACTGCTTCTTTCATTTCGTAATACACTATTACATAATGTTAATCTTGGCGATATTATTATTTTGAAGACAAAAATCATGCCTCTCTCTCAGGATAAAAATACGCACGCATATTGGTATACGAAAATGCGTCTGCATCGGATAACCGGCACGTGTATGTTGAACACGCCGAATGACTTTCTTTTATCAGCGCGGCAGAATACTGCAATACTGCATCAGGTGCATCAAAAAATGCAGAATGGTCTTCTGTACTGGCTGCCGCCGCCGTATGGTGCACTCAGTACGGCTATTCTGCTCGGTAATCATACATCTATTCCGCGCGGTATTGAACAGGAATTTCTTCGTGCGGGTTCGTATCATATTTTAGTTATATCCGGACTGCATATTATACTGACCGCAGCACTTATTATTGTTGTATTGCGGCGTATCGGGGTTGGATTTAAACCGTCATTAATAATTTCGACGGGTTTTCTTTTTATATATCTTCTTATTGTCGGAGCACGTCCGGCAGTTACACGCGCCGTTATTATGACTGCGGCGGGTATTTTCTCTATATTTTTTGAACGTGATCGAAACGTACTGAATGCGCTTGCATTAGCCGCCGTCATTTTACTTATTATAAATCCGTATGCTCTTTTTGATGCCGGATTTCAACTTTCATTTATTGCAACAGTCGGTATTATCGTTATTACTCCTTTTTTACTGCGGCTTTTCAGTAAGCTTCCACCCATTATCAGTGAGTATCTTGCGATTGCACTTGCCGCACAGATTGGTGTTGTGCCGCTGCAACTGTATTATTTTTCATATGTTAATCCCTTTAATGTTTTTTCCGTTATTGCAGTAATGCCGTTATTTAGTGCGGCAATCTTTATCGGTTTAATAATGTGTCTGCTGCAGTTTATTATGCCTTTTATAAATTTTGCGCTGAGCGGTTTTATGCTTATTGTGTTGATATGTATACGAATGATTATACGCCTTTTTACTGCTCTGCCGATAATTACGGTTGCTGATATGCCGCCATGGATAATTGCGGTTTTATATGGAATAATCGGCGTAACGGTGTATGTATTTTATTGGCGTGAAGAAATACAGCAAAGAAAACTGGTACAAACCTATTATCGTTTTTCACCAAAGGATAGTGCATGAATGTATTCGACATAAGTCATATTCGCCGGTTATTGGTTGAGGCATCACATCGTCCCGATAAACGGTTAGGACAGAACTTTCTTGCCAATGGACGG
Source organism: uncultured Spirochaetia bacterium (assembly GCA_964490645.1). Taxonomy (GTDB): domain Bacteria; phylum Spirochaetota; class JAHITG01; order CAZBCL01; family CAZBCL01; genus CAZBCL01. The sequence continues at coordinate 64,192 of CAZBCL010000012.1, forward strand.
AGTGCATATCGTATTCGCAGTGCCGCCCATTTAAGCGGGAATGAAACTGTTATAGAAATTGGTGCGGGGCTTGGTCATTTCACCGCATACCTTGCAGAGCAATCGCATCAGGTTGTTGCGTTTGAACTTGATGAACATTTAGTTGCATGGCTGACCACGTCAGCAGGGCTGCCGAAAAATGTTACTATCCGTGCACAGGATTTTCTAACATTTGATTTTGCCGGTTTTATTCGTTCGTGTTCAACACCGGTTACAATAATCGGTAATATTCCTTATTATATATCAGGTTCAATTATTCGGCGCTGCAACGATGTTATGCCGCCGGTGTTATGTGCCGTCCTTACTATGCAAAAAGAAGTTGCACAACGACTGACCGCACCGCCGGGCGGAAAAAGCTATGGTCCGTTAAGTGTGTATACAACGGTACGAATGAATGTCGATACAATATGCGATATACCGGCAAACCAATTTTATCCAAAACCGAATGTCAGCTCACGTGTCGTACGATTACGTCCGCGTCCTGATGCACCGGTGATACGCAATCCCGCATTATTTGAAGCAGTGGTAAAAAGTTTTTTTCATCAGCGCAGAAAAATATTGCGGCATTCATTAGAAGAATCTCCCTTTATACGGGTTAGTAAAGATCGTATTGCGGTACTTTGTGCTGCATTGAATATTGATTTAAGCCGTCGCGGTGAAGAAATCCCGGCAGCAACAATATATGATTTTTATACACGTCTTTTGGATGAAGATATCGGATCGTAATAATTATATTGTATGCATTTATACGGACAATAACGGCACGAGGGTCAGAACAATGTATGATTCATCCGTCGCTGTACGTAATTACAATATTATTAATAACTGAAATAGTACTGTTTGCATTAATGTGTTTCGTACATGCATAATTTATTTATCAATTCAATGTAAAGCGCTTTCAATGTGCTGATTATCACCCTATATAAAAAGTGGCTGTGGGAAATCAAGTTAATGGGGAGAAAACTTAATTGCCACAGCCAAGGTGTCAGGTGCTTAAGGAGGTTATACTCCTTGGGTTTTTACATACAACAGGCAGGTGCCCGTTAATTTAAATATACTCATATTATTAAAAACGGCTACTTGTTTTTATACAAGACATCTGATTATTTTGACAGATATTGCAGTCGTTTAGTTCATAATATATGCTTTAAGGTGTTTATTTCTGATACGAAGTTTATTAAGTGCTTTCATTTCTATCTGACGAATAGTTTCTGCTGAAACCCCGAACAATGAGCTGGTTTTCAATAAGGTATAATTTGTTCCGTTATATAATCCGAACCGATAGCGCAGTATCATTTCTTCGACATTCATGAGTGATTTTAGTATTTCCTGCAATGTTGTATGCAGTGATTTATCAATAACAATAGTATCCGGTTCCATTGAATGAGATGCGCTGATAGTATTTTCAAGATGAAAATCAGTATCATTCAGCGGAGCATTCAGTGAAACAGTCGGCTGTGAAATATTTAAAATATCTTCTATTTCTTTAACGGCACAATTGAGTTCTTTAGAAATTTCTTCCATAGTCGGCTGTCGGTTATAGCGGTTCGCAAGTGAACGGCGGGCTTGTTCGATGTATTTTACGCTGTCTTCTTTTCGATACGGAATACGTACCGCACGGCCTTTTTTTGCTAAGCTGCGAAGAATTGAATGACGAATCCACCATGAGGCATATGTACTGAAACGGCATCCTTTCGCATGGTCAAATTTTTCCGCTGCCTTAATAAGCCCGATATTTCCTTCCTGAATAAGATCCATCAGGGAAAACCGTGTATTGAGGTAATGTTTTGCAATTTTAACAACCAGCCGAAGATTTGAATTAATAAGTCGTTCTTTGGCAGCTTTACTGCCTTTTTGAATACGCTTTGAAAGTTCAATCTCTTCTTCGGGGGTCAGAAGAGTAGTTCGGCGAAGATCGCGCAGGTAATAGTTAATTTCATCAACTTCGTCAAAATCAGCATCTGTTTTTGATTTATAATACGGGGTTTCTTCTTCCGTGATTGCATTGTTTTGATTCATTACCGTTACCGTACCTTTCAAAAGGATTCAGGCTTTTCGGCCTTCATAATAGGTACTGCATATAATGTGCCAAAGTGAATTAAATTGAAAATATTGCTCTGAAAACGTTTAGGTAAGGTTAAATTTCACGTTTAATACTGTGAAAGATAACAGAATTGCAGACTTTAATTATTTTTATATATCCATTGTCTATGATATAGTATATACACAAAATTAATATTTTTCAATGATTTTGATGCCAATATTTTATCATACGCCAATATTTTGGCGCTTTTTGTCGTGAAAATACCCAATAATTAAAAACATAAGAAGTATTAATCCAAGACTGATTAAAATACATGCTGCAAATAACCGTATGGGAGTTCGTGATATACGTTGAGTGGGAGTATGCAAAGTTAATTCAATGACTGCATAGGGAATTGCTTCATCAATATCCTTACGTTCACTTGTATATAAACGATTCAGTTGCATACGCTGATTTTCATCAAGTTCGCTGTTTTGTAATGCAGATAATTTTTTTATAATTGTTGAGCGGCGTGCAGAAACATCAAATGAAGAGAAGGTGCTTTTCTCAGTCGTCCCGAGTGACTGCAGGGTATGAACTCTTTTCTGAAATGCTGCTGCCGGAACATGTATAATATACGTTATATCATTGTTTGTTGACATCGTGAATGCTTCCGAAAGATAGAAATACCCGCTGATTTCGGACAGTGCATGATAAATATTAGAAACGGATGTTGTAGAGTTGTCTATTGTCAGAATAATATGTGCATAATTGACGGTTTTCGGACGTTTGAGTTTTGAGATTGTTTTTCTGCGAGTAATCGTGCGCATAACCGGTTTTTTCTTCTGTTGTGACCCGACAGGAACCGGCGGTTTTTCCTGAGCTGATTGAAGGGTATCGGATTTTGTTGCGGGAATCTCGACGGTATGTACTGCAGCAGTATTTTCATTTGTTTTTAATACAGGAGCAATCGTATTAGTATTGATATGTGCAGAACCGGCATACAACGAATAATCGGTTATGGCGCTGCTTTTTAACCGATGCGGTGTTTCCGATTGTGTTTTTATATCATTACCTGAAAGAGCGAAGGTATCGGTTTGACTATACTGTAACGGTATTTTGTTTGATGCGATACGTTGTGAAGTAGTTGTCATTGCAGTCATATCCGCGCTTGCAATGTCATTGTTTCTTTCAGCGCTCATCATACGAGTATTATTCTTTTTTTGTGATGACCGCATTTGTGTTTTTAAACCTGAACGCTTTGCATTCGGATTATAGTCCTGTGTGTCGTTATTTTTTTTTGCCGGTACGGTATCGGCTGCGCTGAGTTTGTATTTTTCAACGATCGGTTCAGGTGATTGCGATGCAGCCGGCATTGATTCGGATAGGACCGATGGGGTATCAACAGGAACGGATACGGAATATGCGACAGTTTTTTTATTATATTCCTGCGGCGGACGCTGTCCTAAGCTGCCGGTTTCTATATGGTGTTGAGCGGTATACATTTGATGCGGCATCTGATTATCCGGTGTTATGAAAAGCCCGAAACCGACAAGCAGAATAATACATGCCAGTGCCCCGGCGCCGGAGGATAGTATCGGATTATTCCAGGTAAAAAGATTTTTCAGTACAACCGGTATTGTAATATGCCTGCAAGAGTGTCGAATACCGGATAATGTATTATGCATGAATGACAGTACTGATGCGGTAATCGTACCGCGATGAGCCCGCCGCCGTACCAACCGGTCTTCATTTTTTATATCAGGTTTGAATTTACGGGTTACATCCATTGCAGTAAGAAGACGTGCAATGGTTTGCGGGGTCATTTTTTTATGCTGTTTTTTTTGCCGTCTCATCAGCGGACCTCCTCAATCTGTTCAACAAGAGCAGCAAGTTTTTTTAATGCCCGTGAAAGATGGGCGCTTACGGAGGTTTCTTTCATTTTCAATACCTGTGCAATTTCACGATTACGCATATTTAAAAAATATTTGTATTCAATAATAGTGCGTTCACTGCCGGTAATATGATTCAACGCTTGTATAATCAGTTCCATTTGCGCTCCGTGAAATACCTGATGTTCAGGACCGAGAGTTTCATCAACCGTAAGCGGTATTGCATCAATATCACTGTATGTATGTTTTTTCCGTCGTGCATAATGATCGACCAGACGGTTATGGGCAATGGTAAAAATCCATGCAAGAAAACTGCCGCGTGCAGGATCAAATCGGTCAATATTATCGGTAATACGCAGAAAGGTGTCTGCAGCAAGATCTTCTGCATCGTCATGAGATTTTGTTCGAAGGAAAAAATACCCGGCAACTTTCGGATAAATGCGACGGTATAATGTTCGAAAGGCTGTTTCATCCGCTGCAGCACGCAATGCCAAAACATCAATATCATCATTTGATTCATTATTACTGCTGTTTTTTTTCCGGCGTTCATACTGAGTATTACCGGAAAAATACGTAAATACTGTGATAATAAATGAAAATAAAAGGAATGATAATATTCGTTTTACGAATATCATTTCGGGCTATCCTTTCGGATGCGAACATAATTTCGTTGTTTGAGTTTCCCCCCGGTTTGTATATGGGTAATATAATTCTCAATTTGTCGGATAGCACCGTGCATGGTTTTCATTTCATGATGCGTAAGATCAGCGCGGTATGCAATACGACGTAAACGGCTGAACATACGAAACGGATCTCCTGTTCCGAGGAAACCAACCGTGAGCAGCAACTGTTCGACACGATTCATAAGTGCGCCGAACTGACGCGGATTCGGCAGGCGCCGGTGTTCCGGGGCGTGATAGAAACGAAAAAGTTCAGCAGCGGTCAGCATAACTGCCTGAGCAAGATTACAGCTGCGATAACCGGGGGATGTCGGAATAGTAATAAGCCATCGGCAGTATTTCAGTTCCCAGCGGTTCAGACCGACATCTTCAGGACCAAATACCAGAGCACAATGACCGTCTTGTATAAACGGGGTAATCATTTTCGGCATATCCCATAATGAGAGAACATTTCGTTTTCGCGGTCCGGGGCTGGCGGTTGTCCCGATAGTAATTGCATATCCATAAACCGCTTCTTCAAGTGTATCATAAATGCGAATACGGTCAATAAAGCGGCGCGCTTCCATCGCAAACGCATACGTTTCATTATCAATAATACAGCGCGGCGCAACGAGCGCTAATTCTTTAAACCCCATATTTGCCATCGCGCGCAATGCTGCGCCGATATTGCCTGAAAACTTTGTCCGTACTAAAACAAAGCGGGTTTTATTATGTAAGGGGTTCTTATACCGTGCCATTATTTCTATTAAAGGCTATTTTTTTATTATGGTCAAGCAGGTTAAAGAATGGTTTTAATGAAATATGCGTGCCGGTATTCAGCACTGCAGCTGAACATACGGTGTTTAATAATAAATAGTATTGACAGGCTGAAGGAGTACGTTACAATTATTCCTGCCTGTAAATCATTACAGGTAAAAAAACTAGGAGGTTTTATATGGCAGGTGAAGTTAAGTTAACTGCGAATATCCCGGCTAAAGTGAAAGGGATAAACTTTCTGTGGCGTTTGATCGGTGTTGCACAAATCATTGCCGTTCCGCATTTTATTATTCTTTTTTTAAAAGAAATTGTGTTTGTTATTTTTGCACTTATCAGTATGTTTACGATTCTTTTTAGCGGTACTGTTCCCGAAGGAATGTGGAACTTTATGACGAAGTATATACGACACCTTTATTATGTTTCTGCATGGCTGCTGAATTTCGGCGGAAAGTATCCGAAATTCGACGGAGAGGTTGATCCTGATCAGCCGCTGCAGGTTGAGTTTGTTCGTCCGGATAAATGGCGCAGTTTATTCGGTCTGCTCCGTATGTGCGGTATCGTATTGCTGACGCTTGTTCCGCATATAATTATTATGTTTTTTTGGGGGTTTTGGGTTACTATTTTAATTGTTATCGGCATGATTGCCGGCTTATTTACCGGTAAATGGAATGAATCATCTTCAAAAACAATTGTCAATTTCATTCGTTTTGAAATACGTGTTATATGTTATATATTTTGTATTACCGATACCTATCCGCCGATGAACGGAAAAGAATAAATAATTTTATTTTTGCATATAACGTATAAATAGAAATTAATAAAAAGCCCGCATCGGTTTTGCTGATACGGGCTTTTTTTATACTTGTATATGCATGACAATATACCACTGTAATACAAATCAAAGGCATACGTTTCAGTGTCATTGTAATGCCATA
>CAZBCL010000013.1:0-64964 GCA_964490645.1 uncultured Spirochaetia bacterium
TAATTATCTTCCAGTGAGACGTCATTCCAGCTGACGGTAAAAGAGGTCGGGGTAATACCGGTTATACTTGACCAACTCGGATTACTGGGCGGTAAAAGAGGTTCAAGAATATACAGCCCACTTGTACTATCTGCAATATAGGCATAATTGCTATCAATATAAAGACCCTGAGCAATTCTAGGAGTAATATAAAAGCCGACTTCAGTTGGTGATGACGGGGTAGAAATATCAATTATCCGAAGGCCTCTGTTGCCATCTGCAATATATGCATATGCACCAGTTACCCACACATCTTGTGCATTTCCCGAAGTATTATAAAAGCCGATTTCAGTTGGTGATGACGGGGTAGAAATATCAATTATCCGAAGGCCTCTGTTACCGTCCGCAACATAGGCGTACCCATTGGTAACAACAACATCATAAGCAGTTCCTGATGTATCATAAAAACCAACTTCAGATGGTGATGACGGCGTCGATATATCAATTACCCTAAGTCCTTGAGTTCTATCTGCAACATAGGCATAATTTCCGCTGACATATACACCATAGGCTCTTCCCGGAGTATCATAAAAGCCGACTTCAGATGGCGATGATGGTGTTGATATATCAATTACCCTAAGCCCCTCCACATAATCCGCAACATAGGCATAATTCCCGCTAATATGCACATCATAAGAATTTCCCGGAGTATTATAAAAGCCGACTTCAGTTGGTGATGACGGCGTCGATATATCAATTATTCGAAGCCCTCTATTATCCTCAGCAAGATAGGCATAATTCCCCCTGACATCTACTCCTCGTGCATTTCTCTGAGTATTATAATGACCAACTTCAGTTGGTGATAACGGTGTAGAAATATCAACTACCCGAAGCCCTTGGCTGTCATCAGCAACATACGCATAATTCCCCTTGACATAAACATCTTGTGCAGATCCCGGGGTATCATAAAAACCGACTTCACTTGTTGATGACGGCGTCGATATATCAATTATTCGAAGCCCGCTACTATCGTCTGCAACATAGGCATAATTTCCGCTGACATATACTCCATACGCACTTCCCGTGGTATCATAAAAACCGACTTCGCTTAGTGATGACGGCGTCGATATATCAATTATCCGGAGTCCCTCCATATAATCCGCAATATAGGCATATGTCCCGCTGACAAAAACATCCCGTGTATATCCCGAAGTATCATAAAAACCAACTTCAGATGGCGATGACGGGTTTGAAACAGCTATCACCCGAAGTCCGCTTAGACCATTAGCAACATAGGCATAATCCCCACTGACATATACTCCTATCGCATTCCCCGAAGTATCGTAAAAACCGACTTCAGTCGGCGATGACGGGTTTGAAATTGCTATCACTCGAAGTCCGAAAGAATTATCCGCGACATATGCATAATTGCTACTGACATATACCTTAGCTGCATAACCCGGTGTATCGTAAAAACCGACTTCACTCGGTGATGACGGGGTTGATATATCAATCACTCGAAGTCCGCGAGTCCAATCCGCGACATAGGCATAATTCCCGCTGATAAAAACACCCTGCGCATCTCCTGATGTATCATAAAAACCAACTTCAGTTGGCGATGACGGAGTCGAAACATCAATCACTCGAAGTCCGCTGCCACCATCCGCAACATAGGCATAATTCCCGCTGACATAAACATCTCTGCAATATCCCGGTGTATCGTAATAAGCTACCTGAACAGGATTCGACGGAGCGGAAACATTAATAATCGACAAAAGCCCCCCTGCTGCAGCATAAGCATAGCCATTAGTAACGAAAACCTCCCTCGGCAGTCCGCCGGCAAGCTGCCCTATCTTTCGGACATGTGAGCCACTTTCGGCAAAAACACTGACGGTCATAACTGACACTGCCAGCAGCAGAATAAAAACAATACAGAAACACTTTTTCATAATTTCCTCCATTACTTTTTAAAACTTTGAGTATAATAATTTTATAACAATTTTAAATATTTGTAAAGTTATTTATAAAATAATTATATTTACTAAATTATTTCATAATAATGTTTATACTGCTTATTTATAGATTCACGAAACGTCGTGATTCAATATTCATAGCTATTCCTAATGCTGTCATTGACATTACTAATGATGTTCCGCCTCGTGAAATAAAGGGGAGCGGTATACCGGTTGCCGGCATCATTCCTAATGCCATACCGATATTAATTAAAAAATGAAAAAGAAACATCCCCAGTATACCGCTGACAATGAGCGCTCCAAACATATCTTTTGCATTATTAATAATATATACAAGGCGTAAAAAAATAATTAAAAACAATACACAAACAATGAGTATGCCAAACCAGCCGAATTCTTCACCGATAACAGAAATGATAAAATCGGTTTCCTGCTCCGGCAAGAAACCAAGCTGACTTTGTGTTCCATGCATGTATCCTTGTCCGAAAAAACCGCCTGAACCGAATGCAATCATTGATTGAATGATATTATAGGCTTCTCCACGTTGTAATTCGTCCGGTAATTTTTCAGGATTAACAGCAACGACGAGTCTCATTTGCTGATATGGCTGCAAAATAGTATCAAATACAGCAGCTAATAATGACGCAAATATGACAACAATAAAAACCCGCATGAAAATTTCATTTAAACGTATTTTTTTAATATTATGAATAACAATTGTTCCAATAATAAGCACAGAAGCTATTAATGCCATCAGTAATAAATTGTTCGTTTTTGAGAAAAACACTGCCAACGGCGGTAATGCCGCGGGTGATACATGTGATGAATAGGTTACATATACCGGGATTGAAACCCCGATCAAGGCAATACTTACTACAGAAATAATCAGTGATATATCTGCATCATCAATAATGAGCATAAATATTATTATCGGAATAAATACAAGAGCCGTGCCAAGATCGGGCTGCATTAATATCATTAAAAAGGGAACACCAACAATAATACCGGGAACAATTAGATCAAAAACGGTGTTGATTTCTTTTGCTCTGTTTTCTAAATAACGCGCCAGCATTATAATAACTGCGATTTTCATAAATTCAGAAAACTGAACACTATGCCCTCCAATTGCAAGCCATCCTTTAACGCCACGAATACGCTGACCAAAAACCAATGTAATTATGACAAGCAAACAGCCAAATCCGTAAATCCAGTATGCATATTTTCTAAACTTGGTATAGTCAACAATCATAATAAGTACTAAACTTACTAATCCGAAAATTGCAGCAATGAACTGTGTAATATATACTCTATCTGATTCCTGTGTATAAATATCGAAACCAGCACTATTTAAGGCAACGATACTAATAGTAACCAATAATAACATCGGCACTAATAATACCCAATCAAAAATTGAGGTCAGTTCTTTGCGAAGCACCGGTATCCTCCATTTGTTCATTTCGCAGCGCGCGATACGTTTCTTGGGCAGTGATTACCCTATATCGAAAGTATTTTCGTAATGCAACCGGATCTGCATCCGGATCATTAATTGCATGTAAAACTGCCATGCCAAGTGGTGCCGCCATTTCACCCCCGCCCCCTCCATGTTCAATAAAGACCGTTATCGCTATTGTATTTTCATCAGCATTTTTACCTTCTTGATATGGATAATAACAAGTAAACCATGCATGCGGATCCCCTTTATATAACTGTGCTGTTCCTGTTTTTCCTGCAACAGCATAACCACTGCCGCGACCAACAACATGCGCTGTTCCTATCGTCAATACTTGCCGTAATCCCGTACGAATGATTTGGAGATTACGTTCTGTAATCGGCACTTTTTTATATTTTTGCCCTTTATTGATATACATTAATTCATCGGTTGCTGAATTATATATTTTCTTAATAATAAAGGGGCGATATATTTCACCGCCATTCGCAACAGCACATATTAAATTATGCAGCTGCATTGGTGTGGTGAGCAGGAATCCTTGACCGATAGCCATATTTATTGTATCGCCGTCATACCATCCTTCTTTCCAAACTCTTCTTTTCCATTCTTCATCAGGCATAAATCCGCGGATTTCTCCCGGTAAATCAATACCCGTTCGGTCCGGCAATCCGTAATAATGTGAATACTGTACCAGTTTCCGATGTCCTAATTGATACCCGATATTAAAGAAATATACATTGCATGACCATGCAAGTGCTTTATACATATTCACATTATAATGAATACCCCAACAATGAAAAACATGCGGATCATTTTCAAACTTAAAAAATCCGGGGCAGCGCAGTATTTTCGTCGGCGGCATAATTTCTTCCTGCAAACCGGCTGTAGCGGTAATTATTTTATATATCGAACTTGGCGGATATCGGCTTTGAATAGCACGGTTTAAAAATGCATTATGTTCAACATCAATTTCATGAAGCCGTGAACGTTCACTGGTTGGTATATTCAAATCAAACCACGGATATGAAGCCATTGCCAGTATCTCTCCGGTTGCCGGTTTACTGACAATAATAGTACCGACATCACCTTTACCATATGAATACGGTTTTAATACTTTTTCAACAATCTGTTGAATACGCAAGTCGATCGTTAAAACAAGTTTATTCCCCGGTATTGGCTGCTGAATATTTTTTTCCATTTTAACCCGTCGTCGAGCGTCTCGTACAACCAGTTTAACCCCTTTTTTTCCGCGTAATTGCTCATCGTATGACCCCTCAACCCCTGATTTCCCTAACCAGTCAGATCGATCATATTGAGGATTATCACGCAGCATTTTATATTCACGCTTACTGATTCTTCCGACATACCCGATAACATGACAGGCAGTTGATCGAAGCGGATAATATCGTGTCGGCACTTCCTGCCAATAAATACCGGGGAATTCATCAAGATGTTCAGTAAGTCGTGAGAGTTCGGTAATTGACACGTTTTCTTTAAGAAGATAGGGTTTCCATCTATATTTTTTTGCAGATTCACTGCTCCAGTAATCCAATACCGTTTGTTCAGGATCGAGATTTAATAATGGCGCAAGACGCCGGATAGTATCGGTTATCTTTTTTTCTTTCTGGTCTTGCTGAGTGATATAGACACAAATACTTGATTTATTCAGTGCAAGCGGCTGATATGTACCTTCCGGTTCTTCAGGTGTATAATGACGATCATAAATATGCCCCCGATATGCCGGTGTACGAATAATTTCTTCCCGATTATTACGTGCACGGTCACGTAATTCTTCTCCTCGTATAATTTGAATGTAACCTGCACGAATAACTATTAATGAAATAACTATAATCACAATAATACGTATTGTTTTAATTCTTTGCTGGAAAAAATAATTTTGATTAGGACGTTCAGAAATTCGAGGCATATCAATCTATCTCTTTTCGCCGATCAATACGTTCCATAACATAATTTAAAATAAAAAACACCGGCACGGCAATAACCGTATTATACAGTACTTCAGGTATGGTATAGTGAAGGATTTTCTGAAATAATGGGAATGGTTGATGAAAAATATACTCAAGCACTAATACAATACTGCCATGCATTAATGAAACCAGCGCAACAATAATCATAATAGACCATATCGTTTCAGCAAATATTCGATTTTTCATCTCACCAACGATAAACGCCGTTATTGTCTTTGCAAACATATGCACCCCTTGTATCACCCCCGATATTGCATCCATAAAAAAACCGCCGATAAAACCGATAATCATCCCAACAAGTTCTTCTTTTCTCAGTGAAAAGAAAATAGTAATAATAAGAATCCAATCAGGGACAACCCCACTTTCAAGACGTAAAAAATCGCGCTGTTGCAGTATAACGGCTCCAACAATGAGCATGACATAGAGAATTACTTTAAAAATCATCAGCGTACCTCTTCCATCAACTGATTGACTTCAGGAAGTACTTTGTATTTTAAGACAAATACCGTATCCAATCGTGAAAAATCAATTGCAGGAATAACCTTAATACCGAGATGATAGGCACCATACAGTGTTTCCTGTGTATGTATAACACTGCCAATAAGTAAATGAGGAGGGAATATACCGCCTTGTCCCGAAGTATATACATAATCACCAAATTGCACTGATGCATTACGATTTATATATTCAAGTTCAAGCAAATTATCTTTGTTGCCAAGACCTTTGATGATACCGGTATAATTATGATTAGTTAGTTTCGCCCCGATATAACTCCCTCGATCCATTAACGGCAAGACACGAGCGGCATTTGTTGTTACTGATATTACTTTACCGACAATGGCTTTTTTATTATCCTGAAAAGCAACAACCGGCATATTTTTTTGAACCCCATCTTTTTTGCCAACATTAATAATAATAACACTGTAATAGTTTTCGGGATTCTTGCCAATTATCGTCGCATACACACTCTCATATTCTAATTCATTTTGTAATCCTGCAATGAGCTCTTTTAATTCAAGTTGTGTTTGCAATTCGTTATATCGTGCTTCTATACGGCGTAACCGTTCATTTTCTAATAGTAACCGTTCATTTTCAGCTGTTAATTGATGCGTTCGTTCAACATCCAACCAGAACGACTGCCAAATTGATTGCCCCCATTCAGATACATTAAGAAACGGGGTAACCGTTGAAACGACAGCATTTGAAAAAGATTCTTGAATACGCTGACTGTTTGAAATAAGTAATGTTAAAGCGCAAATAAGCAGAACGGCAAGTGTTAAGTATTTTCTATTTTGATAGATAAACTCACCGAGAATCATATCGTATTATGAAAACCGGCGTGCAGCAACCTGATACTTCAAATTATCAAGAAATTTGCCTGTTCCTAATGCTACACATACCAGAGGATTTTCTGCAATAATACACGGGACATTGGTAACTTTTGAAATAAGGCGATTAAGATTTCGTAAAAGTGCTCCACCCCCGCTTAATACAATACCTCTGTCACAAATATCTGCTGCAAGTTCAGGAGGAGTTTTATCAAGCACCCGTTTCATGGCTTCAATAATTTCATTGAGAGGCTGCATTAATGCTTTTCGTACTTCGGATGAATCAAGCATAATAGTACGTGGAAGACCTGTAGCCGCATCTCTACCCCGCACTTCCATTTTTAATCGTTTCTCTTTCCGATCAGGAAATGAATTGCCAATTTTAATTTTAATTTCTTCAGCAGTACCTTCACCGACAACCAGTGCAAATTTTCTTTTAAGATAATTTATAATTGCAGTATCAAATTTATCACCACCGACACGTATTGATTCTGACATAACCATATGACCAAGAGAAATGACGGCAATTTCACTTGTTCCGCCGCCGATATCAATAACCATATGTCCAGCCGGTTCATGTATCGGTAAATTTGCCCCTAATGATGCAGCTAATGCTTCTTCAACTAAATATACTTCCCGTGCACCGGCTTGTTCAGCGGCCTCACGTACAGCACGTTTTTCAACCTCCGTAATACCGGATGGGATACCGATAACAATGCGAGGTCGGACTAAGGTACGTTTATTATGCACTTTACGAATAAAATACTTTATCATTTTCTCAACCGTATCATAATCACTGATAACGCCATCTTTCATAGGGCGAGCAGCAATTATTTCACCGGGAGTTTTACCAAGCATATTTTTTGCTTCCTGTCCGACTGCAATAGTACGACGGGTTGAAGCTTCCATGGCGACAACTGAGGGTTCACTCAGAACAATACCCTGACCGCGAACCTGTACTAATGTATTTGATGTTCCAAGATCTATTCCAAGATCATTGGCGAATAATTTATGTACTTTTTCAAACATGCAGTATCCTTCCTTTTAACGATACCAACGATATTTTTTCAATCTTTTTTTTGCCGGATAATAATTATCGTCTATTTCTAAACAGCGTTTCCATGCACTACACGCCATTTTCCAATTTTTTGCCATTTGATATGTCTTACCAAGCCAGTAATACGTATCTGCAGTATTCGGATTCAATGCAGCAGCATCAAGATAATAACGTTCAGCATTGGTATAATGACCTTTGCGAAACTGCAGCCAGCCTAATGCATACTTCGTTTTATAGAGTACGGCTCGTTCCTGCACGGTTAAATGTTCATTATCATGTATGCGTTCAACAACGATCTGAAACTCTTTTTCAGCAGTATCATATTCTTTTCGGTCTTTATAAATATACCCTCGCATCATATGCAATTGAGGAGTATCATATGTTTTTATCATGCGGTCAATCAGTTGTAAAGCCTCTTGTAAGTTTCCAAGATGATAGTATACAGAGGCTAACTGTTGCTGCAGCCAATGAGCAGGCAGTCCGTTTTTTTTACAGTCCGCTTGTGAAAAACCATTCTTCTGCGCGTATTCAAGATAGAATAATGCATCATGTAAATATGCATCCCCTTTTCGTGCATACGCAGCACCAAGATAAAAAGTAAACTCAACCGGGATTTCGGATTGCTGTAATGCACTGCCTTTTCTGATATTTTCTATTGTTTTATTGACAAGATCTTTTTGTATATTTTCATCTCTTTCAAGCAATGATTTTTTATACGCTGCTTCACCGCGCAACAGATATGCATTCGCATGCATTGGCTTTTGCTTAATAATTTTTATACAATCCTTCATAATATCGGCATATAACGATGCACGCTGCTGTTCATCAATTTTTATATCCGCTCGCGTCATTTGTCCTTCCAATGACTCTAATCGATGAGAAGTATCTTTCATGCAACTAAGAGTGTCCTTCAAACCGAAAATGAGAAATAGAAGTAGCGCAATACTTCCGAAAAGAGTAATGATACGAATTGTTTTAATTTTATTTTTATAATGATGATAGTGTGCCATTATTTTAATACTGCCATTTTATTTTCAATCAGCATAGTATAAAATTGTCATCTTCCTGTATAGTATAAAATCCTCTGCATCGACATTTTATCAGTAATGCTGTCCACCATCGGGATTATCCGCTGCTCCTCCTGAACCAACGGATAAACAATACATCCGTCCGTCATGAGTACCGAAATAAGTAAAACCGTCACTGTATATCGGTGAGGTTCGAATTGCTCCGTCACCGTGCTCTCCGGTATCAATAGAATAAGTAAATGCTTCTCCGTTGCTTCTCCGTATAACATACATTTTACTGTTCTCACATCCGACTAGTACATAATCACCGATTGTACAAGGAGCCGTACACGGACTATCAGTATGTACATACCATAGTGTATTACCAAATGTTTTATCTATACAATATATCCCTTCCTCAGTACCACATATAATATACTCATCATATACCACCGGTGATCCGACAACCCCGGATCTGAGTTTCTTTTCCCATAACATAAACGATGTATCACGACGATAGCATTGAAATGTTCCTTTCACATCCCCGATATAATAATTATCGGCATCCAAACCAATAGTTGTCAGTATTGCTCCCTGCATGTGCTGCTGCCATACTAACGTTCCATGTACGGTATCGATACAATATACTTTATTATCTGAACCTGAACCGATATACAGTAAACCATTATTCACAACGGGGCGCGTATATAACTGATCAAATGTCTGATATACCCAGTTTTCTTTACCATTATTCGGATTTAATGATACAATATCACCGCCAACACTTGCAATATATATCGACATACCATCATAACTGATGCCTCCGTACACAATACCGGACATGAGATAGGACCATTGCATATACCCATTTTTTAAGCATAGTATTTTACCACTCTCACAACCGAAAATGACATTGCTTTTAATAACGATTGGTGAGCCGTAGGGGGCACTATCACACTGAAATGTCCATTCAAGTGTTCCGTCAAAAGCATTGCAGCAATAAAAAAAGGAATCCATACTACCGAAATAAATACGCGCGGTTTGTATATCATTATCCATCACTACAACCGGCACACCAATTATAGTGTTTCCGGTTTGTCGTGACCAGACATGTGTTCCCGCCTCATAATACATTAGTGCCGATAGGACAGCAGGAATCAGACATAGTCCAAGACATATTATACTCGTCATTATACTGATTTTTTTATACAGCCGCATAGACGTCCCTTCTGCTGACAGACATGAACAATACAATAGATATATATGTCTTTTGATATCCAGTAAACATCATATGTTTGAAATAAGTAATCCTCAGCTTTCGGTTTTATTCATGCATATACTCACAAATAAGTATTGACAGTATGATAACTTTTCCTTACTATGCCGCATAACATAATGAATCAGCAATAAGGAATAATTATGGCACGTGTTTGTGAAATATGCGGTAAAAAAACTATTACCGGTAATAATGTTAGTCACTCTCATCTGAAAACCAGACGTCGTTGGATACCGAACCTTCAAAACGTCCGTGCGTTTGTTAACGGCAGTGTAAAAAAAATACGTGTTTGTACACGATGTATCAAAGCCGGTAAAGTAATCAAAGCACCACGCGGACTCGGTAAAAAACCAAGTTCCCTAGTATAATAAATATCACACATTATTGGTAACTATTTTCTCATCTGACATTCAATAAATCAGGGTGTTTCTTTAATTTATTATGCAATGTTTTTCGCGTTATCCCGAGGACACGTGCTGATTTTGACAAATTATGATTATTCTTTAATATCGTTTCACGAATGAGAATTTTTTCCATTTCTTCCAAAGTCATTCCGGCTGAAATACGTTCCGTATTAACAATTTCTTTTTCTCGCACTTGTTGCGGCAAATCTTCCGGTTGAATAATTGTTTTTTCACTCATTAATACAATTCGCTGAATCATATTTTTCATTTCACGGACATTACCGACCCATTCATAGGTTGTTAAATAATCAATTGCTTCTTGTGAAAGAACAGTCTTTTTATTAAACTCCTTTTGATAAATATCCATAAAGTATTTTAATAAAAGCGGAATATCCTCTCGGCGTTCGCGTAATGCTGGTAATTGAATCGGAACAACATTCAAACGATAATATAAATCTTCTCGGAATGCACCTTCACGAATCATTTTTTCAAGATTTGCATTCGTTGCAGCAATAATTCGTACATCAATTTTTATCGTTGTAGAACCGCCAACACGTTCAATCTCAAATTCCTGTAAAACCCGCAACAGCTTCGCTTGAACATCCATGCGAAGATTCCCGATCTCATCAAGAAACAAAGTACCTTTATTCGAAAGTTCAAACTTGCCTATTTTCCGGCTCATCGCACCGGTGAAAGCTCCTTTTTCATGACCAAATAATTCGTTTTCAATTAATGTTTCAGGGATTGAAGCACAATCAACCGCAATGAACGGATAATCCCGACGGTGGCTGTTATAATGAATCGCATGAGCGATAAGCTCTTTTCCGGTACCACTATTTCCGGTGATTAAAATTGTTGAATCATTATTAATAACTTTTTGAATAATCTGATATACCGATTGCATCGCTTTACTGGTGCCGATAATATCATCAAATCCGTATTTATGCTCCATTGCTTGCCGCAGACCGCGAATTTCTTCCTTGAGCGTTATTTTTTCTAATGCATTGGTCATTAAAATACGCGCTTTTTCGATATCAAACGGTTTGATGATATAATCATAGGCGCCAAGTTTCATCGCACGAACAGCCGTTTTAATATCCTTATCTGCGGTAACAACAATAGTCAGCACCTCTGCATTTCGGCGCTGCAATTCTTCCAGAACTTCCATCCCCCCCATACGCGGCATTTTTAAATCAAGTATTAATAAATCAACACTTTCACTTTTCAAAATATCAAGTGCGTGTTTTCCGTCTTCCGCTTGTATAACCTTATAATCATCTTCAAATAATTCCGTAAATAATTCTCTGACATTTGATTCATCATCAGCTATTAAGATACGCTTTTTCATACTTTAAGCTCCTCTGATTTTTTTACTGTCGGTATTGAGATCGCAAATTTCGTTCCTTTTCCAATTTTACTTTCAACTTCAAGTAAGCCGTTATGCTCCTGAATGATACGATGAGTGATAGATAATCCCAACCCCGTACCGGTATCTTTTGTTGTGAAAAACGGATTAAATAATTTTCGAATATTTTCATCAGGTATTCCGATTCCGGAATCCTCAAGAGTAATCATCGCATATTCTACATAAATATTTTCAATTGTTTTACGAATTATCATGTTTGATCGTATCATTAATTTACCGCCATCAGGCATAGCTTGAATTGCATTCAGTATTAAATTAATAAATACTTGTTCAAGTGAACGGCTGTCCCCCATAACTAACGGCATATCCATCAGCCGTGAAGTAACATGGACATTTGATTTATTAATCTGATAATTCATTAAACTTAAAGTTGATTTTACAACCTCATTGAGATCACAAAGTTCTCGCCCGGTTGCTTGCGGGCGGGCAAAACTCAATAATCGTTCAACAATACCATTTAATCGATCAACTTCTTTGGTCATAAGATTAATATACTTTTCACGGAATTCTGGGTTATCAATTTTTAAGGGCAATAATTGTGTGAAACCGCGGATACTGGTTAATGGATTTTTAATCTCATGAGCAAGACCGGCGGAAAGCTCCCCTAATGCTGCCAGCTGATCGGAACGGCGAATTTGATGTTCTAATAATTTTTTTTCGGTAAAATCATCAATGACAATAACTGCACCGATTATATTATTGCCAATATCATTGAGTATTGAAATTGAAACAGCAACAATTATGGTTTCCTTCGTATTGCGTTCAAGAGTTAATTCATAATTGAGTATATTTTCTCCGGATTTAATAAACTCATTTAACTTAAAACGTTTATCTTTGCTCGTCTTAAAAAGAACATCTACGTTTTGTCCGAAAACATTCTCTGCGGTGATACCCAGAATAAACTCTGCACTATTATTTATCGTTTTAATAATTCCATTTAAATCAGTTGTAATCACACCACTTGATATTGAATTAATAATGCTTTCGTTATAATTTTTCATTTCAAGAATTTCTTCATATAACTGTGCATTTTCTATCGCTGATGAAATATGAGAACAAATACTTTCAAACAATTTTTTATCTGAATTATCAAATACTTTGACGGGTGCGTTTTCTGTTTTATTTGCTAATATGATAACACCAATATTATTGTTTTTAGTTTTTATCGGTGCTGCAATGGTTGCGTTTATCGTATGTGAGTTTTCATCGCCGATAATAAAGTTTTCATCAGTATCCAGATCATCAACGACAAGCGGATTATTGAGACTATTAATATGTTTTAAAAATGGCGTACCATCCTTATAGCTGATATATTTAATAACCTCATAATTTAATCCCCATGTTACACGGGGGATATATTTTTGTGTTACTTCATCACGTAATAGAATAATCCCGACTTCGCATTTTAATATATCAGTCGTCATATTCATAATAAGATTTAAAAGCTGATTGAGATTTAAAGTTGCACTAATAGCCGTTTCAAGATCATATAATGATTGTAATTCAATAAAACTCCGCTTTAATTTTTTTTCATCATTTTCTGACATAATTCTTCCTTACATCAAATATTTGTCGGGCATCACCCCACAAGCGTTCAAGGTCATAATAGCGCCGTTTTTCCGGTTCAAATAAATGGATAATAACACTGCGATAATCCAGCAATATCCACCCGCTGTCAAAATTTGCCGGCTTTCGTATCGGTGATTTCAGCATATCAAGCGGATGGTGCACGGTTGTTTCTGCAACAATACGAGATAATGCCTGTATATGTGTCGTTGACTTCCCGCTCGCAATAATAAAATAATCTGCTATGGTTGAGATATTTCTTAAATCCAATACCATAACATCATCAGCTTTACGCTCTGATAACGCGTTGGCAATCATCAGCGTTGTTTCTTTTATGGTCGATATCGTTTTCGTTGGTGTCATACTGTATAGTCCTATTTTAAATTTAAATAATTTTTCCCGACAATAACTTTAACATCAGTAGTAACCGTCTTATCAATTTTGGTATATACATCATTACAATGCAAATATTTTGCAACCAGCTCTGCTGCTTCAATATTCCCGCTTTGATTAAGAACAACGGTTCTTTCATAATCGTTTCGTGCAGCATTGCCAAATTCAAGTACATTAAATCCGTTTCGCACTAATCGTTCACGAACTCGAGTTGCAGCACCGGAAATTCCGCTGCCGTTTTCAACTCGAATATCAATCGTATCTTTTGTTACATCAGGCATAAGCTGATTTAGTTCCTGAACATACCGATCAATCGCGGCACGAACAGCATCCGGATTAATCTCTAAATATGATGAGAGTGAACTCAGTTGACAGGGGATTTTTCGTAAGAGGATATGATTATAATCGAAATCATGCCGCAATTTAAATATCTGTTTAATCTCTCTGAAATCAAAATTAACACGAACATATTTCATCAACATTTTCAATTTTATTGCAGGTTTTTCTTTGAAAAAACTATTATTAATCATTGTTTTATTAAAAAGCGACAATATAATTTCTTTTTGACGCTCCATTCGACCAATGTCTCCATGCCCATCAGCACGGTAACGAACATAATGCAAAGCTTTCCTGCCGTCTAAATGATTAATCCCCCGAGGAATATCAATAGCAAGGTTTGCTGCATGATCATGATAGGTATAATGCGCATCTGCATAGACATCAACGCCACCGACCATATCAACAAGATATTCAAACCCTTTTAAATTGATAATTACATAATAAGGAATTTCAAGACCAGTCAATTCTTCAGCATATCGTCGAAGTGCATTAATCCCACGGGATGCATACAATGCATTGAGTTTCATATAGCCTAATTCATCTTCAATACGAATATCACGTGGTAATGAAACCAATGCCATACGTTTTACTGTCGGATTATATATTGCCAGTACCATAGTATCAGTACGACTTCGCTTATACGTTATATCATCAACACCAACAATCAGGCAGGTTATTAATTTCCCGCGTTTGATTAATGAACTTATTCGTGAATGCGAAATATAAGTAATATGACTTACTTCAAGTAATATTAATAATACTGATAATATAACTATTGAAATTATAATAATTACTGTCGGGGAGAAACGTATATCATGTGAACGTTTTTTCTTTGTAGTATTACTTTGTTTATAATAATCTTTAGTTGGTGTTGTTTGTTTAAGCATTTATCATTCCACATGAATAAAAAGTATACAATTATTTTAATTTATACACAATTATGTGAAACAATGCAAGTGTTATGTAATAATTACCCGTATATTTTGTTTACTTTTATGTAATTTGCAACCATTGGATTGACATATTCATTAATAGACTTATTATTTGCAATTGCATGACGTATTTTTGTAGATGATACGTCTATCATTGGACTTTTTGAATATAATATCACGTCATCATCAATAAATTTTGAGATATTTTTTATCCCACTTTTCCGTTCTATAACCATTAATGAAGTAAGATTTAATATAGTGCGGTAATCTTTCCATTGAGTAAAACTTTCAATAAGATCATTACCTATGATAAAAAATACATTACTTCTTTTTAATGCATATTTGTGAACAAACATTTTCACGGTATCAGCAGTATACGATACTCTTTTTAATTGCCCTTCATAATCTGAAACGGTTATATTTTGTAATTTTTCAACTGCTAAATTCAACATATTAAAGCGATCATTGAATGAGGTTATTGTTTGATCCTGTTTATGCGGTGCGATATACACCGGTATAAAAATAACTTCTGATAGATTATATTCGTTTAATATATACTGAGCGCAGTATATATGCCCATTATGAACAGGATCGAAACTACCGCCGAATAGCCCTATCCGTTTATGTTCTAATTTGTCCGTTACCATAAATTGTATACTTTAAACAGGTTAAATCTTTAATTCCCATCGGACCGCGACAATGCAATTTTTGCGTACTGATACCAACTTCTGCGCCAAGACCAAACTCACCGCCATCGGTAAACCGTGTTGATGCATTCACATATACTGCGGCAGAATCAACTTCTTTAAGATACTGGCGTGCTGCTGCATAGTTTTGCGTACAAATCGCATCAGAATGATGTGATCCGTAGGTATTCGTAAACTGTATTGCTTCTTGCAATGAATTAACCGTTTTTACTGCAATAATGAGGTCAAGATACTCCATCGTCCAATCTTCATCAACTGCTGCTTTCATTGGATATTTTTGTTGAGCCGCTGAATCACCACGCAATTCTACCCCTGCTGTTTGCAGTGCTTTGAAAAGGGATACTGCTTCAGGATAATCTTTATGTATCAATACATTCTCGATGGCATTACAAACACCCGGTCTTTGGCATTTGGCATTAATAACAAGAGCCTCAGCCATATGCGGTTCTGCATCATAATGAATATATATTGAACAGACTCCTTTGTCATGTTTTACCACCGGTATTGTTGAGCTTTCTGTAACCGTTTTAATAAGACCATGTCCGCCGCGCGGTATAATAATATCAATAAAAGCATCAAGCTTCAGCATATCATACACTGCTTGTCTGTCTGTAATTGCAATGAAAGATATAATTTCTTCCGGAAAATCATGTTCTGTACAAGCACTATGAAGAACATCAACAATAACCGTATTTGAATAAATAGCTTCAGATCCGCCGCGTAAAATACATACATTTCCTGACTTAATACATAATCCTGCAATATCACTGGTAACATTCGGTCGTGATTCGTATATACAACCGACAACACCAATCGGCACCCGCATTTGGGCAATTTCAATGCCGTTTGGTCGCCGCCATGCATGTTCAATTTCACCGATAGGATCATTCATTAATGCAATTTCTTCTAATGCCGCCGCCATATTTTCAATCCGATTATCAGTAAGGGCTAAACGATCCAGCATTGCATCAGATAACCCCCGTTTTTTCCCGTTTTCTAAATCTTTCGTGTTTTCTTTTTGTATACGTTGTGTATTATTACGAAGTGCTGCTGCCATACTCCGTAAAAGAGCATTTTTTTGAGTATCACCGGCATTCATAATTGCCGGCATTACTGAACGTGCACAACGCGCTATTTCAGTTACTGATACATCAGTCTTCATTTACACACCTTCCTTGAAAATGATAATATTATCACGTAGTATTATTTCATCATCCCTTTTATAACCCAATATATGTTCAATATCGAATGTTTTTTTTCCGCGAAGACGTTCAATCTCAGCACTGGAATAATTCACTAATCCCCGCCCAATACGAACACCCTCCTGATTGGTAATATCAACAACCATACCGGTTTCAAAACTTCCTTCAATGCTGATAATACCGCTCGGTAAAAGACTTTTCTTTTTCTGACATAATGCCGTTACTGCTCCGGCATCAATGATAATTTTCCCTTTACTTTTCGCCCCTGCTTTTAACCATCGCTTACGACATGAAAGTGATTCATCAGATGGATGTATATACGTGCCAAGCACTTCACCGGATAGTATCCGCTGAATAACATTCGGCGTATTACTATTTGCAATGACTGTAATCGTCCCATGCTCGGCAAGCTGTTTCGCTGCTGCAATCTTTGACATCATCCCGCCGCGGCTCATTGAACTGCCGGTTGAGCCGGCAGCCTGCTCAACCTCATCAGTGATATGATGTAATTCATACTGCAATTCCCCATTCATGTAAAACCCATCAATATCTGTTAATACAATTAATATATCTGCTTGAATCATATCAGCAACAAGTGCCGCGAGAGTATCATTATCACCGAAAAGTATTTCTGTAATACCGACCGTATCATTTTCATTCACAATCGGGATTGTTCCGTAATCAAATAAACGACATAACGTATTTCGGATATTTAAATAATGCTCACGATTTTCAAAATCATTCTCAGTTAATAATATTTGACCGACCGGTATGGTATATCGACGAAAGGAACTTGCATAATAATGCATGAGCAATGATTGACCGATAGAAGCAGCTGCTTGCTTTTCAGATATTTTAGTAGGGTATCCCGTTTTTTTTATTCGATGCATTGACTGCAATTCACCAATGCCTGATGAAACAGCGCCTGATGAAACTAATACCAAATGAATATCTTCTCTCATCAATACTGCTATACTATGCACTAATCGGTTTATCTTACGCTTATTTAATCGCCCGTTATGGGTCAGAGAACTTGAACCGATTTTTATCACAATCCGTTTAACATTTTTTAACTGTTCTGTTCGTTCCATGATGAATCCATTGACACTATGCTTAATATACGTTTTTTTAATTCTTCCAACCCTTCACCCGAATGTGATGATAGCGGAAGTATATCTTGGTTTGTGTGCGTATGATACTTTTTTATATTTTCACGTGCATTATCAATATCAATTTTCGATCCGACAATAATTGAGGGTATTTGCGTTAATGCACGGTCATATTGCTGTAATTCATTCATCAGCATAGTATACTGCATAATACAGTCATCATCGCTCATATCAATAACAAATACAACAACATGAGTTCTTTTTATATGCCGTAAAAATGATAATCCCAGCCCTGCACCAATATGTGCATTCTCAATTAAACCGGGAATATCCGCAATTGTAAACCTCTTCTCAATACCGTATTCATCCTCAACACGAGCGACACCAAGATTCGGGGAAATAGTTGTAAACGGATAACTGTCAATTTTCGGTCGCGCTGCAGTCAATGCCGCAAGCAACGTTGATTTACCGGCATTCGGTAATCCGACTAAACCGACATCTGCAATAAGTAATAATTCTATTTTTATTGTTTTCGTTTCGCCCGGCCATCCGGTACCATGTTTTCTTGGCGAACGATTCGTTGCCGTCTTAAAATGACTATTCCCTTTTCCGCCGTCTCCCCCCTTCGCAATAATGCATTCTGTTACTTTTTGTGATAAATCTGCTATAATTTCATTTGTATCAATATTAATAATACGGCAACCGCGCGGCACATCAATATAAAGCGTATCTGCATTCTTGCCGTGTTTACGTAATTTCATGCCTGAGTCACCATTAAGTGCTTTAAAATGACGACGTCGATAAAGATGGAATAATGTAGATAGTTGAGGATTGACTCTAATAACAACATCACCGCCGCGACCGCCATCGCCGCCATCAGGGGGGCCGACAGGTTTGAATCGCTCACGATGAAACGAAGCCAATCCCGAGCCGCCTTTTCCGGATTGAACTGTTATTGTTATTTCATCAATAAATGTGTCCACTGCGGACTTACGCTATGGTGATATATTTCCGTTTACTGCCCTTATTATAAAAGACAACTTTACCGTCTTTTTTTGCAAACAATGTATCGTCTTTACCACGTCCGACATTCGGACCGGGAAAAAATTTTGTTCCCTTTTGACGAACGATAATTGTTCCGGCAGTAACCGGTTGACCGCTTGAGGCTTTTATACCAAGACGTTTGGAATTACTATCGCGACCGTTACGGCTCGCACCTTGTCCTTTTTTATGAGCCATAATAACCCTCCGTTACGTATCAATAATTTCTATCCGTATTCGTTTCGGATATTCACGCGCTATTTCTTGTATACCAAGAATGAGTGACTCCATTAAGAGTGCTGTTTTCTCATTATGACCACGGATAACTGAACAGCGCAACAATCCGGTTTCTTCAGATTGAACGTCAATTACCGTATCAGTTAATGCAATCAAAGAACGCGTCGTATTTAAAAGCAATGCCGATATTCCTGCACAAACTATATTGCCATATTCTGATTGTGCAGCATATTCTTTATCTTTTTTGTGAAACAACTGCCATAACCGCATTTTCGGTTTACGCCGACCGGCATGCCCGACAGCACTAAACCCAATAATACAATTATTCTTTTTATAAAAACATACCTGCACTTCAGGCATATCATCGTACTGACAGTTTTACGAAGCGACTTTAATGGTATTAATCTGCAATAGTGTATAACGCTGCCGGTGACCGATTGTCCGTCGATATTTCTTCCGGCGTTTGTATTTCATAAAACGAAGTTTCTTTGCTTTCGTTTCACCTAATACTTTTGCATCAACACTCGCCCCATTAATCGTAGGTTGACCGACTTTGATGTCATCTTTATCATTTGTAATTAAGAGCACGTTTGAAAAAGTAAACGTATCGCCTTCTTTTAAACCAAGTTCTTCAAGGAGTACTTTCTCTCCTTGTTTGACGATATACTGTTCGCCATTGTGCTCGACAACCGCTTCCATTGTCATTTCTCCTTACCTATGTATTCAAAAAATTAAAGTAAAGACTGAAACTATACTATTTGATAATCACTGTCAAGGAATGTATCAGCATAATTAACCGAAAATATTGTATTCCGAAATCAGACTTCGTGTGTTATCACCAGCCGTCCGGAATATCCTGCCCGTCAAACCACGGCAGAAAAGTATCGGTTTTCATTTCTAATTGATCAAAATAGACATAAAATGAATGTGCTAATTCCCCGCCTCTATTAGTAACCGCAATCCCTTCAATCCAGAGTATTTTCCGTTCGGGGTATGGCAACCAATTTTGCGGAATTGTTGGCGGAATTGGAATTTTACATAATCGCCATCCGATAAAATCAGTCTTCGTAACCGGAATAACCTGTAGTGTTCCGGTATAATCACGTATCCAAATATCAACTTGATAATTATCACCGCGTCCTAATACCCACATTCGCAAATAGGATACATGACCAATAAGCGGATACGGTTTTTTCGGTTCTATCAATACTGTCATTTTTGCATCAATCGGATAATTAATACGAGCCCCAAGACTGTAATTCTGATATGGTGTTCCTTTCCCATACCGATTAGAAACATTCTCTTTCTGCCGCTGATATAAAAATGTTTCACCATGAAGATTGAAACTCGCTCCTGACTTTACGCGACGAAGCATAACCGTATAATCCATTAAACCAATACCGGGAGTGGGGTCAAGCTTTGTATGAGCATTTGACACCGTCTCAAGATCATCACTGAAAAGTGTCCAATTTGAACACAGCTCAAAATCATCAAGTGTTTTCCATTGATTATAATCCTGCGGAGTACGAAACAAACCTGTTTGTCCATATGCAGTAAACGCACATAACAGTATCACTACTATAAAACTATAACGTATCACGGCATCCTCCACCAATAGCCTTACAAAATATAAATATTATATATAATCTTATCGTAACTCTTCATCACATGTCAACAGTCTTTTACATATATATTGTTATCCGCCGGCACCCACTATACTGCATTAATACTTTATAGGATAACCGCAAATAAAAATATTTCAATTTTTATTGTATTCGTATATACTTATATGAATTATGCATGAAATAATTAAAAAAGAAATACTATCAATTCTGCAGAATATTCCTGACAAATGGAATACGTGGCGTAAAAACAATGCTGACAAGCTTGAATCAATACACCATGACTGTAATGGGCTTGATTTTTCACAATGTGATTTGTCGGGACTAAATCTATCAGGGCTCAATTTCAGATGGGCGGTCTTCACCGGTGCATATTTAAAAAACACTGATTTCACCGACAGCATTCTCATTGAAACTCTTTTTGATAGAGTTAATGCTGAACAGGCGCTATTCATTAAAACCCGGTGCGATGAAATGATTGCCCGTGAAGCATTGTTTATTGATGCTGATTTTACCGACGCACAGCTTACCAATGCTAATTTTGAACGTTCAATGATGAACGGCGCCCTCCTTCGACATACACACGCCGCTAATATCAATTTGACCGCCGGTGAATTATCCGATGCCGTCATTGAGGGGGCTGACTTTACCGGAGCGGTACTCCATCAGGTTGATCTGACAAATACGGTTCTTATCAATACAAACTTCAGTTATGCAGAGATGACCGACGCGAATTTTATCCCGGTTGAAAACGAATCATTACGCGGTATTAATCTCACCGGTGTTAATCTGCTGAAAACACATATTCGCATCAGTTTGATAAAAGCAAAACGTTTGCACATCAAATTCGATAAGTTCACCCGTTTCCCGGAAAATAAAAAATAACCATCTCCTCGTTAATATACTTATTATCGTTTTTTAGTATAGTCCGATAATGGAAGCAGATATCAATATATTTTCAGGAGTTACAATCGTGTGGTGCAAACGAGTACCCCTTACCAAAATACAATGTATTAAACTTGGAATTATTCTTTTAATAACCGCCGCATGGATAGCAGTATTACCATGGCAGACAATACGTCTCATGCAGACTATACAGGATACAGTGCATACAACAGTACAAGTCGCTTTACAATCATTACAGAAAATTCCCGGAACGGGGAAAGCTTCTTTTGAACTGTGGGCGGCACATGTCAGCGATGCTGATCATAGTATACAATATATTATCGCCATTGATGATAATAACCGCCTTGTCGTTGCCGGACACAATAATACTATTGATACTGAACAATTTGCGTTAATTAAAGAACATTTTATTATTAATCCTAAACCAATTATAGAAAAACCGATAGCGGTACGATTACCGTTTTATCACGGAGAAAAAATCGTTCAAACAACTATGGTATACGATACGCAAATTACATTCGAAATCGGTTTTAATCACGCTATATTGTTTAAACCGATGCATTCTTTTCACGTCAGCTATGGTATTGTGAGTATTATTTTTATTTTCACGGTTTTACTATTTATATTCAAACTATATAATGAAATTAAACATCCTGAAAACATGTCAAAAAAATCAGAGAAAACCGCGGATGCTTCAGTCAGTAATAATCCGATATCGCAGCATAATAATACAATACCTCCTGACGCCGCTCAGACAACCGTACGTACTCCTTCTGTTGGTCAATCAATTAATACTGAACAGCCAATCATTAATTTACAATACCGACCCCCCAATAGTGTCCGGGGTATTGTTTTATCATCCCCTGAAGTTAAAGCGGATACTGAAACAGTGTATAATAACAATACAGCACTATCTCGTGAAACACTGCCGACAACTCAAGCCCCCCCTGTTTCGAAGCCTCAATTTTTCACAAAACCCAATTCAAATTATATTTCTTCGTTAATGGATGAAAAGAAGAAACTTACCGAAGAAGTTGAAAATCTTTCCGCATATCGTGAAGTAGGATTAGCTATAGCCAGTATTCTTGATTTTAATGAAATGCTGCATACTATCCTTGAAGTAGTTCAGCATAAACTTGAAGTCAATACGATATATATTTATTTAACCGATGAACACGGACATTTCATCCCTGAAATAGCACGATGCAATGAACAAACACTCTCCCGCAGTGAATTAGGGAGCGCCCCCTTTCGGGATGATGCTATTCATGATGCATTAACCTATAATATGCCGGTACTGATATCCGATTCAGATGGTGAACAGGCGATACTCGCTCCGCTTTTAGTGAATAATACGACGATAGGCATACTTAAAATTGCAGATAAGAAAAAAGGCGATTTTGCTGATCATGACGAAGCATTAATTTCTTTACTGACAACGCAAATATCATTAGCAATAAATAATGCACGCTTGTATGAAATGGCAATTACCGACGGTTTAACACATTTATATGTTCACCGGCATTTTCAACATAAACTAAAAGAAGAAATACTTCGTGCTCATCGTCAACAAACCCCGCTGACATTGATTATGACAGACATTGATCATTTTAAACGGTTTAATGATAATTACGGTCATCAAACCGGTGATTATGTCTTGGCAGAAACTGCTTCTCTTGTTAGAAAATTTTTCAGAAATACTGATAGTGCGTATCGATACGGTGGGGAAGAGTTTGCTGTATTACTTCCCGATACTTCTCTTGAAACTGCATATCGTCTTGCTGAAGAGCTTCGTGAAGAGATTGCCGGTCATGTTTTCCATGATGACCATGGAAATGATCTCTATGTTACCATCAGCCTCGGCATTGCATCATGGATACCTGAAAATCAAAAAGATAAATGCGAAGTTGACTATATCAGTAAAAAAATAATTAAACAAACCGATGAATCACTCTATCAAAGCAAAGCAGCCGGGCGGAATTGTACAACCTGTTATAGTGAAATGGCCGTCAGCGCATAATATTTGTTTTCAATATTACAATAATACATACTCTCATTATATATTGCTCCTACTTTATTGATTTCAATATATACTCATTTCAACTATTGATATTTATTTTACTTTAGTATATATTCTCAGTTCAGGATAATTGCAGGGAAAGCAATAAAATTATGGTGGATATGTATTTATGAAAAAGTTCTATTGTATTATTGTCATACTGATTATATGTATTATCACTTCTTTTGCACAATCAATACAAGTCCCGTATACGTGGTCACAACCGATTATTGCTGAAGCAAACAGTGCCAATTATTACCCGTTTATGACAGTTTGTGAAAATCAAATTATACTTATTTACCAGCGTTTAACGAACGAAAACGCAACCATATTTTGTAAACGACAATCGCTCAATACACAAAAATGGTCAAAAAGTGAAGTTATCGGGTTTGATGATCATGGAGCACATAATCCGCATCTCATTAATAATGGTTTCACGAAACTTGCGGTTTTCTGGAAAACTCCTTCAGATAAAGGATATCAAATAAAATACCGTGTCAGCACAGATAACGGCATGACCTGGAACGTCAAGCAGGAATTCAATCCCTTAAAAAACACACTTGTTGATTTTAAAGCAACCGGCATGAATGAAACGATGTATGTTGTTATGCAAACACTATCAAAAAAAAATGATATGTGGCAACTTTCATATTATGCTTCTTATGACTGGGGTAATTCATGGACAGCCGCTCGACCGTTACTCAATGAAAAAAATAAGTTCTCATATGATATTGCACTTGATGCAAGCGGTATATACATTATTTACAGCAATAACGATGAAAAACGAATAACCCTACTGCATAATCAACTGCGAAAAAGAAAATGGAAAAAAGTATATAGTGAGAAAATAAATTTTAACTTGTATAATCCTGCTTTGTACATTTCTGATCGTATTCATTTAACGTATATTGCTCGTATCAGCAACTCATTATCATTACACTATACTTCCGCTTCCATCAATAAACCCTCCTTTGATAACGGATATCATTTATGACGGTTTAATTGAAATTGTTCAACCGTATTTTACTGCAACAACATATAAAAATAATATCGCTTGGCATAACCTCCACAACGGAAAAGAAGATATATGGATTGTCAGCAAACCCCATTCATCATTGAAATGGGGAAAGCCTGAATCATTTGTAAACTCCGGCGCCTCATATAATCCGAGTCTTGCTGCAGTGCGAGACCGCCTTATCGCTGTATGGGAACAAGTCGGCAAACAAAGTCGCGCTATTGTCAGCAGTGAATCAATACCACAAACACCCAATATTGTTATTACCAGTCCCTCGCATCCGCTTGATAGACCAAGTAGTGCAACAGTCGTTCAATTACAGTGGTCTACCGATTTAGATGCAGATAAAATAGTCGGCTTCAGTTATACCCTCGATCAACAGGAAAATACTTTTCCGAATATTATTGTTGCCGGTGCACATGAACATACAACATATTTTAAAAACCTCAATGAAGGACGGTACTATTTTCATATTCGCTTACTCGATATCGCCGGGAATTGGAGTGATACTGTTCATTATCCGATTGATATGTATTACCGCCCGGTACTCGCGCCTGTGTTTGTAGACTCATCACATATGGAAAATCCAATCCACATAGAAAAAAATACGTATTTCACCTGGAAAGCATATTCTGACAACATCGTCGGTTACTCGTACTCTCTCGATTCAAATATGGATACCAGCCCGATCAATACGATTCAATTACGAACAAACTATATCTCATTTCACGATTTAAAAACCGGATATTATGTCTTTCACGTACGGGCTTCGGATTCAAAAGGGCGTTGGAGTCAGACGGCACATTTCCCCTTCTGGATTCAAAAAATACCGGAACCGGCAGCAGTTGTATCATCAGAATCTGCTGTCTCAAGTAGCGCCTCCTCATCAACAGCATCAGATATCACAACTGAAAGCGGAGTTTCATTACCGCCGGTATCATCATCATCCGATTTACGTAAAGAAGATATTGATCGTCTTGTTCGGGTTATTAATCGCCTTGCCCGTGAAATTTCCGATCTCAAACAACAATTAGTATCAGCATCAGCAGCTGAAGCTCCGGTTATCCGAAATAAAATAGATCGTCTGCAAAAACAGCTTGATGAATACATTTCTTATTACCAGAATGTTTCACAAGGACAATAATTTTCATCACCTTGACATAAAACTTATCATTATTATATTTGTCTATATAGTAAGACATCAGTATCAGACACACAGGAGTACATTATGAAAAAACTATCATTTATTACAAAACATAATATCAGCCTTCCGTTACTCTTGATAACCGTAGCATCAGTTGCAGTGCTTGCCGGTATTGTACTAAATTTTATTGCATTTCAACAGGGCTTCATGCATAGAAACAATTCCGCTTTTCTTTCCGCAGATGAGCAAAACTCTCCGGGACTGCAAAGTGCGCTCTCATTACAGGAAGCGTTTAGAAATGTAGCCCATTCCATTACTCCGGCAGTTGTGAATATTTCTACCGAACACAAAGTATATCAGCAAAATCCATTCTATGATTTTTATAGTCATTTTTTTGAAGATGTCCCGCAATATCGGGAATATACTGAACAAAGCCTTGGTTCAGGAGTTATTATTAATAAAGACGGACATTTACTCAGCAATCTTCATGTTGTTCGTAATGCAACAAAGATACAGATAACCTTATATAATAATAAAAAATATGACGCTCAAGTTATTGGTGTCGATGAAAAAACTGATTTAGCATTGCTTAAAATTATAACAGAAAAAAAAGAATCATTCCCTTTTGCGAAACTGGGCAACTCTGATTTTGTTGGTGTTGGTGACTGGGCTATTGCAATTGGAAATCCGTTTGGATTGAATGCTTCATTTACCGTTGGTGTTATCAGTGCGACACATCGACGTGATGTCGGGCTGGCACAATATGAGAATTATTTTCAGACCGATGCTTCAATCAACCCCGGCAATAGCGGCGGGCCATTGGTAAATATCAAAGGTGAAGTTATTGGTATTAATACTGCCATTGCCAGTCCGACCGGTGCTAATGTAGGTATTGGATTTGCCATTCCGATTAATATGGCAAAACAAATACTTCCAGAATTATCAACAAAAGGATCGGTAACGCGGGGATACCTTGGCATTATCATTCAGCCGGTCGATGATACTATCGCTGCTGTATTAAATATTAAAGCCGGTGAAGGACTTTTTATTCGAGAAGTAACCGAAGACTCACCGGCAAAAAAAGCCGGACTTGAGGCAGGAGATGTTATTATTAACGTAGATAATGAAAACATCTCAACAGTATCGCAATTACAACAAAAAATTGCTGCATATAAACCGAACACCCGTGTTAAAATGATTATTCTGCATGACGGAAAAAAGAAAACCATCAAAGTGACTATTGGAAAAATGCCGACGGAAGAAAATATTATTGCACAAAATACCGATGAAACAATAAAGCCATGGAATGGCATAACCGTTCAAAGCGTTTCTCGTTCATTGCAGCAAGAATATAAACTTGATGCAAGTGATATGCATAAAGTCATTGTTATTGCAATCGACCCGAAAAGCAGTGCAAAGCGTTCTGATATTCAGCGTGGTGATATCATCCTCGGTGTTCTTGTTCACCAAAAAAAAATACAAATAAATTCACTCAATGATTGGAAAACCTTTATTAATAAATATACATCAGGAACATCAATACTGTTATCCATTAAACGCGGACATAAACTAATGTATATACCGATTAGTGATAAATAACTATACGATAGTACTACGCTTATACATTTTTTGTTCCTGCCGATTATATAATACGAGTAGTATAATTATCAGGAACCGAAATGGCGCAGCGTACAACATCATTACATCGGAAATCATCTATTCAGGTAAAAGGAAAAAGAAAGAAAAAACGCCGCAGAAAGAAATCAACTGCAACAGCATTTATTCTTTTTCTTGTTATTCTAACCGGAATTGCACTCTATGTCGATCGTCAATTAACTCGTCAAAAGTTCCCTTTAGAAATTATCGACTCTGCTCCAACTGACGAATATATATTCATCACTCCTCCTGATGAAAAAACACTGCAATCTCCGGGACCGTCGCCTACAGTCTCAGATCGTACAAGTACAAAGCCCTCGGGAATATCATTGGAAAAGCGAAGTCGTGATTTGGCCGCATCAATTAAACTGCAGCTTATTAAAAACGGTATCACTGTAACCGGTATTAAAGAAATGCAGTATACATCACGTGCTATACCATATTATATCATTAATGCCCAATTATCAAAAAAGACTCGCTTTGAATCGGTATTATTTAAACTGAAAAAAATACTTCGGTTTTCTGATGTACGTGAAGTTAATCGACAGGGGGAAAAAACGACATCAGAAATTACTTTAAAAATATGTTATGCGTATCAGAAAACAGCCCTCTTATATCTCAATCTTCACCGTCCACTATTAATAAATAAAAATGATAAACATGAATACTTACAGCCGATAACTGACATTGATAAACATAATGAACAAATACCGGCAAATAATAGCCGTCGTCCGAAAATTGCTATTGTTATTGATGATGTTGGTACAACGACCCCTCTCTCGGAAAAGTTTTTTACCCTGCATGCTCATATCACCTTTGCGATTATGCCTGACGGTCCGCAGGCAACAGAAACTGCACGACGCTTGCCGGGATTAGGGTATGAAGTTATTCTGCATCAGCCGATGGAACCGAAGAATTATAAAGAACGAGGAATCACTGTTGATCCTATAGCAGAATATTACTTCATGACCCATGATTCCCCATCACAAATTCAAGAAAAGCTGGCTCGTGATTTACAAATAGTGCCAACCGCAATAGGCTTTAATAATCATCAAGGGTCTGCTGCAACAGCCGATATTAATATTATGAAAGCTGCAATGATTGCTGCACAATCACATAATTTGTATTATCTCGATAGCCTTACAACACCGGATAGTGTTGGAGCACAAACAGCACGTGCATATGGTATTCCGACGGTTAAACGCGATATTTTCCTTGATCATACTGACACCGAAATTAGTGTTGAATCGCAATTGGAATTACTGATACAACGGGCAGAAAAGAACGGTTATGCTGTCGGTATAGGTCATATTACGAAGGAATCTACCTATAAAGTATTGACCCGTTATCTGCCGATAATAAAAGCACGAGGTATTGAACTCGTTTATGCATCAGAACTTGTACATTAGATACAATTTTGCATACGTAATATATACCTTTACTTATATATAAAATGTGTATATTTTATTTCAAGGAGGCCCACAATGGGTAAACGTCAATTTTTAATACTTTGCAGTGTATTGTTTATTTCATTTATGATTTTTCTTATTTCCGCACCATTATGTGCTGAGCAAGGAAATCGTACCCCGCGGCTTATTTATCGGAATGAACCGCCGAAACAATATGCCGGTGAGAATGACTATCCGATTATTACAACAAATACTTTAGTTGATTTCGGAAACCTTCCCGAAGATACTGCTATTGATTCTGACAATTGGCGCATTGAACTCTCCGGTATGTCTGATACACCGCAGGGTTATCAATTCAGTGATGTAAAAATTGTTAAAATTCAAAATCAGGAAGCTTTGGCATCTAATCTTCCTGCAAATGAACCGACATTTGAACAATGTATGGGAATACGGGTTCACTTTGATAAATCATGGAACAATGATTGGGCACGAATTCATCCTTTACTGCCGGTATCTGATTTTACCCGTATGGATAGAACCGGTGAACAACCGACCGGTATGCTTGAAGCCGTTGGCACTATTCGTCGTGTAAGTGCATTAGTTCGCGGGTTAAATTATAAACATGCACTTGAAATTCGTATGAAAAATGAAAAAGGCGATTATTATAATGTCTCTATGGGGTCATTATATTATCCGGGTTGGAAACGTATCATCTGGAGTAACCCTGATTATATTTTTGATATTACAAAACGCGGTGTTGTTAAAAAACCTCTTTATCCGCAATATGCCCCGTTCTTAAAACTTGATTCTCTTGTTGTATACAAAGCTCCGGGGGAAATTGGCGGTGATTTCACATTTTATATTAAAGATATTCGCGTTGAATATGAAACATATCCAATGCGAATGCTTGAAGATATTGAAGATGAAGATGTCTGGGAAATTCAGTATAATAATGCTTCAACCGATCTTGAGCATCAAATCAATATTCTTGAATATCAATATGATGGTTCATCTATTCCGCCGGACCGTTTGGAAACATACAAAAAAAGCATGTATGATGAACTTAATCAAACAAAAGATAATACCAGCGATAATAATACATCTCAATAATATATCATAGGATACCAGAAGAGAAGACGTGAAAATCCTTGGAATTGAAACATCATGTGATGAAACTGCTGCGGCGGTCGTTGAAAACGGCCGCCGCATTATATCATCACTGGTGTCTTCGCAAATTGATTTACATAAGAAATATTACGGTGTTGTTCCTGAACTTGCATCACGTAAACATCTTGAAATCATTAACCCCCTTATTAATGAATGCCTCACCAATGCACAGCTGACATTCAATGATATTGATGCAATTGCAGTGGTTAATCGCCCCGGTCTCGTCATCGCTCTTATTATCGGTGTTTCAGTTGCAAAATCACTGGCACAAGCAGCACACCTCCCACTCATTGCAGTAAATCATTTAACCGCCCATTTATACGCAGCACACATGACAAATACTGTCAAATACCCGGCAATAGGTTTACTCGTTTCCGGCGGACATACGCTCCTCATGTCAGTGGATAAGAGCTTCAATATAACCGTTTACGGCACAACCGTTGATGATGCCATCGGAGAAGCATATGATAAAATCGCTAAATATTTTAAACTTGGATATCCCGGAGGTCCGGTAATTGATAGGATTGCCGCTCGCTTTCGCGGTAACCCGAAATCAATTATGCCTTTTACCCCACCGAATATGAAGAATAAAGAACAACGCCGATATTGTGTCAGTTATAGCGGTTTAAAAACCGCTACAACATTTTATTCTAAAAAACACCCGGAAATACCACCGGGAGATATGGTTGCTGCATTTCAATACCATGCAATCAATATGATATATTCTAAAGCACTCCTGCTTGCTCGTGATCTTAATATCCCACGAATTATTATTGCCGGCGGTGTTGCCGGAAACTCTTATCTTCGGCATCTTTTTAATACTAATCCTGATATAACCGCATATTTCCCCCCACACGAATTGTGTACAGATAATGCTGCAATGGTTGCCGGATATGGGTATGTGTGTGCACAAAAAAAGGAATGGGCTGATATGACACTGAATGCGTATGCACGCAGCAGCTTTTCAGTTCGATACACATTGTAAGATAGCATACCATATTATTAATGCTGCCGTCATTGGCAGTGCACAATAAAAAATATAAAATGCATGACCTTACTTTACGTTATACTATGCTCTCAATACTGCTGTTATTGGCAGCACGGTTATTGCGCTGATCCGTTATATGTTTTAATGAGTATATGCTATCGATGCCATAGATTACATTGAACAAAAATACCTAACTGATCCGTTATATGTTTTAATGAAAATATGCTATACCGTGGTATGTTACGGTAATATTTCTTTTACGAGCCGCAGACTTTCACGATCAAATACCATAATTGACCGACGCGTTTCTCCTTTAGGCCCGGTAACATATATATAATCACGATAGAACGTAATTTTTGAATCACGCTCAATAGATTCACGACTCACTTTTAATAAATTTAAATCCTTATCATAACGGGCAAGATAATAATTTTCTCCATCACGAATAAACACATAGATTTCTTCATAATATACTTTTATCGGTGAACGCCAAAATACATCTTCTTTTGTTGATTTTTCAAGTTTCAGCGTATCTAAATTAACATAGGATAAATGATGCACCTGCTGTGCTTTTGACTCATAGGTAATAACGGCGATATAATTATCAATAAATGAATAATTAATCCCGGTAATATTATCAACCTCACTAACTTCCTCAAGAGTATTATTCACCGGATTGACAACATATATCTCATTAATATAATGAGCCTCTGGGCGCCAGCCAAGCGTCATTAGGAAATAAACTTTTCCTTTATAGACATTTTCCTCGACTAATTCTTCCCGAAGACGTTCTTCTTCCTGCTCACGCCGTGTTGTCCCTTCAGCATCACGCTGTTTGTCAACATCATCACGCATACTCTCAACTTCATTCTGACGTTTATCTAATTCATCTTCACGCTGCGCAAGCTCTTCTTCCTCTTTATCCAATGCAGCTTTTTCCTGTTCATTGGTTGTTTGCGTACGACGTTCTTCAAGTTCTTTCTTTTTCTCATTTAACGCAGCACGGTCTCGTTTTACTTGTTCTTCAGCAGCAGCAACATAGGCATCCTGTTCGGTTAAATTTGCATCATCAGCAGCACTATCAAGTTCAGCATCGCCAATACGCTGACCATGGAGGATATCCCCGTTTATTGGTATAAGAATACGAGTATTCCCGGGCCAGTTCTGATAATGAGCTGCAAGACCTAAATTTTCTGCCTGCACCTGTTCCATAACTTTTGCATGATAGCGAGAGGCAAAATAGACCATATCCCCGCGGTGTCGCGCATTATATATAGTAATATATGTCGCAACTGCTTTTGCACCTTCATGTGAATAATTAAATGAACGTTCAAGATAACCGGCGATAATTCGGCGAAGATTCCTGATATGATCAACATGAGCACCACTGCCGATAATAAATATATCAGCGAAATACCCTTCATTGCTTGCATCAGCAAGAACACGCATAACTTGGTATTTATCCTGTCCGGCAGTACCAATTCCATTAATCGCTTTCATTTCATCAGCAAGATAATAGCCGATACCGTATATTTCATCTAATGTATTTACCAGTTTGTTTATACCGGTATAATTAGTAAAAGATACAGATTCATCTGTTTGTATTTCATCTTCAATAACTGAATAATCCGCCATAATCGTTGACAGAATTATAAAACAAAATGCTGCGCTCAGTACTATCAGAACAGTGTTTTTTTTCATTGTTACTCACCTCGTTGTCGTTATAATATTAAAGGGTCTTTCACGATACACTATATTAGACCCTTCTATCGTACAGCACATTTCTTGCACCACGCTCTTATCTCCGGTCAGATTCCTCATATATTTATATTCAATAATATACCAGAATCACTAAAAAATCAAATACGGTATACTATAAATCCTGATGAATATACCCCTCATCACGTATATAGAAATCTATACCGTCTCCGTATACCCTTAATTGCATTCTCTGCATGGCTTTAATGTGCCGGTATGACAATTATTCCAGACATTCCGCGTATACGGATCAAACACACTACCAACATCAATAAATGTACAATCAGGGCGTTCTTCAAACCATTCTTTTGCCAATACCCTACTTGTTGGTCCGCAGCTTAATGCAATAACCGAGCCGCTCTCGAATTCATGCGCGCGAGTATGTATATTTTCATACTCCTTCCACGCATTATGCGTTGGTAGGGTAATATGTTCATGTATTGCATGATGCAATATTTTTTCCAGTTCTGACATGTTTTGATCAGCGCCGGATATCCAAATCAGTTTTTTATGAGCGTCAATATTTTTACCGAACGTATCTCTAAAGAGTTTCCAATTTCTATTTGTGGTAACAACAGCACTGGTTAAATATGGATACTCCTTATCGATCAGTTTCATCGCCCGCCTATAATGCTTCCGCCAACAATGCGAACAGGGTATTCCAACCCAATAATTTTTCTGCTGATGCTGTAATGCTTCTTTCAGTTTGACGGATAATGATTGATCTACTGTCTGATCACCCCGTGCAACAACAGAACCTACTTTTTCTATACCCAGCATTTCTCCGTCATTAAATCGTGCTAATGCTTGTGGTATATTATTCTTTATATTAGAAAGAATCGTATATATCTTATTCATTCATATCCTGTTGTCATCGGTATTCAATTAATATAGTATCATTCAATTGTAGTATGTCTAGTATTTTTTCACTTCCATTTTCAAAGATAACTATGATATAGTACATACACATTGCTTAATTGAGACATATTTTATTATTTTTTTGCCATATGATTTTAACTTGTTATAACAATATCCCTATTAAAAAATATGCATTGATTTCTCATCCCCTCTTGACATTTATGAACATTATCATTATGTTTATAGTCTGATAACGTAATTGATAACAAATGCAACCAAAAATTGTTATACGTTATTACAGTATATCATCTTGTATGATACGTATTTTTACCCTATTAGTTATGGAATAAATTGTGATTATTGAAGTTAACAATCTCTCAAAACATTTCGGTCAAAAAAAAGCAGTTGATAATGTTTCCTTTAATGTTGAAAAAGGCGAGGTTATCGGATTTCTCGGTCCAAACGGCGCCGGTAAAACAACAACAATGCGTATGTTGACAGGCTACTTGCATCCGACCAGTGGTACTGCAAGCATTAATGGAAAAGATATAATTTATGATTCACTTGAATGCCGCATGTCTATTGGCTATCTCCCTGAATCCACTCCGTTATACCGTGAATTAACCGTATGGCAATATTTGAATTATATTTCACGCATTAAAGAAACTGATGATAAAAATGCCATTAAAAATATTGAAAGAATTATTGATGTGGTTGGTATACGTGAATACCGTAATACCTTTATTAATCATCTTTCAAAAGGATATCGCCAGCGTGTCGGTATCGGACAAGCACTTATCGGCAATCCTAAAGTTATTATCCTTGACGAACCAACAGAAGGGCTTGACCCGAATCAGAAAACCGAAGTACTCTCACTCATCCGTAATCTCGGCAGTGAACATGTCATCCTCCTCAGCACCCATATTTTATCCGAAGTCTCACAAACCTGTTCACGTATTCTTATTATTCATCGCGGGAAATTAATTGCCAGTGACTCACAAGAAGATTTGGAATCAAGAATGGGTACTGATAAACGTCTCGATATTATTGTTGATGCCCCCAAAGATGTCGTTTCACTTGAAATAAAAAAACTTGATGGTATTGAAAATATAATTCCAACAGGACAAACTGACACCGGTCAGGCTTTTACCATAACCGTGGAAAATGTTAAAAAAAGCGCTCCGGAAATAGCACGACTAATTACTGCAAAGAATTGGCCATTGCATCAATTACATCAAAGTAAAATAACACTTGAAGAAATATTTGCCCGGCTGACTAAAGAATCGGAATTTTAGTAATTGAGGAACTATCATGAACGCTGATCAGAGCATACATACTGCAACGCAGAAGCAAAAAAAACCGTTATTTGAAATAGTAGAAGGTCCGAAAACCCGGACATTGCAAAATATGTGGTCTATCATTGTTAAAGAGCTACAATCATATTTCAATTCACCGATCGGATATGTCTCGCTTTTTTTATTGACCTTGATATACGGTATGACGTTTCACTCACAACTTGCCATCCCTTCATTTACACCGGGTCAGTCTATTGGCAATATTATTGAATTAATACTGCCGGGGACATTTCAGTCATTTTTTACCTTTATTGTTTTACTGGTTGTTACCCCATTATTAACGATGCGATTAATTGCTGAAGAAAAACATACCGGTACGATTGAATTATTAGTAACCTTGCCAATGAAAGAAAGTGAAATTATTTTTGCAAAATTCCTTGCTACCCTTGCCTTTATTTGTATTTTCCTTGCAACAACATTGTTATATTATGTCATTCTTGCCGTCAGTGGTGCGGCTCCGAGAATTCTTCCGACACTTATTTTTTATATTGGATATTTACTGATGGTCAGTGTGTTTTTATCACTTGGTATGGTCGGATCATCTATTGCCAATAATCAAATTGTTGCTTTTTTTGTTTCATTTGCATTTATTATCGGTATGTTTCTTTTACCGGAACTTATTTTTCGTATTCCGCAAATACGAAATAACGAAACAATCACCGGTGTAATACAGTATATTT
The DNA here is from genome assembly GCA_964490645.1 of uncultured Spirochaetia bacterium. Taxonomy (GTDB): domain Bacteria; phylum Spirochaetota; class JAHITG01; order CAZBCL01; family CAZBCL01; genus CAZBCL01. The sequence goes on from CAZBCL010000013.1 coordinate 36,032, forward strand.
TACCGCTTTCACACTTTGTTGACTTTGCCCGCGGTGTCATTGACGCACGGCATATTGTATATTATGTCTCAGTTACCGCGTTAAATCTTTTCATTGCCACACGGCTCTTGGAACTTCGGAAATAGGTGTTTATAATGAACGACGAAAAGAAAAATGCTCATACAACTGCTCCGCAAGCAGACCCGACAACCGATCATAACAATAAGAAAAAGAAACCCTTTTCTTTTAAACTTTTCGGACCGGGACGAAAAACAGAAAGTCAGGTTAATTTTTGGATTTACGTAATCTCATTTTTAGCTATTGTTATTATCCTGAATGTTCTCACTGCATTGGGAGCGACACTTATTAACTTAAAATTTCGAGTACCGACGGATATGTCATTTGACCTTTCCGACGTATCAAAAAGTGTTCTTGAAAAAGCAAAAAAAGCCGGGAAAGATATTTCTTTGACCTATGTTTACGATGTAATTCCCTCTCCCATTTCTGAAGCAGATGAAAAAGATGAGATGGCAAAAGTACAGCAAATACTTGAGGCATATGCTTTCGGTCAGGATCATGTTACCTTTGAAAATGTTGATTTAAACCGTAATCCCGGACGTTTTTCTGAGTTTCAGGAAATTGTTCGACAAACTGCTAATCCATATCCCCAGTATGCTCAGATGATTGGTTATTATTCTTTTTACGCAAGTGTCATCATTGAAGTTAAAGATAAAAACAATATTGATGATTCAACGCCCCTGCGTCAAACAATTGAAGTATTTACCTTTACCGATCCGAACCCAGAACTGCGTGATCCAAGGCTTGCTGCGCCACGCCGTATTATTAAAGATACGATGGAACGTGAAATCACCAGTGCTATTGATAATCTTCTGACCCGTCAGAAGAAAATTTACTATCTGACCGGTCATCTTGAACGTGAACCAATTCGCCGGCAATCGGATATTTCAGGTAAAACCTATAGTTATCTGCAAAAAGAGCTCCATCTTGAAGGATATTTAGTTGAAGTTGTCGATATTGCACGTGTAAAAGGTGTTCCTGAAGATTGTGATCTACTTATTATTGCAGAACCTAAAACACCATACAGTAAAACCGAAATGGAATATCTGGACGATTATCTGTATCGTGGCGGTAAACTGATAATTCTTACTGAGCCGAATGCACCGGAGACTTTTTCAGCTATTCTTAATAAACGAGGCATTAAAATATATAACCATTATCGAGCAGTTGAAGGTGATGAATCATTATTAGTAACACGAGGAGAAAAAGATATTTTTGTTATTCGTACAATAGACACTGAGCATGATTTAACCCGTAATCTGCCGCAACAAACCGTTTATGTACAAAAAAGCTGTGTTATTTCTGCTGCTGATATGGCTGCACTGCCCGATGATTCTGATTTACAAATGTATACTGTTCTTCGAACTACATCAAAAGGATGGACGGATAAAAATCAAAACCGTAATTATACCCGTGATGCGAATGATGAAGAAGGATATACGGGGGTGATGGCAATAGCAGAAGGACCGGTAAATCGTACAAATTCATTCCGGATTGCAGTATTCGGTGATGCTGATATGATTTCAGATCAGACATACAGTTTAATTTATGGTCAAGGATATCAATTCTCTAATTTTGATTTCTTTCTCAATGCTGTACGATGGACTATGGGAAGAGAGCTTGCGATTCCACCACGGACACAAAATATTCGCCGGCTTCAAAATGTTCCGTTAGCTCGGCTTATCAGTTTTATTGTTGCGGTTATGCTTATACCGCTTGGTGTTATTGCAATTGCTATTGTTACTATTATACGGAGAAACAAATGAAAATACGTAAAGGAACAATTATCACCTTCGGCATAATGCTGGCAATGATTCTGACTTTCATTACGTTATCCATTATTCAAAAAAACCGCCCGCAAAAAGCTGAAAATCAATTAATGAGTATAATCCCGGGTGAAGTTAAAAGCCTTCGCCTTATCAGTAATTTCAGTAATGAGATTATTACTCTCAAAGCGCAGCATGATACGCGTACCGGCGTTTGGACGGTTTCCGGCGGTCGTATTGGCGATAAAAAAAATGAGAAATCATATGTCGGTGATGCCGATGCGCTGAATCAATATCTTGATAATTTAAATCTTATTCGTTATGAAAAAGACTCGGTGTATACTGTCAACAATGAAGATCAATGGGAAACATACGGTCTGCGAAAACCATTATTGGAACTTGATATTTTACTTAAAAACGGCGATGAAAAACGTATCGCGTTCGGAGAAAAAATATTTGATAAAGATTTTTATTATACACGCCTAAATGATGAAAACACCGTCTATTATGTCAATCAATCACATATGAATAAAATAAAAACAACATTATTTCTTATCCGAAATAAAAATATTTTTCATCGTCCAATTGAACAAATTACACAAATATATTTTAAATATGACAAAGAATCCTATGTTCTGCATTGGGACAAAGACGAATTGATGTGGAAGTTTACGCAACCAACAGAAGTCTCTCTTGAGCCCCGTTCTGAAATGCTGACACGTTTCCTGCAAAGTATTAATACGATTAAATCTGAAGAGTTTCTCCCGTCAACCTTACCGCTTGATGTCGGACTAACACCCTATCAAAAAAAGTTTGAAATCATGTATCGGGACAATGAATCCATTACTCTTGATATCGGTACTCTTTCGGAACAGGACAATACGTACTACTGCCGATTCCCTGAAACTGATGAAGTTTGTAAAATTTCAAAATATGCCATTAACAATATTGCTGATGATTTAAATCGACTGCTTGTATTACAACCGGAAAGTGAAGAAAAACCGTGGTCAGAATCAAATATCGGCGGTGGTGCGAAAATGATTAAATTCAAGGATTAATTATGAAATACGTGCGCTCTATACTATTTTTACTTATCGGGATAATACTTTTTTGCACACACTGCTCACTCGATAGTATCCGTGAATATAATTATAAATATAAAATCCAATACCGAACCTTAAGCGATTCCTATAAGGGACGATTTAAAATGCGTCTCAACGCTTTTCGGGAAGCTATCAAAGTAAAACCGGAAATATTAACTGCTTTTGATAATGGTGATTATAAGAAAGCCCGTTCATTAATGCGTCTGGAAGAGAAAAAACTAGATTCATATCGTAAAGAGTTTGAACGTAAGCTCCGAAACAACATTGACACCTATGTTACCAATATTCATAAAGTAACTGATGTTGAATCTGATCCCGCACTTCATAAATATCTCATTGAAGAAGCCATTAATGAACAAATTGTCTGGTTTAACAGAAGCTTTTATGATTGGCTTCATCCCGATCTTATCAGTCATATTCCGGAAAAAGACCGCCAATTTTATCAGCAAATAAACCAAGTTATTGAATATGAATGTATTCAGCCGTTCTCATACGAAGAAATAAGTATTTATTTTCAGGTCTGGTTTGCAGAAGCTCTTGCATCCGATAATATCCTTGAATACCTTCGCTATCAGCATTATTCTGACGGTACAACTTCAATGGACCGCGTTCTCGGATACGGAACTCCCTTGAAAAAAACTAATACAACGAACAAATAGCACAAATAACATACTATTACCTGATAACTACTAAGACATTTTTCTATTTATCCTCTTGACACCCTCCCGTTTTACCATATATTATTATTATATGATAATTATTCTGGGTATAATCTGAAGGTATAATGAAAAATCATTTATATACTGCTGTTTTTATTGTTTTTGTCTTACTTATTGTTTGTAACACAGTCATACCGGCTCAAAGCCCTTCCAGTAAAAGTAAAGAACGTATTATTGCACAAGTTCGTCAATTTCTTGATGATATGAAAAATAAACAACCAAGCAAAATCCCTGCTTCGTTGTATGCAACTCAAAGCAGTGCTGATACGGGTATCAGTATTGAACATTTATCGAAAAGCAAATTAAATCAGCTTACTGATGATCTTATGGAAGAAAGACTGAGCCCCTATAAATATATTAAAGCTATTACCGGTCATAACATTCATTTATTTCTTTATAAAACAAAAAATAAAAAAGGGCTTATAGAATATAATATTAAGTTTGCACGTATCGAAGAATCATTATTTGATCCTGAACGAAATCTTGATAAAGTGCTGGAACAAAAATTATCATGGGATAAAGACAATTTTTATTATATTGATGTACAGCTTGAATATGAAATAGTCCAATATAGTCATGATGGAACAACTGTTCTTAAACGTGAGAAAAAAAAGAGTTATATCGAAATTGATATAGCTCCCGTTAATGGTGCTTATAAAATATTCGGTTTTATTATTTAAAATGTTTTTTGAATAGTACTGACATACTACTGACACGGTGTATATAGAATTATATAAGTTTTAAGTATATATACCATTAGTCAAAATAAACGGCATTAATTAGTCCGTTTATATAAATAAAATGTAAAAATCAGCATTCAGGTGTATTTTTACGGGGAGTATCATTATGACACAGAATTCAAAAAAAGCGATGCGAAAACGATTGCTCATTAATAATAAACTGCAGGGAAAGTTTATTTTTGTCGTTACGGTTATTGTATTGCTGGTTATTCTCATTCAAGTCAGTTCTATATGGATCTTAGCAAAAAAAGATATGACTCAACACAGTATTGTATCGAAACTTCGCACAACGCGCGATGTACGGCAGCTTATAATTGACAAATTAATATATATTACGATAATTACGGTTCTTGTCGGCGTCGGCGCTGCAACGTATCTTATGCTTTATTTTACACATAAAATCGCAGGACCAATGTATCGCTTTTCTAAAACATTTGAAAAAATAAGAAAATTGGATCTTACTCAGCGAATTAAATTTCGCGATGGTGACGAATTACAAGATATGGCAGATTCTTTTTCCCTTGCAATAGAAGCCTTACATAAAAATATGCGTTCATTACGAGCCGCCACAGATGAGCTTAATACTATTACAGCAAAACGGGGGGCAAAACCGGCTCAAATAAAAAAAGCCGCTCTTTTAGTTATTAAACTGGCTAAAAAGTTTAAAGTATAATCAATATGTAGCCGTGTCCGGACTACTGACGAATACCAAATGCCACCGAATTATTTATTCAATTATTTTGTATATTTAATATTGGCTGGATAGTATACAATTTTGTTGTGTTATATATTAATCATGTATTTATGATACATATTAATAACTGCTTTATTCACCACTGTATTGCAATCAATATCATGTATGAAATGAGATGAGAGTCTAATTTAATGTATAATTGGTGAGGAATCGGGATTCTCAGGTGAACTCTTATTTTCTTCAGCAGAATGCATATAAAAATAAATAATACTTTTCAGTCGCTCAATAGCTTTTTCATAACTCGGACCGGAACCGGTTATGTTTAATTCACTGCAATGAGCGATAAAATTATCATTTTCACGCGAAATCTCAATTGATAGATACATAAGCCTGCCCTTCCGTATAATACTTATTTATTATCGGAAAGAGCAGTATAAATCTTGAAGCAGAATATATTAGTATTATTCCAATGGACGTCGCCCTTCAAGACTGCGTTTTAATGTTGTTAAATCCGTATATTCTATATCAGCCCCGCTTGGCAGCCCGGTCCCCAAACGAGTTATACGCACTCCCATGGGTGTTAAAAGCCCTTTTATGTATAATGCGGTCATTTCACCATTATGACTGGGATTTGTTGCAATTATGACTTCATGGACATCATTTTTTACTTTTTCCACTAATGTAGAAATATGTAAATCATCAGGACCGATACCTTCTGTCGGTATTATCAGTCCTCCAAGAACGTGATATATACCGTTAAAACTCTTTGTTTGTTCAAATAAAAATATATCCTGAGGTTGTTCAACAACACAAATTATTGACGCATCGCGAGTTGAATCCGCACATATCCCACATATCGCTTCTTCAGTTATCGCACCGCATTTTGAACAAAACTGCAATGAAGTATGCATCGTATTTAATGCATTAACGATTCTTTTACTGGTTTCTTCATTTGACTTTAATAAATGATATGCAATACGACGAGCGCTCTTTATTCCAATTTTTGGTAATGATGAAAATACACGAACAACTTCTTCAAGCGATTTTGGTACATCAAGACTCATAATTAAAACAACCCCGGTGGCAGTGGTAACCCCCCGGTAACTTTCTGCATTTCCTTCGCAACTGTTTTTTGCATTTTCCGAACCGCTTCATTATGTGCAGCAATGATCAAATCACGTGTCATTGCCGGATCATGAGCAGCATATAATGCATCTGATAACTGCAAATCAGTCATTTCAAAATGCCCGTTCAGTCGAACGGTAACCATCGTCCCGCCAGCTGTTGCGCTTTCTTCTTTTTGCGCCAGTTCTGCTTGAATTTCTTCGGCTTTTTGTTTCATCTCTTTTACTTGAGACATCATTTTTCCAATATCAAACATCGTTACTCCTTAATATCCGCTGTTCTATTGACAACATTGCCATGCAGAATTTTTAATGCTGTTTTTACGATTTCATCTGCATGTTCAGTATCATTTTCAGGTTTTGCAACTTCATCATCTGAAACCGGTTCAACGAGTCCTTCAATAGTATCATCTGCTGCATGCAGTATATTGCGATTAATAACCTGAGGGGGCGATAATGAACGATCCGTATTGGTGGTATATCCAGTATCATCAATCTTTGACCTACTTCCTTCTGCATGAGGGTTTTCCTGTATTATAGGAGCGGGCTCATTGTTTACCGGTTCATGTGTAATAATACTTGTTCGTCTCTCCGGTATTGTTATATCCATGAGTATGACGTTAACCTGTACATATTCAAAATAATGTTTCTCTAAAATTTCAGCTATAATACGAATGTTTTCTAAAATAACCGTATACTGATTCTTATGATACGGTAAATAGTATATTTGCACAACTGCGCCGCTTGCTTGAATTATGAGCGCATCCGCCAACGCTTCAGCAATAAATGCTTTGCGTTTTGGTATCTTCTCAATAACTTTTTTCATTACATCATTTATATTGAAGATCGTTCCATTTTTAAATCGTCGTTCGTCATAAACCGGTTTGTATAAGCTTTCAGTATTAATAATAGTATTATTATTTCCGGTTGCAGCATGTTGTTGTGCCTCTCCCGATTGAGAGTTATTTGATAGATTATTCGTTATGTCGTTTTTTTTTTCTGTATTTGTTATATTTGATTCGTTATCTTCCGATGGTGATGCAGGTACATTCTCATTCGCGGTATGCTTCAGATAATCAGGGCGATCCGGCATTGATTGGTGTGTTGATTCCGGGATGTTTGTTTTTGGTGGCGTCGTCGTACCTGAAACAGGAGTCGGTGCATGTGGTGAGTATGTATTCCTGACGGTATCTGAAGCCATTGTCGTCGTATGTGGTTGTGTTTTTGGTATAATCGGTGAAGAGGGCGAAACAGGGGGCTGCGGTGATTGATGAGCAGCAGGCGATTGTATAGGATTTTGTGTTTTCTGAACATGATCTGCTGATTTAATTTGACCGGCAAGTTTATCAATACGTTCTTGAATTTGTTGTAATGTCAATCCCTGCCTGATATGTATAAGCGTAAATAAGTTTGTTTCTACTAAAAGACGCGGCCATCGTGAATCACGTAATTTATATTCAAGGTCAGCAATTGAATTCATTATTAAAATCAAAATATTGGCGTGTATCAACGGAGCTTGCTCCATAAGACGTTTGCGATCATCATCTAATAATTGCACTGCTTCTTCCGAAGTAACACCGCTTTTTATAAGCAATAGATTACGAATGTATTCATGAAATTGATGAATAAAATGCCCTAAATCAATACCATGAGTATAAACATGCTGTATCAGCATTAATGCATCCTGGGCTTTTTCATCAATAATCGCCTGTAAATAATCATAGTATAATTGCTGTGATGCAAGATTCAGCATATTGGATGTTTGAGTAATAGAAATATTCTTATTCGTGAATGAAGCCAGCTGATCAAACATTGATAAAGCATCCCGCATACAACCTTCAGAATATTTCGCTAATAAAAACAAACTTTGTTCATCAACATGAATTTCTTCTTTTTCAGCAATGACCGCAAGATGCGCAACAATTTTTTGCAGTGCAATTCTCTGAAAATCATATCGTTGACACCGTGAAAGTATTGTTGGTAATACTTTATGCGGTTCTGTCGTTGCGAAAATAAAAAGAACATTCTCAGGCGGTTCTTCAATAAGCTTCAGCAATGCATTAAATGCACTTCTGGTCAGCATATGAACTTCATCAATAATGTATATTTTATAGCGTGAGTTAACCGGAGCATATATGACGTTTTCCTGTAACTCTCTAATTTTTTCTACTTGCGTATGCGTTGCACCATCAATTTCCCGAACATCCGGAGAATTGTCTTTCGTTATCGCGACGCAATTTGCACAATGATTACAGGGAGTATCCGTTGGTGAACTTTTACTGAGACAATTTAAAGATTTTGCCAGAATACGTGCAGCGGATGTTTTACCGGTTCCACGCGGACCGCTAAATAGAAATGCGTGCGGCAGTCTGTTTTGAATGATAGCATTTTGAATAGTCCGCGCAATGGCTTCTTGTCCAATTAATTCATCAAATGACTGCGGCCGATATTTACGCGCCAGAACGATATAATCCACGTTACCCTTCCGAATTTTAATTATAATTGCTGCGGAGAGAGTGGGATTCGAACCCACGGTACCTTGCAGTACACACGATTTCCAATCGTGCTCCTTCGGCCAGCTCGGACATCTCTCCTAGTTGCCGTATAGACTGCCATGGCGAAGCACTCGATACGGGATCGGCGGAGAGGGTGGGATTTGAACCCACGGTACCTTGCGGTACAACGGTTTTCGAGACCGTCACAATCAACCGAACTCTGCCACCTCTCCTGCGACAATAATAACAAAATAAAAAGAACGCCGGACCGATGTCAACCAATCCGGCACTGCATGCCCGGAGGGATTCGAACCCCCGACCTTATGGACCGCAACCATACGCTCTATCCAGCTGAGCTACGGGCACATACTTTTTACTGCGGAGAGGGTGGGATTCGAACCCACGGTACCAACAATTGGTACAACAGATTAGCAATCTGTCCTGTTCGGCCACTCCAGCACCTCTCCATCTTACTGTTGCTCAGATCATATAATGCATGAGCAATAATCAAGTAACAGGTCAGTTATATAATACATTGCAGTGCACGTCCAGTACATACTGACGTACGATACAGCTGAGTATCATCATACCCATTGTATTATTCATCTATACAACTATTATCAATACACTGCGGAGAGGGAGGGATTCGAACCCCCGGTGCCTTGCGGCACAACGGTTTTCAAGACCGCCGCGATCAACCGAACTCTGCCACCTCTCCGTGGTTATTCTATACTGTACTATTTTCAGTATAGGAGCATTAAATTAAATCATCATTTTTGTATAGTCAATGCTTTTTTTTAACTCTCTTGGCAACTATTTTATTTGACAGAACAATTACTCTATATTAGTATGCCGTTACTTATTATTATGATTAACAAAATATTTAAAACATTTGTCATTACAATATTATTTTTTATTCTTTTAATGCATCTAACGTGGATAACCGGCGGCAGTACCTATATTAATCGTATCCCGTCATTTTCATTGTCCCAACGTATAATTATTACCGCTCGTGTCGTTGTGAACACCTGTTTTCATTTTAAGGACGAATTACTGCTCAGACGAGCACGGAAAATGAGTATGGGAAATCCAATTGCAGTCCTGACCACTTCCTCAAACCCCATTATTAACGCCGTACCGACTGCTTTTTACAATCCGGAACATATCGTTGATATTATTACTGACGATACTCAATATAATCCGAATAACTATTCTGTGCTTTTAATATCAACAACCGAAATTAGTAATCCCCCTCTGACCGGATTTATACCCGTTTATACAACATCAGATTGGATTCTAGCCTATAATACCCATGATTATAAAGCACCGCCACTTGTGAAGCCGCTTGGATTGTTTTGGTATATACTGGCTATGATTGTATATAATCTTATCTGCGGCATGATATTTATACGTAATCACGGTATTGTGCATTCACAATCCGCAGCGGCAAAACCTGTTAAAAATAATTATAAAACTCTTTCTATCATTATTCCTGCTTATAACGAAGAATCAACAATTGAATATTTAATAAAAAAAGTCCGCAGTATTAAACTGCCGTTAAAAAAGGAAATTATTGTTATTGATGACTATTCAAGCGATAATACTCGAAAAATTCTTAAAAAATGTAAAAAGAACAAATTAATATCAAAATTTATCATGCAAAAATACAATCAGGGTAAAGGCGCTGCGGTAAAAACCGGTATTGCTGCGGCTCAGGGTGATATTATAATTATACAGGATGCTGATCTTGAATATGATCCGGCAGAATACCCCCGTTTATTAAAACCAATTCTTGCCGGTCAAGCTGATGTAGTATACGGATCACGTTTTAAAGGCGGTCAAGCCCATCGTGTTCTTTATTTCTGGCATTTTATCGGAAATACCGCCTTAACCATACTATCAAATATGTTCACTGATTTAAACCTCAGTGATATGGAAACATGCTATAAAGTATTTACAAAAGAAGCAATACAGGGAATAATAATACAGCAAAACCGTTTCGGTATGGAACCTGAGCTTACCGCAAAATTTGCCCGTAAAAAATTAAGAATTTATGAAGAAGGAATATCATATTCCGGGCGAGATTATTCAGAAGGCAAGAAAATCGGTTTAAAAGACGCATTTGCTGCATTATGGTGCATCATTCGTTATAATATGTTCCCATAATCCTACTGTTTTGCTCACTACTCTTTTTCTATTCTTGAGAAACTTTCGTAATAACATATGCCCAGCTTGGTCGGCGCCATTGATTGTACTTGGGGTTAAGTGCATATACTATAGAATCAGTATATGGCACTGAAAAATGCTTTATTTCACTAAGCATAATATCATCTCGGTTATTAATGTATGAAGCCGCCGTTGTATAAAAATCATCATGTATCCCGATAATATAACACTTTTCAGCATCGGAATGTACAAAGTCATTCAATGCATTATTTACCATCTGCGGGTTTTCTATCCAGAATTGTCTTTGATAATTTACATAGCGCGAAAGCTTTTTACGTAAATAGAACCCTCGTGATACATCACGCATACCCATATTAATAGCCATTATTTTCTCCCCGGCTATCGGATCGTGATTTATTGCCAAAAACGGTTTAATAACTGCCGGTTGTGAATTCGTCGTTATTAAAACGGTCAATAGGAGCATGTTTATAATAATGAAATATTTCCTAAAAAATCTCTGCAGCGGCTTTAAAGCATCTTGCGAAACGGTATTAAAAAGCATGTACGCAATAAGTATGGTAACAAACGGAATAATCGTAAACATGAACCGTTCTTCTTTATGACCGATACATGAATGAATTAAAATAAAAACAGCTATAATGATACTTACAACCCAGAACTTTTTACACCCTTCCCAAAATTGTTTCCAGAAAAAGAATAGTGTCGGCGGCAATGTCAATAAGAATATAAATAAAATATAAACATGCCATTCCATACTGCCGTAATTAACGGCAGCATTTTCATTTGCTTTCAAATATGCAGTCCATGCCTCCATAAAAGCACGACCGGTCATGTATTCCATGAGCATCTGCATCCCAATGGCAACAATTCCTACCACTGCAACCCATATAGTATAATCAAGAATTCTCCGACGGTGATACTCATCTGACAAAATGCGTATTATAATAGTTACTAAATATACCAATAATACGATAACTGCCTGTAATCGTATTAATACAGATACCGCTATAATAAAAACACCCAATCCAAACAACGGGATATGTGATTTCCCCTTTCGTCCTGCAATATCTCTGGAAAACCCATATTCTGCTAATCCAAAACCAAGAAATATCGGACCTGCAGTAACCGATTCCGCAAACATGAGTTTACCGATAAAGGGGAGTAAAAAATACAATGCTGATGCATACAACGCCATACGTGAGAATAATTCCATATTTGGTGTATTACTGAGTTTGTTTTGATATGCCTGTATTACGTAATACATTCCGATAATGACGGAAAGTGAAATAATCCCGAAATAAATATTTGCAATTTGCATATCAATAACCGGATTCTGTGTACCAAACAACATATGTGATATTGTTATGGGTATGGTACCAAGCCATGGCAATAGTATTACCCGAAATGCAGGAATACTGTCCAGCTGCCCGATAGCAATGCGATATGATTCATAGATACCGCGCATTAAATCATCATTTGACATAAATCCCCAGTAACACAATGCAATAACCATACGAACGATAAAACCGAATAATAATGCATAGTAGAAATGTGTTTTTAAATCAATGTGGATTAAATCATCAAGAGACCGAATATTAATCATATGCCGTTTTTGCGGAGTAAATACAATATAATGATACACGATATAATTTACAACAGTGCTTAATACAATACCGGAAGCATGAGCGATGTATTCATTTAAACCGGCTTTTTCATGCAACAGGACCGCGGTTACCCAGTTAACCATAATCACAATTAATCCGCCGGTTATATTTGCTTTAAGGAACTGCCATAATGTGCCCGCTGCAGATCCTGCACTTCGATCTTTCCACGTCCAAATAGCATTGAGAATATAATTTGATATGATGGAGAATTCAATAGCAGCGATTAATGCTACTTTATATTGCACCCCGATGAACTCTTTGAACAACCAAAAGAAACCCATATTAACTGCAATGCCGGATATTCCGACAATGCCGAATTGTATAAATCGGCGATATCGTACTACAATATTTTTAATAAATGGTGTAATCTTTTGCATAAATTATACATTATTTTCGTTGTAATCGTTCTAATCCGTCAAGATACGGGCGCAATACTGTCGGTATTATGACACTTCCATCTTTTTGCTGATAATTTTCAAGTATTGCTAAAAATGTTCTCCCGACAGCTAAACCGGAAGCATTTAAAGTATGTACATACTCATTTTTACCTGTTTCACTATTTTTAAATCGAATTTTTGCACGCCGTGCCTGAAAGTCAATACAATTTGATGATGATGAAATCTCTCTATAGGTTTCCTGTGAAGGCAGCCATACTTCAAGATCATATGTTTTATAGCTTCCAAACCCGACATCACCACTTGATAAGGTAACGACACGATATGGCAATTCTAATTTTTGGAGAATGGTTTCAGCATGACGGGTAATCTCTTCATGTATTGCTTCTGATTGCTGTGGATGAACAATTTGCACAAGCTCAACCTTATTAAACTGATGCAATCGAATTAATCCGCGTACATCTTTACCATAACTTCCCGCTTCACTGCGAAAACAGGGAGTATATGCCATAAACTTAATCGGCAGTGCTGACGCTTTAATTATTTCAGATTGATACACATTGACTAACGGGACCTCAGCAGTCGGCACTAAATAAAGATCAGTATTTTGCAGATGAAATAAATCCTCTTCAAACTTCGGCAATTGGCTTGCGCCGATTAACGCTTCTTTATTTACAATAAACGGTGGAATTATTTCGTTATAGCCATGTTCTTTTACATGTATATCACGCATAAAATTAATTAATGCCCATTCCAGACGTGCTCCCCAATTTCTCAACAATGCAAAACGTGCACCGGCAATTTTTGCTGCACGTTTCATATCAACGATACCGAGTAATTCACCTATTTCAATATGATCTTTCGGAGGGAAATCAAATGATGGAATTGTTCCCCATTTCCGAATTTCGATATTCTGATTTTCATTATCTCCTTCCGGGACATCCCGAGAGAGTAAATTCGGTATTGTCAACATAAGTGTTGTTATTTGCTGCTTGATTTCATCAACATCACTATTCAATGCAGTAAGTTGTTCGTTAATAGCAACTACTTTCATTTGAATATCATTTGAGTCTTTACGCTCTTTTTTACGTTGACCTATTTCTTTTGAAAGAGTATTGCGCTCATTTTGAAGATTTTGTTGATTCTGCAGTAATTCCCGATACCGTCCGTCAAAACGCATCAATTGTTCAATATCTGCTTCTGTTCGTCGTGCACGAAGCATGTTCAAAACATCATTACGATGCTCACGAATGTATTTTATATCAAGCATAGTACTATCTCCTGCTGACTATCTTTAATTATAAGAACTCCGATACCGTATCATTTCAAAGAGAAACCGTCAAATGCCGTGTAGCATGACAATTTAAATTTATTGCCAGTGGTAAACTAGCGATATGGCATGGAGCGCTTTCAATAAATACCGCTAAGGCAGTATTTATTCCGCCGACACCCATTGGTCCAACTCCTGAATTATTAATTCGTTCTAATAATTCACGTTCAATATGATCATAGTATGCATCACTATGCGGCGAACCAACAGTACGGGATACAAGAGCATGTTTTGCCATGATCGCACATGACTCAAAATTACCGCCGATACCAACCCCGACAATGACAGGAGGGCAAGCATTCGCTCCATAGTTCCGCACCCATTCAACTACGATATCTTTCCATTTCCCACGACTATCTGATGGAGTCAACATAAGAACTTTTGACACATTCTCACAACCGCCGCCTTTTGGTGCAATAATCATTTTTACGGCATTTCCCGGAACTTCAGTAATATGAATGATCGCCGGTGTGTTATCTCCGGTATTTTTTCGCTGTAATGGATCACTGACAACTGATTTTCTTAAGAATCCCTCATCATACCCCTGCCGAACCCCTTCATTAATTGCTTCTGTAAGAGAACCATCAATATAACAATCCGTGCCGATTTCAACAAATACAACGACAATGCCTGTATCCTGACAGATCGGCAATAATTTTTCATGAGCAATTTTAATATTATTATTAATTTGTGATAATATAATTTTCCCGGTCGGTGATTTTTCCGTCATTTGTGCAGTGTTTAAAGAGCGTGCAACATCTTCAGGAACCGAACGGTTTGCGGTTATACACGCCGCTTTCACTGATGCTATTACATTATGGGTATCAATTTTTCTCATTGTTCTTCCGGCTGTTGAATAAAACCATCTTTTTGCAGCATTTCAAAAAGCTTTCGTGAATGTTCAATGGTTTTTTTTGCATTTATATAAAGTTTATCATACGTCCACTGTATCCCGGCAACACCTTGCTCAATTGCTTTCATACCAACTGCTGCAGCTTCACGAGGAAAAACATCCCATTCATCCATCGAGGGAATAATATAATCAGGACGCAAGCCGTTTTCTTCTGCAATCTGTGCAAGCATAAATGATGCTTCAAGACACATTTCATCTGTTATTGTTGATGCACGCACATCAAGAGCCCCTCTGAATATTCCCGGGAAACAAAGGCTATTATTCACCTGATTCGGAAAATCACTTCTTCCGGTTGCTACAATCAACGCGCCATTGTCATGAGCATCCCACGGCCATATCTCCGGTACAGGATTAGCACATACAAATACAATAGCGTTATCCGCCATAGTTTTTATAAGAGTAGGATCAAGTGTCCCCGGACCCGATTGTGAAAGTGCTATTACTACATCTGCATCTTTTATCGCCTCAGCATTACCGCCACGCCGTTTCTCAGGATTTGTTTTTTGTGCTAATTCCCATTTCTCCTGATAATCCCCAATCATATCTTCACGTTCGGTTGTAAGTATACCCTCTGAATCGGTAATAATTAATTGTTCAGGCTGTACACCTGCCTGCATGAGTAAATGTGCAATCCGAATATTTGCAGCGCCCGCACCGATAAGCGTTACTCTGACATTTTGTATTTCTTTACCGGCAACCTTAAGTGCATTAATAAATCCGGCAACCGTTACCGCTGCGGTCCCCTGCTGATCATCATGCCAAACAGGAATAGGCATTTCTTCACGAAGTCGTCGTAATATATAGAAGCATTTCGGGTTCGCAATATCTTCTAAATTAATACCGCCGAACGATGGCGCCAGCAGTTTAACGGTATTAATAAACTCATCAGGATCTTTTGTATCAAGGCATATCGCTGTTGCATCAACTCCACCCAGATATTTATAAATCAGCGCTTTGCCTTCCATAACCGGCATTGCCGCTTTCGGACCGATATCACCAAGACCAAGCACTCGCGTTCCATCACTAATAATTGCAATATGATTTCCTTTATTGGTATAATCATATACTTTCTCAGGCTGTGATTCAATTTCTCTGCATGGTGCTGCAACACCGGGGGTATACCATAATGCAAAATCTTCGATAGAACGAACTGCACATCGGGGAATAGTTGCCATTTTTCCATTATAAAACTTATGCAATCGAAGTGAAATATCACCCCATTTATTTGCATTTTTTAATAATTCTTCCTGAGTAATCTTTTTCATTATCCTGCCTGTTATTTAATCTTCTCGATAATGACAGCCGCGTGATATTCGATTCACCCATGCTGCTTGTGCAACCGCTAAACCGGTACGTAATGCATTTCTTAATTCAATTAACCCGTTGGTTAATTTAGTATGACGGTAAAACTCTTCAATCTCTTCACTTAAATACCGTAAATCATTGATTGCCCGCTTTAAGCGTGATCGCGAACGAATTAATCCGACATAATTCCACATCGTACTTTTCAAGGTTATCCAATCCTGCCGTATTAGTGCAGGGTCGCTCTTTTTAGAAAGACCACTGTCGTCCCATTGGGGAATACGCGGAATATCTATTCCTATCAATTCTTTCTTATTACGAATAATGCTTTTTGCGCTTCGCCAGCCCCATACTAACCCTTCAAGCAGTGAGGTACTGGCAAGACGATTTGCTCCATGTAAACCGGAACAAGCGCATTCTCCAATAGCATATAAACGTTGAATCGTCGTACGTCCATAATCATCAATCTTGATCCCGCCGCAGGAAAAATGCATTGCCGGGACAACCGGTATATGCTGCTGCGTCATATCAATACCATGATCTGATACTGCAGTGTATATCATAGGAAACCGCTTCTGTATAGTCTCAGTTGAAATATATCCTTTAACATCTATTAACACATAGGGACTGTTTGTACGCAGCATTTCAGCATGAATGGCACGAGCGACAATATCGCGCGAAGCTAATGAACCGTCAGGATGATATTTTTTCATAAATAGTTTCCCTGAACGAGTTCGCAGGCGCGCCCCTTCACCGCGAACTGCTTCACTGATAAGAAACCGTTGTTCATCATCAGTATACAACGTCGTTGGATGAAACTGCGTATATTCAAGATTAATGACCTTTGCACCTGCACGATATGCCATCGCAATACCATCCCCTGTTGCACTGGATGGATTTGTGGTATGACGAAATAACGCTCCAATACCGCCGGTTGCAAGAATTGTTACCGCACCAAAAGCGCGATGTACTTTATGCGTTTTCAGATTTAACAGATACACCCCTAATGCTTCTGTTGTTTCATATACTGACTTTGGATTGTTACTGTGATGTTCCGGCGTGATAATATCAAGCGCCATATGCAGCGGCATAATGGTAATATTGTTATGCTTTCGCACCTCTGCGGCTAATGCGTGCGTAATTGCCTGTCCGGTATAATCCTGACAATGAATAATACGTTTACTCCGATGGGCTGCTTCACGAATACGATCAAGGCTATTTTTATTTTTTGTAAACGGAACCTTTGCTCTTTTTATGAGTATATCATGAACTCTTTTTGGTCCATCCTCAACAAGAATCTCTACTGCTCTTCGTTTACAAATCCCCGCTCCTGCTTTAATAATGTCAGCAGCTAATGCGTGCGGAGAATCATGAAGCCCATTATATATTATCCCCCCTTGTGCATGGCGTGATGTACTATCTGAAAGAGTATTTCCTTTAAACACAATAATAACATTCAGCCCTGCATCTGCAACAGTGAGCGCTGCTGTCATTCCTGCAATACCGCTTCCAATTATTAATACATCAGTCTTTACCATTACTTAGTGTTATAGTATTCTTACTGTATATAGTCAATAACCATACACACGCCAGCATGAAAGGAATTCACATGCCATCGCCTCGGACCCCGTTACTTACTGTCGATGCTATTATATCCGGCAAGGAGAGCCATGAGATTATACTGATTAAACGAAAATACCCGCCAATCGGATGGGCGCTGCCGGGAGGGTTTGTTGATATCGGCGAATCCGTTGAAACTGCAATAGCCCGGGAGGCGTATGAAGAGACCACGCTCATAATTAAATCCGTCTCTCTTTTTGGTGTATATTCTGATCCGAAGCGTGATTCACGATTTCATACTGTTTCAATAGTATTTACTGCTGAAACTGCGGGTATCCCGCATGGTAATGATGATGCTGCTCATGCAGCTTTTTTCAGGTTAGAAAAACTGCCGACACCAATTGTTTTTGATCATCGACAAATTATTAATGATTATCGTGCTTATTTAACGGATGGTTTATCCGTACGAAACAAACGACTGAGTTTCAAATCACTTTGATTACGCATTTGTATGTTAATTGCAACAACATGCTCAAAATACGGGACATTAATAAACTTACCGACAGTCATAAACTGACGGCTTAAAGAATATGAAGCGCGTAATTCCCAACAGCATAAATCTCGTATTAAACTGAAATTGACACTGCGTAACTTAAAATATGAATCCCGCTGTGCAACAGGATTAAACGGATTCAGTGAATTTCCAAGATCAGTAAAAAAGTTTCTATATCCTTCCAGCACTGTACCATCATCACCATATATTATATATTTTTCTGCAAGCCGTTTATTGTAATAATACAAACGTTCATTTTTCCCGTTCAAAGTAAGCTGCAGGCGTAATTTTTCCAGTGGAATATTAATACCGAATGAATAATCAAGGGTTTGTTTTCGTTCATTCCCATAATCATGATACCATGACAACGTTGATCTGAACGGCGTCCAATTTTTATCAATTAATTGTGTAATATAACGTGGAGACCATGTATTATTCATTTGCAACGTATTATTGATTGATCCGATATGCTCTAATCGTCCGTTTGTTTGTTCATAAAAAGTAAAATTATAAACATAGGTATCATTCAATCGTACTGAAAATATATTTGATGCAGATACTAACGCATACGATGACCGCAGGGTCAGCGGGCTCAATCGGTCTAATGTCGGTTTAATACGCCGTCGATATTCTTGAACGGTTTCATGATCATTTTTAATTAATGAATCTATTCGCTCATTGATCTTTGTCAGTAAATTCATACTAATATCAGCATTAGCGGTGAAATGAGCGAAATCCATCATATATCGTGCCCCCACATTATGTGAACGTCGTCGTCCATATTCATCAAATGCCGTTGATGGTTGTGTTTTCCAACTCATATCATGCGATAGGGTTACATTGACTGCTTTAATGCCGATTCGGTACCGATCCCCAAATCCGTAATAGGTATATGACTGACGACGATAATTTTCATTCTCCCGTTTCATCCTTTGATAATCACTGTTACGCCCCCATTTAGCAGTATCCCCTAAATATCCGTTCATTGAAGTTGAAAACCATTTTATTTTTTTAAAGGGGATACTCCGAGATGTAGTCGCTTTAATATCACGTTGTGTCGTACTGCGATTCAGTTTTCCGTTATCCTGCATATCATAATAATCATTATGGGTCATTGTTGCGTATACGGAATATCCTATATTTGCTGCAAACGGGTCATTTAATGTTTTAATGACTTGTTTCATGTTTGTTGTATACTGTATGTTGGTGTTAATCATTCCTGCATTACTACTGTTTGCAGTATTCGTTACGTATATCGCATTAGTCGAAATAATCGGTATGTAATTAGTGCTATATCGTTTCTGCACCGGATCAATTGTTCCTGAAAGAGTATAGCGTATTCGCGGCATTGTTGTACTGCCGAGCACATATCGTTCTTCCGGAGTATACCATTGATAATTCCATCGTGTTGTAATGTTTAAACTTGAACGTCCGCGTGTATCATTTAATGAAACATACCAGTTCGGATCGTGCGTCCGATAATAATCATGGGCTCCTCCGGTCCTGCGTAAATCTTTAAAATCAAACCCGGGCTTGGTATGTCGATAGGTCTCAAAATGCTGTAAATACGAAACATCACTCATTCTGAAAACATTCCATTGAATGCTTGCATGAGAAGATTCTTCCGCCTCACGTATCGGTGCGCGTCCGCTGAATGCTGCTTTCCATTGATAAGGGAATCCACGATGTACAATACGATATGCATACCCGTCAGGGCGGTATTTATTTCTATCGCTGCTGAGAATTCTTTTTTCATCCGCTATCGATAATTCAGTAAATAACTGCCCATCAAGTCCTCTTCGGTGATAATCAAATCCGAAGTATTCCCCTAATCGCTGATACCAGTCAAACTTATATATCATCGCATTTTCTTTACCCGTTACCCGTGCAATACGATCACGATATTTTTGTGTATACCGTAACGGTAGGATATAGGTATTTTGTGCAAAAAAACCTTCATGACTACTGCGCCCCCAGTATGTACTGATACCGGTCCCCCATTTTGTTGAATAGAAAAATGGAGTATAAAACACCCGTACTTGCCCTATACGATACCACGCTGATAAAACAATAAGCCGTTCATCAGGATAACTCCATACTCTCCCTGCTTCAATCGTCGAATACGGATCATCCGGGTCTTCACAATCACAGGGGATAAATCGTGCGCCATTCGCACTGAAACTATCATTCGAAAAAACGGTTACTTTTCGTGCACGAATGCTCTCACCATTCTCCCGTTCATATAATACGTCATAAAACACACCTCTTTGTTCTTCGGGGTGAAATACTAATTTTTCACAGGTAATATATTCAGCATCAACACGTTTGAATACACGAACATTGCCATATGCAACTAATACATCAAGTTCAGAATTGTATTCAACAGTATCTGCACGAATTATCATATCTTCATATTCTAAATCACAATTCCCGTATAATCGCATAATGCGATAATTATTTGTCTTAAAACTCAACGCTTCATCAGCATGATAGACAACCAATGCTCCCGGTCCCGGCTGTACGGGAAGGTCTGGACGTTCCGGTTCGATATGAACCGAATCTGACTCCACATTCTTAAGAATATTTGTCCAATAATTATCCCAGAGAGTTTTATCAATAGTAACCCGCAGAAAAATATTTGTATTTGATTGTTGCGCAATAATAGAGCGCATTGCCGGTAATAACTCTTCAAGATCACGAACAGGGATATTTGTAGATATGGTAACAATATCCGCTGCTTGTACAGCACTCCCCAGAACGGATATACATCCGATAATACAAAGTATTAATGCACCATATGTTGTAATAAATCGTTTATACATTATTATATCGTTTTATGATATATCATCCTGCCGCCGCAATAATAACCGCTGCTAATGATAAAACAACTGCGGATAGTGAAAGATAAAATGATGATTTTTGCCGCATCTCCTTATTTTGTTCTTCGTGAATATCAGTATGATCGATATCTTCAACTGATTCTTTTTCATAGGTATCATAGTGCCCTGCAGCATTATTGCGGGATTCAATTTGTGATACCCGATTATTTAAATCCGTCAATTCTTTTTCAAATTCCTGAATAATTGACTGAATAAGTTCAACATCCTGTTCGGCAAGATTACTGTTCTTTAAAATTGTATCAGCATTTATTGAACCATCTGCTTGCGTTGCCCCTGTTTCAGCTTCAATCTGATGAATCGCACGGAGTAATGCTACGGCGAATTCATATCGTGTAAGGGCTTGTTCCCCTTTAAACTCACGCACGGTCCCTCTTCCGTACCCTTCAAGTATATTCCGTTCTGCTAATTCATATACCGATTCTTCCGCCCAATGATTTTTTTTAACATCTTTATACTTAACCGGTACTGCATATACCGCTGCACTCATACAGTAAAAAATGCATATAGTAATAATAATGACCGCTTTTCGTTGTATCATACGTCCCCTCCTTCAGGGACTTACTTTTTATCATATATTTCAATGAAAATGTAGTATTTTTTTTAATCCTGTAATACGTTCGAGCGGTAATAATTGCTTCTCCTATCAGTAAATTAGACTTGCACGTAAAAATAAAATATTATATAGTGCCTGTGTTTATCAGAAGTATTCATTATATAAGTTTAATACTGCCCGGATGGTGAAATTGGTAGACACGCCAGGTTCAGGACCTGGTGGGCATTGCGCCTGTGGGGGTTCGAGTCCCTTTCCGGGCATAGATAATTGTTTTTTTTGCTAATAATTGATGGATCGATATTGCTTGTTTTTGTGTATTATTTTTTATCTTCAATTAAAATAAATCTTTGCAGAGCCGTTCTTTCTGATATCATAGCACTATGACTACCATATCACCATTTCATTCTCATACTTCTCATATTCCGGATTCCCATACACCATCTACGAAACAGCACAATTTCCCTTCACCTATCATAGGATTACTGATTGTTGCCGCTGTATTAATACTGCAAAGAATTTTCACTTTTATCCTCCTGCAGATATTTGCTGATACTATGACTACAACACAGCCATATACCGGTTTAATTACACTTATAAGTTATGCTGCGTATATCCCATTATTATGTATTCCCTTATTTATGAAAACATCATTACGAAACTTATTTTCAATTCGTCCATTTCACCCGAAACTTATTCTCCCGCTTATCCTCTTCGCTCCGGCATTAATTATATTCGTCAATAATCTTGAATTGCTTATGGCGGTATTTATTAAACGTGAACCATACTTCTTACATACTCTGACAACTATTTTTTCCGGCACGAGCATACAACAACTGATTATGTTTATGACTGCAACGATATTTATTGCGCCACTTTGTGAAGAATTATTATTTCGCGGATTATTAATAGGCAATTGGAAAAAACGAATGTCTCCCATGCTTGCCATCATACTCGTAAGTGTACTCTTTACGGCACTGCATGCATGGCCGCAAGCATCAGCATTAGTGAGCATACTGCTTATTTCTTTCGTGTTTGGATACCTGACCGTAAAGACAAACTCCATCCTGCCTTCACTGTTCCTGCATATTCTTACAAATGCGGCAGCAATCATTTCGGGGTTATTGGCATACCACTACCATCTTATTGATACGTATTTTTCAACAGATATTACACTGCATGATATTTCTTGGAGCAGTCTTATTTTATCAGGATTATTTACTATCGGTTTATTTTTATATCTTGCACGCGTTATTGACGAGAATAGATATAATACTGATTATACTACTTCAACCATGAATCACTAATATTATTTTTAATCATATATTCACGGAGTGCATCTAATCTATCAACCGTATTCTTACTGATAACATGTTCCATACGGCACGCTTCTTCTTCAGCTTTTGTTGTATCAATTTTTAATATTGCGCTAAGAAATGAAAATATTTTTTCATGACGGCAGACAATACGCTGAGCAAGTTTGCTCCCTTTTTCCGTTAATTCAATGTATCCGTACAATTCCTGATGAATAAGTTCATTGCGTGCCAGTAATTTCATCGCTGCATTCACTGAGGGCATGCGGACATTTAATTTTTGTGAAATTTCTTTAACCCGAACGACTTTTTGTTTTTTTGAAAGAGAATATATAGCCTCCAGATAATCCTCACTACTTTCACTTAATATCTGAGAAATTGTTGAACGTTTGCCTCGTGCCATAATGACTCCTTATACTCATTCAGGTTGTACAATATACCATTGTACTAACAATAGTATGCATATCTTATTATATAATGTCAAGTACAAGCACTTTTATTTAATTGCAACCGCTGCATCATGATATCATCAGTTTATATTATGCAACAATAGTGATGTAATGAAAAATGCCATTGATATCTATCTGCAGATGAGTGGTATTTTATTATTTAACTTTTTGTAAAAATGATTATACTCAGTGTGTATGACTATTAATAAAGAAAACCTAATCTATATTCAAGCGCTGCAACCATCATTATACCGTCAGATACAAACCACCCCCTTTCCCGACACGGCAACCCTTTCGAAGACAAAAAACGGTATGCTCACTGCTGACATTGATAATTATACACTGCATAGTACCTATAATCCGATTGCAGAAGCTCAAAAACGCATTGCAGCCGCTTTCTCGCCGGATATAACAATTGCCATTGTATTTAACCCCGGATTGGGATATTGCGTTGATGCTCTCATTAATCAAAACCCGGCATTATTGGTTATGTGCATTGAACCGGATATTAAACGGCTTGCATTTGGTCTTTCCGCGCGAAGGTGGGATTCACTGCAGGCAAATCATCAAATCTTCTTTTTTTACCAAGACACCATTGATAGCATTCCCGTATTCATTGAATATCAAAATGAAATACATGCATTTAAATACATGCATCATGGCTTTTTCACCGGAAGCGGTATTACTGATAAACAATTACAGTATAATGAAACAATAAAAAAAACTCTTTGTGAACCGGCATTTAGGGATGTTCGAAGTAATGCGCTTACCGTTGATACTTTTGCCGGTCTCTGGACGCGTAATACTATTCTTAATCTGACACAATCCCATAACTCGCTGAATGAATTATTACGCTGCGCATGGAATGTACCTGCTTGTCTGATTGGTGCAGGTCCCGCATTAAACCATACACTGCCGGCATTACGGAATGCACAACATAAAATGCTGTTAGTAACTGTCGATACCGCATTGCCGGCATTACATGCTGCCGGTATTATCCCGCATATTATTGTCTCGGTTGACGCACAGCTTGCAAACTATCGTGATTTTTATTTCTGTCGCTCACGGGGCAGTCGCCTTGTTGTTGATATTACCGCTCATCCGTTTATCGCCCGATATTCGGGTATGCCCTCTTACTTCTTTTATACTACTCGATTATATACAACCCCATCTGATACTGTCAAAGAATTGCCTTTACCGTCAAGTACACCGGCGCGTACAGTGCATACACATTTAGGTTCATTGCAGTCAGGCGGCACAGTGGCATCAAGTGCCCTTGATTTACTGATACAATTAAATATAAAAAAAATATTTCTCATCGGTAATGATTTAAGCTACCCTCATCTTCAAACGCATGCCATTAATACAGCCGCTGATATATTGTATCGTACTACCGCTTGCCGATTTGCTCCGTATACAACACTTCCATACCGTGCTCTCCGTCCACGATTCATCAGATCAGGAAAACAGCATATAGCTGATTCTGTTCCCACTGATTATATTTTCTTAAAATACGCCCGTTGGTTTAAGCATGCTCTTGCAACAGCAGATATTGAACCCTATTCTGTTGCATGCCCATCATCAGAAATTATGGGAATCAATGCTATTTCAATATCATCATTTGAACATATCCTTAGTAATCTTCATGATACAGATATTTTCTCACTTTTCCCGGCTGTTACAAAAAGACCTGCCATAATAAAACAGGCAACTCATTTCCTGCAACAACTGCAAACCAAGTATACCCGACTTGAAACATCCCTGACGACTCCGGAAAAAGTATTACCGTTAATACAGAATGATCACCCGGCATTGGCATACGAACTTTCCCCGCTTCTTTCATCATTACATTATGATCTTCAGAACCCCCAACGCCGCGCTCGTATCATTCAGCGTCTGCAATCTTCAGTTAAATTATATAAACAGGCATCATTCATCGCTGAACGTATCCTTGACTTTGAAGACTAAACTCATTACAGTGCCGGTATGACACAGCACGTATATCGTTACTTATTCGGTCCTGTTCCATCGCGGCGGCTTGGACATTCACTTGGTATTGATCTAACTCCGCCAAAGACCTGTTCCCTGAATTGTATCTACTGTGAGTGCGGAGCAACAACAAAACGTACAACCAAACGTACGGAATTAGTTCCAACATCAGAGGTTATTACAGAAATTGATGATTTTTTAAAGCATTATACCGGAACTATTGATTATTTGACATTTTCAGGACATGGGGAACCAACACTCCATAACGGAATCGGACGCATCATCACCCATATACATACAACAACACCGTATAAAACAGCTGTTATTACCAATTCAACACTCTTCCATTTGCGCTCAGTCCGAGACGACATCAAAAATGCTGATATTGTTATGCCGACATTAAGCACATTGAATGAAAGTGATTTTAAAAAAATACATAATCCGGCACATGGAATAACAGCACAATCCGTTTATAATGGATTACTCCGTTTTAGTGAAGAGTATACCGGAACCCTCTGGCTGGAAGTATTTTTTATTAAAGGCATTAATGATACTGACGAAAATCTTTCTCAATTACGTTCTGCCGTTGCAGCTATTAATCCGACTGCTGTTCAATTAAATACAATTGATCGTCCGGCATGGGCACCCCATGCCCGTCCGGTTGATACCGCATTTATTGAACATGCACAATTAATTATTGGAGCAAAAGCACAGGGTATACCACATTTCCAAAAAAACGCTATTGATAAAAAGCGCAGCACCGATCACGCCCGTACAGAAATTATTGCATTAATTGCACGCCGCCCCGAAACTATAGAAAACATTAGTGCTGCACTTGAACTCAGTATTAATGACACTAAACATACAATAAAAATGCTGTTATTAGATCAAAAAATAACTGAAGAAATTCGTGATGCAAAAATATACTATAAGGTTATCGAATGAAAGCACTTCGTGAGTTCAGAAAATTACTGAAAGTAAATAAACGCCTGCTCAACCCGAAGGGCGGCTGTCAATGGGACTTACAACAAACTCATCAATCACTTCGTCCGTATTTACTTGAAGAAACGTGTGAAACAATTGATGCCATCAATGACGGTGATTCGCAGCACATTGCCGAAGAACTTGGTGATGTCCTCTATCAGGTTATTTTTCATGCACAAGTTGCCGAACGAAATAAAACATTTAATCTTGCTGATATCTGTTTCGGTATTCGTACAAAACTTATCCGTCGGCACCCTCATGTTTTCCATAAACGTGAAAACATCACCCCTCAGCAAGTCATGCGGAATTGGAATGCTATTAAAATAAATGAAAAAAAGGATACTCACCAATCAACATTAAGCGGGGTCCCCGTATCACTCCCGGCACTGCAGCAAGCTGAAAAGTACCAGCGAAAAGCAGCAGCGTGCGGATTTGATTGGTCTGACATAAACGGACCTTTAAAAAAACTTAAAGAGGAAGTACGGGAATTCACTGCTGAAGTCAAAAAGAAACGCCGTAATCGGAAACGTATGGAATCTGAATTCGGTGACATTTTGTTTGCTCTCGTTAATATTGCTCGCTTTTATAATATCCACCCAGAGATGGCACTTCGTTCAACGAATAGAAAATTTTTCAGACGATTTCGCTATATCGAAAAACAATTTTTAAAATCCGGACAGACAATGCGCAATGCTTCATTATCTGTCATGGAGCGTTATTGGAAAGAAGCAAAAAAGAAAAACTTATAGATTCTCATTAATACGCGCAATAGTCATATCCGGCAGCCATCCCGATTCATCCTGCCCCGGTATACGCACGAAATACCAGCCATCCCGTGATGATATGATAATAACTTTTGTTGTCGGCATAATATCACCAATGAACATTCCTTTACCGGGTGAACTTAATAATTTTGTCTGATTTAAAACAATAGCGGCATTCTGACGTTGAAAAGCAGTAACCGTCAGTAATGATATACCACTGAAACCTATTGTAATAACTATAATGATTATGAGCACACGATACACCGTTTTCCATCTCCCCTGCTGCTGCAGGTATATGACACTTAGTATGATAAACCCGATCCATATTGATACAAGCAATACCCCCGCACACCATGATGCGGCTAATAATTCAAATACTGAGTAAAAATATTTACGCAGGGGATGACGACGATTACCATCCCTAACAATCATTTTACGTATTAAAACCGCATTGCGCCGATATTCCATTTTTGTCGGATCCGCGTGAAAAGCCCGTTCATACCATAACACTGCACGGGCAGCATTCCCACACTGATAATAACAATGAGCAAGTTGCGCATAAACCATACTGTCGGTATATCCGGAATTAATGACTGTCTGAAACGCTCGAGCGGCATTTGAATAATCGCCGGCTGCATATAAAGTGTTTGCTTGTAAATAAACATCTGCAATATCTGCAAACACAACACCGACAACTATCGTAATAAATAATCCTATGTATATACTGTACCTAATCATGAGTTTTCCCTAACAGCGCCAACATACGCAATACAGCAAGGACATTGTCCAATAATGCATTGATATCATCGGTGGTAGCTCCGGGCATATACCGTAAGCGATGACATTGCTTATAGCACTGTTCAATTTTTTCACATCCAATATCATCAAGACCCTTCATGTGCAGTTCTGAAAGTGCTTCATCAACAATTAAACTCATACTCTCAATACCGCGATATGCATTAATTGTCTGTATTA
Source organism: uncultured Spirochaetia bacterium (assembly GCA_964490645.1). Taxonomy (GTDB): domain Bacteria; phylum Spirochaetota; class JAHITG01; order CAZBCL01; family CAZBCL01; genus CAZBCL01. The sequence continues at coordinate 64,558 of CAZBCL010000013.1, forward strand.
ATAAACGCTCTATACCGCCAACTGCTTCGGATGATTTTCCCGCTTTGATTATTTTTTTTATCTCTTCTGTTTTCCGGCGCAATGAATAGTATATTTGTTTTATTCTATAGGCTGCTTCATCCTTTTTTATATTCGCGCGCATTATTGAATACAGTATCAGGATTACTGAGCTGATACAGGGTATAATTAATAACAGCCAAAAATATACTGTACGATAGAATGGAACCGGCATATTTTTGCAAAGAATATGATTCCCCACTTCCGGAAGATAAAGTTTCTCACTCGGTATTGTATCAATACCATCTTCACGCACGAGTAAACCATGATTGGGAACAACATGTATCTTTTTTTCTTTACTTACAGCAACAGTATAACGTCCTGTCTCAGGATTGAAATAGGGGATACGT
>CAZBCL010000014.1:0-64072 GCA_964490645.1 uncultured Spirochaetia bacterium
TATTACTATTGATGCGAGCAGCAGTTCAGACAGCGGCAGCGGATTGGTAACGCCAATGCAGTATCGTATAGACAGCGGAAGCTGGGCAAATCTCTCAAGCGGCGGTACGGCAACCTGGAATTCAACTAGTGTTGCTGACGGTTCTCATACAATATATGTTCGTGGCAGTGATAACGTTGGGTTAAGCGCAACTAATTCGGTTACGGTTACCGTGCAGAATACTGCAGCGAATGCAGCACCGGTTGTGCAAAGTGTAATGCAGCCGACTGCAGGGACGTACAAAGGAAATGTATCTGTTCAGGCATATATTACAGATGACACATCAGTACTCTCAGCATATTATCGTATTGACAGTGGCAGCTGGGTCGCGATGAGTGGTACTCCGAGTGCAGCAGGGAATTGGACAGCAACGATTCCATCAAGTACATATAGTGACGGCAGTCATACCATATATGTTCGTGGTGTTGACGGCGGTGCCCTCGCGGGAACAAATTCAGTATCCGGTATTATTTTTGACAACAGTGGTCCGGTTATCACCGCGATTGCTCCGAATGCCGGAAGCGGTGGTCAAAGCGGAACAATCAATATCAGTGCGAATATTGTTGATACCTATAGTAGTGTGAATAGCACGCAATATCAAATCGATGGTCTTGGTTGGAATCTTTTAAACGGTACCGGTCCGGTCTATACACGAAATAATGTAAATATCAGTTCATTAAATAACGGAAGTCATACATTATATATCCGTGGTAGAGATACGCTCGGTACGTGGGCGACTAATAATGCGACATTTACGGTAAGTACAAATGCCGCACCGGTAGTCAGTGTTGTCATCCAGCCGGCAGCAGGGACGTATTCAGGAAGTATTCCGGTATCAGCATTTATTACTGATGATACTTCAGTGCAGTCAGCATTCTATCGTGTTGGTAATAGCGGTAGTTGGCTTGCTCTGAGCGGTACTCCGGGAGCAACCGGAACGTGGTCCGGTACAATTAATACAACAGCTTATAATGACGGAACGTATACTGTATACATTCGTGGTGTTGACGGCGCTTCACTTGCCGGAACAAATTCTGTTTCAGGAATTGTTTTCAATAATGGCGGCGGTTCAACTCAGACACCACCGGTTGTAAACTCAATAACCTCACCAAGTGGAACGGTGAGCGGAAGTAGTGTTGTTGTATCAGCAAGTATTAGTGATTCTGATGGTACAGTGCAGTCAGCGCAGTATCGTATTGATACCGCTGCATGGTCAGCCTTAAGCGGCACTCCGGGTGCAAGCGGGACATGGGCAAGTGCGTTTAATTCGACGTTACTATCTGACGGTAGTCATATTATATATGTTCGCGGATTGGATAATAACGGTTTATATGGAACCAATCAAACAACCTTTGTTGTCAATAATGGCGGAGGATCAATACAAGTGCCGCCGGTAGTAAACTCAATAATTGCACCGACCGGTACAGTGAGTGGGAGCAGTGTTGCAATCTCAGCAAGTATCAGTGATTCTGATGGGACAGTGCAATCTGCAGAATATCGTATTGATTCCGCTGCATGGTCAGCCTTAACCGGTACTCCCGGTGCAAGCGGAACATGGACCGGAACATTTGATTCTACATCACTTGTGAACAGTGATCATATAATCTATATCCGTGCGCGTGATAATGATGGGTTGTATGGGTCAGAGTATCAAACATTTACCGTTAACAATAGTGGTACAGTATACTCAGCACCAAAAGTAATATCGATATCATCACCGACCGGTACAGTGAGCGGCAGCAGTGTTGCAATCTCTGCAAATATTTTTGATAGCGACGGAACAGTGCAGGCGGCTGAATATCAGATTGATGGTGTTAGCGGCAGTTGGTCAGTATTAGCAGGCACTCCGGGTGCGAGCGGTGTATGGACGGGAACATTAGATTCAACAAGCCTTTCCGACGGCAGTCATACTATATATGTCCGCGGACGGGATAATGATAATTTATATGGAATAAACAGAGTATCATTTACTGTCAATAATGGTTCATCGTCATCATCAGGCAGTGCAATGCTGATGATATGTGATGAAAATGACCATCCGTTGGCACAAGATGCGTATGTCAGTTCTGATGAACCTGAATTTATTATTTACTCAGATGTGTATCTTAATGTAAATAATGATGAATTGTATGTTGCCATTGATGATAAAACAAAAGGCGATCGTGGTATTGGTCCGCTTACTGATAAGGGAACAGTTCAGATGGGGACACGTACATTGTATAAATACAGTTTGCGCGTCGCTAAATCATTTGGACTTGAAGAAAAAGAAGATCATACCATTATTGCAACTAATGCAAAAACAGTGAATGTAAAAACTGAACGGGATTTCAAAGTTGGCGATACCTTTGAAGTTCTTAATCCTCTTCCGTGTCAATCCCCGGTTCAACCCGGTGTTGATTCAGTTTGTTTGGTATGGGATTTACCGATTGCATCAGATGAAACCTATATTCGTATATATTCATTAAGCGGACGTTTAATAACAGAAAAAACATTAGGTCCGATGCAGGGAAGCGGTGTTTCCTATTGGGATTTAAAAGATTTTAAAGGTAATTCTGTTTCAGCGGGTGTTTACTTCTTCCGAGTAACGGCGGTGTCCGGTTCAAAAGAAGCAACATCAACCGGAAAAATTATCGTATTTAAATAAAATAATTCGTTGAAAGGAGAAAATAATGAAACGATATACACTGGCTTTTATTATCGCATTAACGGTAATGCTTGCAGGGATTGTTTGTGCAGCAGATAAAACATCCGGACGATCGGAGGTTTTATCAATTATTCCTATGGCTCGTCAAATGGCAGTCGGAGGAGCAGTTGTTACCATGGGAGATGATCCAACGGCAACAATGTATAATCCGGCAGGTCTTGGTCAGATAAGCGGTTATCATGGAGGGGTTAATTATTCTTTCCTCTATCAACAATCACTGGCAAATTATCTTTATCTCGGATATGCCATGGAAGCGGCAAAATCACTTGGTTCAAGACGGAGTCCGATGAAAAGTCTTGGTATTGGCATTAATTTCATGCAGCTTTCAACATCAGGCATTCCGCTTACGTCATCATCCAATTTCGATTATGGCGCAGACGGGTTTCCCAATACCGGCGATCCCGGTGAAAATGACGGTGATTTTTCAAATGACGGCATCAGTCCTGAAGTAACGAAAACAGGAACAACGTCATATGGTGAAAATGCACTTGTCGTTGGTGCCGGACAGGAATTTGAGTTTAGAAGCCGATTAAAAATGTATCTCGGATTAAATTTGAAATTTCTCTTTTCCGGTTTTTCCGGTATCGATGTTAGTGGAAGCGGATTTAGCTTTGATATCGGCGGGCAGGCAGATCTCGCGGGTGTTATCGGAATGCCACGTGAACAAAAGTTTATTCTCGGGTTAGTATTAGATAATGTATACGGTTCAAGTAAGTATAAAGGAACAGTAAAGAATATAAACGGTAAAGATTATTCACCGGAAGCAAAAAATCGCATACCTATTGCACCGCGTTTCGGCGCTCAGTATACGTGGGCAACACGTGCACGACGCGGTATGCCGCCGGAACATGAAGTGAATATACTTAGTCAATTCTCTTATGATGATGATATTGCAGATTTTTCGATTGGATCAGAATACTGGTACAATAAAATGCTTGCCGGGCGTGTTGGAATATATGAAATTTCAAAGCAAGGCGACAGCATGAAAGCAAAAATGAATCTGGGATTTGGTGTACGTATTGATAATACCTATCAAATTGATTATTCATTATCGTTTCATGGCGGTTTAGGAGCTTCTCACCGTGTTTCAGGTTTAGTTCGTTTTAATACAATGCCGGCAAGCAGTCAAAGCAGAAATAATGTTCGCGGCGGTATGAACGAACAGCGTTATGATGCACGTGATGATAATCGGTATGAAAGCCGATCGACTGATGATCGACGTTCTGATGAAGAAAGTAGTGATAATCGTGCGCGCTATAATGATCGTTCATGGGACGATGATGAAAATGCAGATTCACGCTCACGAGGTAATGATAGATATGACGATAGACGCAGCAGTGATCGTGATCGATATGATGATCGCAGCGGGCGCGGCAGCAGTCGAGATGATGATCGATATGATGATCGCGGACGCAGCAGCCGAGATGATCGCAGCAGTGGACGCGGCAGTAGCCGAGATGATGATCGCTATAATGACCGCGGACGTAGCAGTCGAGATGATCGCAGCAGTGGACGCGGCAGCAGCCGAGATCGGGATACTGATTGGTAAAATTATATAATTGAATGTTACAGAGAGATGATTGTAAAAACAGTCATCTCTCTTTTTATACCGGTAATACAAGGAGGCAAGTATATCTGATTATTACCGAATTTGTCTGATGCAGTGTATTGAATGACAGTGATTATACGGTTTTAAAGAAGCCGATAATAAAAATATTTAAGATGGTTGTATTTTTTATTGACGAATAACGATGAATACGGCACAATAATAAGTATGGATGTAATTACTATTACATTATTCTTGCCATATTATTTTCGTTACTATTCAATTCAAAGGATATATACATGAGATGTATAAACGGAGTTTTCCTGGTTTTTTTAATGCTATTAACATTCGGAAGTACTATAAGTTTTGCACAACCGTATATCAGAGTTAATCAGGTAGGTTTTTTGCAGACAGATACCAAAGAAGCAATCCTGATGAAAACTGATTCTTCAGATTTTTCTGCATGGTCATATCGTATTCGTAATGGCGGGCAGACTGTTTACTCGAATGCATCTTTCAGTAATTCACGAACATGGACAGCAGTCGGAGGGACGTATTATTGTGCACTTTTTGATTTCTCACCGGTGATAACACATGGAACTACATATAGAATAGATGCCCTTAGTAATAATATTGTATGCGCGACGTCATCAAATTTTGCAATTGGCGGTACGCTTTATAATGATATTCTTTCTGATAACCTGCGTTTTTATCGTGAACAACGATGCGGCAATGTGTTTAATGTTCCGGGAAGAAATCATTGTCATGAAGGGCGTGCCGGAGCAGGTTATTCAAATGCATATGACGGCGGATGGCATGATGCCGGCGATTATATTAAGTTTACTGTTACAACAGCATTTACTGTTGATATGATGCTGCTTGCATTTCATTTAAATCAGTTTGAACAAGGCGGCTCTGAAGGAAATTATTTTGATGATACAGTAGTTGCTGACGGCGCTAATGGTCAGGATACCATTCCTGATATATTAAATGAAGCAAAATGGGGCTTGGATTTTCTTTTAAAGGTGTTTCCGGCATCAAATACATTAGTATACCAAATTGCTGATTATGAAGATCATAATGTTGGCGGCGGAGCGCTTGAGCGTTTACCGGAAAGTGACGCAACTGCCACTATCCCGCGTCCGATTTTAGTTACGAATAATATGGGGACAAATCTTCTTGGTAAATTATTAACCGCGTACTCATATGGGGCAATAATTTTTGGGGATAGTACAAAAAGTTATTATAATGCATCATTTGCACAACAGTGCCGACAACGCGCCGATTGGTGTGTTTGGAACTTAAAGAAAAAAGATACTGTTCAGAAAGTCGAAACCGGTGGTGATAATGGTTCAAGTGTCCCGTATTATGGGGAAACACGATGGGACGATGATTATATTATGGGGGTTCGTGCCTATTATGATTTAACGGGTGATTCATGGGCATATGCAGAATCTCAACTTGTTTATGGTAATCAGGGCTCTTTTTCGTATGATCAGGTACAGATCCTCGTTGATTATCTTATCGGTCAGGATAATGTTGTCGGTTCATACATGAATGGTGTTGAAAGTAAAATAGCGAGCGATGCGTTTTATTTTGGCGCTGATACAAGCCTTGTCGGAACCTGTGCTGATGCATTGGGTTATTCGATAGCTGATATCATTCGTGATACCATAGCACCGGATAATTCCGATAAACTAAATGCCCGTCGTCAGCGGGATTATATGTTGGGAATGAATCCATGGGGTGTGAGTTTTGTTGTCGGCAGCGGCGCACAAAAGGTTGCAAATCCTCATCATTTTATGTCGCCGGGTGGTGCCGGAAGCGGTTTGCCGGTGGGCTCGCTTGTTGGCGGTCCGACAAAAGTAAGTAATGATGCTTATATGGGCTCTACAGGTGCAGGAAGGTGGAATACCAGTCCGTATAATGATTTTAATGCAGCCAATACAACAGCCGGTGTACATTATTATGATTGTATGTGTGATTTCGACAGCAACGAACCATCAATTTATTATACATCAATGATGCTTTTTTGTTCGGCGTATTATGCATGTATTGAAAAGTCAGGTGCGTATGCACCGCGCGTATCGGTTACCATGAAAACACCATTATCGGATGCGAAGGTAATACATAATGGTGATAAATACAATGGCGTTGTTCGGCTTGAAATTGTCGTAACAGCTGCTTCTAATACAAATAGTGCATTAACGAGTGTTGAATACAGTCTTGACGGTATTAATTGGAAAACGATTAATCCGGAGAGTTATGACGGTTCATCCTACCCGGTAACGATTACCATTGATATTGCAACACGGTTATTGAATCAGGGTGTCTCATATATATATATTCGAACTGAAAATGCAGCCGGTTATCAAAGTGCACCGGAAAAAGTATATATAGATGTTGATCTTGGTAATGTTTCAAAATCACCGTTACGTGTTTACGGTATTGCTCAGCCGGCAAATAATGTACCGGTATTTATTACCTATAAAGCGGATACCCGTGTACAGGCATTCTTTGATGGCACCAGTACTATTACCGTGTACACTATCTCAGGAGAAAAAGTAACTGATATCGAAGCGCAGTTCGTTGGCGATGATTATATTCAAGCTGTTTGGTACGGTAAAGATGCTGACGGGACTGCAGTCGGTCCCGGTATTTATTTGGTAAGTTTTAAAACCGGTCGTTTTAAAAAGGTTGCAAAGGTTATCGTAAAATAAATGAGTTTTCGCTCTTTTACAATTTTAATAGTGCTATTGTTTATTGCGGGTATTGCTGCATGCGGTCCCGGTTCGGGTTCTAATGGAAAAACAGTTATCACGGTTGCACATTGGGGAGAACCGGTTGAAGAACGTATTCTTCGGGAAACCTTGCGGGTATTTGAAAAAGAGCATCCCGGGCTGTCAGTACGAATGGTAAAGTTTCCATATGATAATTACCAATCATCGCTGATCACCCGAATGAGCGGGAAGGGTAGTATTGATGTTCTTTTAATGAGTTCAAACTTTTATCCTGCGTTTATTGAAAAGAAACTTTTGAAAAATTTGACTTCTTTAGTAAATAATGATTCTGAGTTTGACCGCAATTCGTATTTTCCTGAGATAATAAATGAGTTTACGGTCAATGGAAGTGTTTATGTTGTCCCGCGTGATATTTCACCTATTGCGTGTGTTTTTTATAATAAAAAGCATTTTAGTGAACGCGGTATTCCGGCGCCCTCTGAAGATTGGACGTGGGACGATATGAAAGAAACCGCACAGAAATTGACGGTAACCGGTGATCAGGGTATTGAACGCTATGGGTTTTATTCCGGTGTGTGGTATAACTTTGTGTATGGTGCAGGCGGTGAAATTGTTGATACGCTTATAAATCCTCACCGATGCATGCTGAATAGCCCGAATGCACAAGCAGGTATGCAGTATTTTGTTGATCTTGTGCAGAAGGATCATGTCAGCCCGGATGTATCATACGTTGCAAGTTATGAATCGGGAGAAGAAGGAATGTTCATTGACGGCAAAGTATCAATGCTCCATTCCGGGATTTGGCTGGCGCCGGTTTTTGCTGAACAGATTACTGATTTTGAATGGGATGTCGTTATGTTTCCAAAGCACCCGAAAACCGGTCGGCGTTCATTTGATGATGGCGGATCAGGGTATGCAATATATGCAGGAACTGCTCATCCTGAAGAATCATGGATGGTAGTAAAAGCACTTGCCGGTGATGCAGCACAAACAATGCTGGCACAAACCGGTTTAGTGCAGCCGGCGAAGCAAACAATAGCAGCAGGCAAATCCTTTTTAAATCCATCAGTGCCGCCGGCGGGAAAGGATATGCTGAACCGCGCAGTGGCGTATGTACATGCACGCCCGTTTACATCAAAATGGGCTGATATGGAAGATTGTATTAATCAGGGTATTGAAGAAATGCTGAACGGAACAAGAACAGTTGAAGACGGTATGGAGCGGATGACGCAGGATATTAATGCAGCGCTTATGCAGTAAAATCTTTTTTCGCTCAACAGGCTATGAGAACCATTATCGACGTTATTCGATAATGTGATAGAGGTACGGTGTTATGAAAAATATATTTTATGTATTATGTTTTGTAATGATAATGACGATTACATTGTTTGCACAAGCAACGGTAATGTATGAAAATTGGGAAAGTGGTTTCGGTAGTGATTGGGATACGTATCAAGAAAATGCTTCAACGATTGCAGGTTCAATTCAAACATTAAATCCGGCTGAAAGCAATCAATATGCTCGTTATATTGGCACGAATGAAATATGCTGTGGGGCGTTTAAAAATAGTGCTTTTAATGCAACTAATTATTATCAGTTTCATTTTTTTGCACGTTCAACAAACACAGCTACTGTTACTACAATACAAGTAACACTTGAGAACCCCTCTAATGGTGATAGTTATAATGCTCCGTTTCATGATGCCGACCTTATTAATATACAATTAACAACGAATTGGCAGGAATATGTTTATGATTTAAATAATATGGTCATTAATCCTGATTATAAGAATCAAAGTTTGGTATTTGACCCTGAACATATTTTGAGTATTGGAATGCAGCCTGCCAATCAAAATACGCGATTTAGTTTTGATATTGATGCTATGTGGTTTGTTGAAACCCCGACGAATATTCCGCCGTATATAAAAAATGTTTCTCCGGTTAATGGAACGGTCTTGAATTCCGGTTTGGTTCTTAGTTATACATTAATTGATCGTTCAGGCAGTGATGTTGCGGGTTCTCAAATTCAGGTTAACGGAGGGGCATGGTATCCGTCAGGCAGCGGGTACGGTACACTTCATAATGTTTCAGCAATAATTTATACCTCAGATTTACATTCCGGTGAGAATAAAATTGCTATCCGTGCCTGGGACGGAACGTATACGAATTGTATTACCAACACGTATCAATTTACAAATTCAATACCGCGCGTTGGTTTTGAAACGTGGGACACCTATTCATCATGGGCGGATGCGGTGAGTGGGAATTCATGGGATACGTATCAGGAAGCCAGTGCAGTAATAAATCCTACTATAACAAACGGCATTGGTGCAGTACCGGGAAGTACAAATTATGCAGTCGTTACCGGCAGCAGAGCAAATCCTGATGCTGATCATTGCGGTATTTTTTCATCACAGAATAATGCTAATTGGTCACAATATAAAAAAGTAACTTTTTGGGCACGAAAAGTTGGTGCGGGAGCATGTCCTATTCGTGCTGTTCTTGAAAACAGTAAACCGGCAGGTGCATCACCTGATCATCGACCGACTTTTATTGATAATAGAATTGATCCGATTAATCTGACTACAGAATGGGTACAATACGAAATGTTGCTTGATGGACTCGTTCTCAATGATGATTATAAAAATGAGTTAGGATATAATCTTGATTTTAATAGTGCTGATATTCAGGCAATAGGTTTTGATCCGATTGGCAGCGGTTCTTATCATTATGAAATTGATGATATACAGCTTATCGGATATTCGCTTAATGAAGTTCCGATTATTGACACGGTGTCGCCGGCAGATAAAACATCACAGGTCGGGCGTTTTACCGTTCGATGGCGTGTTACTGATGAAAATGGTCTTTCAGGATTATATAATACATATTATCGAATCGGCAATACAACCGGTAAATGGTACAACATAGACGGGTCAACGAATATCCTTAATAACGGCTGGTTGACTAATCATACCCATTCATTTGTATCCCCATTGTTTCCTAATGGAGATCCGTATTTCTATGAGTTCACTGTAGATGTAACGAATTTTTTAAGTAATGCTGTGTATGTTCGTGATTATAGTAATACACTTCCGATAACCATCATGGCAGTTGATAATCGCGGCGGTACAGCAACGGTTACTCGTACGTATTCACTTCGTGCGGTGCCGAATGACATTGCGCCGGAAAAAGGAACAATAAAAGTACGATCTTATAATGGGCGATATGTTTCAGGGAAAAATGAAACATGTGTTATTGTTATTTCTGCGGCGAATCATAAAAATACTATTCCGGCAACAATGAAGGTCTATTCAATATTCGGTGAGCTGGTATATACGAAAGAGTATTATATACCGGCAGATAATAGTTTATATGTGGAATATGATTATAAAAATAATGATGGCGAGTTAATTAATCCGGGTGTATACATTGTCCGTATACATGTCGGTGATAAAGTGTATACAGAGAAAATAATCAGATAATCGGAGGAACTGATGAAAACGTTACTAATTATAGGTTTAGCCATACTACTCATAACCATAAGTGTATTTGCAGAAGCACAGTCCGGTGCAGGGTTTTTAAAATATCCTTCAAGTGCTCGTCACTGGGCATTGGGCGGTGCCGGTGTTGCATCCGGTCATGATGCAAGTGCTATGGTATTAAACCCGGCAACATTAAATGAAATTAATTTTCAGCACTTCGGTATTTCAGGAACCGGGCTCGGAGTGATGGACGCGAGTATTATTGATGTATTCGGCGGCTATCATTTGCCAACTGCCGGGACCATTGGTTTAAATGTGCATATGTTTACCGTCAAGCCGTTTGATGTAATCATGCTTGATGGTACAACTGAATCATATGGTCAAAATGATATGTCAATTTCAATTGGATATGCCCATCATATCATGAAGGGATTGGAAATTGGTATTGCACCAAAAATGATTAGCAGGAAAGTTGCTGATGTAAGCGGCAGTGGTTTTGGTGCTGATCTCGGCGCTACCTATACTACCGGTCAGGCCCGTGCCGGGCTGGCGGTTCAAAATGTCGGATCTTCCGTAACACTGGGTGAATCAACTGATAAATTGCCGATGATTATTGCGGTTGGGGGTAATTATGAAGGCGTGCTCGGACCATTGAGTAAAGTTAATGCAATGATTGATGTGGGGACTGAATCAGCGAATGGGGCGTTTATAAAACCCGGGTTTGAGTATGTCTATAATGAAATGTTTATGGCTCGTATCGGATATAATACCTTGAATAAATCCCTGACCTTTGGTGCCGGGTTTGATTTGAAATATGTTGGTTTTGATATCGGCGCAATGTCACATCGTGATCTCGGACAGCTGTATCAGTTCACCGTGTATTCGACGCTTGGAAAATAAAGGTATAGAAGGAGGCCGCCGTAATGCGGATACCGAAACAATTATATAAAATTGCAGTATGCAGTATTCTTGTGTTATGTGTTACTCTCGGAAGAGTGATTGCATATAAATTGCTTGATGATTTTGAGGATAGAAACTCACAAAATATGTTCGGTGGTCATTGGTTTACTATTGATGATCGTGATGAAAGTATTCGTGCAACATTGCCTCCTGCAAAAAGAGATGCATATTCAATCGTTATTCCGGTGCCTGAATTAAATGATATTCCGGTTGAATTACATGGTGCGCATGGCTCTGATTGTTGTATGAAAATATACGGCGACTTACGTAATTCCGGTTTGCGGGGGTTGGATCAGGCAGATCCTTGTGTAGCACTTGGCGGCGAATTCGGTGATTCTGATCAAGGGGTTATGTTTACCGATATTTCAGATTATCATGCGATTGGGTTTTATCTTAAAGTAACCGGTTCAATAAATCAAATTATTGTAAAATTTGGTGATATATATTCGCGCTATTCAACGAATTATATGAACGATCCGGCACATACTGCTGATGATGTTGAACCATGGGCATATACAATACCCATTAAAGCTGAGGACTATGAGCGCTGGCAATGGGTAGTGATCCCGCTGGATCGCTTTACGGTTCCCGGTTATTTCGCGAATGATGTACTTGCTCATCTTGGCGATAAAATACTCGCCGGTGTGGGAGAGAACGATTGGAAATATGTAAATGAAGTTGCATTTGAAGTTCAAGGCGGGGTCGGTAATTATGGACCACTTGAAGTATATATTGATGACGTAAACTTTTTAACACTTGATGAATATGCAGATGGCTGGTTTCCTGATAAACGGGATAGTTTTGAAATTCGCGATGTGTTTGTTTCGCCGGTTGTTCTTTCACAGGGTGACGGTCAGGATATGTATATAGAACCGCAAGTTGTTGGCCCGCTTCCGGTTGATGAAATAAAATTTAATGTAAAACTTCGATCCGTTAGTGGTGGTGTTATATCCTCTCTTGGTGAGACAACAACAACATCAGGGGTTATTGTCTGGGAAGCAGCGAAACGGGATAAACTTAATCTTAAACCGGGAATGTATGTTATTGAAGTAATCGCCGAAGAAGATACCCCGCTCTTTGGTTTCACATCGAAAAAATTAACGGTTTTTGTAATAAAGTAGGGAGCGCGATTATGAGAAATATTATTCTAATCTTATGTGTGCTTATGATAATGGCGGGCAGTTTATATGCCGCATTTGAATCGCGCGGAATCGGCGGTCGTGCTATTGGTCTTGCTAATGCGTATGTGGCTGTTGCTGATGATGCAACTGCGCCCTATCATAATCCTGCCGGATTAGCAACGATACTGAGAACAGAGTTTATGTTTGCGTATTATAATCAGTTCAATCTTGCATCATTGTCTTCATATTATGTATCTTATGTGAAACCCTTGTATAAATTAGGAGTGCTTGCCGGCAGTTATTATCGGTTTGGGCAGGTTCGGCCATATAATGAAGAAGTTACCGGGCTTTCATGGGGTATCGGTATTATGGGAACAGATGCTTTGCGTTTTCGTATCGGAACCGGATTGAAATATTGTAAAATAACCTATGCTGATGGCGATGCATTGGATATTTATAACGGGCTTGGTGTTGATTTCGGAGGGCTTGCTGTTTATTATGTAAAAGATATCAATACACTGGTTAAATTCGGAACTGATATTAAGTATCGTCAAGTTCCCGGTTTAACCAAAGACGGATTTACAACGATGATTATTAAACCTGGAATTTCAGCGACGTATAATAATCAAGCAATGCTTTCAGCTGCTTATGATTTAGATAGTAAGACAGTATCAACCGGTGTTGAATGGCGTCCGTTTAAAAATAAAATTGCCGTACGCGGCGGTTATCATCGTGCCGGCGGTGAAGAATCGGCAGGCACGTTTTACAGTATAGGCGGCGGATTCAATTTACTCTCATGGGAACTCCATTATGCGTATCAATTCGGCGCTGATATTCCGGGCAGCAGCGCTTTTGAAATGTCGACACACTTTTAGGAGCATGGAATGAAGTTAACAAAACTATTAATAATAATTATCGGTGTCTTGCTCATTGCTGCCGGTGCTCTTGCGAAAGAATATACGGTAATCAAAGTTATTGAAGATTTTAATCAGGAAAACTTCGATAATGCATATTTTGGAAACGGTAGTTATTGTGAAGCAAGCGGAGTGAAATGGGATTCTGAATATAACCGTTGTATGAAGGTTGATTATGAAATACTGAATGCTGCTGATGAAATGAATGGAATATCTGTTGAGTTTGAACTTGGGCAGCAAAACTTTTTAGAAGCCGATGCAATCTCGATTATGGTACGCGGTAATGGTCGCGGTGGTATTTTTATCATTGAAATGCGAGATGTCTGGGGGAGTGTGTGGGTATATCGGAACTCTGAAGTATTATTTAATAATGAATGGGTTGAAGTTATCGTTCCGTTTAATGCAGTACAGAGCGATATTGATCTGAAGACAATTACTTCAGTTTCAATAAATATAGAAAATGCCGAGCAGATGGTTCGGTTGCCTTCCCGCGGGACAATGTATCTTGATGAATTGAAAATAATCAAAGGCGTTGGCATACAGTGGATGGATTTTTTGAATCATCCAATGGCGCCCGCGGTGCATTTACGAACAGAGTTTTATTATGATCCGGTTCTTGATGCATACCTTGGCGGCGGTGAAAATGGCGATTGGAATATTTATCAGTGGGTGCTTATAAATCCTGAATTTAAATTAGGAAAGTATTCAACAATTTCATTTAACATGGGAGTTTCAAAGTATGCCATTTCGGGATATTATGCGACTAATGAAAACTTATCGCGTGGGGGTTATGATTCTGCTTTACTTTTCTCAAAACCGATTTCTCCAAATCAGGATGTCGGCAATAAAGGGTATTATAGAATCAGTGATCCGAGTGTACGAATAAATAGTCCGGTGATTCCTTTCTTTAATTCTCTTTCATTTGGAAGTTTGTGGATAAATTGGTCTCCGTTTATGGCTATGGGTGCATATATGTATTCAGGGTTTGAATTAATTCGAGAAGTAGAATCACATGCTTTAGCAACAGTTGTTGCCGGATATGATATTAATCAAAATTATATTGTCGGCGGACAAATACAGCCATTTATAGGGGTATCGTATCGTGCGATTTTACGTATGATTTATGGGCAGCAGCGTCCATTTGAATCCAACCTTTCTGATGACCATTTATATACCGGTGAGTTTTTTATGTATGGTATTGAGGGCGGGATGTATAAAGCTTCCGGTCTTAATGATATTAATTTAACCGGATCGATTAATGTTTGTCAGGAATCAACCTTTGCTGTATCATCATTTGATTCAAATGCAAATAAACAAGTCATTGAAGGAAGTGCCTTAGAATATATTCCAATTGAAACTATTGATGTTGCCGGTAATTTAATTGCGGAGTATGTGAATACTGTATCACCGGTGCAATTTGGCGTTGAATACTATTATATCGGTCCTGATTATCAATCAGCGGGGTTACGTAATAATATTAATCCATGGCGCGGGAGTGATTATAAAGGTCCGCCGCCGAATATTACATATTTTGAACGATGGAAAGAAGAAAATACGTGGGCACAAGATCGATATTATATGTTTGATGCTGAGGGGAGAAATCCATTCGGCAATTCTTATGGTCTTGTCTCATCTTTAACATTAATACCGAAACGGGAATATCTCGAGATTGATAATGTTTTATCATTAGCAACACGAGTTATTGATACACGGAAGGTTGATCCGACAACGATTCGATTTCGTTCGACATGGATTACACATTTTTTACAGGGTATTCGATTTGAAGATACCGTCGGGTGGAATCAGGCCGAGGAAAACATGGAGCTTGCATGGCATGAGTTTTTTAATGAAGTAGGTTGCCGTGTTCTTCCATTATCTAAAGTATTACGCGGTAAATTGGCATTATGGATGAATTATCGCTATCAGGAAAACTTGCTTATATCTGATGAAAATCATATGAATGTTTACTTTTTTGAAGTGCCGTTTCAGTTTTCACCGCGTATGAGTATTCGCTTACAGGCACGAAAAACAACGACGGGAAGTTTGTTAAGCGGCGTACGAGGTAATAAACCGTATTGGGTGCCGGGTTCCGGTGGTGCAATAGGGGGGAATATTGGTGATGTTGCAAGAGGTGATTATCGCCAGCATACTAATTGGATGCCTGATAATTATATTCAGATTTATCTGGATATCGTTTTATAATGGAAAATACACAGGAGGGTCTTGTGAAAGTTCGATATCTTTTATTAACTATTGTTATTTTTACTGCGGTTGTGTTAACCGGCTGTATATTTCGGTTTACTGTAATCCCCGGGGAAGGTGCTGTTCCGGGAATGCCGGCGGGCGAGTCAGCAGCTGTAGAAGCAACAAGTGCAGATGCGGGAAGCGTTATTGATAACTTTGATACCGGATATAATGATGATGCAACGCTTCAGGATAAATGGTATGTTTTTATGGATACCGGTCCTGATACGAAGTGCAACTTATTGTTAGAAAAAGCTGATATCGTTTCAGGAGATACGGCGCTTAACGTTTCTTTTGATGTTGAAAAATATGCAGGGTTTGGTAAAGAATTAGGTTTAAAAAATTGGAGTGATTTTCAAGGCATAAGCTTTTCTGTTAAAACATTTGGTGATGCGCAGAGTGTTATTCCAACAATATACATTAGTGATCCCAGTCAGGATAATCCTGATTCTCGGGGAATGACTCCCTATGAAATCAGTATTGATTTACCGATAGATACTGCCGATGACTTTGTTAAAGTTGTTGTTCCATTTAAAGCATTTGAAAAATCATCATGGGTTGGTGATGGCGGGGCAAACAGATTTGATGCATCACAAGTACTCAAAATTGAATTTGTTCTTGCTGAAGGGACCCGCGGCTCTTTGATTATTGATGATGTAAATCTCATGAAAGTATCACAAGGTAAAAAAGTGTATTTTGAATCAGCATATTCAATGCTTAATAATGCAGATGAAAGTGATGATGACTGGGGAACTGATGAAGCGGAGTCCGATGATTATTATGATGATGATCGTAAAAATGATAATGACAATTATAATCGTCGTGATAATGACTCTTACAATGATAATTATGATGATCGTGGCGGTGATGACGGATGGGATTATTAATGCCCTCATTCATCCTGTCGGTGGATTGAAAGATAATGAATATGAGCATTGCAATGCTCGTACGGAGGAAATGACGTGAAATTATTTCGCTTACTATGTTTACTTTCAAGTATTCTTGTATTAACAATACTCTCCTGTGTTACCGTTGAAAAAGCAGGGTTATTCGGAGAACGATACGGGCGAGCATTTATTAACAAAAGTAAACTAACCTATATTGATAATTGGGATGAGCTCTATGAAGCTGAAGAAGTAACTTTAGCGGATATGTGGTTTCCGATCAGTGATGCTGATGAAGATGTAATGTCAAAGACTTCTATTATTAATTCATTAGATATGGAAGACTATCCGAAAAGAATGGATGGGGGGGCGTCATTTGCATCAATGCATGTTACGTATTCAATTCAAAGCGGCGGCTATGGTGAATTAGTTCATGAATTGGGCGGTGCACAGGATTGGTCTCAAACAAAAGGAATGTCCTTTTGGATGAAAGCAAACAAACCGGGTGTCCTTATTGTCTTTTCATGCATAATGAATGACTCCACACAAACAAAATCAGATAGTCGTGGTCAAACGCCATTTGAATTCCGATATACAACAACTACTGAAGATACGCGCGGGTGGCATAATGTTATTGCTGACTGGGATTCATTTGTTAAAGCTGAATGGGTTGGCAAGGGTGGAACGACTATTCTTGATTTATCACAAATAGTCAGTATAAATATTTCATTTGAATCTGATACGGCAGGTGAGTTTTGGATTGATAATATTGCATTACTCGGAAGAGTTGTAAAAGAAGAAGAATACATTCCGCCAGTTAAAGTTAATCAGATCGGTTATCTAATCGGTGCGCGAAAAACAGTGGTTTATTCTATTCCACTTCCCAATTATCGTTATTCCGAAAAATTACTTGAATCTGATTGGGGGGCTCCTGATGCTCCAGAATCATTACGGTTTTATATTTTAAAAGGCAATCGTGATGTTTATCGCGGTGAAATGATCTATAAAGGTATTGATATTGATGCAGGCGATTGGGTCTGGCAGGGCGATTTTTCAGACTTTGATGAGCGGGGGGAATACACGATTGAAGTTGAAGGGGTTGAAGAAAAATCATTTCCATTTGAAATCGGTAGTGATTTGTTCCGTGAGCCGGTGATATTAACCGCACGAACATTTTATTTACAGCGCTCAGGGACAGCGGTGCATGATAAACAAATAAGCGGTGTAGATTATGAAGCTGGTCATCTTGATGATGGGTATCTTTGGGATTGCGGATTTAAAACAGTTGCCGCAGAATGTTATGAAATAGAAGGTAAAAAGAAAATAAAAAGTGTTGGCGGATGGTATGACGCCGGTGATTACGGAAAATACATCCCGCCGGGAGCTGCTTCTGTCTCGATGATGCTTTTTGCCTATCAGTTTAATCCCGATAAATTTTTTGATAAAGAATCCCGTATTCCGGAAAGTGGAAACAGGGTTCCTGATCTTTTAGATGAAGTACGCTGGGAACTTGAATGGATGCTGACCATGCAGTTTGAAGGCGGAGACGTCAGTCATAAGCTAACCTCGCCGAAGTATGTTACCGGTTGGCCGGTTGAAGATTCATCAGCGCGCTTCCTTTTCCCTTCAAGTACTGCCGCAACAGCTGCATTTGCCGGTGTTATGGCACAGGCATATACGGTCTATGATAAATATGATAAAGAATTTGCACAGCAGTGTCTTGATGCCGCTGAAAAAGCATGGTCATATTTGCAGCGAAATCCGAAGCAATTACCGAGTGCTGATGAAACCGGTAGTGATCGCCCCGGGTTTTTAAATCCACCGAACTGTGAAGGCGGTCCTTATGGTTTTGGTGAAAGTTACGGATATGATACCGGGAATCGTCTTTACGCAGCAGTTGAATTGTATTCTGCAACGCGTTCCGCTCAATATCATTCATATGTGAAATCACATTGGAAAGACTCCAATGGTGATATATGGGATGATATGTATGGTATGGATGCTGATCAAAGTAAAACTATTCATGATCTAAGTTGGGGTGATTTTTTCTTAGCAGGAATGTTCGGGTATTTATTACTTGACCCGGCTGATCAGGATTCAGGTGTATTACGAAATTATAAAGGTCAAATGAAGCTTGAATGTGATTATCTTTTATCAGCAGTTGAAAGTGAAGGATACCGGAACACGTGTGTAAATGAAAGTCGTTCTGAACCGGGCTCGCTCGGATACTATTGGGGCTCAATGTCGTTGATGATGTCGCGTACGGCGTACCTCGCAATTGCCGGTCGTATTTTCGGCGATAAAAAATATACCGATGCGGCACTTGATGGTATTAATTATTTATTCGGGGTAAATCCCTTAGGGCAGTGTTATTATACCGGAATAGGTGATAAGCCGATAAAGCATCAGCATGCTGAGTTTACTATACTATTAGGGTATAGTGTACCAGGGCATATTGGTGAAGGTCCGAATGGTTCATATGACAAAGGTGGTGCTGGTGGTGATTTGACCCTTGTCGGTTTATGGGCAGCCGGTATTGCACCTGAAAAATGTTATAAAGATGTTTTCGGATCATGGGCAACGAATGAACCGACCATTGATGCTAATGCTTCATGGTTGCTTGCCGGTAGTTTTTTCATAGAATAAAATAATTTATGTACTTGCATTTGTATGTTAAAATTGGTATAAATAAGAGTAATTTTCTGCCTTAATATATGCGGGTTTTAAGTCAGAAATAACTGAGAGTTTATTTACAATAATACTTTCCCGTAGGAAGTTTGATTAGCAATGAAAAATAAAGTATATCGGTTATTATTAATTGTTTTCATCATTAGTTTATCGGTTTTCATTATTGGATGTTCTTCCGGTAAAAAAAGCGAAACAATGTCATCTGAAGAGGTAAATACTCAAGAGGATGATGTTGATGCTGAAAGCGATGATGTTATTACATTAAAACTTTGGGCGTTTTCTTGGACTGCTGCTGCATTATCAGATATGGCACGTGATTATCAGGCGAAACATCCCGGTATTAAAATTGAAGTGCTTTCACTAACATGGGAAGAAATGTCGGAAAAGCTGCTTTTAGCAATTAATTCCGGTATAAATATTCCTGATATTGCGATTATGGACCCCCATTTCCTCGGAACATTAATTAATATTAAGGGATTGCATAGCATTGAAAATGATGTTGATCCGGCATTTCGTAAGAAATTTATTGATGCTGCATGGAATGTTTATAATTATCAGGGGCATCAATACGGAGTCCCGATTGATATTGATTTTAATGTTATGTTTTATCGGTATGATATCGTATCAAAAGCAATTGCAAAAGCCGGTCTTAAAAGTTTTCCGAAAACATGGGATGAGTTTATTAAAGTCGGTGAGATTATTGCAACGGATGAAGAGTTTAAATTTGAAGATGGTTCACACCCGTATTTAATCTCAATTGAAAAGGGAGGTGTGTATGCATGGGAACAAACATTTTTAGCACCCTCCGGCGGACATGTTTTTAGTGCTGATTATACGAAACCGGCATTTCATGAACCAAACAGTGTAGCATCGGTATTATTTATGCGAGAACTGCTTGAAAAAGAAATTGCAACGGTATGGAATCCTGAACATGGAGATATTATCCCCGAATTGAAATCAGGACGTATTCTTATTCATTCAGCAGGACCATGGTGGCGACAGGATTTATGCCAGTCAGTTGGTGCTAATCAGGTAGGCAAATATAGAATTGCAAATAATCCGGTAGCAAAACCGGGCAACCCTATGAATGTCTTAGGCGGTTCATGTGTATCGATAACAAAAGCCTGCAAGTATAAAAAAGAAGCCTTGGATTTTATTAAATCATTATATACCCCAAAGAATATTCAAGCATATTATCATGCGGTTGGGTCTCCTCCTCCGGTTCGTAGTTTTTATAAAAATCCGGCAGTGTTTTTACCTCCGCGAAAAAGCGATAATGCAGATGAATATAATTTTTATCATTTCTTTGGAAAACAAAAAGTCATGACGCTTTTATATGCAGCAATTCAGAAAAGTGAACCAATGCAATTAATCCTTGATAATCGAATTGAGGATGAGGTGTTGATTGAAGCACTTGATGTTACTCTCGATGAAAATATTGATTCATCAGAAGTTCCGAAAATATTATTTCGCTATGCAAGGAAGGCAAAAGAATTACTATCTGAGTTTACTGAGCATGAATATTTACCATACTTTGTACGTAGAAACGATGAAGGGGAACGCTAATGGCTACAACGCGTAAAAATTTATTTAAAGAAATGAAAAAAAATTATATCGCTTATCTATTTATTTCTCCGTTTATTATCATTTTTCTTTTACTCATGGTGTTTCCGTTTTTCTTTTCAATGTTTCTCAGTTTTAAGCAATGGAAAGGCGGGAATTCACCGATATTGCCTGCAATGATTCGGAAAGTTGAAGACAAAGGAACAGCTCAAGAAATAATTGATAACCCGGTTAATAAAATTGCACTTCATGCTGATGGTGTGGTTATCATTAATGATCATGAAGGGGCGGTTATTCAAGGTACTCCGCCATTAATAGAATCGCATAATGGTTTTGATGGAACGGTAACTTTGACGAAAGAAGGGATGCTTTTAGTTGATACATCAAGTGGGAAATCCTTTAAAAGCATTACCCCGTTTTTTATCAGTGCTACGTCGCCGGTTGTAATAAATGGAGATGGGTTTAATAAAAAAATTATGATTAAGTATGAGTCAATTCTTCAGGATGATACCGGTTTGTTTTGTGCGGCGAATAATATTTCAGGCGATGATTGGCGGGAATTGATAAATGGTATTTCGCCTAAAGCTGTACGCGTAAATACATCGCAGCTTGTAGTTATTGCGTATAATCGAAATATGCTCGGTAATTATATTACCATATTAACTGATCCAAAGTTTTGGAATGCGGTAATGAATACCTTGACAATAACGATTTTTAATGTGTTTTTCGGGACGATCATTTCAATATTATTAGCACTTGCCTTGAATTCAAATATTAAATTCAGGAATATTTTCCGTGCATTGTTTTTCCTTCCATACATTACCTCAATTGCGGTTATTGCAATTATATGGAAACAGCTCTATCATCCGAGTGCGGAAGGATTTTTAAATCATCTTATTGTTATGATGGGAGCTGAGCCGATAGCATGGTTATCAAATCCGAAAATTGCTTTGTGGTGTATTTCTGCGGTTATGGTATGGCAGTATCTTGGGTATGATGCAATCTTATTTCTTGCGGGATTACAAAATATTTCGCCGACATTGTATGAGTCAGCAAATATTGACGGTGCAACATGGATGCAGAAGACATGGAATATTACCTTACCGATGTTAAAACCGACAACATATTTTATGGTATTAATAGGTGTTGTCGGGACGGTGCAAGTTTTTGATCATGTTATTCTTATGTTCAGTAATGTCGCCGGACCTTTAAATCAATATGGGTACCGTTCGGTTGATACAATTGTTTTTTATCTGTATCGGCACTTCGGTCATCTTGAATACGGTATGGCATCAGCAACCGGGTATCTTCTTTTCATGCTGACTATCGGATTCTCGATTCTTTCAAATAAATCGTTTGGCGATGAAGCCGCATTTTAAGGGAGTAGAAATATGGTCCAACCAAATTCAATGAATAAAACAGTCGGGCAGTTTCTTTTATATTTTATTCTTATCATTGGTGCGGTTATCTCTGCATTTCCGTTTTATTGGATGAGTATTTCATCGTTAAAACCGAATGATCAGATTCTTGATGGTCGTGTCATTCCACAGGAAATTGTTTCAGATAATTATCGAATACTATTTTCTAATGATCCGGTTGGTTTATTTAAACGAATAATGCTTGAACGTGCCGGTCAAATAACAGATGAAGACGATAGTGCAGAATCTGATGAAAGAGAACCGTTAATACTCACTACGGGAGAGATTAAAATTCATTCAGTTGAATTACAATGGGAGCCTCTTGACGGTGCGAAAAGTTATACTATTTATAAAAGTGAGTCTGAAGGCGATATTGTTGAAGATGAAATTGAATATACTGAAATTGCAACAGTCTCCGGTGAAGAAAGTTCGATTATTATTAAGGGGCTTGATGAAGACAGTGTTAATTATTTTTGGATAGAAGCAATAATGCCTGATGGGTCAAAACAAATACCAAATACATGGTCAACGGAAGTGGGAACATTAAAGTCAGCTGATTGGAATTTTGTTCGTGCATTTCGTAATTCTTTATTTGCCGCATTAGTAACAGTTTTCATTGGTTTGTTCTTTGATTCCCTTGGCGGGTTTGCATTCGCAAAATATAATTTTCCCGGTCGTGAAATTATGTTCTGGATTTTATTGGGAACAATGATGATACCGACACAAGTAAGTCTTGTGCCGACATTTCAAATATTCCAATTTTTTGGTTTTACGGGAAAAATTATATCAGTTATTATACCAATGTTAGTTACGGTATTCGGGATGTTTCTCTGCCGTCAGTATATGATGAGTATTCCTGATGATTTGTTAATGGCCGCACGAATTGATGGTGCGCGGGAATTTCAAATATATTGGAATATTGTTTTACCCAGTAGCAAACCGATTCTCGGTGCGTTGGCGATTATTCGATTTCTCGCAAGTTGGAATAATTTCTTCTGGCCATTAATTATGCTCGGTGGTAATCCGAAAGCATGGACTCTTCCGCTTGCCCTGTCAAAAATTGAGTTTAGTCATGGGATTCCTCTCAGAGGTATTGAAATGGCAGGGTCATTTCTTGCCAGTGTTCCGATTTTTATCGTTTTCTTTATGATGCAGCGTCAATTCATTGAAGGTATCATAATGGGAAGCGTAAAAGAATAACGTTTTAAAAATCCCATATAATAAAATTAATTAATACTTGGAAATAGGAGTATGTCTTCATGAATTTAAAAGCGAAGCAGCTGATTGAAGCTATGTCACTTGAAGAAAAAGCAGGTCAGGTAATGATGGAGGATTTTGTTGGGCATTATGATGTTCCGGCACATTCGGCAGATGCTATTCGTAAAGGGAAAATGGGAGCCATTATATATTTCAGTGGGTGTAATGTTATTGATGGAATGCAGCTTAAAAAATTAACAAAAAAAGTTGTTTCTATTGGAAAACAAGGTCGGCTTAAATTACCGCCATTAATTGCAATAGACCAGGAATGCGGTCAGCTGGCGGCGGTTTTCAGAAAACAAACTGTTCATCCGGGGACGATGGCTATCGGGGCAATCGGGGAAGATGCCGAGAAAAATTCATATAAGCTTGGCAGAGTTACCGGTGATGAGTTGCGAAGTATTGGGATACATTGGAATCTCTCTCCGGTTATGGATGTTGTTTATGATGATACACGTCCTATTGTTGATAACCGGTATTTTTCATCAAATCCAAAATTAGTAGCACGTCAGGGAGCTGCGTATATACAAGGCATACAAAGTAAAAAAATAATGGCAACGGCAAAACATTTTCCGGGACAACGGATTGTTGAGATAGATAGTCATTTTCAATTAGATGTTGTCCCCTATAAAAAAGATCGTTTGGAAAAAGTTGAATTAGTCCCGTTTAAGGCTGCTATCAAAGCAGGGGTACAGGCAATAATGACGATTCATGCGGCCTATACCGCATATGATCCGAGTAAAACACCGGCAACATTATCGAAAAAAATTGTTACCGGTTTATTACGGAATACATTAAAATTTGATGGTATTATCATTACTGATGATATGCAGATGGAACCCGTGAAGAAAAAATACGGTCTTGATGGTGCGGTTGTAAAAGCATTGCAAGCTGGTTGTGATATGGTAATTCTCAGTGAAGAATTATACGAGACCTATAAAGTTATTGTTGATGCGGTAAAACGAGGGTTTATTAGTGAAGATAGATTAAATGATGCAGTTTATAAAATATTAACCGCAAAAGAAAAATGTTTTAAACTACCGGAAATACCAATGAAAGACGCACTTTATTCCATGGGGTCGGCTGCGCATAAAGAATGTGTGAATAAAGTTGCGGTTAAGTCCATTACTCTTATTCAAAATGAAAAACATAAAAAAGAAAATGCAAAAAAAGAAACAAAAGATATTCCGTTAAAATTAAAATCGACTGATCGTTTGGTTATTATTCGCCCATGGTTTTATCGTTTGGTTATGTCAGATTCAACAAATCTCTATACCCATACAATGCTTGAAGCATTTAAAAAGCGCCATAAGAATACGGTAGAAGTTATTATGGGATTGAATCCGAATGATAAATGGGAAATGGAAACATGGAATGATTGGGCATTCGTTGCCGATGCATTTATTTTTTGTACAATAAATGCATATATGTATAAAGGGCAGTTACAGGTAATGAAAGAAATTGCCGATACCGCTCAATCAAAACCGGCAATCGCTGTTGCGCTTCGCAGTCCATATGATGTACTGTATTATCCGGATGAATACAAAACACGATTAGTTACCTATGGTGTAACCGAAGCATCGATAGAAGGATTAGCACGTGTGATATTCGGCGAATCAAAACCTGCTGGAAAATTACCGGTAAATATTGGGAAGAAGTATAAAATCGGTACCGGTATGAGCTCATTTTAATGAGTGAATTATATTAGCTGACTGACAGAGTGTCTTTCATAATATCGATAACTTGAGTTTCACGTACTGCAAATGAATTCGGGAAACGGCGTTTTGCCGCACGTTCAATTTTTCGTATTATTTTATCACTATGCCGCGGGTCATGGTGTATTAAGGCAAGGTTAGATACCTGTGCTTTACGTGCAACATCAGTTGCCATGATATATGTTGAGTGTCCGAAACCTTGTGTTATCATTCCGTCAGTGCCATTGTATTCTTCACGAGTATATTGCGAATCATGCATAAGAAGAGTGCTGTTTTTTGCAAAACGTATAAGATTTGCATCACCGTCAATATAACCTTCAGTATCAGTTGCATACACCACTGATTTTCCATTCGCTTCGATTTTAATATGATACGTCCCATTTTTCGGGTGTTGATATCCGCGTTTCAATTTTATCACAATATCATCAGCTCCTGCTTCTTCATATGAATCAGAAACAATGTGGTGTGATTCAAGAGTCCTGTTTTTAGTTCTAATTATGTATACCATACTATCATTAAAATATTCATGATATGATATCTCAGCAGGAAGCTCTTCTTGCGAAATTGGGAAATAGGGTGGATACATAGTTTCCTGTATTTTATCTTTAAATGAAAAAGTATTCATAGACGGTCCAATAAGGTGGACATGTGAATTGACAAAAAATAATGGTGCGAAAAATGGCAGACCTTGAATATGATCCCAATGAAGATGTGTACAAATTACAGTAGTTCGTATCGGTGTTTTTTGTCCGCGTGCAAAATATTTTCCGACTATGTGTTTTCCGGCATCAACTATACCCGTGCCGGCATCAAGAATAAGTGTATATCCATTTATCTGCAACTCATATGAGGAAGTGCGTCCGCCGAAAGTATGATATTCTTTTCCAAATACCGGGATAGAGCCGCGTGAACCATTTATCGTTAATGTAAATTCTTTTTCTGACATAGGAGTGTTCCTTTCATGTATCATACTTTTATTATCGGTATTTGTATGTGCATAAATTGAGTTAAAAGTTTAATGTTTTGTTAAAATATACGCTGAAAATCAACTATTTTGTAATAGAAATATATTAAAATTTAACAATAACTTAAAGAGGTTACATACGTATCTATCTGTACTGTAAATGAGCAGATGTTGCTATTTAAATCGAAGTTTTTGGTTTTCCCATTGTTGTTTTAAATTGTTGTGCATGGAATTGAAGTCTTCTTCATTGTTAATACCATATAATTTTAAAATACGTTTTTCCGCATTCAAGTAGGTTGCTTGTTCATCTTCAATATTAGTAAATAGATTTGCTAAGTATACGGTGTATACTATTTCACGATGATCCGGTTTACATAAAAGCGGCTGATGATGAAATTCAATTGGTGCAATGATATTTTCAGGAAAATTCCATTTTTCGGCAATCATGGCACCAAGACGGGTATGGGCAATGCCGACCGTCATGCTTTCAATAAAATTCCCGCTTAACCCTTTTTCTTTTGCGAAAGAATTTATTTTCTTCAGCAATGTTCGATGCAATTGAAGTAAAACAATTTTACCGAGATCATGCAGTATACCGCCGATATATACATCATCTACAATTTTCCGCAATCGTCGCTGCCGAGCAATGCTTTGAGCATAATATGCAACTTTATATGCATGATTCCATTGGTCCTGCATTCGCTTATACCGAACTCCCATAACTTTTTGTGTTCCATATGAATAAAGAAGACTACGTAACCCACGCATTCCAACCAGCGAAACGGCATCATTGATATTGCTGACTTTGTTTGGAAGCATATATTGTGCAGAATTGACCATTTTTAATAATTCTGCCGTGAGCGAAGGATCACGATTGATGACTTTTGAAACATCAGAAAATGGGATATCCGGATTCCCCAACATACTTTCAAGTTCCATGATGTTTTCCGGGAATTTTGGAATTGAATTTATTTCATTTGCAATACTATCAGATATCTCAACAGCTTGATCTTCTGTAATTGTGTTTATTGGAACTTTAATCTGTGTGAGTGTTTCATTCGTTTTCGGAATAGTTGCAAAGATATAAGAATCATCCAGCACACCGATTTTTCTCAGCATCATAATCATAGTAACAATGCCCAGTCCGCCGGATTCTGTTGCATCAGAAAATAATTGAAATGCTTGAGCAACATTTTTAACCTGTCGTGCGGCACTGATTCGTTTTAAAATTCGTGTTTTTTCTTCTTCTGTCGGCTGTATTTTACTGACGGTGCTCATAAGAAACATTTCATCTTTAACATGAAAACCAAGTTTAATATAGAGATCATTTTGTTTCAGCAGATCAAAAAATGTTTCGCGTTTTTCTCTGAATTTTCGTGCGAACGAACGCATCCCTTTTTCATAATCTGCCGGATTGTCAATATTGAGTTTGTTATTAAGAAAGTAAATGCGTTTTGCATTGGCACGTTCCATATTATCAATCATTTCACGAAGACAATAGGAGAGCGCCTCTTTAATATATTCACGTTGCAGTTGTGTAAGGAATTCACCAAGGGTGTCAATAAAATATTCCAATGTTGCATTGTTTACATGATATGCTTTAAATGTGAGCGGCGCACTGTTTGTGATTGCTTCTGTTATTTTATTGGCATCAACCATATGTATTTATCCCTTGCGGATGAAAAGCATTAATGTCGAATACCCCATTATAACAAATAACATATACTTATACAATATCTGTTTCATCGTGTAAACTGTTTTTCATAACGTTGTATCATATCGGTACGATCTAACGTGATATAGGTTTCTTCTGTTTTTGCAACAATGATAGTATCAATACCGGCATTGATGATCATTTTTGTACACAGTAAACATGGTTCATGACCGCAAATAGTATTTGTTCGAGCATCAATGCCAACTAAATATAAAGTCGCATGGAAGCATTTTTCACGTCCCGCATGTATAATGGCGTTTTGCTCTGCGTGCACACTGCGGCATAATTCATATCGCTGACCTGAAGGAATATTATTTTCTTCACGGTAACACCATCCGGCTTCAAGTGATGACGTTGTTCCGCGGGGAGCACCGGTATATCCGGTTGCAACAATAGCATCATTATTGACAATAACAGCTCCGAAGTTGCGTCGGAGACATGTACCGCGTGCTGCAACATCGCGTGCAATTTGAAGATAATATAACTCTTTACTTATTCGTGAGGTAGTCATTAAGTATCTCCCTTACTTGTGTTGCCAGTTCATCACGGGTTCCGTGATTGAGCAGCAGTATATCAGCCATGGCAATAGGACCGCCCTTTTCGATATTTTCAATTTCAGCATAATCACGTTCTCGTGCTTGGTCAGGAGTAAGCGGGCGCATACGAATTGAGGTATCATGAGTAGTGTTGGTTCGTTCTGATAAGCGTATATAGCGAAGTTGCGGCGGAGCATGGACTGCAATGATAATTAATCGATCGTTGAATTGCTCTTTCAGTATTTTGTATTCTGTCCATGAATATAGCCCGTCAATGATGACCGGGGCATTTTTTAGGGCGCTGTTAATTTTTGGGAGTGAAAGTTGTGCAAATGCGCCCATTCCGTATTTTTTTCGTAAATCTTCACGCATTGCTTTTTCATTATTCGGATTTATTTCCTGCCCGCTTTTTCTTAGTTCATCAATAGTGATTTGACCAAATCGAATATAGGAATATCCTGCTTCAGTAAACATATCACTCACTATTGACTTTCCGGCGCCACACATTCCGACAACGGCAATAATATTATTATCCATTCATTAATTTCCATGAAAAAATATATTATTAAAAATATAACGTTTGGATATAAAAGTCAAGATGTCATATGTGCTGATTTATATAGTGTTGCGGTATACAATAACAATCACTGGGAGATGAACGCATGTGTTTATATTTTAGAAGAACGACTATTTTTTAACAGTAGTCTGTTCGATACAAAATAGTAAGGAAAATATTTATTGATTTTTATTTAAGTATGCATGTATTGATTGGGCAGCTTTACGGCCGGCTCCCATTGCGGCAATAACAGTTGCGCTGCCGGAGGTGATATCTCCACCGGCGAAAACTCCGGCACGGGATGTTGCCATGTGTTCATCAATAGCGATGTATCCTTTATCAGTTAACGTCAGTCCGGGCGTTGTTCGTCCGATAATCGGATTAGCAAGTGTTCCGATTGCGATTATGACAACGTCGCATTCAATATTGATATATTCATCAATTGGTATTGGTTGCCGTCTCCCATCAGAATCAGGTTCACCGAGTTTCATTTTTTGAAGACGGACGCCTCCTACTGCACAGGGGTTTGTTTTTTCATTACGATAAAATTCAGCGGGGTGATATAGGAAATGGAAATTAATGCCTTCTTCCTGTGCATGACGATATTCAGCCGCTCGTGCCGGGAGTTCTGCTTCACTGCGGCGATATACAATATATACTTTTTCAGCGCCGAGTCGCAAAGCGGTTCGAGCCGAATCCATTGCAGTATTTCCTCCGCCAATAACGATTACTTTTTTTCCGACAACGATCGGTGTATGGGCGTCTTTTTTAAATGCTCCCATGAGATTAACACGAGTAAGATATTCATTTGCAGAATAAATGTAATTTAAATTTTCCCCCGGTATATTCAGAAAACGCGGATGACCGGCTCCGACTCCGATAAACAGAGCTGCATAGCCTTGATTAAAAAGATCATCAATGGTTGCAATACGTCCGATAACATGATTTGTCTCAAGAGTAACGCCAAGGTTGCGAATAGTATCAATTTCTTTTAAGATGATATCGACGGGCAAACGAAATTCTGGGATACCATACATTAAAACACCACCGGGGGTATGCAGTCCTTCAAATAATGTTACTTGATAGCCCATACGACGCAGGTCACCTGCGCATGATAATCCTGCCGGACCGGCACCGATAACGGCAATTTTTTCCGGTCGTTCATGTGTTATGTCGGTATTCGGTTTATAATCGTGTGCGCGTGCATAATCACCGACAAAACGTTCAAGATTACCAATAGCAACCGGTTCATGCTTTTTTGCCATAACACATACAATTTCGCATTGGTCTTCCTGAGGGCAGACTCTTCCGCATATTGATGGGAATGCATTATCATCAAGTATTGTATCATATGCACCGGTAAAATCTTTTTCTTTGATTTTTTTAATAAAAGCGGGGATATTAATATGAACAGGACAGCCCTCAATACACGGAGCATGTTTACATTGCAGGCATCGATGGGATTCCTGAAGAGCCTGCTCGACTGTAAGTCCATACGGGACTTCATGAAAGTTGTGCCGTCGCTTGTCAGCTGACTGTGTCGGCATTGTTTGTCGTGGTATTTCTGTTGGTTTTAATTCTTTCATAATTTAGTTCTTAAGAGTTATTTTGTTTTAAGATTAATTCTGCATTTATGGTCAGCATACATTGTTAAACGTTGCATTAATTCATCATAATTGACAAGGTGTCCGTCAAATTCAGGACCATCAGTACAGGTAAATTTTGTTTCATTGCCGACTGAGACCCGGCATGAACCGCACATTCCCGTCCCGTCAATCATAATCGGATTTAAAGATACCATTGTCGGAATAGCATATTGTTTTGTAAGCTGACTGACAAACTTCATCATGATAACCGGACCGGCTGAAACAACGAGATCAATCTTTTGTGTATTAATGAGTGTTTCTAATGCATTGGTTACCACGCCACGTTCTCCCAGTGAACCGTCATCAGTTGTGTATAATACTGAGCTGCAGAGTGAGGTAAACTCTTCTCGTAGAATTATATATTGTTCATTGCGCCCGCCCAGTATTGCGATAACGGTATTTCCGGCGTTTTTAAAGCCGTGTGCAATCGGGTAAAGCGGTGCAACGCCGACTCCCCCGCCAACAACAACAACTGTACCAACTTTTTCGATATGAGTCGGTGTCCCGAGTGGTCCGGCAATATCTTTGATAATGTCT
The DNA here is from genome assembly GCA_964490645.1 of uncultured Spirochaetia bacterium. Lineage (GTDB taxonomy): Bacteria > Spirochaetota > JAHITG01 > CAZBCL01 > CAZBCL01 > CAZBCL01. Next base: position 31,229 of record CAZBCL010000014.1, read on the forward strand.
CCTTCGTTCATTGCGGCGATTTCTTTCGTTGAATCGCCAATGGTTTGTATAATAATAGTGAAGGTGTCGTCTGTTTTATTTGTATCAGCGATCGTTAATGGAATGCGTTCAGCATTTTCATGAGCATGAATAATTACAAATTGTCCCGCTTGATGTTTATGGGATAATTCCGGATTATATATAACCATTTTCCAAACACTGTCATTGAGCTGTGTTTTGCTGACAATAGTATTATTTTGCATACGTTGGTAATCCTGTTGTATAAGATTCTAATACATAATATAGTAGTGATTGCCCGATATAGCAATATAATAAAACATTTTCTTTTTTGTTGCTTGAAAAGGCAATGGATATTACTTATAGTATATATGGAGAATACAATGGCAATACGAAAAATTATAAAATACGGTCATCCGACATTACGTAAAGAATCTGAATCCGTCAATGATTTTGGTGATGACCTGCAATTGTTAATTGATGATATGTTTGAAACCATGTATGCGGGAAACGGTGTTGGACTTTCGGCTGTTCAAGTTGGCGTTTTGAAACGGGTTTTTATTATAGATCTGCGGGATTGGGGTGATGGTAAGCAAAAATACATATGCATCAATCCGAAGATTACTCATCAATCAATGAAAAAACAAAGCGGTGAAGAAGGCTGTATGAGTATTCCGGGGATTTATGCTCCGGTAGAACGCCCTTTACGCGTAAAGCTAAAAGCATATGATCGTACTGGCGCTCCGTTTGTTCTGCGTGCTCATGACTTTCTTGCACGTGCGATATTGCATGAATTTGATCATCTTAACGGGAAACTTTTTATTGATTATCTGAGTGGAGACGAATTAGCAAAAATTACAATACCCCTGCGGAAAATAAAACGTGCATCAAGGAATATCCGCTGATGAAATGTATATTTATGGGTTCTGCTGAATTTAGCATTCCGAGTTTGGAAGCATTATGTACACATCATAGCGTTCAATGTGTTGTTACGAACCCTGATAAACCGGCAGGACGCGGCAAGATAATAACTGCAAATCCGGTGCATGCCTATGCACGGCATCATGCATTGCCGGTTGAACAACCGGAAAAACTGGATGAAAAGATTATACACCGCTTGGATGCCATACAGGCGGATGTTATCGTTGTTGTTGCGTATGGTAAATTATTGCCGCCGGCACTATTGACTTTAACACCGTACGGTGCGATTAATGTTCACCCGTCATTATTACCGAAATATCGTGGTGCTGCTCCGGTTCCTTGGAGTATTATTAAAGGGGAACATGAAACCGGTATCAGTATACAATTTTTAACTGAGCAACTGGATTGTGGTGATATTATCATTCAAGAGAAAACACCTATTGACCCGGATGAAAACAGCGGAATGCTTTTACATCGGCTTGCATTCAGCGGAGCTGATTGTCTGCTGCGCGCATTAACCGATATTGAGCAGAATACTGTTATGCGTATACCACAGCCCCCCGGAACGTATTTCTATGCACGGAAGTTAAAACCAAATGACGGAAAAATTGTATGGACAGAAAACCTAACTTCACTGTATAATCATGTTCGTGGCGTGTCTCCGGTACCCGGTGCATGGACAATAATCGGCGGAAAGCGTATCAAGATTATATCAGTTCGCTGTGAAGAAGCAATGCACGAAACTGATACACGTGGTACTGTTGTTAGAATAGAAAAATTAAAAGGTATCGGTATATCAGTGCCTGATGGAATACTATGGATTACTGAATTACAGCCGCCGGGAAAAAGTGTAATGACTGCGCAATCCTTCCTGAATGGATATCGTGTACAGGTTGGTGACCGATGTGAATAAGAGGTTCTGAGTGTGGAAATAAAAAATTTAAATGTATTAAAAAAATCAATTAAAGAAGCACAGGAAAAACCAACGAGTTATATATCGGTTTTTTCAACGTATACTCGTATGATAATTTTCGGGGCGATTATTGCGCTTATCGGTATTATTGTCTATCTTATTACTATAACCGGATTAATTCATACACAACCTGAGGTAACTGTTCCCAGTGTTATTTCAAAAAATTATTTAGATGCCTCACGTATATTACAAGATGCAGGGCTGACATGGAATGTTGAAGAGGAGTATAATAAGTTTGATAAGTTTACGGTTACGAAACAAGAGCCGCAAGCAGGGACTGTTGTAAAGCAAGGACGAACGGTTATTCTTTATGTCAGTGCCGGACGTATCAAGCGTTCAGTTTCTTCAACGAATGAAATAAAAATAAAACAAACCTATGTTATTCGGTTTGATGTTCCGAATACGGTTGATCCGGGGGCAACGATTACCATTAAGGTTACTGATGCACGCAATATAACATATACGGTATTAAATGCGTCAAAGTATCCCGGTGAAACATTTATCACTAATTTTGTCGGCTATGGACCATTGACGCAGAAAGTTTACATTAATGATGAAATATTTAAAGAAGTAGGTCTTGATTAATGACGGTTAAAATCTCTCCTTCAATCCTTGCCGGTGATTTAAGCAGCGGTAAAGAAGAAATACAAAAGTGTATTGACGGCGGTTGTGATTATATCCATTTGGATGTAATGGACGGTCATTTTGTTCCGAATATTACCTTTGGACCGAAATATATAAAGTCACTGCGGAAACAATTCAATATTACATTTGATGCTCATTTAATGATACACGATCCGCTTTTTTATCTTGATGCATTTATTGATGCCGGCTGTGATATAATTACTGTTCATTATGAAGCATTTCGATTTCATCGTCGTGCGTTTCAAATTATACGGAATGCGGGGCGAAAAGCAGGGATTGTAATTAATCCCGGGACTCCTGCGGAAATGATTCGCGGTATGCTCGGTGAATTGGATATGGTTGTTGTCATGACGGTTGAGCCCGGTTTTGCCGGGCAAAAAATAATTCAAGCGCCACTTGAGAAAATTACGCAACTTGTTCAATGGCGAATGGAACAGAATGCTGCATTTGAAATAGAAGTTGATGGCGGTATTACTGAAGACAATTATCGTATTGTTGTCGATAAAGGAGCAGATGTTCTGGTATCCGGTTCAACCATTTTTAAAGCAGATAATTATAAAAAAGTAATAACTGTTTTAAAACAATAAATGCCGGATGTTTTCTTTCCCGGTCGAAAGTCATATCATGGCACACTACACCATTTATATCTTCCGGTAAAATATACTAATACCTGCAAAGAATATACAAAGGAGTTATTATGCTAACAGTTGTAATTATGGCGGGCGGACGCGGTACTCGTTTTTGGCCGAAAAGCAGAAATGATATACCAAAACAATTACTCCCGATTGTCGGTGAAACGAGTATGCTGGAACAAACTCTTGATCGCTTAGATGGATTGGTTGACCGTGAACGGATATTTATTTCTACACGACAGGATTTAGTAGCGAGTATACGTACAATAATACCGTCATTCCCGGCTGAAAACTATATTATCGAACCGATGGGACGGGATACTGCTGCTGCTGTCGGGCTTGCAGCAATTATGGTTAAGCAGCGATATCCCGATACAGTAATGGTGCTGCTTGCTGCTGATCATGTTATTACACCGAAAAATGTGTTTCAGGATGATTTAAAGAAAGCTGCAGCAATCGCAAAGAAAAGCGGTTCATTAATAACATTCGGTATTCAGCCAAAACGAACAGAGACAGGATACGGCTATATTGAAACAGGCGCATTATACGATAATGATGAATCGGAGGTATATATTGTTAATCGGTTTACTGAAAAGCCTGACAAGAAGACTGCTGAAACGTTTATTAAAAAAGGCAATTATTTATGGAACAGCGGCATGTTTGTTTGGACGGTTGCTGCTATTATTGAAGCATTTCAAAAATATATGCCGGAATTATTTGAAGGCTTGTGTCGAATTGAGGAGGCGGCGGCTACGAAGGATAACATGAATGTGATTACGTCAGTTTTTACTGACTTAAAAAAAGTTTCCATTGATTATGGAGTCATGGAAAAAGCGGATAATACACTTTGTATTAAAGGACAGTTCCAATGGGATGATGTCGGTTCCTGGAGTGCTTTACGGAGGGTAGTCGGTCAGGATGAGGACGGTAATATTACGCAGGGGCAGGTTGAAATACTTGATAGTACGAACTGTATTTGCAGTTCAGGCAATGGGTTGATAACAGTTATTGGTGCTAAAAACCTGATTATTGTGCAGACATCTGATGCCGTATTAGTCGCGGATATTAATGAAGAACAGCGTGTTAAGGAAATTGTAGAAATAATAGGCAATAGGGAAAAATATAAGCATTTATTGTAATAATATGACAGATTAAATAAAAACATTTTTTTTATTGACTTCTTAAAATTTGAGGATATAATTAATAGTATAGAATAAATATAAACCAACTGTAAAAAATATTATCGTTAGTGTAAAAGAGTGACGATTTTCATGCATAATACTTTTTACAGTATTAAAGTGATGAATAATGATAGGATACAGTCTATTTTACTTGGCACTCAAAATAACCAGCTGAGGTGAAGTGATGAAAAAAATATTTGTATTTACAGTATGTATTGTGATGAGTATTACCAGTATTTATGCAGTATTTGATGATGACGGGCTTTCTCCGAAAGGAAAAGCACTTGGTAATGCATATTATGCAGAGGCTGATGGTGTAACGAGTCTGCATTACAATCCGGCAGGTATTATTCCTATGGAAGCAGCAATTGTTCAGCAGTTGGAGATTGTTCCATTTATTTGGGGAAGTCCGAATTTAGCACTTGATGATTCATCAATGCAAAATATCGGGTTTTCTGCGGTTGCACCATTACCGGGGAGTATCGTAAAACTACTTCCCCCTGCATTGAAAAACAGCGGTATCGGATTACAGTATCAACAGTTTTCATTGAACCATCAAGCAAATGATTTTAAATGGAGTGAAGGTTCATTTACCGCAACATTTTGTAAATCATTTCCACGGTTTACCTCACCGGTCAATATCGGTATCAGTGTTGATGTATTAAATAACGGTTTTGTTTCCGAAAATAACGATGTTACTGCAAATACCTATATTTCAGAAAAAAAAGCAAGCGGTGTTGCAATAGATGTTGGGGCTATTCTTCAATTTCCGACATTTCCAATTATTTATGATATTCTAAAATCAAAAAAGCGCAATCAAAGCCTTTTGCGCATGATGCAATTAGGGCTTGTTGTCGATAATATTGTTAATCCGAATATGTCATTAAATACTGACGATAAGGAAAAATGGCAAAAAAATGCCACCCGTCTTCGTCGTAATACAAAAATTGGTCTTGCGTTTAAATTTATTTCACTTGGTTTTATTACACGCCCGACATTATTATTCGGTATTTCGTCACAACAGAAAATCAAGGGTGATCCTGAATTAAAAGGAAGTACGAAAACAGGTGATAATCAGAAAGCAAATACACAAATTCGGTTTGGAACTGATTTTGCAATAGAAATTGCCGGTGGTGCAAATTCACTCTCAACACTTTCAATTCGTCTCGGGTATGAGACAGGAGCAACAGGGCTGCGTTCATTTAAACCCGGTCTTGGATATGAATATTCTGTTTATGGCGGTCATTCAATGGGTGTTGATTTAGTTATGAATACGCTTAGTCAGATACAGGGTGAACTTGGATTTTCTGCGGCAGCTTTTTATAAATATTCATTACCGCAAAGTTATTTTATTCAAAATAAAGAGGAACGTTTAGAAAAGAAAAGTGTTCAGCAAGCTGAACGTGAAGAATATCGTGCTTTACGTAAAGGTGATACAACCGGAGGACGTGGACATAAGGCTGAAAAACGCTCGAAAACTAAAGTTACCGAAAGTGATTTACTTGATTTTTCATATATGAATCAAGCTGCAGAGCTTGAGCGTCCTGAAGTTATATATCCTGATGATTTAACCATGAAAGAAGGCGAATATATCGAACTGCGTGATGAGCGTAACCAAAAGATTGAAGCGCTTGCGCTTCAGTATGCGGCTTTAACTGAAACATGGTCTACTGAAGCAAAAACTGAAACGCAAAATGCACAGCGTGAAATACGTCAATTGCAGGGCGATATTGATTGGAACATGAAACGATATAAAAAAACTACCGGTGAAGAGCAGGCTCAATATGGCGATGTTATCATGGGATACAATACGCAGCAAATTGAATATGCAGATACGGCAAATCAGTTTGTTAACGATATCAAGGTTCGTATTGATGCACTGAGTGAGGAATTACGCCGAAAAACTGCTGATGTTAATAAAGCATTTGATAAAGATACAAAAAAATTAAAAAGCAAGGAAGTTCGCGAAGACCTTCCTGAATCACAACCGATTATAAGCATTGATGATGCTATTTCACAAGTTGCTATTCCGGCAACAATTCCTGTCCCGGAAAAACTTGATGTTGCAACCGGCACGAAAAGTGAAGAAGTAATGACGGATGACGGGATATCGGAAGATGTTTCTGCAGCTGAAATTGATACTACCGGCGGTGATAATGCTGAGCTTATTGCTGATCACAACCATATGGTAAAAGGTCTTAGTAAAGATTTAGCAAAGGATGTATCGTCAGTACAAAAGACACTTGATAAACAGCAAAAAGCAATTGATAAGTTGATGAAGAAATATGAAAAAGCAAGTCCTGAAGATTCAGGCGCGCTCGTGGATGAAATAAAAAATATTAATCAACAGCAAATTACTGTTGCGGAAGGATTAAATTCTCGGCTTGCTGAAGCGCGGAAGACGGTACAAGAATCATATACCGCAACGGGCAATGCTGCCGATGCGGTTACTGCTGATGCACTTCCTGCTGATATTGTTGTTCCTGAAGTGATCAGTATCGAACCGAAACCGCAGGAATAGTTTATTTCGATAGCACACATACGACGTATTTAATATAACACACTAAACAACGGCAGCTGGTATACAGACTGCCGTTGTTGTTTTAAATCATTGCAAAAGACCGGGCAGTTAATTATAATTAATAAAACTTTTAATCTGAAGGAATATAATGACTGAACGATCGTGGTGGCAGGTTCTTCAACCGGAGATACAAAAAAAACGAAAAACACTTATTATATTAGTAAGCGGATTGCTTATGATGGTATTGTTTTGTTATCTCGGCGACCCGCGTATTTTTGACAGCTTTTTCACTGTTTCTAAAACGATAACTACGCAAGGGTTGACCGTATATAGTAGTGCTGATTGTGTATACAATGGCGATGCATATGCCTATGATCTCTACCGAATATTGTATATGTTTGCTGTTATGGTGATGTGTTTTTTTATTATTCCTATAGGCATTATTGTTTTTGTATTGAAAGAGAGCCCAGTGCAGTATGGGTTGCGATTACCGCAGCGATGGAAGTCATTAATACTTGTTATAGCAGTACTGCCGATTATTGCAATGAGCATGTATTATACGGCGATGCATAATGAGACTATACGGAAGATATATCCGTATTCAAAATACATATTGCATCATACCGGTTTTGTACTTATTGTTTATTTTATTGGATATACGGCATATTATATTGCCTGGGAGTTTTTTTTTCGCGGATATATACAATGCGGTACGGAAGCCTCTGTTGGGGTTCCGATTGCTATCATGCTGCAGGTTATTCCATCGTCCTTAATTCATCTTGGCAATCCGGTTGGTATGCCGAAAACTTTTAGTGAAACTGCTATGGCGATAGTAGTTGGCATCGTATGGGGTATTATTACATGGCGCTCACGGTCGATTTTATTTGCATTAATAATGCATGCGAGTATTGGTATTCTGCTTGACGGGTATATTATTTTTCATGCGGGGGGAGTATGAGGATAAATAAAATAATATATAGTATTATTATTATAATTATAGGTATCGGATATAATATCGCACAACCTTCACCTGATACTGAAAACGCCGCACCGACTATTATTGAGAAATGTCGAATATTTTATCAATATGAAGATTATATACAATCAATTAAAACAGCTCGTGTTATTCTTGCTGGTGATTACCCGCAGGAATATAAAGAAGAAGCATTATACTATATTAATGAATCTGCTGAAGAATTGACACAGGATCTTCAGGAACGCATGCGTCTTGATAATGCTGCTTCCTTAAAAGCAGAAGCAATGACGATTTATAAAAAATATAAAATACGTATTTATGTCGAAAATGTTGGTTATGATGTAATGATATTTTACGATAAGGCATATTATTTTGCATTGAAATCACAATTTCCTGCCTCGTCGTATATAGCACGAATTGAGCTGCGGCAGGTTTTACGCAGTTCACAGATTGCTATTGATGCGGTGCAGCGCTACAATCATATTATTCGCGCACTTGAAGTACATAAAGAGTACATAGAAAAATATCCCGAGAGTGAATATATTCCGAATATTAAAATTCGTATTGCAAAAATATATTGGGCATTGGCGGAAATGGCGCCGCAAGTTAAAGAACAAGTTGGATTGACACAATCTGAAATACAACAATACGCAAAAATTGCCGAAAACCTATTTGATGAAGTATCGAAAAAATATCCACTTGAAGCATATGGAATGAAAATTGCGCGTATACGTGCTTCAGTCCGAATGCGTTCACAACCATCAAATGACAGTCGTATTATACGCCGATTGAGCACCGGGACCGTAGTGCAGATTATTGAACGAACTGACCATAAAATCGGTATATCAAATATGTATGATTATTGGTACAAAGTGCAATTGTTAAATGGTTCGGTAGGCTGGGTGTTCGGATTTTATCTTGATAGAGGACAGTTCAGATGAATATACTTTCACGTATTCCGAAAAATGAACGAATCAACAGTATCTTAATGATATTCTCATCAGTGCTGTTTATGTTTTGTTTTACAACACCGTTTATAAAGGAACATAATATTCCATTAATGGGGTTTATATGCTTTGTTCCGCTGTTATGGGCATTGGAACATACGGAGAAACGATATCTATGGCGGATGATGATTGTTTCTGCTCTCAGCATGGGGGTCTTTATTTATTGGTGGTCATATGTATATGCCGGTGTGGTAACGCTTATGGGAGTTATCGGTTGGCTGAGTGTTTTCTGGATTGCACGATTGTTGTTGATTCGTCTTGTCATGAAAAAGTTTAAACAGTATCAAATTGTATTGATCCCGCTTGTATGGATTGGTATTGATGCTTGGCAAGGACGGGGGCTGCTGGGGGGATCGTCGTATTTGGCATTCCCATGGGGATTTATCGGATATTCACAATACAGTTGGCCATCCTTTGCACAGTTTGCTGATATTGTCGGCATATATGGTGTTTCATTTGTATTAATTCTCATACAAGTGTTTTTATATGAAATTGTCAGCGTAATACATACTGAAGTAACAACCAGCGGAAATAAACACAATATTCGTGTGATACTCGCCAATACGAAAGTCATCACCCGCGGTGTGATTATAACTGCTATCATTGTTATTGCATGTGTATACGGGAGTATTCGTATGCATACACTTTCCGCATTCGGAACAGTTTCCGTCGGACTTATTCAGCCAAATATTAATACCGATCTTTCAAAAAATGTTTTTACTGATTATCGTGATTTGTTTGATACGTATTATTATCCGGCACTCAATGCATTAATTGATGAAAGTCAAAATGCACGGTTGGACGGTGCTGATATTATCGTATGGCCTGAGACGTCGATCTGGATGACATATAATCAGCATACGAATGCTGCTATATTATCGCAGCTGAAAAAAATGAATCAACGGATGGTTTATGAGCAGCTTCTTGAATATCATCAGTATATATCACATGCACAGCGACAAGCACGTGATCTGGGGGTGTTTTTATTTATGGGGACTTTGTTAAAGGATACGGGAACACAAAGAGATTATAACAGCTATGTTGTCCTTGATCCGAATATGAACGTTATTGATACATATAGTAAAATGCATTTAGTTCCGTTCGGTGAGTGGTTTCCCTATAGTAATATTTTCCCGTGGTTAGGGGATATTGTTGAACATTACGGAGGATCGCAATTTAGCCGTGGTGAAAAGTATTCTGTTTTTTCATTGCCGGGGTTGTTGCCGGAGCGTGATGTTAGGGTAAGTGCGTTAGTATGTTTTGAAGGAATATTCAGTTATATCATCAGGCGAATGACAAAAAAAGGAGCAGTTCTTTTTGTTAATGGGACCAATGATTATTGGACGCATTCAACCGCAGCAGAATATTTTCATGCATTACATTGTGTTTTCCGTGCCATCGAAACAAAACGGTCATTTGTTCGATCCGGAAACAGCGGCATCACTTGTTATATAAATCCGTTTGGAAAGATTGAAAAGCAAATCGGGAGCTATAAACAGGATTACTTAGTTGCTGATGCAGCATTGATGGATTGCACAACCCTGTTTACTCGATTTGGTGATTGGTTTGCAGTATTGTGTTTGTATGGAACAATACTGTTTGTAATCTTTATCAGTATTGAGGGCATACGGCGAAAACGCGCATTACGATAAGGTGTCATGATACGCACTTGTTCGGCAGTATTAAGCAATATATAAGAAATTATAGAATCATTGATAAAATAATAGATTGTGTTATAGTACTATATATCTACTGTATAGATGAAGCAGATATATAGTATTAGGGTATTCTGGTGAAGGTGCAGGGGAAAGCAATAATGATTGTACTGCTATCAGCTGTTTTAAAATCGGTCAGTGCAGTGTGCATATTTAGACGGAAGGTGCTATCATGAAATATTATCGATTATCCGCTATCATATTTTGTATTACTATTATCGCGGTTAGTACTGCATTTGCCCGTCATGTGCGTACCGCAGTGATAACAACAACACTTGGAAAAGTGCAGGTTATGTTTATCAGTGAAGGAAAACAGGTATGGTCAAATGCAAAACCGGGAATGACTTTTAAGGCAGGAGATCGCGTACGTACCGGTCGTATGGCATCAGCGCGCTTTACGCTTGATGATGGAACTATTATTACGGTGAAGGACAGAACGGTTGCCCGATTTGAATTATTAGGGTACGGCACAGCAATGAATAAGGAGACAACCTTTCAGGTTGAATCAGGAAGTGTAAAGTGTTCGGTGCAGCCGATTAAAAATCAGTATGATTCTTTTCTTATTAAAGGGCCGAATGCTCGTATTAAAGTTAAAGGAACGCGGCTTGGAGTGTGTGTTAATAAATCCGGGTATAAATTGACAACTGATGTATTGTGTTTTGAAGGCATTGTCGGAGTTGATAATCCGAATGTTCCCGGGAGTGCACAAACCGTTACGCAAGGACAGTATACTTCAATAATTAACAACACCTCTCCTGTTATCCCTATTGCAATACCACAGGACCAATATTCCGTATGGAATGAAGAACCAAATATACCGGCTGCGCCGATTGCTGTTAAGGAATCAACACCGGAGCCGACGACACCGGCTGAACCGGAAGTAGTGCCGATAGTGGAACCGGAACCACGTATTGAACCGGTTGTGCCGATTGAACCTGTACCTGAACCGCCGCCGGAACCGGCTGTACCGGTTACCCCCGTTCCGCCGGCAGATGAATCAATGCCGGTTATCGTACAGCCGACAAATGAAATGCAAAACATTGTTACGAATACATCATTACCGCAAAAGAAGAAAAAAGAACGCAATAAAGTTAAATGTGAGCCAAACTACGACGAGAAAGAATCTGATTTTGAATTGCCATTGGATATCGGGTTTGAAAGTATCGGCGGGAATAATTATTCGCGTATTATTTTACAGCCGACGTTTTATATATGGCGATTTGGTTTTGGGTTTTATCTGCCGATTTATCATAATACGAGATTTGACGCTCCCTTTGTTGAAGGATTATATAACCGCGATGCATGGGATTTTATTTCACCGAAAGACTCACTGCATGATTTATTATATATGTTTAAATTTATCAGTTACGGTAAAAAGGGAAGTCGTCCGTTTTTTGCTCGTATTGGTTCAATAAATAGTATTACGCTCGGTCATGGTGGGATTACAAAAAATTATTCTAATATGGTTAATTTTCCGCAAATACGAAGAATTGGTGTTCAGGCTGATATTGATGTATGTCATGCCGGTATTGAAACGTTTCTTGCCGATGCATATCGTGCTGAAATATTTGGAGGACGTTTGTTTACGCGCCCGTTTTATTTTATGAAAGGCAGAATACCACTTATTCCACTGATTGAGTTTGGTGGGACCTATGTTGAAGATATCAATCCGGTATCAGGAATGGGGGTTGTCTCAGCTGCATCAGTATTTCCGGCAACGGGAGTCAGCAATTTTGCAACGGGTACAATGAATCCTGCGGTTGCGGTTTATGGAGTTGATGCCGGTGCGCCGATTATCAATGCAGGGATTTTGAAATTAAATTATGAGCTTGATTATCAAAAAGCACAGATACAATATCAGCATGACAATGCGCAGTGGCGACAATTTCCCGGATATGGATTTTCAACAGGATTTGTCGGGCGATTGGCAATATTTGATTTTGAAACAAAGTATTTATTATCAGATAATAAATTTAAATTTCAATACTTTAATTCACAATATGAAGCATATCGGGCACAGCAGGCAGCATGGATGTGGCAGAAAGTAAATGGTATGCTGCCGGCGCAAGGGCTTGCAAACGGATATTATGTACTTGCCGGCGCGTCAATTGACGGCAAGTTTAAATTTTATATGGACTTTTGGGAAGAGTATAAAAGTGTACCGGTTGATAATCGCTGGCATATTCAGCTTGATATTTTAAAAGAAGCAAATTTAAAACTGAAGGGTTCGCGTATTTGGGGAAGTGCTGCTGTTGACAAAACGCATGTGATCGGAAAAACTCTTTTTACTGATCCCTTTCTGGATGATAATACCGTATTGACATTTAACGGTTACATTACGATGATGGGAGTTCCGATGAATGTTTCACTGCGGCGAACCTTTTCATATAATGAAAAAGGCGAACTGGTGCACGAAACATCATGGGGTATTGGCATTGCACCAACACTATTTTAGTACTTACTATACAATGAATAAAAAAAAAGGAATACGTACAATGAGCTCACGAAATAATGCACTGGCGGGGATTATTCTTGCAGCGGGTAAAGGTACCCGTATGAAATCAAAATTACCAAAAATTGCACATGAAATTTGCGGCAAACCGATGTTACAATGTATTATTGATGCAGTAAAATCATTGCGGCTGAAAAAAATTGTTATTGTTGTTGCTCCCGGAACGGATATTGAGAAAGAAGTTATTGGTAATCCGAAAGATGTACATGTTGTATATCAGCGGGAACGCAACGGAACTGCTCATGCGGTGATGATGGCTGCTGCGGTGTTGAAAGACTTTCATGGTGATGTGCTTGTTATCAATGGGGATACGCCGCTGATTACGAAAAAAACACTTCGCCGGTTATGTTCAGTGCATTATAAAAATAATGCGCCGGCAACATTATTAACGGCATATTTCAATGACCCGACCGGATACGGGCGGATTGTCCGGCAGGATCATCATATGACGAGTATTGTTGAAGAGCGTGATGCAGCGCCGGCAGTAAAGAATATAAAAGAAGTAAATGCCGGGTTTTATATTTTTAAAGCGCAGTCGCTATTTTCTAATCTTAAAAAAATAAAAAAAAGTGCAGCTACCGGAGAGTATTATTTAACTGAAATATTTAATCTCTATAATAAAGCCGGTTCTTTTATTGCAACGTATCAGATTGATGATACTGATGAAATGATGGGGGTGAATCATCGCTATGAATTAGCAAAAGCAAATAAAATTATGCAGCTGCGAATATTGCGTCGCTTAATGGATAATGGTGTTACCATTATCGATATGGATAACACATATATTGAATATGATGTCCGTATCGGACAGGATACAATTATTTATCCGTTTAGTCTATTGTATGGCAATACAGTTGTGGGGGAAAATTGTGCGATAGGTCCGTTTGCGGTTATTCGCAATAGTATAATCGGCAAGGATTGTACAATTATTCAATCACATATAATCGGCAGTAAGGTTAAAAATAATGTACGTATTGGTCCGTTTGCGCATATTCGACAAGAAACAATTATTAATAACAATGCCGGTATAGGGAACTTTGTTGAAACAACGCGGTCTAAAATAGGTGAAGGTTCACGTTGTTTTCATTTGAGTTATATTGGTGATGCGGTTATCGGAAAGGATGTAAACTTTGGTGCAGGCGTTATCACTGCTAATTATGACGGAAAGAAGAAAAATACGACACGAATTGGGGATACAACGAAAATAAGCAGTGCGGTAACATTTGTTGCTCCGGTACGGGTCCCGCCCGGGTCAATGATACAAGTCGGTGAGACGATAGACGGAAGTCAACGTATCAACACAACGCGTCCTGCAGCGAAGAAAAAACAAAATACAGCCTCATCACCGCGTCGAACTTGACAGATGAGAAAAAACAGAGTAGCTTGTTTGGGTAATGTATACCTATGAAGGAGACCACAATGAAATATGTTATTACAATGATCGTTATACTATGTGTTGCCGTATCGCTTTTTGCTGCACCAAAAATCGTTGCACCAAAACCGGTGTATGATTACGGAACGGTTCTGGAAAAGACAATCATTACGAATCGCTTTATCATCCGTAATGCGGGTGATGAAACCCTTATCATATCAAAGGTTCGGAAATCATGCGGATGCACAAAAGCAGTTTTCCATCCTGATAATAATCAGCTCCCCCCGGGTGGGCAAGGGTATGTCGAAGCAATTTTTAATACACGCGGTAAAAAAAATAAATCTCGTTCGGTTATTTCCATATATGCGAATGATCCGAATCAGGAAGTATTGAAATTAACGTTTACCGGTACAGTAAAACCTGCATATACCATTTCACCACGCCATCTTTCATTTATAAATCTTACACCGCAAAGTAATGTCAGCGGGACGTTCACGGTTCGGTGTTTTGATAATGATACTTTTACTATTAATAAAACAAATATGATTATACCATCAGGGCTTTCGGTTACCTCTATTAAACCCAATAAAGAGAAAACCGAGTATGTTATCAGTATTGCTGTTGATGCCTCAAAGATAAAGCCACCGACCGGATCAAGTCATCATACCATTCAGTTGAGAACTGACCGGCAAAAGGAATCGCGGATTGATCTTTCAGTATATGTGGTCATTCAGAAAAAAGAAGAACCAAAAAAGAAATAGTATTATTGAATAATGGATAAAAATAGAAACACGTTATTCATTGTCTTCGTAAGTATAAGTATTGCAGTATGTTGTGTTTTTGTCGGCGGGTGTCGGCATGCATTTATTTCTATTGCCGAGCCAATTTATAATTATGGAACGGTTTCGCAGCACAGCATTGTTACTAATACCTTTATCATTAAAAACGAATCTATAAACCCGGTTCAAGTCATTCAGGTACGGAAAACATGCGGATGTACATATGCGACGGTATATCCTGATACGAGGATTATTCCCGGATTGGGTGAAGGTCTGATCAGTGTTGGTGTTGAAACGCGAAGTCGATATGGAAACTATACTGCCCCGGTTTATGTTACTTTTCAGGATGCACGGTCAAATATAACCATTCGGACACTTTATATGAAAGGTACTATTGAGCAGCATTATCGAGTATCGCCAAAAAGACATTCTAAACCGCGTTTGTTTATGGGAACAATATGGACTGATTCGTTTATTATCAGTACGGTCTCTCAGAAACCGTTTTCGATTCTTAAAGATAAAGTAAAAGTTCGTAAAGGAATCTCGCTTTCATATACACCGAATGCTGAACGGAATGAGTATACGATAACCTTTACGATCAATGCTGATGAAGCATCTTCGACCGAATATCAGGATGACCCTGCTATTGTTATTGTAACGGATTATGAACCGCAAACAGAAATAATACTGCCATTGACGTTTTCAGTGATTGAAAAACCGCACCATAAAGCAAAACACATATCACAATAATTTTAATACCATAATTGCAGTGCTTCCTGGGCAGATACGTCCGTGTTAATCCAAAAACGATTTGATGTTGTATATTCTATATATGCGGAATAGACCTGCGTTAATGAGGTAAGGATGTATGCATGAATGCCGGAATTTTTGTTAATGGTCCAGGTATAGGAAAAACTGCCGTTTGATGTTTGGGGTATTAATGATCCTTGTGTTGTATCAATAGATCCGTCAAAGAGGATACGGGGCTTTTGATCCGGCGCATATCCTTGTATAAGAATGGTATAACCGTCATGTAATGCAGTTTCTTTCACTTGGATATTGGTAAGTATAGTATGCTGAGCAGAAAAATCAACGATGATATACAATACGGGATGGTTATGCTCCAATGCGGAACTAACACTGATACCGCAAATAGAATAGACCGGATTGAGGAGCTCATGACGGGATTCAGGGTTTTCTGTCATCCAATTGGTCATTGCCTGTGCTGCGATGCGTAACGGGTCAAGCGGCGGGAGTGGTGCGTGCTCAAAGGTTGCCGGTTGGAGCTGATGATTTGTATTCATATAAAAATAATATACGGAGTTTTGATAATCATAAATGTAATGAACAGCATTAATTTCTCCGCATGGACGATATGTAACACCGGCTTGTCCGAGACGGCGTTCAACGGTACGGTGAGATGATTCTATCGAAGACGATGTAATTGTTTTTCGCAGAGCGCATTCACGACTCTGTGATTGAGCTGCATGCTGTAATCCTGTATCAATAGTAAGGGGCGGCAGATGCAGGGATGTTCGAATGGCATTAATATGTACGAGTAATGCGATTTCTATTTTTTGTTCTTGTGTCAGGGTTTCGGATGACTGAGCGGCAACAGAGATAAAGGATATAAGAATTATTGTTATAATTACTGAGAGCTTCATAATACTACTATCGGAATATCAGCGAAAAATCGTAGATACTTATTTTTGTGAGGGTTTTATATGCTTTGTATAAAGGGATTTCCAGTGAGCAATTCGTTTTTCAATTTTTTCTTCAAAACCTAATGAGCCGGGAAAATAATATTGTTTGTACTCAGGCATATATTGCTGAGGGTAGTAGTGTCCGGGATGATCATGCGGATAGATATATTCCTGACCGCGCCCAAGTTTTTTTGCTGATGCGTAACTGGAATCTTGTAAATGAGCAGGAACCGGTTTTTGCGGTTTTGTACGAATATCTTCCAATGCAGTATCAATCGCACGATATGCGCTGTTTGATTTTGGTGCTGATGCAAGATACGTTGTTGTTTGTGCAAGCGTAATACGTGCCTCCGGCATACCGATAAATGAAACGATATCCATACAGGCATGTGCGATAAGCAGACCAATAGGGTCAGCATTACCAATATCCTCACTTGCCGATATGCATAATCGCCGCGCAATAAACCGCGGGTCTTCACCGGCATGCAGCATAAGAGCAAGCCAGTAAATTGCAGCGTCGGGGTCAGAACCGCGGATTGATTTTATAAAAGCACTGATGACATCATAATGCTGGTCACCGGTACCGTCGTAGTTTACTGATTTTTTTAATATAGTATTTTGTGCATGTGCAATATCTATCGTGATAGTATTATCAGATTGAGCTGATAATACGGCAAGTTCAAGCGATCCGAGCAGTTTTCGCGCATCACCATTTGCATTACGGATGAAAAAATCAACAGCTTCTTTAGTTATTGTAATGGTGTAGTTTCCTAATCCGCGTTCTTTATTCTGCAAGGCAATTGTAATCAGTGTTGATAAATTATTCTCATTCAGAGGATTGAGCTCATAAATATGTGAACGTGATTGCAATGCAGGGTTAATAAAAAAATACGGGTTTTGTGTCGTTGCACCGATCAAAATTATTTCACCGGATTCAACAGAGGGAAGAAGGGCATCCTGCTGTGTTTTATTAAAACGGTGAATTTCATCAATGAAGACAATAGTTCGCTTATTGTCAAGAGCGAAAGAGTCATTAGCCGCGTGTATTAAACGTCTGACATCGGCAACCCCTGAAGTAACGGCATTGAGGCGCTGGAAATGCGATTGTGTTTGGTGTCGAATAATATATGCTAATGCTGATTTTCCGCATCCGGGCGGACCGTATAAAATAAGTGATTGTATATGATCATTTTCAATAAGAATGCGTAAAGGTTTCCCGGGGCTTAAGATATGTTCTTGACCGACAAAATCATCAAACGTGCATGGACGCATACGATACGCAAGCGGTTCACGCGGTATGCTGGTCATCAGTCTTTTTCTTTTTAGCTTTTTTTAACTTTATTTCCATTGAGCGGTCAGGGATAAGACGTAAAACGCGATTCATCTGGCGAATTGCCTGTTTAATCCGTTGTTCATTTTCAACCAATGCAATACGAACAAAATGATCACCTTCGTCACCGAAACCGATACCGGGGGTTATTGAAACTTCGGCATCGTCCATCATCCATTTACAAAACTTTAATGACCCCATCTTTTTATATTTTTCGGGAATGGGTGCCCACATGAACATAGTTCCGTTATTCGGCTGCAGCGGCCAGCCGATACGATTAAGTCCATCAACGAGAATATCACGGCGATGTTGATAGAGAAGGGCGGCTTCTTTGATAGAGGTATGATCACCACGCAGTGCACGAATGGCGGAAATCTGAACTGCCTGAAATATTCCGTAATCGTAGTATCCTTTGATTTTTGCTAAAGCACCAACCATAGCGGCATTTCCGATACAAAAACCGATACGCCATCCAGCCATATTAAATGATTTGCTCATGGTGTAGAACTCGACACCAATGTCTTTTGCCCCACGCGCTTGTAAAAAACTCGGAGCGATATAATCATCAAAAGTAATATCACCATACGCAAAATCATGAATTACCATAATATTGTATTTTTTTGCAAATTTAACAATTTCATTAAAAAATGTTATATCAGGAATAGTCATTGCAGTCGGATTGTGGGGGAAGTTTAAAAACAACACTTTTGGTTTCGGCTGCATGGTATGAACAAGATTCTGCATCGTACTGATTAAGGTGTCTTCTGATATAAAATTGTCATTTTCGTCAATCATGGGAATAGTAATAGTATTTGCACCGGCTAATACGACTGAATAAATATGTATCGGAAAATAGGGAGAGGGGACAATCGCAGTATCACCGGGTCCCAGCAGCGCCAGCGAAAGGTG
Organism: uncultured Spirochaetia bacterium; assembly: GCA_964490645.1. Taxonomy (GTDB): domain Bacteria; phylum Spirochaetota; class JAHITG01; order CAZBCL01; family CAZBCL01; genus CAZBCL01. The sequence continues at coordinate 50,402 of CAZBCL010000014.1, forward strand.
TGAGAGACCTTCTTTTGTACCAATAACTGCAATCGCTTCTGTTTCAGGATCTAAAACAACATTTCGCCGTTTTTTATAGAAATCCGTAATAGCACGGCGGAGATTATATATGCCGCGGCTTGCACTATAACGATGATTCCGAGTATCTTCAACGGATTTCTGCATTTGTTCAACGATATCAGATGGTGTTCCTTTATCGGGATTGCCCATTCCAAGATCAATAATATCAATTCCCTGTTTACGCTTTTTCAGTTTCATATCATTAAGCTCGCCAAACAAATATGGCGGTAGCCGATGAATACGGTTTGAAAACTCAATGATTGGTTTGTTATTTTTCGACATGGTATCTTCTAATTATCCCGGGAAATCAGGCGGCACATACGTATCGGTATTCAGGATGGTATTTAATGCTTGTGCCGCGTAATACCTGATACCGACAAGAACTCTTTTATTATTATATATTTTATCTAATGTTGGAACAGCGCTTTTTGCGTGCATTGTACCAAGTGCTTCAATATAAAATACTGAAAAGTTAACATTCCAATTATTTTGACTTGTTAAATCCATAGCGTTAATAATTGAAATATACAGTTGTGCGGTTTCATCTTTTTGATATTGTGCAAGAGCAGGAATCAGTGCTGTCAGCCAGACGGTTGTCTCTTCCTGAGTGATATCGGTAAAGAGTGCGGATGATTTTACACCACGTGCGATATCTAAAAATTGATTCAGAGCATGAAAACCTATGCTGTCTTTAAGATGACCAAGAGCGGTGAAGCATTCTGACTGCAGCATTGAATTGTCAGTGGTATAAATAAACTCAATCAGCAGCTTTGAAAGAGCAGTTGTTCCGCTTCCATACAGATACTGAAGGCTGCGGAGAATATTAACCATTGCATCGGCATTATGTACTGCCTGTTCACTATTGATAAAAGAATCAAGATCATCCATGCGGAGTTTTTTTACTTTTTGTAGTTCCGTAAAGTAATGCTGAGCACAATTAATACTATCGAAAGGGGTTCCGTCATCTTTTTTCAATCGCGGTTCAGTTAGATTGTCATTTTCAGTATAGAGCAATGCTAAAGCGATATATGCAGCGGCATAATTCCTGTCTTTCCGAATAGCCTTTTTTAATAAACTGCGTGCTTTCTGTATTTGCCCGCGTGCTGATGCTTCTTGTGCAAGATGAAATGCGACCGAACCGTCCTTACGGGCAATAAACGCAACTCCTTGTGGACGGAACGTATAGTTGTGTTCTTTTTTTATTTTATTATATTCGCTTTTCATGAATTCACGATTCTTTTTTGCATGATATTGTATGCGAAGGGAATTAAGATTTTGCGGATTTACTGCAAACGAAGGGTCCAGTAATTGCAGCTGTTCGTAGTAACAATGAACATCAGAATCCGTAACCCGTGATATATCATAACCGGGAATAGTCCCATGGAGCAGGTCAATAAGCAGGTCCTGATATTTTCGTTGCAGTATTCTTCGTGCTGATGCGGTAGAGAGTTGCCCGGATTTTCGTGCGGCAAGAAAATACATGGTTGGACGATAAAACTCATTGTGCATAAAATTGTTTGCTTGATTAATATCACGATAAAACTTACTCATTTGCTGTTTTAAATCACTGAATGTTAAATTTGTGCCGGAACGCTTAAACGCAACTAATACTGCATTGTCATCCATATTCGGCTCATAGGTGTCAAAATAAAACTTTGCACCGGTAACGATTTTTGCCCGACGGTCAAGTTTTTTACGAATTTTATTTGTTGCATATCGACGCAAACCGTCAATGATTTGCTGATTTTCTATTGCTATCATCATTTCTTGATTAGTATTTGGTTTTCTGGTTTCCCGTGAATCAAGTTTAATAATTTGTAATGAATCAGGAGTTTTAATAATAGAGGTTACTTCACCGGGTTTCAATTTTTCTACAATATGTTCAAGTTTCTGTGATGGGAAATCCAATCCGCGTAAATGTATCATACCGCGTCCAAAATTTGCAGCGTCATCAGAATACAGGTTTGCCAGTTTTCCGGGATTTTCACCTTTACGAAGTTTATTGGTAACTTCCTGAAGTTTTTTTAATTGCGTATTCTTTTTCTCATCGCTAAGAGTATCATTATAGGTAATGAGGATGCGGCACATACTGTAGCGATTTATATCTCTGCCCGGATTGCGTGCTATAATATGATAACCGTCAGTAAGCAGTATTGGATCAGAGAATTCGCCCATTTCAAGCCGTTGTGCAATCGGTGCCAGTTCAGGGGCAAGAATGTTTTGCAATTGTTGTGCATTGACTTCCCCGCGCCACCCATTATGAAAATTACCGGGATCGTCGGTATATTCATTAGCAAGCTGACCGATATCTTCGCCGGCTTTAATTCTTTTCAGCAGCGATTGTGCCAGTTCCATTTTCTGTTTTATTTCACGTTTACTGAGGGTTTTCGGGGTATTGATGACGATGCGCCGTAAATGATACATTGTATAATAGCTGTTGCGTGCTTTTTGTGTAACCGTTGGGGAATATTCAGTAAGCATACGCTGCCATAAATCAATACCAAACCGACGATACAGTTCGTGTGATTTATAGGTATACCACATATCATTTTCATACCCTTTTTTACGGGCAACTTGTGCCAATAATTTTTTCTCGGCGAGCTCGGTAGCAAATGCATACAATTCTGAATAGGACGCATGTTTTTTTCGATCTGTGCCATAGGTGTCTTTTAATGCAAGACGTAATTCACGTCCGCTGATTCTGCCGTTATCCCACGACGCAACGGTTGTAAAAAATCCGCAAAAATACAATGAGGTTCCTATTATTATCAGAATGAGTAGTATTAACCCGATACGAAATAGGTTTTTATTTGTTTCAAAGATGTTTTGTGTTTTCATAAGAGACCTCGATATACAGTGATAATTATAACAGTAATATCCCGTGCTGCTCCATTGTTTGCATTTTTTGTCTGCATTATTGAAGTATATACCAATAATCCATACAAAAGGTATTGTAATTAAGCCCCGCAATTGCCGTGTGAACAAAGGGTTGTTGAACCCTTCTAACAAAGTGGGTATCCGCATACATCGTTCCGACTGCCGACTCCAAAGTGTTCGGTTTGTCTTCCTGACCTATTATAAGATTCCCATAACTAAAACATAGGTTCAAAATAACTTTGCTATCACCTGCATCGCAGGGCGTATAGTAATTATAATAGCTTACCGATGAACGTCAAGATGTTATTTATACACAAGTATTAGGGTGTAAATGCCGAAAACTAATATAGAGGCATTATATAAACACGTATGGAGTATAGAAAGAATATCGGTAATAGTTATGCAATATAAAAATCATATACCTCGTATAGCGGCTGTGAGTATGGCAGTAATTATTGTGTCACTTGGTATGCTGTCGTTACGGCAGGGAATGTCGGATAAACCGGCAGCGATTATAATGAATAATAATATCTGGCTTCAATTTGAAAATGGCAGTTATTTTCAGTTAACAGGAGATAATTATCAGAAATGTCCCGGACGAAACAGACCAAAACTCTCACCTGATAAGCAGCATGTACTGTATTATTATTTAATTGATAACAATCCTATTCCGTATATCGGCATTATTAATATGAATACGGGGTATATATTTTCAAAGAAGTTGGGTCACCGATATCCAATATCAAAATATGCATGGATTGATAATGAGCGTGTCGGGATTACACGGGAGATATTATACGGTCACGTATATATGTATCAGGTGTTTAACGTAGTAACCGGAGATATAACATGGGAATATGCCGGCGGGCTGTTTTCATGGTCTCCTGATAAAAACAGTATTGCATATCGTGAATATGTTGATCCGCAAATATATTACCATCATGCTGATAGTGATACATTAATGATAAATGATGACATGGTATATCCTCCGCAAACCCGCGAAAAGGTGAAGCATAGATTCCGATCTAATATTGCGTGGAATACGGATGGCAGTAAAATTACACTTATTGATGAGTTTACTACCTATAGCGTTCAATTTCGTGATGACGGGAAACAGTCGGTCATTGGATTTAAACGGTTGCATCTTGTTATTATTAACGTCAAAACACATGAAACTGAAATAATGAAACTTGATAAACAGCTGCACCAATCTCCGAATAGCAATTATCGGATTAAATGGGATGAGTCGGTAATATTAGTCAAGCATGAGAATACTATTGCTCGATTTGCGTTATAATAATTAAGGTTTTTCCGGCATTTTCATTACTGCTAATAATTCCAGAAGCATGGTATATTGATGATGAGGGAGCAGGTGTGCTTGCCGAGCAAATTTTTGTTCATCCGAATAACAATATAGTACATCCTGAATATTTTTTAATGCTGTATGCGAAAATGTTCGTAATAATTCCGGTTCAGTACACAGCATTGTCTCACCGGGCATTACTGTGGTAACAGATGTTGTCCCTCGTGTTACCAAAAGTCCTGCGGTTCGGTCTTTAAATAAAACAGGAGTTATTGAATCATCCAGATATATATGAGAGGTCGGGTAAATGCGAAGAGTAATTAAAAAAGCCGGATTAGTCCGTGCCGCATTTGACCATACGAGGCTTGTCGGTTCAATACTCGTTACCAGACCGATAATAGTAGTGTTGGTGTCAATGACCGGTGCGTCCGTGTCGAGCGGACCAATGATGGAGGCAATGCATGAAAGCTGGAGCATATGCCGCTGGCGTTGACATGAACCGGCACCTATAATAAAAATTAAAAATAACAAGATTATAGTATACCGTGATAGAGAAGAGCATAATGAACATTGCCGCATAAAAGCACTGTAATCAGTAAAAAACACATTGTCAAATACAATTCAATCATTATAATAAATGATGGTGGCATTGATACAAGTATGATAACCAGCAGCGCAAAATTAATAGCAATCATTTTCTTAGTAGTGGTATTTATATTTATTGCAACTCCTTTTGATTTATTATTATTATCGGGTGTGGGGCTTGTATGCCTTGTTGGCGCTATGGTACTTTTCGGCTCATTCTTCATTGTTTTGTTATTTAGTGATTTTGTTACTCCGTGGGTCTGCCTTTTCCGAGTTATTCTTGTGAGTATAGGAATGCTTATACTGCTTGATATTCCGCAATTTACCCCATATGCTTTGTATTGTTCAATGGGAATACTAATTATCTATGGAATTGCTGTGATAGGAAAACGAGTGAAAAAGAAAGTGCGGAAAGCGATCAGTTGATGAAATATACTATCACTGCTCTTATACTACTCATTATCGGTGCGGTTTCATCGTTTGCCGTATCATATGGGACACTCTATACGGATATATACAATCCTGAGCAGCTTTGGTTTACGGTGTATGATGATATTCAGCACGAGTCTTTTCTTGTTTGTTATACTCCGGCAGGATTTAACAGTGTTACATATCTGCAGGGAGAATTACCGGCAATTAATGAAAAGACTATTCAACAATGTCAGTTTTTATTTTTCCCTGATGGTGTTGTTGCTGTTGTTCCAAATTCTGACGGACTTGGGTTGTGGTATATACAGAAATCAGACCAAACAGTGCAAAAGATTCCGTATATTGGTTCTGTGTTAACGGCTGTTTCTTCATATCCGAAATCAGATGTCTATATTTACGGAGCAACCGGTAATGGGAGTATTGTTCGTATCAATGTGCATGATGGTACGGCAGAAAATGTTTATACTTTTCCGAAACATACTTCATTGCCTGCAATGTCCATAACCGCACTTGCTGCTGACCCGTTTTATCATGATACAGTATGGGTTATCGCAAATAATGATGTATTCTATGTGCACAAAGATGATGCCGTTCGCGTTGTTCTTCCTGATGCGCTGCATAAAGATATTATTAATACTCATAATGTCAGTATCCTTCCTGATCCGCGAAAGAAAAGAGTATTGTGGATTGGCGGGTGGCGGATTAATAAAAAAAGGATTCTCGGAATACCAAAATATTATATCAATAAAAAAAATGCTTTCCGAAATATACTGCCGATGGTCAATGATGCTCACATTAGTTTTGATAGCATTAAAAAGTGTATGATATATGACGGGTATATATTGAAAAAGAATTCAGTTTCATATTGCCGGTATATGCCGAACAATGCTCATAGTGCAAGTGCAGTACATGTTGGTCATTATATTTTTATGGTTATTAAACCGCAGCCGAAAATTGCTCTTCGTTCACTGTTATTATGTTATGATATACGCCATAATGCATATGGGATGTATAACCCTGATTATGATGTGGTATGGTCCGGTATTAGTATTAATGATCGTATCCAAGCAGTGCGGTCATTGCTGGCACCGCGTCGGGATTGTGCGCTTGGTGAATTATATATTCTCATAGGGCTCAATAATGATACTGAAAAGAAACAGTTGTTATTTGATGCCCTGCAAAACGGTTCGCGAATTATTCAAGGGTATACAACATTTGCACTTATGCAATGTATGACGCAATCGGATGATGAACGTTTAATAGCACTTTTCAATGGAACAACCTCACTCAGTACTCGTGCTTGTATATCCGTGCTTTTTAAAACATTAGATACGCCCGCGGTTCGGGAATGGTACAGGCGGGTGATGAATTCCTCGGGTTTTCCATTATCCACTGAATTAAATCCGGTACATTTATTTGTTGAAGAAGAAATCGTTGTTGGTGCTCTTCGTCATTATGCGGATGATCCGATTATCCTACAGGGGTTTTTAAATTATTATGTCCGGCGATTTTCAAAAACTGAATCAGTGCCGGGCAATGTTGTTAAAAAAGCGTTTCGTGTTTTTTTTGAAAAACAACCGGAATTATGGATTAAAGGGTATCAGCAAATAGCATCACCGGCATTGCGGTATTTTATGCTTAAAGCAATAGCTGACAGTCATAATAGGAGTGTTGAGGAACTATTGTGGCAGGAAGTAATTTCAGGGGATGCCGGTATACGGGTATGGGCACTTGAAATGCTGGGAAAACGTCTGTCAAAACGTCTGATTAATCATCATAAAAATATTATACAGAAATCGTATACATCTGATGCGATAGTTTTTGAAGATATTGACGGGTTTATCACGCCGCTTGCTCATTATCCGCTGCAGCACGTTAAAGCGATCTATACGATGCTGCTCAAACTTGACAGTAGTTATATACGGGCGCAAGTGTATACGGCAATGCAGGGGCAGGCGGATAAAAAATGGGTCCAGAAGAAATATTGTGAAATGCTGGCTCTTGAGAAAGACCAGCATGCATTATATGCGTTGTTAAAGGGATTGCACAATGCGTCCGGAAAAAGAATTGACACTATTTTTCAGCAGGTGCTCGTTCAATCACATGATAGTGATATTCTGAATCTCTGTATTGAGTATTGTATAATGCATTGGAATAGTAATATAGAAGATATACTGAATAATCAGCACTCGCCAATGCTGGCGTCGTCTGTTCAGGAGCGGCGTATGGCAGCAGTAAAACTGTATGTACGCTATAAAGCACGCTTCGTGCTGCAGGATATTATACACTACAAATCAATTCATGCCGTTTCATTTAATGATTGGTTTAATGTATTATTGCTGGAAAATCCCGCAACACAGGGATTAGAGAATGATGAACAGGTGCGTATGTATTGCGAAGGCATTTTCAATCAAATATTATATGAGTTCACCTATCGCTATAATCCGATATTAATGTCTCATTAGTAAGATTTCCTTTAATGAGAGGGATAGTATTTCATGTGTTATATGGTGATGGGTGTGATATTGACAATGGCATTGAGCTGTTTACAATAACCTTATTATCGTTGAGGAAAATACAATGACTCAGTTATCAGTAGAACAAGAATTTGAGCACATACAACGTGGTGCAGTTGAAATTATCAATGAAAGAGAATTAAAACAGAAACTTGAAGCTGCACAAAAAAATAAAAAACCGCTTATTGTAAAAGCAGGGTTTGATCCGACTGCCCCGGATATTCATCTCGGGCATTCTGTATTGATACGAAAGATGCGGCATTTTCAGGATCTTGGGCATACAGTTGTTTTTCTTATCGGTGATTATACCGGTATGATTGGTGACCCGACAGGAAAATCAAAGACACGCCCGCCATTAACAACTGAAGAAGTGCTGGCTAATGCTGAGACGTATAAAACACAAGTCGGGAAAATACTGGATATTAATAAAATTAGCATAACGTTCAATAGTGAATGGTTTAAGAAACTTACCTTAAAAGATATTCTCCTCCTTACCGGTCGATTAACCGTTGCGCGTTGTCTTGAACGGGATGATTTTACAAAACGATTGAAACGGGGTGATGATATTTCGATGGTAGAATTATTATATCCGCTTATGCAGGCATATGATTCTGTTGCGCTTCAGGCGGATATTGAACTTGGTGGTCAGGACCAGCGCTTTAATTTACTTATGGGACGAACTATTCAAAAAAGGTACAATCAGAAACCGCAGGTATGCCTTATGATGCCGTTATTGGTTGGGCTTGATGGGGTTGATAAGATGAGTAAAAGTCTTGGAAATTATATCGGCATTAATGAGTCGGCAAATGAAATGTTTGGAAAAATCATGCGTCTTTCTGATGAACTCATGTGGAATTATTTTGAATTATTAACAGATATCCCACAAAAAATAATTGTCGGATATAAACAGGAAATTCAAAGCGGACGCAATCCGAAGGAAATAAAAGTAATTCTCGGCAAAGACATTGTTCAGCAATATCATACTTCTAAGGCTGCTGATGATGCACAGGCACATTTTGAAAAGATTTTTGTAAAAAAAGAAATTCCTGACACTATTCCGGCAGGGGATTTAATCAAAGAAGCCGGACTTGTTGCAGGGGAGTGTAACCTTGTTGCAATGATTGCAGGTATGGTTCGTGCGCTGGGTGGTACAATATCGAAAAAAGAAGCGCAACGGTTGATTCAGGGCGGCGGTGTTCAGATTGATAAGGAAAAGTATCAGGAAATTGGCTTTATTCCCGACATGGATTTTTGGAAAAAAGAACATATTTTCAAAGCAGGAAAAAAAAGATTTTATCGCCATATTGGGCTATCGTAATGCACAATCACTATCTCGTGCATATACAATACTTCACGGGGACATTTAATCGTGCGTGTATACCGTATATACAACGAATTATGTAACGGCATATGCCATTATAATAAATAATGAAAGCATACGTATATCTGTTATATGCAAGAACAACGAAGATGCCGTGTCTGTAATTGAATTAGTCTTTAATCGGTTTAAATTCAACCCGTCGGTTTTTATATCTGTTTTCTTCAGTATCGTTCGGCGCAATTGGTTTACTTTCACCGCGCCCTATAACGATAAAGCGATCTTTCGGGAGATTATGCTTTGAGGTAAAATACCTCTGGACTGCTCGTGCGCGGTTTTCTGAAAGTGTCAGGTTTGAATCTTCAGGTCCGACATCATCGGTATGACCGATAATGCGAATGGCATTGTGTTTATCATCTTTAAAATAAATATCAATAAGTTCGGCAAGATCATTTAATATTTTAAATGAACTTCGCTGAATAGTTGCTTTACCGAATGCAAAATTAATATTAACACTAAATCCGTTTGGATCGAAGAACAAGCGAGTATCAAACTTTCCCGGTGATGAAATACCATTATTTCCGGCAAGATCGGTTACTTCAAGTTTGAAGGTATATGTGCTGAACGGATTGATATATGCGCCATCACCTAAATCACCATTCCAGGGGAAGGTGGCCGGCAGATTGCCGGATCGATTTATTGTATGAATAAGTTTATTTTGATCATTGTATATTTTAATGGTCCATTTTTCTACATTGCTGGGTTCATTGACCTTCAATTGAAAATTGACAACTCCTGCTTCACCGGGTGCTTTTATTGTCAGCATATTTTTATCGACGGATATCTCCGGTTTTGGTTTTGTTCGGTCAATAGTCATAATAAGCGGCGGTGATGTTACCAAATCATCATACGGGGAGTGGAGATACATTTTGGCAGTATATTCACCGGATGACATACGTGCAGCATACCATTCAACTGATTGAGAGATTTCAGTTTTACCGGAATATTTTTTAATTGCGTGTTCTTTGCTATCTTCAATAATTAATTCCCATGATTGCACCCATTGTTTTAAAGCGTCTTCACGTTGATAATCAATATTTATCGTAACCGTTGAAATTTTGGCTGATATAATAGGGGCGTCAGTTGTCAGATAAACTTTCGGCTGGAAACACCATAAATAATAAAATCGGACATCTTCGCTTCGGGGGTTAATTTTTAATGCTCCGCGAAAATTACTTTTTGCGATTTCATAATCCTTTTCAGCGAATGCCATCATACCATTGTTTTTGTATTGCATAAACTGATGGTATTTATCATATGCTTTTTGCAGATAATTTCGTGTTCGGATATTTTCCGGGTCCAATCGCAGCGACTCAAGCCATGCATCTGCGGCACCTTTATAATTACGTTTCAGATACATTTTTAATCCGTTTTTATAATATTCATCAGCGGTTATTGAAGTGCTGCTGCTTCGTGCAGAGGCAACACTGGTCATAATCAAAATGGTTATGACGAATAAGAAAATTGAAGTACTCAGGGATCGTCGCATGGCAGTATTTTTCTCCTTACTTGTTCTCACTGTTTTCTGAATCAGTTGTTAAATACTTTTGTAATTCATTTTCATATGCATCAAGACGTTCCCTCTGACGTTGAATGTCATCAATAACCCAAAGTTCTTTTAACCGTTTTTTTGCTTCTTCATGATTTTTATCAATTTTCAAACATTTCTTCCACATCTTTTCTGCGGTCAAGAAATCATTATTCACATATGCATTTAAACCTTCGTAATAATATAAATTTGCATTTAATTTCTTCTTTGATGGTTTCGTGCTAATACCCAGAGTAATATGATGGGTCCAGCCGAATGGTCCGTGCGGATCAAGTGCATAATCAAGATTAAGTTTTATTGTGCTGTTCATCTGCTGGCGGAATCCTGCACCAAGTGTAAAGGAATCTGTTACGTTCATAAAACGATACCCGCCACGCAGGAAGATAGTATTTTTATAATTGTATTCTAATCCGAGTAATACCCCGAATCGACTGGAGAGCGCTTTATTTAAATCAATACTGATAATAAGTCCTTTGTGTATTAGGCTGCTTATACCAAATTTAACACCCATTGGCATGTTATATTCATCAAGAGAGGTTCCGAGATTATTGCCGATAAGACCGATTTGAATGCCATCTTTAAAAAGGTAGTCATATTTTCCAACAGCTACCGGGCGTGTATCTATATGTGCAAGAACACCGAATTCAGTTGCAACCATTGTTGCATGAACATCATCAACCGTACGATTTACAACACTTATTCCTGTTCCGATATTCCATTTAATATTTCCTTTTTTTGGTAACGGCATACCGGCAGCAAGTTTATATGCCATATCTTGTGCTTTTACTGCTCCGACTGCAACTCCCCAATCATCATAAATGGCAACATCACCGGCATAGTATAATACCTGTCCGGAAACACCGAGGGTCAGCAATGGAAGAGGAATTGTAACATTAAGTACTTCACTGTTTATTGCATCAAACCAATCACAATGAGTCAGCTGGATATCAACAAATCGAATGTTCGCCAGTCCGGCGATATTTCCCCGTAAGGCATTTGCGTCATCTGATAAACCGGTATATGCTTCTGACAATCCAACGAGCCGAGCACCCTGACCGATCTTCAAAAAATCTGCAGCACTTGATTTTTTCTGTGCAATATTAATACTGAAACATATCAGAATAAGAATAATCAATGATAGTGTTTTTTTCATGTTTCTATGCTCCGAACTCACTTATTTCACTATTTCACAATAGCCATGCGGACCGCCGGTTTTTTAACCGTACCGCGTTCAACTACTAATAAATACATTCCCGGTGCACACGGTTCGTTATTTTCATCATATCCGTTCCATTCCTGCACAAACCGCCCGGCGCGAAACTCTGTTTCAGCTAATACCGTGGCAACTAGTTCTCCACGGACATTGTATGCTTTAACCGAAACGACATCAGGGGAGTTAAGATTAAATAGTATATACGTAATATCACCGTTATTAATATCAATATTATTATTGACGATAGTAACTTCTTCTTCCTGATCTTTGATTTCTTCAATTTTTGTAACCCAGCGAGTATTCGGATTATTAATTCGCGTCAGCGGATATTCAAATCCGTCAACGGTTATATAAAATGAAAGGTGTTTCCCCGGTGCAATAATACCATTGACATTGTATATGGTCATTGCCCACTGCCGGTTGCCGGTGCTTTCTATCGGCACTGCCTGTGCAGCTATCACGTTTCCCGTACCTTCAATTTCATAATACACATACACTGAATCTATATGTGCCGGCGCCTGCAGCGTTGAGAACAAAATAGTGATATTGTTGTTGCCGACTTTCGCCTGCAGCGTACCCGAACCGTCAAGCACGTGATCTTCATGAATACCGTCGCTTGCATAAACATTGTATACATTTTGATGATTTAAAAAGTACACCCGTACGCCGCCATTACCGTCATAAACACTGCTGCGGTTACTTGGATATAATACTAATCGAATAACATACCAGTCATCCGTATACGGATGAGTGTCAAACGTAACCGAATAATTTGTGCTGCCGACATTAGTCATGTCATATGTGGTGCGTGTGCCCGTTATCGTATTGCTGATACAGGCAATGAGATTACTGACATGAACAGCCGGAGAAACAATCCCGGTTATCGTCAAGTTCTTTGAAACAATCGCATTGTTCTGCGGTGTTATAATCCATGGCGGCGGTGCGCCGGCTACTGAAATGGTTACATGGTTAGTCGTATATTTTCCATGGTGATCACGAGCACGAACATACACAGTATGGTTTCCTTGTACGGCAAGCGTGATATCCCAAATAGTGGTGTAAATACCGGCACTGTTTGAAAGCGCCATCGGTGTCCATGCCCCTGCAGTGCCGTCAAGCTGCCATGCAACCGAATCAATCGGCGGGAGGTCATCAGTTACATACGCTGAGATAAGAACATTCGTCCCATATACTGTTGCTGATGCTTGCGGTGCACGAATAACTATTACCGGCGGAGCATTCGTAAAAACAATAAATGCTGCATTGTTGCTTGCCCATAGATTTTGTGTGTCATGAGCACGAATATATAATATATGTCTTCCGTTGGTTAATGAACTGATATTGATGCCACTGATTGAATAATTCGGTTCACTGCCGCTGAGGTTCTGCCAGTTTCCGGCATCAATGCGATATTGTGCACTGCTGATTCCGCTTGTTGCATCATTGATATTCGCACTGATATTTATCGTCCCGGCTTGATTGCCGCTGTTCGTATTCGGCTGTATCGCCGTTATCACCGGCGGGGTATTATCAAATACAATTGAACTTACCGAATTTGTATCCGCCAATGGTTCGGCGTCAACGGCTCGAACATATATAGTATGTGTTCCGTCAGAATAATTTGTTGAGTCAAGCGTTGCTGACCAGATACCGTTATGAGTAGTACCACCGGTGTGTGTCAATGCAGTCCAAGAACCGGAGTCAACCCGATACAATGCTGCCGTAACCGCAGTATCATCGGTGATATATGCCTGAACTAAA
>CAZBCL010000015.1:0-60169 GCA_964490645.1 uncultured Spirochaetia bacterium
TAAAAATCATACGGTATATAATGTTATACAATTGAATGGTGGTAATGGGTTCTTACCGGAATACCGTGTGCCGCTAAGTACTTTTTAATCTGTGCAACAGTATATGTTCCGTAATGCGTCATTGAGGCGATAAGGGCTGCGTCAGCATTGCCGTTTGTCAGTACGTCGGCAAGATGTTCGGGTTTTCCCGCCCCCCCTGAGGCAACTAAGGGAATGGTAACCGCACGGGACATAGCGGAGGTTATGGTCAACTCGTATCCGTTTTGTGTTCCGTCTGCATCAATACTGTTTAGTACAATCTCTCCTGCTCCGCGTTCCTGAACTTCCTGAGCCCATTCGATTGCATCTTTTCCGGTTGGTGTTCGTCCGCCGTCAATAACAACTTCATAGCCGGATGGTGTTTTATGTGTTCCGACATATAAACAATCCATACCGACAACAATACATTGTGCACCGAAAGCCTGAGCCCCATCATTAATAATGTCAGGTGTTCTAACGGCGGCAGAATTGACGGAAATTTTTTCAGCGCCGGCAAGCAGTACACATCGCATATCTGCAACGGTTCTGATGCCGCCGCCGACTGAAAACGGTATAAAAATTGTTTCAGCAACACGGCGTACAACATCAATCATAATAGAACGGTTATCACTGGATGCGGTTATATCATAAAAAACTAATTCGTCGGCACCTTCCCGATAATAAAATGCAGCCATTTCAACCGGATCGCCGATATCAACATTGCCCTGAAACTTAATCCCTTTCGTTGTTTTACCGTTTCGGACATCAAGGCAGGGGAGAATTCGTTTCGTTAACATGATTCAACCGTTCCTGACCAGCGGCAAAAATCAGCTAATATCTGTAGTCCCGGTTCACCGCTTTTTTCCGGATGGAATTGTGTTGCGATAATATTGGCAGTGCCGACAATTGAAGGAAACTCTATACCGTATCGGGTTGTCGCAATAATTATACTTTTATCCGTCGGCTGCGGATAAAATGAATGTACAAAATAAAACTCACTATCCGGCGGAACATTTTTTAAGACAGGATGTTCTGTAGAAATTGAGCAGCTGTTCCAGCCCATATGCGGCACTTTTAAAGAATGCCCAATCGAATCTTTATGAGTATCGAGACAAAACGGCACCGCACTTCCCGGCAGTAGTCCGATACATTCAGTATCATCTTCTTTGCTGTATTCAAAAATAATTTGTGTGCCAAGACAAATGCCCAGCAGCGGAGACCCATTTTGTACGGCTGATCGTATGGCATCCGATAATCCGGATTTATTTAATATCTGCATAGAAGTGCCTGCACGCCCGACCCCGGGGAAAATAATACGATCGGCATGGCGAATGTCATCAGGGTTTGCGGTAATAACAGCACTATGCCCTAAACGTTTTAAGGCACGTGCAACACTGGTTAGATTTCCTGCTTTATAATCAACAATCGCAATCATATTCTATACTGCTTCAATGAGAAATTGTTATCGGTCTGACATGGCACTTCCGATATATTATTCTTGTGCCGGTTTTTCTTCACCGGATTGCGGTGCAACACGGTCAGTATCGGTTGTATCACTTTCAGCAGCAGATGCTGTTTCTTCGGCGGTTGCTGCAGTATTCGTGGTTTGAGTTTTCTCATTATTATCGTTTTGATTTTCCGAGTCATGTTCTGTTGTATTTTCAGTATCATCACTGCCGGCGGTCTGTATTGCTGCCGCAGTATCAGTCATTGTTTTTGACTCTTCTATTTTATCATGCGTTTCTTTTTTCTTAAGAAGCATTGAAAAACTG
The DNA here is from genome assembly GCA_964490645.1 of uncultured Spirochaetia bacterium. Classification (GTDB taxonomy): domain Bacteria; phylum Spirochaetota; class JAHITG01; order CAZBCL01; family CAZBCL01; genus CAZBCL01. The sequence goes on from CAZBCL010000015.1 coordinate 1,791, forward strand.
AAATCACCTTTGATTAATACGAAAATCATTAATGCGAAAACAGCAATGCTGATACAATACATGAGCAACAGTAAAATGGTATACGGTGCGGTATCACCGTATTTCATTTCAACAATATGCTGCCCTGCCGGTACTGCAACAGCACGGAAAGCATGATTCGCCGGTATAATCGGAGCAGGCTGACCATCAATAGTTGCTTTCCAGCGCGGATAGTATATTTCACTGACAAAGAGTATTGCATTTGCCGGCGCAGAAACGGTCATACGAATATGATCAGGATCAATACGGGTATAATTTACATTTGTCTGTTCATATACAACAACATCTTTAATGAAGCCTTCCGGATACTGATCACGCATAAGCCCGTATTGTGTAATTAAATCGCCGGTACTGGCAATACGACGAGCAACATACGGTGTATCGGTTTTCTCAATCGGCAGAGAGGGTTCAGCAGAAAGAACAACATTTTCAATACCTTCCCATGCTCCGGTGTTTGAAATGGTTGCTTCAATGAAGTTTATCATTTCCTGTGCATGGGTCTCAAGGTTTTCGAGATCTCCCTCGCCTTCGGGAATAACTTCATAATTTCCGATAAGAAATGCACGGGGCAGACAGCTTGGATTGAGCATAATATTTTTAATTCCCGGTTCATCATTCTGAAAAGTTCGGATCGGTGTAAATAAAAATGCTGCTTGCTGATTCATGTCATATGTTCCAATATACTTAACATTAAAAAGATTCATGAAGGGCATAAGAGAAAAGTTCTTTCCCTGACCTGCACCAAAGAAAAAGTTTTGCGTCACTGAGCGGAGGCGTTCGAATCTTCCCATGCTTAATGCATTATAACCATTAATCGTTTCAATTTCATGCAATGCCCATTTATTGCGTTCGGGGTCGTGTGCGCGCAGAACATTCAGCCGATATGGTTCGGTATCTTCCTTGAGAAATTTTACCGCTTGGCTTTCAAATGTGTTTTCAGTATATCCGTTAAGATCATATTTCGTTAGTGTTGCGGAGTTCATTTTACTCACCGGTATTACGAAATTATTATTGATCGTCAGTAAATCAAGAAAGACAAGAATTAAGATAAGCCAGCGAATAGCCGGTGAAGGTTTATGCGTCATCAGCGCCATGGCGATTACAATACAAATTGAGATAAGGAAAAACCACATATGCGACAGACTGTTTACCGCTAACTCGTGATATGCATTAATCTGTTCAGGTTCATATTTGACCGCGGCAATAGTGCCGGCACCATCTGCTTTAATTGAACCGGCATGAATAATAGTATTCGTAAATCCTGTATTGTTAACCCATATGGAAATAGTTAATGCTATTAATATAAAACTGCCTAAAATAATCCATGCTTTTTGTTTGTCTTTTTTCTCCATTGTCGGTAATGTAATAATTGTGTCAATGCCGCGGGCAACAAACGGTACGAAAAATACCGGGAGCAGCAGCAGCATTGTTGAGGGCTGCCGAAACTTATTTATCCCCGGGAATTGATATATAATCCGATAGACCGGCTCCAAATGACGACCGAAACTGGCGATAATGAATAGTGCGATCGCCGTAATAAAGAACCATCCGTAATCCCGCCGTGCACGATATACAAATCCAAAGACTGATAACAACAGCACGGTTAATCCAAAATAAAAACTGGTAATAACAAACGGCTGCGGTCCCCAATATTCATGACCGGGAACACTTGCCAATCCGAACAGCCCCGGTGCGAAGAAGGTTGAGAGTTCCGGCGGATAAAAAGACCATGAGGTTGCAAATGCAAAATCCTGTCCGCCCTGACCCAGTCCGCCGCGGCTTGTTTGCGTTGCATTAAAAAGGGTTGAGTATAATTGAGAGCCGGCAATAAGCATTGCCATTGCACCGATGCATGCAAACGTAATAATACCTCGCTTCAAGGCGGCGTTGTCGGTTTTCATTTCTCCAAAAATACGAATGAAAAAATACGGAGTATAGAAAAGCAGGAAATAATATAAAATTTGAGGATGACCGAACATCACCCAGCCGATTGCCGTTCCCGTAACAACAATCCAATACCATTTTTTTGTTTTAAACCAAAACTCTGTTCCCATCATAACTGCCATGATTGCGCTTATAGCAATAATTTTACCGTCATGACCGGGCTGAATGTATGAAACAAAAACCGTTGCGGTCATAACAGCAGTTGCACTAATAATCGCAGTGAGGCGATGATGCTCACGTGCCCGCAAAAAGAAATATGTATATAAACCGGCTGAAAATGCAAACATAACATAGCGTAACGATTCACGGGATATATCCGGCGATAATACACCCTGTATAAAAGCAGCGATCCCGGGAGAGAACATAGTCCCTTCCAGACAGGGGGTCCCACCGTTCATAAACGGCATCCAAAACGGTACATGTCCGTTTTTATAGAGCTGATTTAAAAAGAATTGTATAAAGACATATCCTTGATGCATCATATCAAGAGAGTAGGAAGCAGTAAAAATCGCATTACGGAATGTAATAACAAGAATAATAAAAAGACTTACGATTGCCGCAATCGTTCCTTGTTTCGGGTTTTCAAAAAGGCTCGGCAGTGGTTTGTCATGACGGGCTGTTGTGTGCTGTTTATGATGAGTTGCCGCGTGTGCTGTGGTGTTTTTCTTTCGTTTTTTCTTAACCATAATAATTATATCCCTTAAAAAGTAGTGGTGTATTTATTACATAGTGTCCATAATACCCATCCGGTATTGTTTTGTCAATTGCAGAACAAAAACATAAAAGAAGGCTGTGGAATTACTATCTGTATTGTTTCATTGCCGTAACAGCAGCAGCTGTCATGTTTACGGTATTTGTGAAAAAGTTCAGAAACAAGACTGCCGGCTATATCATTGCGTATTTTCCGGCGAATCACATTTAAAACTATTACACAATTCACGATACGGCTGCTCAATAGTGATGACTGCCTATACCTGTTTTACGGGTATATTCATTCAATGGGTAACACAGTATTCTAACAATAAAAATATTCCTTACCAAAACGTGATTTTATTCGATATTAGTACTAGAGACAGTTATAAATACACTATAACGCATACCGCACAATTGCGGAGAACAGGAGATGTATATGACATGGAAACGGTTAGTACCGGATACTGATCATATGTGTGCAACATGTATTTTCTGGCAGGGAGATCGAACCGTTATTGATGCGGAACACGTTGAACTGAAGATGAATCAATGGGCTTTATGTAAAAATTGTGATAGTTTTCATAACAGTAAAACCGAAGCAATTGCCGGATGTGTAAAATGGACCCCGTTTGAAATTACCGAAACACTGAATACACGGGTAAAACACTGATTGCTTGTTATTATTGAAAACAATGTTATTGCGTATGCCGTGCGAATGTATTTATTGTATTACCACGCAAGAAATTATACTGATTAATCCTATATACGTATTTACTAAAATAATCATTTCTGTTTGTAACAGTCGAAATAATTTTCTTTCCTTCCGTGATGATTTCATCGTAAGACGATTTATATAAAACGATATATATTTCTCATGTCTGTATCATATATATGCGCTTATCATTCGGTACAATATCCGGTATCGACAAAATCATATTCAGTATTGCTTATCATATTGACACACTTATTTTCAATGATACAATGACCGCCTATTATAACGTATAAGAGGATATAGTAATGAAAAATATTCTTATAACCGGTGGAGCGGGATTCATCGGTTCTAATTTTATTATGCATATACTTGCTGCGCACCCTGATTATTCTATTTTCAATATAGATGCTTTAACGTATGCGGGTAATCCTGAAAACTTAAAATCGATAGAAGATAATAAAAACTATACTTTTATCAAAGGTGATATTCGTGATGCTGATGTTGTTAAAACCTGCGTTGCTGACAATGACATTGATACCATTATTAATTTTGCCGCGGAATCGCATGTTGATCGATCAATAACCGGACCGGATATTTTTATTGATACCAATGTCAAGGGGACATTGAATTTACTGAATGCGGCACGTAATCGTGACGGTCTTCGGTTTTATCAAATATCAACCGATGAAGTGTATGGCTCACTTGGTGCGGAGGGTTATTTTACGGAAACAACTCCAATCGCTCCCAACTCGCCGTATTCGGCTTCAAAAGCATCAGCTGATTTATTGGTACGCGCATATCATCATACCTTTGGTCTTGATGCTGTTATTTCCCGTTGTTCAAATAACTATGGGCCGTATCAGTTTCCTGAAAAACTGCTTCCGCTGATGATACATAATGCAGTGCATGACAAGCCGCTGCCGGTTTATGGCGATGGGAAAAATGTCCGTGATTGGATTCATGTTGCCGATCATTGCCGTGCGATAGATATTATTCTTCATCAAGCCGCTGCCGGTTCGGTTTACAATATCGGCGGTAATAATGAATGGAAAAATATTGATATTGTTAAACTCATTTGTTCATTACTGGATAAACCTGAAAGTCTGATAACCTTTGTTAAAGACCGCCCCGGTCATGATCAGCGGTATGCTATTGATGCCTCAAAACTGAAAAATGATCTCGGCTGGGAGCCCGCATATACTTTTGAGACCGGTATACGTGAAACAATTGACTGGTACCGTACTCATGACGAATGGGTAACACATATTACTTCCGGCGAATATCAAAAATATTATGAAGCCATGTACGGTAATCGTTAAAATACTATTTTATACTTATTATCAATGACCGTCCTATACCCCATAAACAGATAGAATGCTGCTGCCGGAATAGTATACTATCCATTATCGATCTATCTGAACGCGTGTCATACCTCGTACGGCATTGCATACATATATCACATCAGCAGCGTAAACATCATCACGATGTATTACCGCTTCCCGTGCATCAGGATTATTCTCAAGGATATAACGCCGATATGTGCCGGCTAATAAACCACAATCAATTGGCGGCGTCAGCAGATTGTTTCCTTTTTGTATAAAAATATTTGATCGCGCTCCCTCAGTAATTTCATCGCGCTCATTTGAAAACAGTACGTCAAAATATCCCTCCGCCATATATCGCTGAAGCAATTCATTATACTGTCTGCGGTTCGTTGTTTTATGATAGAGAAAAATATCGGATGAATGGGTTTGTATATCAGCAATATGTATACGTGCGGTATGTTCGGGCAGCGGCGGTTTAATTTCTTCGCATATTGAAGAAAACACTCCGGCAGTATTGAGATCAATGGTTATTTTATATTTGGTTCCAATAGTACATTGTTGAGCAGCCTGCTGCAGACAGTCAGAAAACAATTCTTCATGAAAGGGATAATTAAAATATTCTGCTGAGTTATGCATTCGCTCACGATGATAGTGCAGTAAGGTATAGTCGTTATTCCAAAGCAATGACTCGCGAATGTTGAAGTTCGGTATGGTTTTATTCAGAAATGTTCCTTTTAACAAGCATTCATCATATTCACTTTGTATTGCTGAATCCCATATTATACCGCTGCCGATTCCCATACTGCCGTGTTGAGCGTTCAGTTCAATAGTGCGAATAGCAACATTAAATTGTGCGTTTCCATTCGGCGCAAAATATCCGATCGCGCCGGTGTATATTCCGCGCGGTGAGGATTCCAGTTCCTGAATAATTTCCATAGCGCGAACTTTCGGAGCACCCGTAACCGATCCGCAGGGAAACAGCGCACGAAAAATGTCAAACCAGGTACTGTTCGGTTTCCGTTTTCCGGTAATAGTTGATGTCATTTGAAACAATGTCGGATAGCGTTCAATATCAAAAAGTTTTTGCACCGATACTGAACCGGTTTCACATACTCTGCCAAGATCATTGCGGAGTAAATCAACAATCATGAGATTCTCAGCACGTGATTTTTCGTCATGATATAATTGTGCCGCAATGCTGGTATCCTCAGAACTGTAACGTCCGCGTGCTGCTGTTCCTTTCATTGGTTTTACCGTTATGGTACTATTTTCCTGTTTGAAAAATAATTCCGGCGAACATGAAATTACCGCTCGCTCTTTCGTACGAATAAATGCACTATACGCTGACGGCTGGCGCTGTCGAAGATACTGATACATTTCCACAGCTGAAATTGCCGTTTCAAATGTACTGCGGAAAGTAAAGTTTATTTGATATGTCTCACCGGCACGAATGTATTTTTTTATTTTTATTATATTTTTCGTATATGCTTCATACGTAGTATCGTAGATTGGCGGGTTAAGTACAACTGAGCTGCCGGCCGCTGCCGGAGTATAAAAAATGTCTGCCGGTGCGCACTGTATGCCGCGGTCAAATATATACAGCTCAATAAGCGGTGTTATCGGTTTTGACCGGGAAAATCTGTTTTCAAAATAATATCCCGCCTCATATGAAAAATATCCGGCGAGAAACTTTCCTGCTTGTAATGTCTGTTCTATTTTCTCAAACGCAGCAGGAATACGGTCATAGTGCCGTACAATAATACTGCCCACCGGCTTACGAAACAACAAAACAGAATCAGTCGTTTGAGAAAGAGAGTTTTCAAGTAAAACAATGGGCTCAGTAGCGGTAATACATACTCTGCAATGATTTTTCATATACACCGTATATACGTAGAGAATATTTCTTTGTCAACTCTTAGAGGATATGAATACTGCATTTCATTGGTGCAGCGATACGGCGATATTTCACCGCCGGCATCTCTATCCGGTTGAATAGTAAAGCATACTGCAGTATGAGCATTAAAAATGCATTAAATGCCGATGTTCCTGTTCTTCAAAAAATTCAAACGCATCGACAATATCTAAATAAGCGCCGTCAAAACCGGCAGCAATAATTTGATCAATATAATTAAGAACAAGATCCTGCCAGTCGGGATCCCAGTACCGTACTTTGTAATTTCCTTCCCAGTCCGGGTTTTCATGTGCAATCCAGCCGGGATGATTCGGACCCCAGTCATTCTGCCAGTATCCGCGATAGTTTTCAGCTTCACCGATGGAACAATATGCAATGACCATTCGATTTGAGCCGTTCGGTTTTACTTTCATGGATTGAATATACGGGCGCATGTAATTAAATCGTGCCCATTGCGCATCAAGTAAAATCAGATCGTAATACGTCGTTTGAACGGCAGCGGCAATTGCCGGCCAGTCACCGAGTGTGTCATACGGATCGAGAAGATATAAATAATGTGCAACATCTGATAATTTTCGTATCATATGCGAATCAGCACTTGTGGGAACGGGAGCGGTATTGGGGAAAAGATTTGCATCTTTCACCGTTGTTGTCGGAATACGTCCGGCAGTACGATGTTTGTTCATCGCATCAGCGATTTTTACCGGATCGGTGCAATAATCAACTGTTAAATTAACTTTTCCTAAATGCTGCAGTGCATTGAGTATCGGCAGTGCTTCGTTACGAATTTCCTGTGGTGTGCCGGTATTATTTCCATTCGCACCGTAAAAGAGATCTTCGGAACCGGTTCCGTCAATAGCATTAACTAACGGCATATATAACTGCGGCGCCGCACCGGATTCATATGCATCCGTATTTTGAATATAGACCGTCCATCCGTTTTGCGGAATTATAACAAAATGTGAGTTGCGTGATTTTGCATGCTGCGATAATGTAATAATGAACTTTTGCATTTCCTGTTTTGCTTGTATTTCCCGATACACATACGGATCACGATATAAGGAACAGGACAGCGCCATACAACATAGCATACAAGAAATACTATAAAAAATAATTTTCATTATGAGCGCTTCTTTCGGAAAACATGCTTATAATATATTTCAACGGTTGCCAGTAAATAAATACTGCCAATTCGCACACCAAAAATCTGATGAGCAAACAGTCCCTTTGAACATTGCTTTTCGATTGATGCATATAATGAAGGTGCAATAAAAAAATCATACCGCTGATATGCAGGAGTAATATCTTTTCCGTCACGTTCACGATAATAACAATTGATAAACGGTACAATACCGCCGTGAATGGAAAAATAATAATGTGTAAATATACTGCGGCGTATACCCACTGACACGGGAAACCATAGCATTTGTTGGCGTTGTATATTTTCATGACGTATCGGATCACCGCCGTTTATCGACGGCAGTTCGGTTGTCCACCGACTGCTGTACACATAAAAATATGAAAATCCGGCATATATTTCCGGAGACCACGTGCTTTTTATTAATTGTAATCCTATCCGTATGTCAGGAATTAACAGAGCACGCTGAATATCTCGGTTAAACCATGCATGCTGCAGTTTCGCCGGCATTTGCGGTAAAAAAATAATACCAACAGCGATAGAAAAAGAACCGTCTTGCGAATTTTCTTCCGATAATGCATTCGTGTGGGGTGCAGCAAGAAGAGTTCCGAATAAAGCAAGATAAATCAACATAAGGATAATGATTGCCCTATGTCCGCAGGAATGTAAGTATATGCAGTTCATATGTTGTACAATATACGAATCACCCTTACATGGTCAAGTATACTCTATTGAATGTATAAAAATATTGAAAAATACTTTTAAATATACTCTTATTTTTTCATAGTATATATACAGCGTTTAGAACTTCGTGATGCCTTTTTAAAAAGGCATATTTTGTGATTATATTAAAAAGACATTTATTTGATTGTTTATGATAAGCAGTATAATGCTGATATTTGTATTAAAACTAAACATTTTAATATATTGAAACGTCAAATTGATGAAGCAACTATTATTTGCTCTAAAATTTATGATAAATAGTGTATAGTTATAGTGTAAAAGAGTATTATATTTGACAAATGATACAAAATATAATATAATGTTACTATATGTAACAATGGATCTGTTATTCTTATTGCTTGCATAAACAATACTATATCATTCTGACCTATTTGCAAAAGAAGAGGGATCAATGGCAAAAAAAGAAATTTCTGATACTATTCTTGTTGTTGATGATGAAGTAGCAATCACAAATATTCTGAATGAAATTCTTATTAATAAGCAATATAAGGTTAAAACAGCAAATTCTGCTGAAATTGCTATTGATATGATGAAAAAGTTTACGTTTGATCTGGTTGTTGCTGATTTGGTTCTGCCGGGTGTTAATGGTCTGCAGCTGCTGCATCATATTCAGCAGCAGTATCCTGAAACCGTTGTTATAATAATATCAGCATACGGGACACTTAATCATACTGCTGATGCTATTCGTATGGGAGCATATGATTATATTGCAAAACCGTTTAATAAATTCGACTTTATTATAACGGTTGAAAATGCGCTCAAGCATAAAAAATTAATTCAGCAGGCAAAAGCAACAACAAAAACGAAAATAAAACAAGGTGATGATGATATCGTCTATGCTGATCCGAGTATGGCTGAAATTATCCGACTTGCCGAAAAAATTGCAAAAAGTGATGCCAGCTCAATTTTAATTAATGGTCCAACGGGTGCCGGTAAAGAAGTAATTGCGCGTTATATTCATCGGCAGAGTTTTCGTGCGAAAAAACCATTTATGGAGATTAACTGTGCTGCTATTCCCGAGCCGCTCCTTGAAAATGAACTTTTTGGTCATGAAAAAGGAGCTTTTACAGATGCAGCAAGTAAAAAAATCGGGCTTCTTGAAGTTGCCGATGGCGGAACTGTTTTTCTTGATGAAATTGGTGAATTACCGTTAACGCTCCAGCCGAAATTATTACGTTCTGTTGAAGATAAAAGTTTTATGCGGGTTGGCGGAACAAAAAAAATTACAACCGATGTGCGCATTATTGCCGCAACAAACCGTAATCTTGAAGATTATGCAAGTAAGGGCTTATTCCGCCGAGATCTTTTTTACCGATTGAATGTTATCAATATTTATATTCCCCCGCTTATTGAGCGGAAGGAAGATATTATGTGTCTGGCAAACCATTTTCGGGCTAAATATAATGCATTATTTACCAAAAATGTAAAAACCTTTTCAAAAAAGATTGAAAATGTTTTTATGAATTATCCGTGGTCAGGAAATGTGCGCGAAATGAAAAATCTTATGGAACGTCTTATTTTATTGGCGGATGAAGATTATATCAGTATTCGAAACTTGCCGCTGGAAATGATTGACAACGCAAAAACACAGAATAAAGAAGCAAATATCAATAAAAATGATGATAATCCGTCAATGGACACGAGAACAGCATTAATTTCACTGCGGGAACTTGAATTACAGCATATTGAATATGTATTGAAAGAAGTGAAGTATAATAAAACAAAAGCAGCGAAAATTCTTGGAATTAATAGAAAAACACTCTGGGAAAAGTGTAATCGTTATGGCATTTCAGTATAATTTTTTTATAAAATAAAATGAAAACGTTGAGGTTTTAATAAAATGATATGTTGAAAAAAACGGGGCATTTTGTAATTACCGCTACATAATGTAACATATGGGTAATAACGTAAACTATGTATATAACAGCAAATAGAGCGTTTTATTTATTTATTGCAGTATTGTGGTATTTTGTAACGCTTATTGTTTAAAATATTATATTGACAAGAGTTATGAATAATGAGTTAATATATGCCTATGATAGACATTAGAGTGTTTTTTAAGATATGGCATGATTATTGCTATATTAGTTATGTATGGAGGTTGCTACATTGGCGTATGCAGCAAAAAACGAAAAGTTGCCTGCTGATGCATTTATTAGTAGGATAAGCAACGCCACTGTTACTCAATCTGATATACGGCTCATTGAAAATGAAATAATTATTTTTGCAGCAAGTAACCGATACGAGCAATATCATTCAATGGTCAATAATTTAAGCTTAATACTTGAATTATTAGTAGCATTACTTGATAAAAAAGAAAAAATGACTTTACTTGAGGTTGTTTACAAGTTTGAAGGTATTATACGAAGTGATATTGTAAGTCATGTTATTAAAACGGGAACAACGTTTCATGCAGTTCTTCAGTGTTTTAAGGATAATCGAGAGAATTGTTCCGATGCAATGCAAGAGATTATACTGCAGCGCTGCGCACTGCTTTCCGATCTTGATCCTGACAGCATAACACTAACCGTTGAACATAAACATGAACAAGCGAAATCAGAACCTTTTACTGCATTAAAAATTATTAATGAATTATCGATTCCATTATATTCAAGTGGTGAAGTAATCGGCATACTTCAATTTTTTAACCTTTTATATAATAGAGGCAAGCATTATGAAAGATAATAAATGCTATATTTGTAAAACAGAATTAACTGAGAAGGATATACGCCTTCGATCTATTATACATCCGTATCATACAGTCTGTGTTCGCTGTATGAAAAAGGAAGATACAATGTTTTTACGTTCATTAAGGAACACATCTTTGACAACTGAATACTAATAGAGATTGTATTTTGTTACTATGAAAACTAATATGCAAACACATATACATGCATATTAACCCCATACATAACAGATCCAAGATAAATAATCTCCTCATTCTTTTAAAAGAATCTTTATCCGTAGCCGCTTCGCGCGTGCTACGGAAAGATTCTTTTTTTTTATCCCGGCAAGATCAACGGTAAGAATTTCACCATGCTGAACATGAGGAGCAATACTGATGCCAATACGTGAAGGACGGATAATATATCCTTTTCCGCTGCAAAATGAGCAATATGAATCCTGCATGCTGCAAACAGGACAAACCTGTTTCATTGGTACGGCAATATGGATTAATCGTGCGTGGTGTAAATAGCGCGTATTAAATTTCAGAATAATATCATAATTAATATCATATTGTTTTCGGCGTTTTCGTGATAGTGATTTTCCCCGTAAAACGCCGCGGCGGGCAAGTTCAAAGAGGTTGCGGGAATAAATAATATCTACCCCGTGTTCATGAACAGAGGTAAGTTCAGAAGAGGCGGGTACGGTTGCAGATGAGAAAGCTGCTGATGATAATTCACCTCGTACAGCTGCAGCGGCAAGCTGTGCGTCATAATGTGCTTTGAGCCGTCTGTCATGCAGTACGGCATATGCTTCATAGACCGCAAGTAATTGTTCATGATCACCGGTCTGGGCGACATCAGGATGCAGTCGTTTCACTAATGCCCGATATGCCTGTTTGACTGCCGGAATAGCGGAACCTTCCTGGACATGCAGAACTTTATAATAATTTTTAAATATTGCTGTATTTGACATATTCCTTGCCGTGAGTATCTTTTACAGTATATCTGTATATAATGTCGGCGGTAGAATGCTGTTTATTAAGCAGCGGTGCTTCCATCTATGGGCATGATAATTGACTTTGCGTGCTCAGCACTATATACTGTTATTTAAAAACCCAACAAAGTGAGGATACTATAATGCTGCGTGATTTTCAAAAAGATAAGGATGATACGTGGAGAATATTTCAATACTTGGCAGAGTTTGTCGAAGGTTTTACGACACTGCGGGACATTGGCAAAGCGGTTTCAATTTTCGGATCGGCACGAACAAAAACAGATGATAGGTATTATACAGCTGCATACGAAACATCAAAAATGCTCTCACAAAAAGGGTTTGCGGTTATCACCGGCGGCGGTCCGGGTATTATGGAAGCTGCAAATAAAGGAGCATATGATACCAAGGGGGTTTCAATCGGATTGAATATTGAACTTCCCTTTGAACAAAAACCAAATCCGTTTGCAACAACACTTATTAATTTTAAATATTTCTTTGCACGTAAAGTAAATTTTTTAAAATATGCGGATGCGATTATTGCTTTTCCGGGAGGATTCGGGACATTTGATGAACTTATGGAAACGCTTACATTGCGGCAAACAAATCGTGTACAGCCATTTCCGATTGTCATGTACGGCAGTGAGTATTGGAAGGGATTGGATGAGTGGATTCGTAATACTGTTCTTGCACATAAGTATATCAGCAGCAGTGACCGGAAATTGTATTATATTGTCGATACACCCGAAGAAGTTGTTCAAATAGTAACCGAAGCTGTACCGAGTAAATAATACCATCACTAATACTATTTTAATACAGCGCTGCGGCAGCCTGCATATGGTAGAGGCAGCCTGAAATAGGAAATAGTATTTGCCCGGTATAACGTTTACTATTGCTCTGCAGTATTGAATACGGGACATTGTTTACGGTTATACGCAAGAAACATAAACATGGGCAAGAATGAGTATTATTGCGAATATTTCACCAGCCAGAGGTAAAGATTTACTTTTCCGAAAAGATACACTTCTATCGGTATTGTTTTCATACGAACGGGTATACGCCGGTCATCATCCAGCAGCCATATTGCCTGTTCACCAAAAGCATTGTGCCGTACAGTAATAACATCACTTCGTTCATTAAATGCAATAGTGCGTATTTTTCCCTCGTATGAAACAATTGCATCTATCGGTTCGACATTATATCCATTGAGTAATGAACAGCGAATGTGATCAGTATCGTTAAGACGCACTACCCGCACAGCATAAATCATAGTCATCATACCAAGCAATTTATACTCATACTTCTTGGTAAAGTCATACTGATGGTCTTTATAATGAAATTCTTTCTTTTCAGGATAGACATCAATACGGACTTTGTTTGTTAAGGTTGATTCGGTTTTAATGGTAACGATGCGTATTACTTCAAAAGTGGTTGTATCAAAATATTCATCAAAATATTCATGTGCATAATAATTCATTGATTTAACAATAGCACCGGTCGGGATGATATCACCGGTTACATGATAGCATTCATGACCTCGAATAGTTGTAATTTCTTTCAGGTATAAATCTAACTTTCCAACGGTCATATTAAAAATATTCATTTTAATAAGATAGGTGCAGCGTTCACCGATTGAAAACGGCAGTTGTTCACCGAGCAAACACGGAGTGCTTGCATCATCACAGGTAAGTGGCGGGGCTGCAGCAGGCACTGTTGCAATGAATGATAGAAAACTAAAAAGTACAACAGCAATGATGTGTATACACATGCGATGTGTATTCATAGAATAAATAAAACTCCTATTCGGAGCGATACTGTGGCTGCGGGTTTTTTAAATCCGGACGCAGCACGTGTGCCCCCCGTAAGTATAAATGACACAGATCTTCCTGTGGGCGGTCAGTATTAATATGGAGCAAAACGCGAATACATTTTTGTAATGCTCCTTCAACCGGTATCTCATTAGTACAAAACAACGGAACAAGATCCCAGCCTATCATCCGAGCTGCGACTGCAGGAAACTGTGCTGTCAGGTCAGGGGTTACTGAAAAAATGGCACTTGCAACATCACTGGGGGTGATATTATTTTTCTCAATCAAGGTTTGCAATAATTCTTTTGTAACAGCAACAATTTCTTCAGCATTATTTTCTTCAACCGTTGTTGCACCGCGTATACCTCGTACTGTCATACCTGCTCCCTATTTTTCTTCTGTTGTTACACCAAAACGTACTTTTTTAAATTTATCATCAATACGACAGAAATGATCATATCCATAGGTCATATATAATGCATCAAGTACCGCAATACGTACCATTGCTTCAGCGACCGGTTGAATACGCGGAATAAGTGTCGGGTCACGACGGGTTATCGCTTCAAGTTTTGTATTTTTCCAGTCATGCGTATTCACGGTATCTTGTGCGATTGAAACGGTTGGTGTCGGTTTCACGGCGACTCGAATTCGTAAATCCTGACCGGTTGAAATACCGCCGAGTGTTCCGCCGGCATTATTTGATTTAAAATACAGTGTGCCGTTATCGTTAAACTGCATAATATCATTAAATTCACTTCCGGTCATCTGCGCACATTTAAATCCAACGCCGAATTCAACACCTTTTACGGCACCAATACTAAAAAGCGCATGTGCAATGGTTGCATTGATTTTGTCAAATACCGGTTCACCGAGTCCTCCCGGCAGACCATGTACAATAACTTCAATAACCCCTCCGGCAGTATCACCATCCTTTTTTATCTTAATGATTTCTTCAATCATTTGTTGTGCACGCGCATCATCACAACAGTTTATTTCATTTTTACGATAATTCTTTTTAATGTCATCATATGAAAGAACGGTATCAGATTTAATGCCATGCAGTTCAACAGCATGGGCCAGTACATCAATGCCTTCGCGTTTTAAAATTTGTTTTGCAACAGCACCGCCCATAACACGACCGGTTGTTTCCCGTCCACTTGCACGACCGGCACCGCACCAATCGGCGTATGAACCGTATTTCATCTGAAATGTTATTTCCGCATGACCCGGGCGTATTAAATCTTTAACTTCGCGATATTGGTTTACGTGTTTTTCCTGTGTATCAACATTATATATTACAATGGTAACCGGGGCGCCGCTGGTAAGATTACCTTCACGTACTCCCGATATGATTTCACATTGATCAGTTTCTTTACGCGGACTATCAAGCTTGGATTGTCCGGGGCGGCGTTTATCAAGTTCATCCTGAATCATCCGCTTTGTGATTTTAATTCCCGGTGGTACTCCGTCAACAATTGCCGTTAAGGCAACCCCATAACTTTCACCGGCTGCCGTAACACGAAATGCACGGCCGAATGTATTCCCTTGCATTACAATATCCTTTCAGATGTTATTGAGATAATAGGTATTTTAAAAATACTTATTTTTATAAACGCGCAGCAGTATATCGTACATCAGTTATTGAAGCAAATAAAATTTTCACTTTTCGTGCTCGTATTAACAGTATCCATGACTGCATCACAGAGGGAGTATTTTCATTATTTGGATGGTTTCTGTTTTTCTGCATTCAGTACATTTCCCGGTATCAGATAATTCTGCACATAATCACGTATCGCATCAGCAATCGGTGTAATTTCATTGTGATATCCCGCTGCTCGAAGTTTTTGTATATTTGCCTGTGTATGATATTGATATTTTTTACGTAATATTTCCGGCATATCAATATAGCGGATATTTGTTTTTTTATTCAGTGCGGCAAATAATGCAGCGGCGAGAGTATTCCAACTGGTTGTTGCGGCACTGCCGATATTATAAATCCCACTGAGTGAACGATGGGCATAAAAATGCAGTGTCATAGCAACCGCATCTTTAACATAGATAAAATCACGTACTTGTTCGCCATCTGCGTATTCTGTATGATATGATTTAAACAATTTAATTTTTCCGGTTTCAATTATTTGTTGATACCCCTTACAAATCATTGAACGCATATCTGCTTTATGGTATTCATTTGGTCCGAAAACATTAAAATATTTTAATCCGACAATTGTTGAGAGCAGTCCATTATCAAACGCCCAGATATCAAACATTTTTTTTGATAATGCGTACATGTTTAACGGACATAATGTATGCATTTGTGATTCTTCATCAGTATACCCGTTTGACCCGTCACCATATGTTGCGGCACTGGATGCGTAAATAAACCGAATATTATTAGTACTGCAAAATATCGCTAATTGTTTAGTATATTCAAAATTATTGAGTGCTAAATATCGTGCATCAGTTTCGGTTGTTGATGAGCATGCGCCAAGATGAAATACCGCATCAATGGTATTATTATATTTTCCGGCGGTAATATCCTTAATGAAAGAATCTTTTTCCTGATAATCATTAAAGTGCAAGGGCGCAAGATTTTTCCATTTTTCACTTTTATCGAACGCATCAACAACCAAAATATTGCTGATACCCTGTTGATTCAATTTCCAAATCAATGCTGAACCGATAAACCCGGCACCGCCGGTTACAACGATACGTTTTTGTTGTGTCATGTAGTATAACCTGTTAACTATTCTGCAGTATCATACGTATATGCAACGTACTATGCAAATAGTAAACGAATTAAAATTATTTGCAAGAGAATTGTATCACACTGATAACAGTAATACACAGCAGGTATCCTGCTGTATCGTACCGCAGGTATTTTCATGCTGACAATGTAAAATCGGCATGCTGTTTTTATACATATGCTTTTTGCATTGCAGCGGTTGTATACTATCAAAGCACAGTGATATTAGAGCATAGCACGCAGAATAATTGTGGGAAGAAAAATTACTGCAGCGAGCGCCAGAAGAAATAATCCGACAACAATATACAGATATGTACGAATAGAAATCAAGCGCCCTTTTTTTGTTCGGCGATAGGTTGTATTTAAGACCCATTTTAATGAATGGAAAGAATGCAGCGGATTAACCAGTTCTTCAATCTGTTCGGTTGTGCGATCTTGAATATCGTTTTTTTTAATAATATATACATTGCGAACCCAGTCGGCAAAACCTTGAGAAGTATTACTAATACGATCAGCTTCAAGCCGTACGGTCATATCGGTAATGGTATTATCAGGTAATAGTAGCCGTATGCCGTATCCATGAGGGGTGTTTTTTTGTGCCATTACAGTTATTCCGTTTTTATTAAATCATGGATATATTAATAAAAAAAACAATTTCTGTAAAGATAGGATACATATTTATTTTTAAAGCTGAATTAATGTGGTCTGCCGATATGGCGGGCATGAGCGGGGGCATGAAGATGCATTGCTGCATACCGCAGTGCATCCATGGTATGATCATTACGCTTCAGCGGACGATCAGTTCCTTCATTCCACTTATAGGTTTGAAATTCATTAATACAATGCCGGCATTCTTGTGTAATAATCAGTTTATCGTGTGCAAGCAGTTCTTTAACAGTACCAATACCGGCAGGAATATCGTTATTCCCGGGAATAGTTTGTATGCCGGCATTACGGAACTCATTGATATAACCACGACCGCTCGGATCAGCAATCGCGTATTGAAAAGCTCCGCCCAACGGTACTATCATTGATTGTACTGCGGCAATCCAATCGCTTGGCTTACTCCTTGAGCCGGTATGATAATACTCTTCAAGAATAAAAAGGGATTTGTCATAATCAACGCCAATTAATACAATTGCACATGGATTTTCCGCACCCCAGTCTATACCGATATAATAAGCGCTGTATCTGTTCGGAACCATACTTCGTGCCCATACATGCCGTTGATACGAAAATGTCGGATACACCAATCCTTCATAATCGCCCCACTCACCAAGTACCATACGCTTATAATAAAGCGGATCAGTTTCTGCCAGAGCAGTACGATCATGCAGATAATCAGCCGGCAAATGCGGATTATCAAAAGTTGCGGCGCTGATATATCCGGTATCGGAATCCGTTTCCTGATGAAACCGGCAATACACCCAATTTAAAAAACCTGCCGGATTAGTGGCGAGTAATAAACGATGCGGTACACCGGGTAATCGAAGACGATCTTTTAATATACGATACGCTTCTTCATCAACTTCGGTTGCTTCATCAATAAACGCCCCGCCGAGTGTTTGTCCTTTTAATTTACCGACGGCATGTTTATTTTCGAGTGAACGTAAACGTAATTCGCTGCCGTTTGCCAAAGTTAGGCGCATATCAGTGCTGTGAAATATATACGGTATGTCAGACAATAATTGTCTCAGCATTGGCAATACGGTGTCTTTTAATTCAAGGTAACTATGTCGTCCGATAAGCCAGATATTGCCGGGATATTTAATACAAAAATATACCGCTTCCGCAAGACATGCCATTGATTTTCCATTACCGGCGCCGCCTTCAAAAAGTTTATACCGTTTCTGCAGTTTATGAAAGCTGCATTGTGCCGGCGTGGGAATATAGAGTAATGATAAATCTGATGGTTCTGTATTATTGTACATCGTTATTATTCAAATCAGCGGCGGCAAGGTCAGGGGAAATATGAAATGTAATTTTTTTTACCGAGGATTTTGTTTCCAGTTTTGACATAACGGTATCGAGAATTTTTGACGCTGCACGTATACGTGCAGCGTCACTGGTTGCACTATCAGCCGAATCTCTTATTTTAATAAGTGCATCAATACTTTTATTTAATTCACAGCGCAGTATATCACTTGCTCCCTGTGCTGCTGCACCATGTATATTTTTTACTGTGTTATTTTCTGATGGTTGAATTGCTTTGTTCGTTTTAAGTTTCGGCATCTCTTCGGTTTGCTTGGTACAGGTGCGTTGAAATTCATGTTTCCATCGATACACTGTTGATAATGAGATTCTTAATATCTGCTGCCATTCTTTTTGTGTATGGTGTATACCGTTTTGTAATGATTTAAAATAACTGTTTTTTTTTGCTGAGAAGGCTTCGGCAGCTGCCGATGATATGGTATTGTGAGCAGTATTGAATGGTGTATGCATACAGTCTCCTACTTATAGGAAAAACGACAAGGAAAAGAAAGGGTTTGATAATATGTATATTGTTTGCCTCGTACGAAAATGCCATACGAATATACTGTGCAATTGCATGTTTTCTGAAATATTCCTGCCGGATATAATTATATGCAGCATCAGTATGCTGCTGTTTCTATTAATCATTTCATTGTATACGGTGTGTTTTTGCTGAAGATGCATTTTATATGAATAATACAGTTGATAGTGTATACGTGAAAAGTGGTATGATAATGTAAAATGAGCAGGCAATAGTATTATTTATGCATCAGTTTTATTATAAAAGCCGATTAGGTAACTTTTTGTGCAATAACCGCTGCGGCGTTTTTTGCAACATGTGTTTTTGTAAACACTTTTGCTTTAACAGTGCGCAGTGCCTGTATCATTTTTCGCCGATACGCTCCCTTATGAATAATTGATAATAATTCATCAGTTAATTCATCAGAACGCGCGTCATGCTGAATAAACTCACGACAAATAAATTTCTCCGCAACGATATTAACCAATCCGACATATGGTATACGAATCAGCATTTTTGTAATGTGATAATTCAATGGTGAGGTACGGTAAAATATTGCCATTGGTATTTCAAAACGAGCAAGTTCAAGTGTAACCGTGCCGCTTGCCGCTAAAGCAGCATCAGCAACCGATAAAAGGGTATATAATTTTCCACGCATTAATATAACCGGTACTGAACGGTTTTCCATTGCCGTGTTAAATGCATCAATCGTTAATGCTTCAGTTGCTGCACAAATAAAAGTTATATCAGGATACGCACCCTGTAATTTTTCTGCAGTATCAAGCATAAGCGGCAAATGACGTTTTATTTCAGCTTTTCGGGAACCGGGCAGCAATAGTAATGTTTTTTTATTTCGCCCGATACCTAACTGTCGTCGAATTTCACTTTTTGAATAATGCTGAACACGAATATCAGCAAGCGGATGCCCGATAAAAGTTACCGGAACACCGGCATTTCGATACAAGCGTTCTTCAAATGGGAAAATAACTAATGCATGATCGATATGCCGCTTAAAATATTCTATGCGTTTTGTTCCCCATGCCCAGAGTTGAGGGCAAATATAGTAAAATATTTTTCTTTTCGGAGCGTCAATTTTTCGTGCCAAGCGCAGATTAAACCCCGGTGCATCAACACAAATAACATTACGTATTTTTTTTGATTCAATAAATGCTGCAATCATATTTAATATGCGAATTGCTTTCGGATATTTCATCAGCGCTTCGGTAAATCCGATAATTGCAATATCATGATAATGAGTAATTATTTTTGCTCCGGCGCGCGCCATTGCATCCCCCCCCATGGCATAAATAATTGCATGGGGGAACTTTTTTTTAAGTTCACGAATTAAACGAGCTGCATGAATATCGCCTGAATGTTCGCCGGCGCTGATAAAAAACAGCGGGGCTGCGGCTGTTCGTTTTTTTGATGATTTATTTTTCTCCGCCATTACCATTTTCCATCTACTGCTATAATGCAGAGTTTATGATTATTCGCATAGGTAATACATTTTTCACGTTCAAGGAAGAAGGTTTTTCCGGCTTCAAATGCAATTACTGTACATCCGGCTTCATGTGCATGGCGCAGTGTTGCATATCCAATACCCGGCGTATCAAAACGCGGATCTTGTCCCCGTTGTGCAACCTTTACAAAAACTGCTTTTTTATCAATAAGCCGGCGGCAGCGTTTCAGCATTGCATTAGTGCCTTCTATTGCTTCAACAGCTATTATAGCGCCATTATAAACAGTTACTCCCTGACCGATATCCAGTGCAGCGACTTTTTTTGCAATACGGAATCCATACCGAATGTCATTTGTTTCTTGTTTTGTCGGTTTTCGTTTAGAAAATATTCCGCGACAGGAAATATATTCATTTAGATATCGCGACTGTGGAAGTACCGTAAAACCCAACTGTTCAAAGCGGCGTACTAATGACTGTAATAACGATTGGTCTCCATGCGTCATAGCACCGGCAAAAACCTGCAGTGCCATAAAATCAAATTTTATTTTTGAAAACTTTTCACGCCCGGTTTTCCCGACGAGCAAAATTTCCTGCACACCGTATTTTTTAAACTGTTTTATTAAAAACCCCATCTGCCCGGCGGATTGTTCCCATATATCCGCATGAATGCCTTTAAACGATGACATACATGCATATTCACGAAAAACCGCAATTGCAGCACTGCGCCCGTGAGCAATAATATTTTTTGCGGCATCAACCGGTAATGATCCGCCGCCGGCAAGTATGCCGATCGGCGAAGTCCGGTTCAATTTTCGTCGTACGGTTGTTTTTTTTAAACCCGTCATAATGCGGTATTATCACATTCTTGTTTTATCGTGTCAATAATCTGTATGCACTTTGCCATGCTTTGTACTGAATAAGAGTTGTTATATCACGGCAATTGCGGTTTGGTGATTTCCTTCGGATTTTTATAAGAATTTTTCATCAAAAATATTTTCTCTGAATATTTCTATCGAGCATTCATAATTTCTTCGATAAAAACATATGTTTTAGAGAATTAAGATTCCATAACGGTTACGATTGCATCATGCATGATGGAGACTAATTCGGTCAGTTGTTCATCGGTAATCGACAGCGGCGGAACAATATTTACGACATTGCCGTTCGGTCTGATAATAGCACCGCGTTGAGCAGCTGCTTCGGCAATGTTGTATTTAATTTTTGAAGGCGGTGCCGGCGGCGTTTTTGTTGTACGATCGGTAACTAATTCAACAGCGGCAAGTAATCCCAGTGTCCGAACGTCGCCGACATACGGAAGATTCCAAAACGGTTTCATTAATTTTTCAAGATGCAGCATACGGCGTTGTACATGATCAAGAACCGCATTATTTTCCATATATTCAAGGTTTGCCACTGCCACAGCACATGCAAGTGCATTGCCGGTATAACTATGACCATGAAAAAATGTTTTAAAATCTTCATAGCGACCGAGAAAGGCGCTATAGAGTTCTTCAGTGGCAAAAGTAACCGCCAGCGGCATATATCCGGCAGTAATGCCCTTGGAACAGGCAAGTATATCAGGCTGTACCTGAACAATATCTTCTGCAAAAAGTTTCCCTGTTCTCCCGAAACCGGTAAATACTTCATCAAAAATCAGATGGATGCCATAGCGGCGGCAAATCTTTGCAATGCCGTGAAGATAGTCTGCCGGATATATAATAAATCCGCCTGCGCCCTGAATCAACGGTTCAACGATACATCCGGATATTGTATCGGCATGTTCTTGAACAACAGCAGCAAAATCCTGAATAAGCGTTTCAATTGCACGTTTCGGATTATCCGAATACCGATGCCGATAAATATAGGGTGACGGCGCTTCAAGTGTTTCAAACATAAGCGGTCTGAATGTTTTATGAAATATATCACATCCGCCGACACTCACTGCACCGAGTGTATCGCCATGATATGAATTTTTTAATTTTATAAAATTTGTTCGTTCAGGATGACCGTTGTGGACATGATATTGATATGACATTTTCAATGCAACTTCAACAGCCGTTGAGCCGTTATCAGAATAAAATACACGGCTGAAATGCTGTGGCGCAACGTGCAATAAACGCTCTGCCAATGTAACTGCCGGAACAGAGGTAAGACCAAGCAATGTGGCATGTTCAATTTTTTTTACCTGCTGAATAATAGCATCGTTAAGTTCGGGGACACTGTGTCCATGGAGATTTACCCATAATGAAGAATTGCCGTCAATATAGCGTTTCCCGTCAATATCATACAAATAGACGCCTTCGCCGCGTTCAATGATAATCGGATCCGATGCCGTATAATCACGCATTTGTGTAAACGGATACCATATCGTTTCTTTTGCTGCTTTTTTAAGATACTCTTTGTCCATTATTGGTCTTCCTCCAAAATGCTTTTTATTGGTATGTAATCATGGAAATGCGCTTCTAAGGCAGCAATAGTATACAATCCGGTAAATTTCGGTATAGGACCAAAACATTGCACGCGCGTAATTCGTGAAATAGTTTTCATATTATCATATTCAACATCAGAAAGTGTTTCTGCAACACGATTAAAAACAACACATTGTATCGGAACATTATGCCGTTTTAATATATCAATTGTCATAAGGGTATGATTTAACGTACCGACACCGGAGCGGCTGATAAGAATAACAGGAAATCCAAGTTCGCGGACAAGATCAAGAAAAAGATAATTTATCGTCAATGGGGTCATAAGCCCCCCCGCGGTTTCAATGAGAAGTGTGCTGAATGCATTTAATGCAACATCAATGCTTTTAATAATGTTTTCAACATTGATTGGTTTGTCTGCAATACGTGCTGCAAAATGCGGAGAAACCGGCCGTTCAAAATAATACGTATATGACGGCACGTCTGTTCGCGGTTGTGATGAAAAGCGTTTATGCAATTCCCAATCAGCCGGATTATTCGCACCATGAAATGCCGAACCGGTTTCAACCGGTTTAAAAGCACCGGCATGAACACCATTGCGGCGCATAAGTGAAAGTAATCCAAGTGTACAGAATGTTTTACCAACTTCTGTGTCAGTTCCGATAATAGAAAATGCGTTCATAATTTTCCTCTGATAATACAACAGTTATACGTTGCGGGTAATTCGTGCGACGTACTGTATTTTCGACGATATACGGTTTCCATTACTGTAATACGGGAACGAGAAAAGAGCAACTGTTTTTGAGCTTTCCGGTTACTGGCAACGCCGGTCAGTTTAAGATTACGTAAAAGCGCCGGTATATCGCTGTACCATTCAGTTAATGAAAATACTTCATCGGTATATGCACGTAGTGAATATTGTGAAAAGAAAGCATTTGCATCGTTACGAGTCGGGTATGTATGAATACGTATATTTTCATCACACACTGCAGCAAAAGCATCATACAATTCTTCAAGAGTTCCTTCGGTAAAAAAAGCACAATGAAAAGTCCCGCCGGGTTTAAGGACACGTATTATTTCATGCAAAGATTGATGAAACGGCTGCGCCCACTGTAATGCTGCACTGGAAAGAATGGTGTTAAAAGAATTATCATCAAACGGCAGTGCTTCACTTGATGCAGTTATAAACGACGCATGCGGATGCTTGCGATAAGCTTGCTTAAGCATTAATGGTGCAATATCAATGCCGGTTAAGCGAATGGTCGCGGAAACTGCCGGAAGACAATCAAAAACAAGTCCCGTACCGCATCCAATATCAAGGATATTTCCCGATAGTGAAGGAATACCTTCAACCAAACGCTCAGCAAGCCGGCGTTGAATTGAAGCTGCAGTATCATATGTATCTGCGGCACGATCGAATGCACGAGCAATGGATTGATTGGAAACGGTCATAATCCTACTCCGGTAAAAAAATCAATGCAGTATCGGGCTATCATATCCGGTGCTGAAATCGCCATGACATGATTGTGATTCGCTGCTAATATAAACCGACTTGCCGGTAAATACCGAGCAAGATTTTCACCAATTGAATGATGTACAATAGCATCAGCATCACCATGAATAACTAAAGTCGGTGCCGTATATGCTGCGGCATGAGAACTCATATCCGATTCCTGAAGAACATCAAGCTGCTGTGATAATGCCGCTGCATTATATACTGAAAAATCAATATTGTTTTTATTTGCAGAAAAACCGCATGCCTGAAAAAAACCGGATATTGTTTTCGGCAGATCTTTTTGCAAGCCGTTGTTTAATGCACGCAAATGTGCTTTCGGCATACCGTACGGATTATTCTCAGATTTCATAAACCGGCAGAATGAACTGATAAAAACACTCGGCAGCGGCTGCATGCCGGCATGCTGTAAATAATACGGTATAAATCCTCCCATTGACCAGCATATTAATCCGCGCACTGCTGTTGTTGCGCTGTACTGCTGAATAATCTCATATACCTGTGAACCAAGCACGGTGCTGTAATTGTTTTTAAAAATCGGCTGTGAAAGATTTGTGCTGATGAGTAAGCAGGTAAATCGATGGCGAAGATGCGCAGTGAGAGCATTCCACATTGTATTTGTACATCCCCACCCATGGAAAAATGCAATCATCGGTCCGGTGCCGATTTTCCGTACATGTAATTCAGATCTGCGTATCATTGCTCTTATCATCCTGTTTAATTTCATGAAGTGCTGTACAGAGAGCATCAATCTCATCGGCGGTATGCGCTGCGGAAAGCGTTATACGTAATCGTGCTGTATTAGGCGGAACTGTTGGCGGACGAATTGCACTGACATGAAATCCTCTTTCCGCTAACTTTTTTTGATACGCAAGAGCACGATTATTATCGCCAAGAAGAATTGTTGTAATATGCGATTCAAAGGATGGAAGCGTAAATCCAAGATGCCGTAATTGTGAATGCAGACGATGAATATTAGTACGTAATCGTATACGAAGAGAAGAGTTGTTTTGTAAAACATGCAGTGCTGCTGAGCAGGCGCATGCCTGCGCCGGCGGAAATGCGGTTGAATATATATATCCGCGGGTAAAGTTTCGTATATATTCTGTTACCGTGTTCGTGCCGCATACATATGCACCGAAACAACCAAGGGCTTTTGAAAAAGTGCCCATGATAATATCAATATGCTGTGGTGATATACCGAAATGTTCAATAGCCCCGCGTCCGTGTGCTCCCAATATACCGGTTGCATGGGCTTCATCAATATATACAATTGCATTCCGGTGCTGCTCTTTACAGGCAACTATTGTGTCAAGCGGTGCATAGTCTCCTTCCATGGAAAACACCGAATCAGTAATAATAATAACACGACGATCTGCATATTCATGCAGTAATTCTTTTAGATGCTGCATATCTATATGTCGGTAGCGCTTGAATTGTATATTCCGATGCAATGCCGTTGCTAATCGTATCCCGTCAATCAAACTTGCATGATTTAAATAATCAGAAAGAATAACATCACCGCTGCGGCATAATGCCGGAATGACTGAACTGTTTGCCTGAAATCCGGATGCAAAAAGAACCGCTGATTCGGTTTGTTTAAATACGGCTATTTCTCGTTCAAGGATTGTATGCGCTTCCGTTGTTCCGGTAATGAGCCGTGAGGCACAGGAGCTCACCCCATAGCGATCGATGCCGTTTTTAAATGCATTAATAATATCATGATGGTGTGAAAGCCCCAGATAGTCATTGCCTGCAAAATTGATACGATCAGGAGCGTGAGTCGGCGGAAAGACTGTTTCACGGCGAAGCAAACCGGCAGTTTCCCGATCAGAAAGTTTTTTGTGCAGCGTAATGGAAAAAGTGTTTTTTTTATCGTCTTTCGTCATGAAATATCGTATATTCCTTTTCAATTGAATACGGCTCAAGTTCCAGCTGCTCAAGCATATGCATATCATCCTCAATACTTCGGCCATGTGTTGTTAAATAATCGCCAATAAGCATTCCATTTGCACCGGCAAGAAATATAAACGGCTGAAGATGCCCGAGTGTTTTTATTCTGCCGCCGGCAATGCGAATATCAGCTGACGGAAACATAAAACGATACACTGCAATTATATGCAGCGCTTCAAGGGCAGCAAGCGGCGGATAATGTTCAAGCGGTGTGTTCGGACGGGCATCAAGAAAGTTCAATGGAATACTATCAATACCGAGATCACGTATGGTGACTGCAAGCTCAATACGCTGTTCCCATGATTCTCCCATGCCGAATATTCCACCGACACATGGAGTTAAATGGTGTTTCTGAGCAGCTTGTATCATTGCAATATCTTCATCATAGTGACGGGTCGTACGAATGGACGTACTGTACGAACGGGCGGTTTCGAGATTATGATGAAAATGACGTATTCCCGAATCATATAATAATTGTAATTGTTCAGCGGTGCACATTCCAATAGAAACACATATCTGCATATCAGTTTCAGACTGCAGACGGGGTACCATTGAAAGCACGGAAGTAAACTCAGTATCAGTAAGATGTGCACCTGCTGTTACAATGCTGAAAGTTGTTGCACGCCCGTTTGTTGCAGATGCTTTTGTAAGAATTGCTTCTTCAGATAAAAACGGATATACCTCAATCGGTGATTTCCAATGAACTGATTGTGCACAAAATGCGCAATCCATACTGCAGCGCCCGCTTTTTGCATTTACAATTGAACATAATTTTATCAGGTTTGCCTTATACGCCTGTCGAATGGTATCAGCAGCATATAATAATGACCAGTATTCCCGTTCAGACACTTTTGTTAACTTGAAGGCTTCTTCAGGCGTAATGCCTATTCCCGAAGAAAGCACTCGTTCGGTAAGCAGCCGTATAAAATAATTCATTTCCATAAACGCATGATATGTGTCTGCTCTATAATGTCAACTACTTTTATAAAATGGTAAACATATACCGCTGCGTGGTGAGGGTGTTAGTGCGGACGATGTTGATAGAGTGTTGTTATTAATGCTCCGAGACCGGGGAGAACGGCGAACATCATTAGCGGTATGCCGATATACGGAATCATGCGTAATCCCGAAAATATAATTAATCCCAGTGCTATGGAACTTATCAGTGTACGGGCATTGTTTTTAGCGGGTTTAAGAATACGAAAGCCGAGTGCGGCAGCAAGTACTACTATACCGATACACAGTGATAACAGGAAAAGAAATGTCAGCGCTCCGGCAATAATTAATAACACACCGGAAATCCATGCGAATGATATACACAGAGCAATGAGTATCGGTACACCGAAAAACAATGCCGTTCCAATCCAACTAACATACACGGTTTTTTTTATTAATATCTTTTGTGCTTTTTTCAGTATACCGCAAAACGAAAAAATGACACCAATTCCTAAAATAAGCAAGCTGATAAAAATCCATAGAGCGTGCAGGGCATGGGTGTATACTGTACATTGAGTTAATGTTCGTATGGGCGAATGATAATAGTGATGTGTACCATGAACGGCACGGTTAAGTTTTTCCGGTGAAAGCAGTATATGACGTACGATTTTCGGAACGGAATAATACAAGTTATGAGTAATACGTGCATTCGGGGTTAGTTCAAATGCATGCGCAGTTATATATAATGAACCATTGATTATGCCATTGAGATGCACTTTCGGAAGAGTATTTCCCGTAATTAAGGACCGGAGGGTCTGTTTTGGAATGGCGGGGCTTTCAGCGTTTGGTTTCATTGCAACGGTTATATCACCGTTTACTTCACCATCAATGATAAGCGTGCCGCCGGAAAAATATAATCCGTCGGTGCAGAAAACGGTTGCGCCATGCGGAATACGCAGGGTATCGGCAATAATACGGCAGCCGTCACCGATAACAACACCGTTATCAAGAATAACTTCACCGGCGGCAATAATGGTATGACCACGTACAACAGCATTCGGTTTAATATCAACCCGTCCGCCGAATGCTTGAAGATCATCATGTATTTGTCCGCGTATATTAATAATACCGCCGATAAAACACGCATCTCCCTGTATTGAACGATTAGCATTGATTTCCATCGCTGCAACGGTGATATCATTATTGCAGGTACCGGAAAGTTCAACAAACTGACCGAAAATATATGTATCATCATTTTGTGTTTTCATGATGGTAATGTTTTTACCATTCGTAATGATAAGCGCATCAGCCGGAAGTGCTGTTATGAAGAGAAAAAGAGTGATTATTATCAGTGATAATTTCATCAGTATTTAATACTTTTATTATTTCAGATTAACAATATCACGTCTGATATTGGTGTCAATTTGGCTGGAATAGCCGGTATAATGGGTTTTAATATGTAATTGCCGATCAAGCACATAAAAGATTAATGGGTTTTCTGAACCGGTATAGCTTTTTTTTGTTTTTTGATTTTCATCGGCGAGTACCGGAAAGGTGAGCGCATGAGTCGTTTTAAATGCACTTAATTCAGTAACTGTCGGATTTCCGCCAACGGTATTTTTGACCAGAATACATAAAACACGAACATTATTTGATCTATACTCATTATATATCGTTTCAATATGCGGCGCTGCATTCTGTGTCGGCGTATTTCCGTCTTCGCCGAACATAAGTAATATAACAGAACCGTTATAATCAGAAAGACGTGTTGTCCCGCCGGAATCATTATTCAGAATAAATCGCGGAGCAGGATTATTGACAATAGATTCAGTCGGATTTGATGTTTTTTTTGGTGCGCAGAGAAGGACAAAACCGATAATAACGCATAGGAGTGTAAAGCTTTGTATGTATTTTTTCATGGAAATAATTATTGCGCAAAAACACTGTTTCGTCAATGTGTAAACAAGTGGAAAAATAACATGAAAAAAATACTACTTTGCATTACCTTTATAATAAAGAAGGGCAATGGAATTGCGATGCGGATGATTATTGGGTATGTCGGTTAAACATGCTACCGGTTACAATGCATTATACGTGATAATACGCTTGACCGTATACCATACGATGATTACTATTCAGATATCAATTTTAGAGAAAACTATGCGAACAGTATTAACAATTAGTATACTTTGTTTACTTTTCAGTTGTATCGGCAGTGTACATGCAGAAACGGTAAAAGTTGCTGTTTTATTATTTACCGGTGAAAATGTATCCGAACAGGTATTGGAAGAGACGACGAAAACATTTACACAAAAATTAACCGAATACGATAATCTTGAAGTAATCAATCATAGTATAACCGGCAGGAAATTATTAAGCGACGGATATACACCGGCGCAATGTGCATCACAAGAATCATTACGTGCGGCATTCGTAAAAAAAATAGCAGCGTCATATTTATTGTATGGTACGATACTGCATATCGGTGCTGAATGGAAACTTATCGCGGTTATTTATAATGCAGATACGACTATCCTTCATTCTATAGAACGGAACGTTCAGAGTGAAGCGGCGGTTTTGACTGAAATAAAAAAAATTGCTGATATAATGCATGCAGTTATCTCCGGCGAAGATATTGAAAATATGACGGAATTGACGGATAATGAAAACGATGCCGGTCCTGAAATTACAGAAAGCATACAACGCCGTATCCGTCCTATAAAAAAAACACCGGTTCAAAAGAGTTCGCTTCTTTCTCCGTCAAATTATATTGCCCGCTTTGATACTACTGCCGGGACATTTTATGTTGAATTATATACGGATGCAGCACCGCAAACGGTACATAATTTTGTTGCATTGGCAACGGGGCATCAAGTATGGATAAATGCGACGAACAAACAATATTATAAAACACCGTTTTATGATTCTATGCCATTCCTCCGTACCGCATCAGGCAATTACTGTCACAGCGGTGATCCAATCGGTAATGGTTGCGGTGGTCCCGGATATTATTTTCCTGTTGAAATTGATGCGACGGCACTTGGTCTTGATGCGGTTACGGTTGAAGAAGCGGTATATCTGCATGCTGTTATTCCGCATAAATCTTTGCATATGTTCTCTTCAATAACGGTGAAAGATTTCTATGAAAAACAGGGACTGCGTTATATTCGGGGATTGCCGTCAAAACCGGCACGCGCCGGCAGTATTATTATGAGTGCACCGGAACCGGACAAAAATGGTTCGCAATTTATTATTACTACGGTAGATACGCCATGGTTAGACGGTACGGCGACGGTTTTCGGAAAAGTTGTATATGGTATGCATATTGTTAAGAAGATAGCCGCGGCATCACAAAAACAAATACATACGCCTGCTGCAGATGGAAGTACGGTTTCCGCAAATGATATACAAACGCAATTAAACACACCGGTACATACCATTACTGCTGTGTATATCTATCAGTAAGGATGACGCAATCGCCGATGAGTGAAAAAAAGCCAAACAAAGCATTATATGGCATTCAAGCACGCTTGGATACTATTGCTCCTGATAGTGGTGATTCACAATCAATTATTGAATCAATAACCCATACTGCAAATATTAGCGATGATGAATTAATACAACTTTTTCAAAGCGGATTTAATATAGAAGAATATTTTTCCGCTGAAGAAGAATCAGTACGAAGCACGATGATTGAGAAACTCGAAAAACAAAATACCGTGCTTGCCGAAAAATTAAAAGCAGCATTGCTTTCAGCCGCAGTCCAACAAGCGCCGGATGAAGTGCAGATAGCAGAGGGAAAAACCACATCACAACCATCTCTTCCCGGCGAATCATCAGATGTTGATCCGGAAATAATTTCAGAACCGGGGTCATTTTCAATACAGTTAACGTCTGATGAAATGGCGGCATTATTAACGATAATTCCTGCACAAGGAGTCGGTCGTCCTGTCTATCTTGAAGAAGTAATGGAAGAGGTAACCCGAAAAAATATAATCTTTGGTCTCCATAAAGAAAACTTAAAAAGCATTATTGAAAGCGCGAAGAAAAATAAAGAACCTGCTGAAGGTATAATTATCGCACAAGGCAGGCAAAAAATGATCGGGCGTAATGGTGAAACGGTTATACTCCTGCATGATCCGCCGTTAACGCTTCCGCGTGATCTTGAGGTTATTGAAGCACAACCGGAACAAAAATTAAAACTTATGGTTGAACGGGATCAGACTATTGCGGAATGTATTCCCGCGCAAAAAGGAGTAACCGGTATGACTGTTACCGGTAAAGAACTTCCCGCGAAAGAAGTGAGTGATTTCAGTTTAAAACCACGGGTCAATGTTGACTTTAATTTTCAAAAATATACGGCACATGTAAAAGGACAGGCAATTATTACGAAAAACAGTATTAGTGTCCGTCGCTATATGGACGGTTATTTTGCCGTTCATACAACACAGGATGAACGAAAAGCATTGCTGTCAATTGTTCCGCCGCTTGGTGAAGGGAAACCGGTAACCCATGAAAGCATTACAGCATACTTAAAGGAAAATGGTATTATGTTCGGTATTGATCATAAGGCTATTCAATCAGCTGTTGACTTGAAAGATCATGTTGAAGATCTCATCATTGCACGTGCTCAAGAACCTGTACATGGTGATGATGGTCGGGTTGAGTATAAAATACGGTTAGCATCGGGCAATCGTTTTCGTATACAGAAAAACGGCAATGTTGATTTTCACGAACAGGATATTGTTACCAAAACCAAAACAGGTACATTGCTTGCTGTGTACTATATGCCGACTGAGGGAAAAGAAGAAGGACATACCGTGTATGGTACACCAATACCGGCACAGCCCGGACGACCGTATACTTTTGACGGCTATGATAATATAGAAATAAAATCATTTGATGATAGAATTGAATACTATTCAACAATAAACGGTCAGGTAAAAACAGACCGTTCTTCCATTAGTGTGCAGCCGATATTAACTATTGACGGTAATGTTGATTATTCAACCGGCAATGTTGATTTTGACGGCAATGTTGTTATTCAGGGAAATGTCGAGGATGATTTTAAAATATCCGCAACCGGAGATCTTATTGTACATGGGAACATTATGGGGGCGCATATTCACGTTCAAGGTGATGTTTATGCACGATCCGGTATTATTATGCGTAAAAAAGGGTCATTAACCGTTGAAGGAAATCTGCATGCGCGTTTTATTGAAAACAGTATTATCACCGTGCATGGAGACATGACGGTTGCGCAAACGATTATTCAATCACACATACTCTGCATGGGGCATGTATCAATAAAAAAAGAAAAGGGGCGTATAATCGGCGGTGTTGTCCGGGCGATGTATGGTATTGAAGCAAATACACTTGGTGCTGATACCGGTGTAAAAACAGTTATTATGACCGGTTTGAATTTTGTTATTGCCGACCGGCTTGAATCAGTACGGGAAAAAATGTCAGTACAACAAAATAATCTTCAGCAATTGAATCAAATAATTGATAAATTATTTTCGGTAACAAAAGAAGTGGCATCATTTACACCGGAAATGAAAAGCACCTATGTTACAACATTAAAAAAAGTTGTTTTGGTAAAAGCACAGCAGCATGAGCTGCGGCTGAAAGAAATGAAATTGATAACCGAATTGAATAAAGAAATAAATGGCGATGTTATCGTTCAGGATGTTATCTATCCTGATGTTATTATCAGTATTCGCGGCGCGCGGCTGAATGCGCGTAATGCAATGTATGGGGCACGCTTGACATATGATAATGCCGAAGGGGTATTAAAAGTGCTTGAAAATGTTTCCAGTGAAACTGAGAAAAAGGATGCTGATGCCGGTGCTGCTGATGAAATAAAACCTGATACTTCGTTAACAAACAATAATTTAAAATAATAAACAATCTTCGTGAAAACGCAGTATTTTAAAGTAATATGATATAAACAGGATTAGCGTTTTTTACGGTTGTTTCGCTGCGGTGTTTTTTTCTTTTTCGCAGAAGCGGAGGATGCTTTTTCATCTTTTTCAAGAACGGATTGGGGTGTTCCGCCGGTAAAGGCTTCCTCAATAATATTTTTTGCGGGTTTCTTTTGATTCCCGGTTATTATCATTTTTCCCTGAAATACAATACCTTGTGCTTGGGTAACTTTTGGTGCTGTTATATCACCAAGCACTCGTCCGGTTTCCTGCAGGACAACTTCCTGTGAGGCTTTAATATTGCCGATTAATGTTCCGCCGACAATAACGCGTCGAGCAACAATATCTGTTTTAACACGTCCGGTTTCACCAATAATGAGTGTATCGTCTGTTTTAATTTCTCCTTCAAACCGTCCGTTGATAAGTAAGGAACCATGAATGAGAAATTTCCCTTCAAAAACCGACCCTTCACCGATAATACTGTTAACATTTTCCTGACGCGCCATAATATGAACTCCTTGTATCGTGGTAAGACCGTTATTTCAACATGGTCAGTGTATGCAAACGATGCTTATTTGTCAAGGGTACAGCAGTACAAGTGCTGTTTAATATACGATATATGTATACTATAAATGGTTTATACATTAATTGATTAACTTTTATGGAAGAGACATGCTGATATCAGCAATGTTGTAGTGTTCATTATAACACTGTGCATGCTTTGAAAATGCATACTGTACTGAATAATATGGTACAGGGCATTAATGCTTTCCGCTGCGGCTATAGCATGAATAGTATAATCTGAATAGTTTTATTACTGTGTATTACACCGTATCAAGTATGATAGGTATACGGTTAGTGTTCCTTCTTACATAGTGCTGAAAGACAAAGAACATCACCGCGTCCGGTTATTTTAAACCATTGATTTGCAATATTTTTAAATAATCCGCGCGGAGCGGAATATCCCCCGTATGTTAAACATTTTTGTATATGGAAATTGTTTTTTTTCAAAAGAGCGGATAATGATTTTTTCCCCGGAAGCCAACGATGCGCCGGTTTGTTTAAGCGCCATGTTGCGAGAGTCTGCTGCGGAATTGCACCTTCAGCATTCGGACAAATTATGATAAGTGTGCCGTTTTGTTTCAACCACCGTCGCGCTTGAGTAATCATGGCAAGGGGGTTTTCCAAATGTTCAATAACATGGTACGAGAAAATAATATCGAAATAATTATCGTGGTATTGTGCGGATTCAATCAGCGTATGAGTAATACGATGAGCATCAATTCCCGCTTTTTTCATGGTATCGACGGCACGGGTGTATTCTTGTTCAAGTGGTTCGAGTCCGTAATATTCACCATGACCGGTACGAGAGAGTTCATACAGAAAATATCCGTTGCCGCAGCCAAGTTCCAAAAAGCGTATCGCTTCGTGCACATGGCGGTATTCACCAAGTTCATGGAGCGTACGTAAAATAATTTTTAAGTTAGCATCACTGTCCCAGGTATCAATATCACCTGCATTGAGTGCTGTTGTTTCAGTTGTATTAAAGGGCACTTGTGCCAGCATATAATCAGGCATGATTACCTTCTTGTTTTTTTACAATGGTTAACCGCCGCTCCGGCTGTATACTATGCAGTCAATGGCGCTCAGGGGGCATTATATCGCTATTCTTGAATAACGTCAATCCTGCCGGATATGCATAAATAAGCGGTGCGGCATACATTAAACAACATGAAATTATTAATGATTTCAATAAGATTTATATCAGCTCTTGACAGGTGTAAAAATTCGGAGTATAAACTTCTTCACCATTAAACAGACGAAAGTAATTTCGTCATGGAAACCGGTGCAAAACCGGTGCGGGCCCGCCGCTGTGAGGGAGTACAAATCTGACATATGCCACTGGGATGACCCGGGAAGGCGTCAGAGGAGAATGATACCCGAGCCAGAAGACCTGTTTAACGGTAAATACACCGGGAGCGTGTAGCTATGCTATTCGTTGCACATCATGTTCAGTTATTCTTATTCTGTTTAAAATTAATATCCAATATGTCTTTCCCGAGTTGTATGTTTGGTATGCAATCAAAGCAGGACGATCATTTGCCGGAAGGTGAATGTGCGTAAGCTGCTGATATCACATTTGGGAGGGGCGCGATGGGAGCACCATTTTTATTTAGGAAACGATCCGGTGAAATAGTTGATTATAATGAACAAAAAATTGCCGGAGCCGTTTATGCTGCTGCACAATCTGTCGGCGGCGGAAATCGTAAACGTGCTGAAAAAATAGCCGCACAGGTTACGCGTTATTTTACCGAGCACATTAGCAGTGAAATAGCAAATATTGAAACCATTCAGGATTTAGTTGAAAAAGTTCTTATTGAGAATGGTCATGCCCGTACTGCGAAATCTTATATTCTCTATCGAGAAAAACGAACGCATGCCCGTCATATGTCCGCTGCATGGGATAGTGCTGTACAAAGTATTGATATTTACATGGAAAAAAATGATTGGCGGGTTCGGGAAAATGCAAACATGGGTTTTTCCCTGCAGGGGCTGAATAATTTTATTACCAATAAAGTGTCATCACAATACTGGCTGGATAGAATTTATCCCGAAACAATATCGCATGCACATGTAAACGGAGATATACACATTCATGATCTTGGCAGTATTGCACCCTATTGCTGCGGCTGGGATTTACAGGAATTATTACGTATTGGTTTTAAAGGGGTATACGGCAAAGTTGCATCAGGACCGCCGTTTCATTTTTCAACGGCATTGAATCAAATTATTAATTTTTTCTATACATTACAGGGTGAAGCCGCCGGTGCACAGGCGTTTTCAAATTTTGATACCCTGCTTGCGCCGTTTATTCGTCATGATGGTCTTTCATATAAAGATGTGAAACAGATTATGCAGCAGTTTATTTTTAACTTAAATATTCCTACGCGTGTCGGATTTCAAACACCGTTTACGAATTTAACCATGGATTTACGCCCGTCATCCTATCTTGCCGATCAGCCGATATGCATTGGCGGTAAGGTCGGAGATACTACATATAAAGAATATTATGCTGAACAAGTTATGCTGAACAAGGCATTTTGTGAAATAATGCTAGAAGGTGACGGAGACGGGCGTCCGTTTTCATTCCCGATCCCGACGTATAATATTACTGAAGATTTTCCATGGGACGATCCAAATCTTGATTCTTTATGGAAAATGACCGGCAAGTATGGGACGCCGTATTTTGCAAACTATATTGGTTCTGACCTTAGTCCTGATGATGCACGTTCAATGTGCTGCCGATTACGGCTTGATAATCGTGAATTACGCCGCCGCGGCGGCGGGTTATTCGGTGCAAGTCCGATGACCGGCAGTATTGGCGTACTGACGATAAATCTTCCGCGTATCGGTATGTTAACAAAAACGGAAGATGAGTTTATTGCACGTCTTGACGGGTTAATGGAATATGCAAAAAATGCGTTAACCATAAAACGAAAAGTACTCGAATCATTCAGCGAACGGGGATTATATCCATATTCTAAGTTTTATTTAAAATCAGTATATGATAAAAGCAAACATTATTGGAACAATCATTTTTCAACAATCGGTCTTATTGGCATGCATGAAGCGTGTATAAATCATATCAAAGAAGGTATTGATTCAACTGCAGGATTTAAATTTGCACTTCGTATTATGAAATTCATGCGGGAAAAAATAACTGAGTTTCAGGAACAAACCGGAAACTTATATAATCTTGAAGCAACACCGGCTGAAGGTACCAGTCATCGGCTTGCATTGCTTGATCGTGAACTTTTTGGTGAGCAGTGTTTTATTTCCGGTGATTCGGCGCATCCGTATTATACCAATTCTACCCATCTGCCGGTTGACAGTACGTCGGATATTTTTGCCGCATTATCACATCAGCAGCATTTGCAGAACCAGTATACCGGCGGTACGGTATTCCATGGTTTTATCGGCGAAGAAATTACCGATCAAACGGTTGTACAAAAACTTGTGAAACGAATTGCCGAAACATTTCCAATACCGTATTTTACCTTGACGCCGACATATACCATATGTCCGGTACACGGTTATATTACCGGAGAACATCATAGTTGTCCCCGTACAATCGCATAATAACGCATTAATTAAATCTGGGAGGATAAATAATATGTCAAATGAGAAAAAATGTAATGCTCAAACAGAAGTATATTCACGTGTTGTCGGTTTTTACCGACCGGTTCGTAATTGGAACA
Source organism: uncultured Spirochaetia bacterium (assembly GCA_964490645.1). GTDB lineage: Bacteria > Spirochaetota > JAHITG01 > CAZBCL01 > CAZBCL01 > CAZBCL01. The sequence continues at coordinate 39,470 of CAZBCL010000015.1, forward strand.
GCGGTAAAATAAACGAATTTAACACACGGAAAACGTATGCCATACGTGCACAAGCAGTATGTACTGATGTGCCGCAGTGTGATACAATACCATCATCGAAAAAACAGGTTCTTGTCTAATAACAGCATGAGCGTATATATCATCTATGAGTATTATTCCGAAAGAATATCAGACACTCTCTGTCGGGCTGCAGCCGCTCTCAACCGTTGATTGGGAAGAAAATCTCAGTACGGTTCTTTTTTTCAGCGGCTGCAATCTTGCCTGCCCATATTGTCATAATCCTGAACTTGCACGCGGGAATACGGAGAACACTATTCTGCTTGAAGAAGCACTGGCGATAATTCATCAACGGCGCGGATTTATTGACGGTGTTGTTTTATCCGGCGGAGAACCGACATTGTATGCTGATGCGATTCATAGTATTGCAGAGTATCTCAAAGCAATGAATTTAAAAGTAAAACTTGATACGAACGGACTTAAACCTGAGGTTGTTCAATCTTTAATACAACACAATCTTATTGATATGGTTGCGCTTGATTTGAAGACACTGCCGGATATGTATTCGCTGCTGGGGGCATCATCCGCATCAGCCAAGAATATTGATACAACTATCACGTATTTAAAAAAAACGGGCATACCATTTGAAATACGGACAACAACAGCCCCGGGAATTATTAATACATCGGTACTGCTGCAGTTAGCCGATTATCTGATTCAGCATGATATTCAGAGTTGGATACTTCAACGGTATAATGATGTTTCTGTACTTGATCCGAAATATTTCCACGGTAAAACGCCAATAGATTTTGAGCACATACTCTCAGTGCTGCAGAATAAAAATATTACCATTCATCAGCGTGGCTGGAAAACAGAGCAAGCGGCAATTCAGTAATACTGTATATAGTATGTTCGTGTTATATATATAGTAAATGTCGGCAGCTCCGAAAAAACCGGTATGGTCATGCTGCCGTACAGTCGCAGCGGCTGTTTTCATTGAACACATTCGGCATTAGCAAAATATCTTGAGCAACGTATCATAATGCAATTATGCATTTACTCCTCTGTATTCAAATATATATCGTGAATAGTATTGGACCGAGTATACTGTATCGGTATTGATTGGCGGGGGTGTTTTTTAAATTGACATTCATAATACACTTGCATTACCGTCAGTGATTACGTATGCTGTACATGAATTACAGCATCAAAGCTGTTTAATCAGGAGTTTAAAATGCCCCGTAAAAAAACAAAAGCCACGACAACAGGAAAAAAACTGCCGCGTAAACAAATAAGAAAAAATGGCTTGCCGAGCACGTATGATGCTTTCAGACCAAAAGTGTTCAAGGAGCAGGAAGTTGTTTTAATAACCGGGACGTCAAGCGGAATCGGATTTGAAACAGCGTTATTATTAGCTCAAAAAGGATATTTTGTTTATGCAACGATGCGCGATTTAAATAAAGCTGAACCATTAGAGCGTGAAATCCAACGGTTACGGCTGCCGATTACAATATTGCCGCTTGATGTTACTAAAGAGATAACGATTAAACGAGCAGTTAATAATATTGATAAAAAACACGGGCGAATTGATTATTGCATTAATAATGCCGGATTCGGTTTATTTGGACCGATAGAAGAATCAACCGAAGAAGAAATATTTGCATTACTGGATGTTAATGTATTTGGTGTTCATCGGGTAACCCGTGCTGTATTACCGATAATGCGCAGGAATCGTATGGGAAGAATTATTAATATTTCCTCAATTGCCGGTCGCGTCGGAATACCGATGAACGGAATATATCATGCGTCTAAAGCAGCACTTGAAGCAATAACCGAATCATTACGCTATGAAATTAAACAGTTCGGATTGAGTGCAACGTGTATAGAGCCCGGTGCTATTGCAACAAATTTCAGTTCATCAATGGCATCAACAGCAGCAACATTGAAAAGTGATTCACCATATTATGCATTATATAATACTGTTTATAAAAATCTTAATAAACGCAGTGCTCGTTACAGTGCTCATGCAGAAGTTGTTGCTGAAGTTATTTATCATGCGATGACGGTCGCAAAACCAAAACTAATTTATCAGGCAGGAAAAGATGCACGATTCATTGCGCGGGTCGTTGATTCATTAAAACATGGTTTTATTGAACGTGGTGTGGAATGGTTGTTTATGAAAGGGTGATTAGATTCCGAGTATTGCACGTATGTTCTGTGCAGAAATCCCCGTAATTTTAATCGTTTTATTATTAACCGTTTTTCCGCGGATAATCGTAATGGCGCTTTTTTTAATATGTAATAATTTTGCAATATAGGCACAGCATTCCTTATTTGCTTTTCCGTCGATTGGCGGAGCACTGATGTGGAGCTTTAAACGGTCGTTCACAATGCCTCCCAAACGAGGGCCGGATGATCGCGGCTGAATACGGAGTTGTAAAAAAACTGCATTGTCTTTTTCATATAATGGATATGCAGGTGCCATAGCTTTTCATGTACTATAGACGTATTAATGCGTCAATACTGAAAACAGGGAATTCGCAGTAATGAGTAAAGTAAGCAATACCGCTTATATCAATAAACATATAAAAAATCTTACGGCATATCAGGAATGCCGTGCCGCACTCAAATCCGGTAAGAGGATGCTATCCGTTAACGGTCTTACCGGGTCAGCATGTGCTGCAGTGCTGATGGCATTATATAGTGATATACATTGCCCTTTGTGCATTGTTACGACAACCTCTCGCTATGCTGACAGTGTTATAACGGATTTAGGGATATTCGGTGCATTATCTGAAAATCCGGTTACTCCCGTATTATTTCCGGAACGGGAAGTTCTGCCGTATGAGAAGATTTCACCGCATACTGCACTTCTTCATGAACGCATGCGAACATTATATACCGTGCTGAACAAAAATGCACCGATTGTTATTGCAACAGCACGTAGTTTCAGTGCTGCAACCCTCCCGCATTCTGAATTTCAGCGTCATTGTTATACTTTGCCGGATGATGTTTTAAGTTATGATGCACTTCAGGAAATACTTGCGTATACCGGATACCGAACTGCTGATACAGTACGTGCAGTTGGTGAGTATGCTGTTCGCGGCGGGATTATTGATGTATGGTCACCGGCAGCGGATAGACCGGTGCGTATTGATTTTTTTGGCGATGAAATTGAATCACTGCGTTTTTTTAATCCCGTTACGCAATTATCAGAAACACCATGTCAGCATTTGTCAATAATCCCGGCGAACGAATTAATACTGACTGAAGAAAACCGTAATCGTGCACGTGTAAAAATAGAAAAGTACACTGCAGACACTGATACCGTGCTTATGCGGAAAATATCAGAGGAATTATATTGGGAGGGGCAGGAACATTATTTACCGATATATTATTCCGCTGTTGAATGTCTACTTGATTATCTTCCGGACAATACGATAGTTGTATATAATGATTATCGTACTATCGGATTTAAGATGGGGCATATCCGTGCTGAGGTTGAACACCTGTATGAACAAGCATCCCGGCATCAGGGGTTTCAGCCCTCTCCTGATTCCGTTATGTTTAGTATGGATGAATTGCAGAAAAGAAAAAAAATAGTTTCAATGCATGTTTCACATCTTCCGGAAGATATACACCACGGCGGTATTCATTTTTCAGTACGGGAAAACCCTCATTATAAACGTAATCTGCGGCGCTTAAAAAAGGATATACGTGTTTCATTAGATGATGAGTATATGATATATATCGTTGCCGGTCATTGCGGGGCACTGCAGCGATTACGGCAAATAATTATTAATGATAATTTTACTCATCATGAGATTATTGAGAGTGCTACTAATAATGGCGGCAACAATTGCTCCCCTGTTTCAGAAGAGAGTCGTATTAATGAAAACGAAGTAACGTTTTATGAAGCACGGCTCGGGAACGGATTTATCTTTCCTGAAATTAAATTACAAATACTGCTTGATGTTGAAATTTTCGGTAAAATACGAGTTCCCCGCCGGTCAATCAAACATACAGACCGGCAGGAAGTTTTATCCTCTTTTCTTGATTTGAAAAAAAACGATTATGTCGTACATATTAATCATGGGATTGGCATATTTCATGGTTTAGTGAAGAAAAAAACTGATAATCGAATGCAGGATTATATTCTTGTTCGCTATGCCGGTGAAGACAAACTTTATGTGCCGCTTGATCAGATTAATTTACTTCAGCGCTATATTGGTGAAGACGGCACTCCACCGACTCTCGATAAACTGGGGCATATTTCATGGCAGCGGGTGCAAGTACGTGTTCGTAAGAATGTTCTTAAAATGGCACGTGAGCTTTTAGAGTTGTATACCATTCGTGATAAACTGCCGGGGCATGCCTTTCAGCCTGATACTCCATGGCAGCATACCTTTGAAGCTGATTTTGAGTTTGAAGAAACTGAAGATCAGATGCGTGCTATAGAAGAAGTAAAGCAGGATATGGAAAAAACAAAACCGATGGATCGGCTGGTCTGCGGTGATGTCGGATTCGGAAAAACAGAAGTGGCACTGCGTGCCGCATTTAAAACAGTGATGGAAGGAAAACAAGTTGCATTGCTGGTCCCCACAACAATTCTCGCACAACAGCATTACCATACCTTTTCCGAACGTTTTGAAATGTTTCCGGTTAAGGTTGCAATGCTTTCACGATTTTGCAGCCGACGTCAGCAGAAAACTATTCTTGATGGCATGCGGAGCGGGAATTACGATATTATTATCGGCACGCATCGACTTATGTCACATGATGTTGTATTTAAAGATTTAGGATTGGTCATTATTGATGAAGAACAGCGATTCGGCGTGCAGCATAAGGAGCGATTAAAAAGCTATCGAAAACTGGTTGATGTACTGTCAATGTCAGCAACACCAATACCGCGAACATTACATTTAAGTTTACTTGGCATCCGGGATATCAGCCTGATAACAACACCGCCGGATGAACGAATACCTATTCAAACATATATTACTGAGTTTAATGATATGATTATCAGCGATGCCGTTCGCCGTGAATTGGATAGAGACGGTCAGATACTCTTTATCCATAATCGTGTTGAAACGATTGAATCAATGGCACATTACTTACAGGAATTAATACCTGAGTCTGTCATTGCTGTTGGTCATGGACAATTACCTGAAAAACAACTTGAACAAGTCATGAATGAGTTTATTGCACGAAAATATGATATATTGCTCTGTACGACAATCATTGAATCCGGTATGGATATACCGAACTGCAATACGATTATTATTAATAATGCCCATGCGTTCGGATTAGCGCAGCTCTATCAATTACGCGGTCGGGTGGGGCGGAGTAAACGCCGGGCATTTGCGTATTTGCTTTTCCCGGCTGATACCATGCTGACTGAAATACAAAAAAAACGGTTGCAGGTTATTAATGATTTTACTGATCTCGGCAGTGGATATAAAGTGGCATTACAGGATTTGGAAATCAGAGGCGGCGGAAATATTTTCGGACCCCAGCAGCATGGGGACGTTTTATCAATAGGACTTGATATGTATTGCCGTTTGCTTGATACGACGGTAAAAGAACTGAAAGGAATGAAAGTAAAAGAAGCGAAAGAACCGCTTATGAATTTTCATTATGAAGCATTTATTCCTGATGATTATATTACCGCCAGTAAACAAAAAATTAATATTTATAAACGTATTATGAAAGCAGCGTCGCGGAGTGAATTGGAATCACTTGCTCAAGAATTAATTGATCGGTTTGGTGTCATGCCGTTTAGTGTTGAACAGGTTTTTCTTCTGCGGGAAACGAAACTTTTAGCAATGGCATTGGGGATTATTTCCGTACAGCAAAGTGATGACGGAATGATTATTGAATTCAAGAAAGATACGGTGAACGATAATGCCGAAAAGAGTGCGCCGTTACTGTCTGAAACAGTCGCTGAGAAATTATTGACATACATACAGGCACATCCTGATAGGTTAACATTTAATCCGGATAAACCGCATTTATTACTGGTATCATATGCCATGATTGGGTATAATCGTATTGCAGGATTAAAGAAAGTACTGCAAAATTTATTCTAAATAGTATGCAAACAATATGCCTGCGAGAACATTCAAAATAATACATACGAATAGAAATACCATTGAGGATTGTAATAATGTTAAAAAATACAGTTATAGTACTATCAGTGATAATCGCACTATTTGCCGTTTCATACGCACAGTCAATTGTTGATATTAATAATACCCCTATTTCACAGGATTATTTTACTGCACTGTTTAATTATTTCATTACTGAAGCTGATGTACAAACACGTGCGGAAATCGGTTTAGATAATGGGGAACGACATTTTGCCCGAAGAATGCTGCTGGATATAATTATTAATACTTTTTTAATAGCAGATCAGCGGCAGGAAACCGGGTATAATGATGATGCGCAATGGACGCCGATCTTTAAAATGGTAAAGAAAGATACGATATCACGATTTTATATATTACATCATTTCAACGGGATAGTGAATGTTACAACCAATGAAATAGAAGTGTATTATTCAAACAATCGTGAAGCATTTACATCGGTTTACAATCCTTCAGAATTATGGAAATCAGTATCAAACATGGTGTTTTTAGAAAAAGTACAAGCAGAGACTTCAAATTGGGTTGCTCACTTGAAAAGTACCTATGATGTCGAAGTTCATGATGTCAGCACATCGGGAATTATAAACAATAAAACCGTTATACGGGTCGGCGATAAAACAATAACGTATAAAGAGTTTGAACGGCTTTTAAAATATTATGATGAAAATAAAATGTTTAGTATATTAGGTGAAAGCGATATCCGATTTAAAGGTTTTAACAGCAGTGATCCATCATCACGTATTCTTTTCCGTGATGAATTGCTGAAAACATTAGTACTGTATCATGCGGCATTAGAATCAGGGTATACGGACGATTCGGATACAATGACGGTCATTAATTTTTTTATATCGAACGAATGCAATCAAATATATCTTAATCATATGTTTAAACAGGATTTAAATATTACCGCTGATGATTATGCAAACTTTGTACATACCTATGAAAAATATTCCACTGATTTACAAACAATGATGCGCGATGGATTAGATGATGAGGAAAAAGCACAGTTAAGTCCGTATGTTGCTGAAGAAAAATATAAACTGCTTTTAAATAATCATATTGCCGATTTACGGCTGCGCAATTGTATCATTATCCATAACGATGTTATTGAATCGTTATCCGATAATGCCGATGCAAAAGATATGTAATGTATTATATGCAAACGTTGCTACTCCGCTTGTGCCGATACTTGTTTTTCAGTATCACGTAAATATTTTTGATGTTGTTTATCAACAGCGCTTGTCCATGATGATACAATGGGACGGTCTGATTGATCAGTAATATTATTGCCGCCATTTTAAAAAAATCAGTTATCATTAAAATTAACACGCTGCAGCGTTATGGTATACACCGATAATCGGCAGCGATACGGAGCAGCACAGGTACTGTTTAATCAAGTATGTTATTATTCAGTGTGCCGATGTGGTTTTACACGTACCTTGACAGTATTCCGGGCATGTGATAATTTTACGGTATTCGGTACATATTATCTAAAGATATAGTACGTAAGTCAGAATAGAAAAATCGTATGATATGTATACAATGTATCGAAAACTTACCGAAGCGTATACCGCGCAGTGCTTTACAGGTTAATGGTTTCGGGGAGTCCCGATAATGCGAGGAGTTCCGATAACCATTATTCATATACGGCAAGGAGGCTGAGACGGTGCCTATCGAAAAAGTTAATCAAATAACCGAAACAGAAAAACAAGCGCATCAGCGTATTGCCGATGCACAACAAATGGCGAAAGATTTGGTTAAAAAAGCTGCTGAAGATGAAGTTGCACTTGATCAAAAACTTCGTGAAGAATTGCATACATATGAAGTTGAGCATATTGCCGCCGCCAAGAAAGAAGCCGCTGCCGCCGTTCAGGGATTGCAACAAGAATATACGCGGAAACTGGATCAGCTGAAGGCCCGTGCACATGATCGGCAGTCACGTGCTGTACAATATATTATCAGCGATTTGTTTAATTAAAATTGTCTGAATTATCATGCTGTAAACAGCATCAGGGATGTAATACACTATGTCCGTACAGAAAATGTTTCATGTATCTATCGTAGGTCATGCCTCAATTAAACGAAAACTGTTGCATAATCTTCAGCGCCGGGGAGTCATGCAGATTATATCAATGCATGAAGAAGAGCGTCCTGTCGATGATACTGCACAGAGTATTTCCGTTAAGGAAACAATACCATTACCGCATGCATTACAGGATCGTCTTTTACTGCATACTAAAAGTATAAAAAAAACAGAAAAAGAAATTCAATTAATTAAATCCGCGATAGATTTTCTTGAACCATTTGATGAAAAAGCGGGTATGTTTGACAGTGAATATACCGTCATGACGGTAAAAGAGTATTTGGATGCTCCTGCACGTTTGAACTATGAACCGATTGTTAAAGAGATAAATGAGATAATCAATCGCCGTGCTGAAATTGAACGGCGTATTACTGCCGTGCAGGTTCGTCGGGACGAACTGCTGCCGTGGGTGCCGTTGGATTTGATACCGGCACATATGCCGAAATGGGAGTTTACTGATTATCTTTTCGGGGTTGTTCCGTCGGCAGATCGTGCGGCATTAATACGTTCATTGGAAGAACTTGATATTGATGGGTATGACCTGACCCCTATTAATGATGTCGGTGATCGTGTACTCTATATGCTTATTACCTATGGGGCTGATACAGAAGCCGTTCATAATGAAATAAAAAAACACGGCTGGACGAAAGCCCCGCTTGATAATCTTACGACAACAGTTGCAACGGCACTTGAGAATATTGAAATTGAGATTGCCGCATTAAAAACCGAACTGTCAATTATTACTGATAGAGCACGTGAACGAGTTACATATCGTACTGACCTAAAAATTATGTATGATCATAAACGAAATGAACTGCAGCGATATGCCGTTGAAGAACAGTTTATGCATACTGAAACATGTTTTATATTGACCGGCTGGGTTTCTGCTTCAGATATTGAATATGTAAAGGATTATGCCCGTTCTGTTGATGAACTTGATGTTGATATCCGTTTGCCGCTGCCGGAGGAAAAACCGCCGGTACAGCTGGAGAATCCAAAGCCTGCCAGGCCGTTTGAATTGATTACCGAATTATTTGGAATTCCGAAATATAAAGAAGTTGATCCGACTGCAATAATGACACCGTTTTTCATTTTATTTTTTGGATTATGTTTAGCGGATATCGGGTATGCATTGACCTCGCCGCTTATTGTATGGGTTGTTCTTCGTATGATGACCGGCGGGAAGGGGATGGATAGAATATTTAAAATAATATTGTATTCAATGATACCGGCGATCATTATCGGATTTTTTGCCGGCGGATTTTTTGGCATTCCTTTACGGGAAGTAAGTTTTATGAAACCGATATATGCATTGCCAATCATACAACCGCTTGCAGATGCCTTTAATATGAATGGCGATACAATATTTTTAACAACTTTGATTATCGGGTCAATTGCATTACTTGCGGGACGAATAGTTGCATTTATACATAAATTGACGCATGATATGAAAGAAAGTGCATTTCTTGATGAATTGCCGTGGATATTAACCAGTATCGGATTTCCAATATGGTTGTTTGTTTCGTTTTTGAAGTTAGTGCCGGCTGATGCATTGCCATCGTGGTTTTATTTCAGTATTTCGCTCGGGAAACCGGCAACAATGATGATTACCAATCCGTTATTAATCATTGGTTTACTAATGGTGGTTACCTTCTCCGGACGTGAAGCCAAGAGTATCGGCGGTCGTATTGCAGGCGGGTTGTTTAATGCGTATGGCATATCAGGGTTGTTGGGAGATATATTGAGCTACAGCCGATTAATGGCACTCGGATTAGGATCCGGTGTTATTGCCTCAGTAATAAATTCATTATCAGGTATGGTTGCTAATGCGGATGGTATTGTCAATAAAATAGTTATGGGGATTATCGTTGGATTTTTATTAATAGCATCGCATGCAATTAATATTATCTTAGCGGTTATGAGCAGTATGGTACATACAATGCGTCTGCAGTTTGTTGAGTTTTTCTCAAAGTTTTATGAAGGCGGCGGGAGTAAGTTTATTCCCTTTAATAATAGATACGAATATTTACAAATAAAAAACAGTACACAGAAAATATAACATCAGGAGGCTTATAATGAAAAAGCAAAATGTTTGGTTTGTACGTGTTATCGTTATACTTGCAGTGGTAATGATAAGCACATCAGTTTCGAGTGTTTATGCTCAGCAGTCTGGCGGTATGAATGATGATCAGTCCGTTCAGAGTGATACGAATGCGGAAACTCAGGGCATTATGATATTAGATGAGAAATCGCTGTTTGGTGCATATATCGGTTTTTTCGGATTAGCAATTGCGGTTGCATTGGCAGGGTTCGGATCAGCTATCGGTATTGGGTATGCGGCACAGGCAGCAAACGGCGTTATGAGTGAAAATCCGAAAGAGTTTGGAAAATATCTGAGTATTCTTGCGTTGCCGGGAACACAGGGGATTTATGGTTTTGTTATTGCCTACATGGCGTTTGCGGCATTACAGACTGCGGTGCTCAATGGGGGGATTTCAATTGGTTTGGGTATTGCATATGCAGCTGTTTGTTTACCGGTCGGATTAGGCGGTATGATATCAGGTATTCATCAGGGAAAAGCATGCGCAAGCGGAATTATGATGGTCAGTAAACAGCCGGATGAAACGGGTAAAGCAATTACCATGGCTGTTTTTATTGAGTTTTATGCTATTTTAGGATTTCTTATTTCAATACTTGCACTTGGCTTCCTTGGAAATTTATAAACCAGAGAATTATAGAAGGCACTTATGACTATTGCTCATATTACAAAAAAAATTCTGCAGAATGCTGAAGATGAAGCGCGTGTTATTGAAGAAACTGCTCGTGATACGTATGAAAAACGTCTTGCTAAAGCACACCGTAAGATTGCCAAAACCCGAGAAACTGAAAAAGCTCGTATTCACGCTGAAGCCGAACGGGAAAAGGAGCGTATTATCCAAAGTGCTGATCTTGAGTTTCGCAAAAATACACTTGCAATGAAACAACAGGTAATATCTGATTCATTTGATGCGGCACTTAAAGAAGTCGTTAATAAAGATGATCATGAGTATCGTGAAATCATTCGACGATTAATGCTGAAATCAGTTGAAATGGGAGATGAAGAAGTCATTATCAATGAACACGATAGTGCACGTATTACCGCTGATTTTATTACAGCGATTAATGCTGAACTGAAAAAGCAGGGTAAAAAAGGCGAATTACAATACAGTCATGAAAAAGGAACATTTACCGGCGGATTTATTCTCCGGCGCGGGAAAATCGAAATTAATGCAACATTTAAGAAAATCATGAATCGTAATCGTGATATTCTTGAACCGGAGATTAATAAAATCCTCTTTGGTTAATTGTACCGAACGGGATTAGCGTTAACGGAAGGCACTATGAATATTCGAGGAATAGAGTTCACATCTGATGTACGGTATATATATGCTGTCGGAAAAGTCCGTGGGCTTGAACGATACATGTTTGACCGAAAAATACTGACTCGAATGGCGGATATGTCGTATGATGAGATTATAAAAATGCTGCCTGAATATGAATATACGGTTTCCTCAGAAGCGGATATATATGATTATGAGAGCATTCTCAATGATGAACTTATGCGGCAATATCAATTGATTCGCTTTCTTGTTGGTGAAGGCGATCGTCATTTGTCCGTCAATTTTGATAATACGGATACGTTTAACTTAACCTCCGCATTGTATTTAAAATATGATTTTTATAATTTTAAATTAGCGGCAAAACAGAAAATTCTCGGCGATACCTATATTACTGAATCGCTGCGTCCGAATTATTCACAGAGTGGTTTGATTTCATCTGAGGAAATACGTTCCGTTTTTCGTGATGAGTATTATACCCGCTATGGGATACGCTTTGCCCGAACCGTTGAAGATATTTTTACTGCATATGACATTACCAAAGATGCTTCAGTTATTGAGAATCGGTTTGATCGGTTATTGTATACGGTATTACGTGAAATTGTTACGCATCATAATAATGGTTTTTTAATGTATTATTACCGCTGCTTTTTTGATTTTTATAATTTAAAAAATCTGTATCGATTTCAATTATTGCATCGTGATATGGAATTATACCGCGATTCATACCTTTCCGGCGGTGCTGTTAGTCTTACCGCATTATTGAATGTATATAATCAAGGTCCTGAAGAAGTTGCTGCCGCATTCGGATATACTGATTATGCGACAGTATTACAGGAGGGGGTTGCACAGCTTGAAGCAACGGGTTCATTAGCACCAATGGAACGTATGATGGATAATTTTTTAATAGACTGGCTTAAATCAGCGCGTTTGAATTCATTCGGTATTGAACCGTTATTGGGATATGTATACGGGAAAGAGTATGAAGTAATCAACCTTCGCCGCATTTTAGTCGGGCGGCTTAATAATCTTGACGGACGACAAATTATGGAAGGGATGCGTATAAGTTATGTCTGAGATTGCAATCATCGGTGATCTTCGAAGTATATTGCCATTCCGTGCGTTAGGATTGGATTTATATGATTTTAACCCTGAAGCGGCACAGTTTACTGAACAGGTAAGTGATGTTTTTAGAAAAGAATATAAAGTAATTTATATTACCGAAAATATGCTCCCGTCGGTGGATGAAGTTCGTTCAACCCTGCGTTATGGTACGGAGACAATTGTTGTTGCAATACCGAATAATCAGGGAAGTACGGGTGCTGCTGAAGAGAAACTGCATCGAATCGTAGAACGTGCGGTCGGTGTTGATATTTTTGCGAAAGAAAGCGAATCACAATAACAGGAGAATGACATGGCAGTACAAGGCCGTATTGTAAAAGTTGCCGGACCGCTTGTTGTAGCGGAAGGTATGCAAGATGCGAAAATGTTTGACGTTGTCGAGGTAAGTGAAAAACGGCTTATCGGGGAAATAATCGAAATGCGTGATGATAATGCATCTATTCAGGTATATGAAGAAACCGGCGGGCTTGGATATGGCGACCCCGTTATTTCAACCGGAAAACCGCTTTCTGTTATGCTTGGTCCCGGAATGATAGAGGGTATTTATGATGGTATTCAGCGTCCGTTGGATAAAATTATGGATAAAGCAGGAGCATTAATTACCCGTGGGATTCATGTTGATGCACTTGATCGTACAAAAAAATGGGAGTTTAATGCAGTAAAAAAAGCCGGCGATACGGTAATCGGCGGTGATATCGTTGGAACAGTGCAGGAGACAACGTTAGTAGAATGCCGTATTATGGTGCCGCCGAATGTTTCCGGCACTCTCACGGAAATAAATTCCGGAACGTTTACCATTGATGATACAATCGGTACGGTTACGACAAAAACAGGTGTTGTCGAATTAAAACTTGTTCAATTATGGCCGGTCCGTCAGCCGCGTCCGTATAAAGAAAAATTATCGCCGAGTATTCCGTTAATTACAGGACAGCGTGTTATTGATGCATTTTTCCCGATTGCAAAGGGCGGTGCGGGGTGTGTACCGGGACCGTTTGGTTCGGGAAAGACCGTTATTCAACATCAGCTGGCGAAATGGGCAGATGCTGAAATTATTGTATATATTGGGTGTGGTGAACGCGGCAATGAAATGACCGATGTATTAAAAGAGTTTCCTGAGCTTCAGGATCCGCGTTCCGGTGAACCGTTAATGCGTCGAACCGTACTTATTGCCAATACTTCAAATATGCCGGTTGCGGCACGTGAAGCCTCAGTCTATACCGGTGTTGCCATCGCTGAGTTTTATCGTGATATGGGATATTCCGTTGCCATTATGGCGGATTCAACATCACGTTGGGCGGAAGCGATGCGTGAAATGTCGGGACGGCTTGAAGAGATGCCCGGTGATGAAGGGTATCCGGCGTATTTGGGTGGTCGTATTGCTTCTTTTTATGAACGTGCCGGTCGTGTTAAAGCATTGGGAACTGACGATAGAGAAGGAGCATTGTCCATTATTGGTGCCGTCTCTCCTCCGGGAGGCGATTTATCGGATCCGGTTGTACAATCAACACTGCGTGTTGTAAAAGTTTTCTGGTCGCTCAAGGCAGAGCTGGCATATCAGCGGCATTTTCCTGCCATTGATTGGTTAACGAGCTATACGCTTTATAAAGATAATTTTAACGATTACTTTGTTGAAACAATCGGTGAAGATTGGAAAGGTATGATTGGCGAAGCAATGCGTTTACTGCAGGAAGAAGCTGATTTACAGGAAATTGTTCGCCTTGTCGGTATTGATGCTCTTTCTGATGAGAATCGTCTTATCATGGAAGTTGCACGTTCTATTCGTGAAGATTTTTTACATCAAAATGCTTTTCACGATGTTGATACCTTCACCTCATTTAAAAAACAATATAAAATGCTCAACGGTATTTTAAAGTTTTATACATTAGGACGTGCAGCATTAGGCAACAATGTTCCTGCTGTTGCTATTGCGGCAATGCCGATTCGTGAAGATATTGCACGGTTAAAGTACATTAGTGAGAACGAATTAGACAAAATGGATGAATTGGAACGGAAATTAAAATCTGAATTTGAAAAACTTGAATCCGAAGCAGCTGCTGCGGTATAGGTTTTGGAGAGCACTTATGATTAAAGAATATTTAACAGTACGAGAAATTGTCGGTCCGTTAATGCTGGTTGATCAGGTATCTGACGTCAAGTATGAGGAGCTGGTTGAAATTGAGCTTTCCAATGGTGAAATCCGGCGCGGGAAAGTTCTTGAAATTAATCGCGATAAAGCGATGGTTCAGCTTTTTGAAGGTGCGACCGGGATGAATATCCATAATGCAAAAGTCCGTTTTCTCGGCAAGGGGCAAGAGATTGGACTTTCTAATGATATGCTTGGTCGTGTATTTGACGGGCAAGGGCGTCCGATTGACGGCGGTCCGCAAATTCTTCCTGAAGTAAAACGTGATATTAATGGATCACCAATAAATCCGTATGCGCGTAATTATCCGAATGAGTTTATTCAAACCGGATTTTCAACTATTGACGGATTGAATACTCTGGTGCGTGGACAAAAACTCCCGATATTTTCTGCGTCAGGTCTGCCGCATAATCAAATAGCAGCGCAAATTGCCCGACAGGCAAAAGTACGCGGTAAGCATGAGGCATTTGCGGTTGTATTTGCTGCAATGGGAATTACCTTTGAAGAGGCAAATTTTTTCATTGAAGATTTCCGTCGTACCGGTGCAATTGACCGGTCGGTTTTATTTATTAATTTAGCAGATGACCCGGCAATTGAACGTATTTCAACGCCGCGTATGGCACTTACCACAGCTGAATATCTTGCGTTTGATAAAGATATGCATGTGTTGGTTATTATGACCGATATGACCAATTATTGTGAAGCATTACGTGAGGTATCATCAGCACGAAAGGAAGTTCCCGGTCGTCGCGGATATCCCGGTTATTTATATACTGACCTTTCAATGATATACGAACGTGCCGGGCGAATCAGCGGCAGAAAAGGAAGTATTACACAAATACCTATTTTAACCATGCCGGAAGATGACAAAACACATCCGATTCCCGATTTAACCGGATATATTACAGAAGGACAGATCGTGCTTTCACGTTCATTGCATCGTAAAGGAGTCTATCCGCCGGTTGATGTACTGCAATCACTTTCACGGCTGAAAGATAAAGGAATTGGTGCAGATAAAACTCGTGAAGATCATTCCGATAATTTTAATCAATTGTATGCGTGTTTTTCACGGGGGCTTGAAGCACGAGAATTAGAAGTTATTCTCGGTGAAGCAGCACTGGGTGAAATGGATAAAGTATATTATAGCTTTGCTAATAAGTTTGAAGATAAATACATTCGTCAGGGTGAATATGAAGATAGAACAATTGAAGAAACTCTTGATCTCGGATGGAATCTGCTGACTGATGTTCCGCGTGGTGAGATGAAGCGTGTTCGTCCGGCAAATCTTGAAAAATACTACGATACAATGACTGAGAAGAAAAAACAGGATGTATAATAACTATTTGATGGTAAGGAAGGCATAATACGATATGGCACTACTTGAGGTTAATGCCAATAGAATGGAATTACTGCGGTTAAAACGCCGTTCGGTGCTTGCGCATCGCGGCTGGAAACTGCTGAAAGACAAACAAGATGAATTAATGCGAAACTTTCTTGAATTAGTCAGGGAGAATCGCACGCTGCGTTTGGAAATAGAAAAAGAATTAGGTGATATTTATCAAACCTTCAATAGCGCTTATGCGGTTATTCCCGCAGATACACTGAAATCAGCGTTGTTGCTTCCAAATTATACAATCACCATTAATGCAACCCGCCGCCCGGTAATGAATTTACGATTACCGACGTTTTCTATTAAAACAAACGGCAATCTTAATAGTTACGGTTTCGGTGATACAAATTATGCAGTTGATAAAGCAGTCAGCGATCTTGATAATTTAATGCAAAAACTTATTCGGCTTGCGGAAATTGAACATGGTGTTCTTCAGCTTGCTGATGAAATTGAAAAAACTCGCCGGCGTGTTAATGCCTTGGAACATATTTTAATCCCCAATCTTGAAGAAACAGCACGTTATATTTCAATGAAAATATCAGAAGCAGAACGATCAACGCTTTCACGATTAATGATTATTAAAGAAATAGTCCGCAGCCATTGATATAGGGTTTACCGATAATAGTATTCTTAATTTATGCGATGAGTATAAAATCCCTCTAACTGTTTTCATGGTTGAATGAAACAACTGTAATAATTATTTAAAACAAACAGAATTAATAGTATTAATATTTTTAAATATATTGTTATTCTGTTTCCTCGTTTGGTGCTTCAGTCTCCTGTGTGTCAGACTGGATTGGAACAGGAACGTTTTCATCGCGATTAATCATTTCTTTTGATTGTTGATCATCATGTGATTGGGTATCAGTTGTATTATGTTCATCGAATGATTTTTCAGTGTCGATTATTTCCGTTGTTGCGGTATTTTCAGGTGAATTCGGAAATGCTTCAATTTCTTCAAGTGTTGGAATGCGGCGGGTTTCTCCAAGCTCCTGCAGCTGTAATCCTGCTGTACGTAAATCCCGAAGAGCCTGCCGATGTTGTTCATAGACCACATTTTGTTTTGAGTGGTTCTCGGCAATACGTTTATTGATTAAAAGAATATTTTGCGTACGATTTTTAATAAGTGTTTCAGAAGCACCGGTTTCCTGATAATATTTTCGTTCGTTGGAAAGTTTAATACAGCGTTCCTGTAATTCTTGTTCTTCTTGTTGGAGTGGTTGAATGTCATGGGTCAGCTGTCGTATGCGTTCTTCAATGGCATCATAGTCCGCTCGGGCTTTACGTTTTTCTGCAATAGGGTCTTTTTCTTCAATACCGGCTTTTTTCCCGAATTCGTACATTGCCGTAATATGCGCTCCTTCAATTGCCTCATTGGCTGAATAGAATAATGACGGAATAAGGCTGTCATAAATTGCTGCATCAAAATGAATAACCTTAAAGGCAGTTGCTCCCCATCCGATAGTAAAATATATCTGCGGTTTATGCTGATAATATGAATTATCAGCAGTAAGCCCGGTATCAAGTTGTGACATTAATCCGAATCGCAGCAGTGTTTGATTCAAATTCGTTCTTATAATCTTTTGTCCCCATTGTCGGTAATATTCCGTTTCTTCAGTTGATTGCGGAAGAATTTCTTTTCCTTCCCAGATGTACGTTTCTTTAACGGCAACCTCAGAAATATAAAGGACAATACCGCCATGCAGCTGTAATTGTTCACCAATAGTATTTTTAAGCCGTCCGTTAAAAATAGTTTCAGCCGTCAGCGGACCGAGCTGAATATCGTTCCAGCTTTGATATTCGACATCAAAAGTTAGTTTATCAATTTTCACAATTGTTGTATTCGGATGTTCACCGGCAGCTTTTTGTGTAAGATAAGTATTATATTGCTGTGCTGCGGTAGGGCGTTTAAAATTAAAACATATTCCTGATTGCATTCGACCGGGAAAGCGTTCATCGGTAAGCTGCGGAAATGCGTAATTATTATCCCATTTAATGATTAACGGCAATTGTCCGCTCATGCCAACATGTACTAATGGTGAGATATGGTATAGCATTCCGGCACGACCGATAAAGCCGGTGCCGAAAGTATGTGTACCCTCGTAATTCGCAATTGCCAACCCGGGTTGTATGCCGAGTGATAATCGGCGGGATAGAGTACACGCGAGAGTTGGCGCTGTATTATAAACGGCAATGCGCCGGTGTTCGGGAATAACTGCTCGTTGGAATACGGTAAAAATACCAATACCATATGTCATTGGATTATTTTTATTAGTCGTGGGCAGAATAAAACCAATAACAGAGGGGCGTTTAAAATCAACAAAAACATCCCAATTACGTAAATTATTATATGCAAATGCAGTATCAAGATTAAGAATGAGTGTTGGGTATTCGATTTGCGAGATTCCGGCAGGGTTAATAATTAATGTGTCAGGTCGATGAGCGAGTCCAACGTATGCACCGCCGGTTGAAATTGCAAATGTTCCCTGTTGATGAAAATCGTATGGCGTCCAATCATCAGCGCGAGTCGGCAGTTGTGCGAACAATGAAGCACTTAATACCATGTATAGGATACAACATAAAAGAACGGCACAATATGTATTTTTAGTCATCATAAATTTTTTAATCATTATTTCTTAGACATTGTATGTCTTTATTATATACTATAGTATCATAGTATATTGCCATTTAACAAGTGAAATGATATACTTTTGAAATATACTCTATCGGTTAGGATTGTTTTATTGAAGAATACCTACAGCGTCATACTGATTATCTTTTTTCTCGTATCGGTGAGCGTACAGGCGCAGTTTCAGGAAAATCGTGATACTCTTGTTTCGTATGTAAATTATTTCATCTATAAAGATGGGAATGTACAAACGTTTGAACCGGCAATGAGAGATGACCTGAAAATAAAACGGCTGCAGCCGTTAAATGAGTTTTCTGCTATTGCAACGCTTGAAGTATTAAAGGGAATGAACCGATGGAATGTCATCATTATGGAACTTATTTGGAAGGAAGTGGGATTTGTACGGGTCAATTTTATGCTTGGAGATTCTGTTGAGGAAATTCGGGATTCGTATATTCGCTATTATATGCCGTCGCTGCCGGAAAGTGATGAATATTATTACCAGCAGTATATTATTAATTATGCCATAATTGCTTCAGAGGGAGAAGTTAAAAAATTCCAAAATTATATTGTGAATGAGATCGGCGCCTTAGGCAAACGTGCCCGCTGGAATGGATTTCTTGATGTTCAATCCAGTACGGAAAAAGCGACGTGGTTTAATTATCCGTTTATTACACTGCGATATAAAAATTATTTTCAGTATTTATGCAATGATATACATCTTCACTGTAATATAAAAATAAATGAAGATGATTTTCTGCGGAATATGCAGTTCAAAGAAACAATATATGATATGAAAACAGCATTAGTATATCATAATAAAATAATACAGTATTTTTATCGTCTGGGATATTATGATGCGGTTATTGACTCCGTGCGCCTCAATTATCGGCGGCGGATATATGAACACCTTTCGACAACGCCGTATAAAAGTTATTACAATTATGTCAATATGAATGTTTGGCTTTCCACCGGAGAACAGTACACGTTTAACGGATATATTATTTCCGGTAATAAGCAGGCAACCGTATCGACATTATTAAAACAGACGGAAATGCGTATCGGAGAAAAATATTCATGGGAAAAACTGCAGAATGATATGTACACTATTCAGCAATATTATCTGATGACATTGCAACATCCTGCAAAAATTTCATACACGGTTTTTAATGATTGGCTGATGAAAAGTGTTCGTATCAGTCTTGTTATAAATGATTCATAGAAGCCGTTTATTATATGCAATTCTATACATTCAGTTGTAAAAATACCGATGGAAGCATTCTTTCTCGTTCTCACGCATATATGCTTTATAAAAAGTTTAATATAACCGCAATTGCTGACATTCGCCGAACGCGGAACCGGTATCCCCCGCGGCAGGAATGGAGTTCATACCGATTAGAAAAAGATTGTTATACTCATGGGTATACGTATATTATTGCTGCAGCGTGTGTCCCGCACTATCGCCTGTTTAGTATGCTGCGTTATGGAATACCGACAGACTGTCCGGATCATACACAGCGTCGTTATTATGATAATATCGCCGAAGCAGAAATCTGTCGAAATCTTGCGAAGTGCCGCCGAAAAGGGCATCCGCGCCGTTTAATGAAACCACATGAATATGCCGTGCAGTATCGTCAGCGTATTAAAGACAACGGGGGGTTGAACCTTGCAGAGCGTTTAATAATTCAGTATGCACCGTTGGTTTTTCTTGATGGGGAGTATGCGGGACATACGGAAACACGATGTATTCTTGCTGAAGAATTAACAAAACGAAATCATCAGGTTATCCATATTAATTGAGAACGTGCTCGTG
>CAZBCL010000015.1:60269-62672 GCA_964490645.1 uncultured Spirochaetia bacterium
GAATTAACAAAACGAAATCATCAGGTTATCCATATTAATTGAGAACGTGCTCGTGCAATGCGCATTGCGGTCAGGTAATCATAGCGGGAGATAATAACTACACTGATGAGAGACGTATCGGTGATATTAATTGAGAACGTGCTCGTGCAATGCGCATTGCGGTCAGGTAATCATATTAGAGCAGATGCGGTTTGTTTCTATGCAGAGAATCAAGCATGGCGGTTAATTCGCTCTGTGAAAAAACGCCGATATGTGAAGGAATGGTATCATAGGTAATTTGCGTAATGATTCGGATACATGATGACGTTTCAGGCTGATGCAGTAAAGCTGCAAGAAAAACAATATTCAATTCCCACCCGCTATCAATCGGCTGATGTGAATAGACATTAAATAGTTTTATTTCGCTGCATGGAAGGTCCCATTTTTTACACATTCTTTTTATGGTGTCTTCGGGGGGCTCTTTGTAATTGAGGTAATCGGTCGGAAATATTCTATGTTCGGGAGTATTATATTTTATGGCAGCTTCAACGGGTTCAAAGGAATACAGCGAATGCTTAAAATGCGGAACACAGGTGACGACAATCTGAGCACCGTTGCTGTCCGGTGAGTATATTGGCGGACCGAATAATGCTTTCATACGATTCCTCATTCTTATAATACTATTTTTCGTATGCCGGTATGTTAGGTCTAGCGTTATCGTGTTTTAAACACGAATAGTATTTGCTGCCTCGTTAATACTTTTAAATATCGGAATAAATGAGCTTAAATTGACGAGTTCAAAAACCTGCATTAATGTCGGGTTCATTGCAACAATGGCAATTTTACCTTCCATCTGACGAACTTTTTTTGCAGCGTTGATAACTGTTCCTAATCCGGTTGAGTCAATGTATTGAAGATCAAGAAAATCAAAAATAATATATCGGGCACCGCCTTTAATTAATATATTGATAATACCGTTGAAGGGAGAATTATTTTCCTGATCAATCCGTCCTTTTAAGGTAACGGTAAACACCCATTGATTCATGCGTTCAATACTATGTCGGTAGGTGTTTATATTAATATCAACGGTAAATCCATCCATAGCAGCACCTTTTTTTACATGACGTGTCGTTACTATATCGCATTTCTTTTCTACTGTCAATAAAACATGATTCGCGCTTAATACGTTTTCACGTATAGTGTTATTTACAGATAATATCAGTAATACCGGCGCCGTTCTTTCCGGCGTTCATTGTTGCCGCATCATACAGGGAGCAAAACACCTTCTTCCTGCATTAATCACTGCATCAGCCATCAGCGCTTCGTATTGCTTGAGCGTATACCGTTAATACCGTTAGCGCACAACGGCGAGCTTGATGATTTTGTAATCGCTTTCATCGTCTGCATTGATTATAAGCGCAAAATATATTCCCGGAGCGACAGCTTCATCATCGCTGTTTTTCAGTGTCCAAATATACGACGGCTGATTTTCAGGCACGTCAATTTTGTTCACCAGATTGCCGAGCGCATTGTATATCTCAATGCGAACGTTTTTCGGCAACGGACCGAATGTCATTGATTCGCCGTTTTTACCCGGATTCGGTCTGACGATAGTTTCTCGTGCTGAACCGATAACAGCGGCATTGCTTGTTGTTACCATGCATGCTGCAGCGGTCGCACTGCCGGCTTGATTAATCGCGCGAACCCAGAAATAATAAACTGTCTCGGCTTTCAGTCCGGTTACCGTATAATTTGTTGTATCTGCAGCTAGGGTTGCAATGGCAGTTGCCGCACTGAAATTATTCGCGGTATTTTGATACACAATAAAATTGTCTTCTTGTGATCCGCCCGATGACATGTCAACCCAGTGCAGTATACAATTTGTCGGCGTCGTCGTATCGGCAATGACATTTGACGGTGCGCGCGGCGCCCCCGGCAAGGTAGCTGCCGTATACCCGACGCTATGAGAGCGGGCATCGGCATTACTTGCTTCTACCCAAAAGTAATACAATGTATTTGTTGTCAGACCAATCACCGATATATTTGTTGCATCAGCAGCGGTAATGCCGATACGATTCGCCGTCGCAAATACATTACCGGTGTTTTGATAGACGATAAACGCCTCTTCCTGCGAACCGCCTGATGAGTTATCAATCCAGTGTAGAACCAAATTCGTCTGAGCAATACCGTCTGCACGCAGTCCCGTCGGAACCGCAGGGGGGATAAACGGTGTTGTAATGCTGTTTGAAGCGCTGAGGGCACTGCCGGCGGTATTGCTTGCCAGTACCCAGAAGTAATATGTTGTATGCGGGCTTAGTCCGATTACCGTATAATTTGTTGTATCAGCGGCTAGAGTTGCAGCGGCAGCTGCGCCGGAAAATACCGCATTGGTGTTTTGATACACAATAAAATTGTCTTCCTGCG
>CAZBCL010000016.1:0-160 GCA_964490645.1 uncultured Spirochaetia bacterium
TTATTTACAAGTTTCAGTCGTCCGGCAGGAGTGTTTACCTCTTGCGGTTTGGCAAAAGAACAGTATTTCATCGTGCTATTCTTGTGCCAAACAATTGTTTCTGCTTTTAACCGCCCTGCGGGGGTGTCTACTTTTTGTGGTTTGGGAAGAGCGCAATATT
>CAZBCL010000016.1:260-57984 GCA_964490645.1 uncultured Spirochaetia bacterium
GCATCGCGCCGTTCGTGTGCCAAAGAATAGTGTTTAACTTCAATCGCCCTGCGGGGGTGTCTACTTTTTGTGGTTTGGGAAGAGCGCAATATTGCATCGCGCCGTTCGTGTGCCAAAGAATAGTGTTTAACTTCAATCGCCCTGCGGGAGTGTCTACTTTTTGCGGTTTGGGAAGAGCGCAATATTGCATCGCGCCGTTGGTATACCACTGTATAGTATTTAACATCAGTTGTCCGGCAGGAGTGTTTGCCTCTTGCGGTTTGGACAAAGAGCAATTTTCCATTGAGCCGTTTTCGTGCCAAGCAATGGCATATCCAGCTTCATTGTTTACTACTACTAACTCTCCTGAGGGGGTATTTGCTTTCTGCGGTTCGGACAAAGAGCAATTTTCCATTGAGCCGTTTTCGTGCCAAGCAATAGCATATCCATTGTCATTTTCTATTTTTAGTCGTCCTGCGGGGGTGTCTGCTTTTTGCGCTTCGGACAAAGAGCAATTTTTCATGGTGCCGTTTTCGTGCCAAACAATGGCATATCCGGCCTTATTGTTTACTACTTTTAACTCTCCGGCAGGGGTATTTGCCTTTTGTGGTTCGGAACAAATGCAATATTTCATTTTACCGTTTTGATACCAGTGAAGTTCGTTTACTTTCAGCTGCCCTGCGGGAGTGTTTACTTTCTGCGGTTCGGAAAGATTGCAATATTCCATTGAGCCGTTATCATACCATTTAATAGCATGTTTATCGTTATTGTTTTCCAGTGTCAACTCTCCGGCGGGAGTGTTTACTTTCTGTGGTTCGGAAAGATAACAATATTCCATTGAGCCGTTATCATACCAGGCAATTGCATATCCATTGTTATTGGTTTTCAGTTGTTCGCTGATGGTGTTTAAATCCCGAAATTCATTTTCACACAAAACAGAATAGTCCATCGTGCCGTTATTAATAAAGTTAGTAAAAAATTCAAATATATTGATGTCTGTATCATACTTATTGTTTGCTACTTTCAGTTGTCCTGCGGGAGTGTTTACTTTCTGCGGTTCGGAAAGAGCACATTTTTTCATCGTGCCGTTTTTATGCCATAATAACCAATTATTCGCTTTTAGTTTTCCGGTGGGGGTGTTAAGTAAGACCGGTCCGGAAAGAGCACATTTTTTCATCGTGCCGTTTTCGTGCCACGATAACCATTTTTTCACTTTTAGTTGTCCTGCGAGAGTGTTTACTTTCTGCGGTTCGGAAAGAGCACACTTTTCCATCGTGCCGTTTGTATACCAGAAAATCTCGTTTATTTTCAGTTGCCCGGCGGGAGTTGTTACTTTCTGTGGTTCGGAAAGGCAGCAGTATTTCATCGTCTCGTTCTCATACCAAGAAATACCAAATCCAAATTTGTTGTTTAGTAACTTTAATTGTCCGGCAGGGGTGTTGACCTCCTGCGGTTCGGAAAGAATACATTTATCTATTTTGTTATTTGCGTGCCAAGCGATCGCTTTTACCTTGAGTCGTCCGGCGGGAGTAGTAACAGTTACTGATATACCATCTTTAAGAGTGATAGAATGAAGATTTCCATTGTTATATTTATCTGATTTTTTTATCAATGATTTTTTAATAGTTTCGCCATTCGGAAGTTTTAATGCACTTGCCGTTGCTGTAATACTCAGCAGAATAATAACTATAACAATAAACCGAGTTTTTTTAAATTGAAACTTTTTCATACTCCACTCCCTTCGGGTTTTCGTTTTTACGGATATCTTTTACGGACATATTGAAAGTGATTGTAAAACTGCAAATATCTCCTTACTTTAAGATTATGGTATTATGTATCATTATGTCAATAATTATTTGTATTTATGTAATACCAAAAGTATTAATATTGGTGTTATGGTAAATTTTTTGAAAACAAGTTTTCGTTTTATATATAAATATGCGCCGGTATATCGGAACATCAGGACTTAACAATCTGATATATAATATCTGTACTATGAAGCGGCGGTGCAGCGCGATATAGTCGCGATATAATACTGCAGCAATGTACAGTCCTGTATTGCATAAAACTTAATGTGCATATGCTCACTTAAGGACTCTTGAAACATTTATTGTATCTGTGGTATCCGGCAGTATAAATATATCAGTTATGATTACGGTCGTTGATTATATTATAAGATCGCATTGCAGAAACAGTTATTACAGAAGTTGTTTTGCAGTATGTGCCGCTCTTGACTTTTATAGATGAGGAATTACAATATCGGGCATTATTATATTACGTAAGGATACATATGCGAAAAGTTATCAATGATATTCAACCGTTTTGCGGGATAAAATATGCACGGGAAAAAGTCGGTGATATCGGACCATGTCTTTCACAGCCGTATGATGTTATTACCCCTGCTCAACAGGATGCATATTATCAGCAGCATCCGAACAACATTATTCGTCTTATTTTAAATAAGATTGACCCGGAAGATAATGATACGAATAACCGGTATACTCGTACAAAAGCGATTCTTGATCAATGGCTGACCGAAGGGATTCTTCGTGAAACGAGACGTGAGGGGTTTTATGTATATGAGCAGGCATTTGATATTCCGGATATCGGGCGCAAGAAGGTAAAAGGGTTTATCGGTAAAGTCCGCTTACGTGATTACAATGAGCATGCTATTTTGCCGCATGAAAAAATCCTGGCAAAACCGCTGGAAGATCGTTTTAAACTCAACAGTGCCACGCAAATACAATTTGAATACATCTGGAGTATTTATCAGGATAAATCGTATACGATTGATAATATTCTTGATGAGGTCGAGCAGAAAGAGGAATTAGTAATTGACTATCTGGAAGAATCAATAAACGTTCGCCATAAAATGTGGCGGCTGACGGATGCGGAACGATGTGCAATTATCAGTCGTGAATTGCGGGATAAAACACTGTATATTGCTGATGGTCATCACCGGTATCAAACAATGCTGAATTACCGTGATGCAATGCGGAAAAAACACCCTGAAGCGGGACCTGATGCGCCGTGGGAGTTTATGCCTATGTTTTTGGTAAACACCGAACATGAAGGTTTGACCATATTACCGACACATCGGTTATTGTACGGACTTGAAATGCCGAACTGGCGTGATTTAAGTTTATCAATTAATGAACATTTTCATATTAAAAGTTTCCGATTTAATGCGGATACGGAACCTCTTGTCCGCCGAAAATTTCTTCGTTCATTACGAAATTACGAGTCTGATGAACATTCATTCGGGGCGTATATTCACGGCAGTGACCGGTATTTTTTATTAACCTTGAAAAGCAGTGAAGCCTATGAAGAAATGGTACATGTTAATGCATCATCTGACTGGAAACGTCTTGATGTCAATATATTGAATAATTTACTTATTAATCATATTCTTGGTATTACTGAAGAGCAGTTGAGTCAGCAGACAAATGTTACATATACGAAGAACACCGACGAAGCACTTGAAACAGTACATAACGGTGAGTGTCAGGTAGCACTTTTACTGAATGCAACGAAACTGGGAGAAGTGCTGACCATTGCCGATAACAATGAAAAAATGCCGCGAAAATCAACACATTTCTATCCGAAACCAATTACCGGTCTGGTAATGTATTCAATGCGACAACACTAATATATTCATAGATAAACCGGTGCGGGGTGATTTTGTTATTACATGCCGCGGATTAATATACAAAATTATTATATTTGTATAATAAACCGGTGCGGGGTGATTTTGTTACGTCGGGTTATTGGCTATATAAATACAGCTTTTATTTTTTATTATGTTCAACGATAGTGTATACGTAAAAATACATATTTATTGCAGAATAATTTTAGCGCCTGCTTTTTGTACAAGCTTAAAATAATCAGGAAAAGTAACGGATACTGCATCTGCACCGTGAATTTGTGTTTGTCCGTGAGCGCACATTCCGGCTATTGTTAATGCCATAATAATACGGTGATCATCATGACCTTCAACAGCAGCACCGTGTAAAACACTTTTTCGTATTATCAGTCCGTCAGTACGTTCTTCAATATCAGCGCCCATTTTTTTAAGTTCAGCAGTCATGACCGCAATGCGATCGGTTTCTTTAATACGTGCCTGCGGAACATTTACCAGATGTGTTTCACCGGAACATTGTGTGGCAATAACGGCAAGAGCCGGCAATGCATCAGGGGTTGCATTCATGTCAATCGTAGTACCGCGCAAGTTTTTTTTATGAACCGTTATGCCGGTATCATCGATACTGACAGAAGCGCCAAGTTGCTGAAGATAGTGTATTACAGCACGATCACCTTGAGCGTCATTCGGATCAAGTCCGGTAAGGGTTAGGTTTCCGTCAAAGAGTGCTCCCATACAAAGAAAAAAGGTTGCACTGGACCAGTCTCCCGGAACAGTTGTCGTCATACTGCGATAATGTTGTCTGCCGGTAATGTGAAAACGGGTCATATCCGCATTCATGGTATAAGCAAGAGCATGTTCGGTGAGATACTGTAATGTAATATGAACATACGGTTTTTCATTGAGCTCACTGACGGTGATAACAGTATCGTTTGGTGCCAGAGGGCAATTGATAAGTAATGCGGTTAAAAATTGTGATGTTGTGCAGCGGATAGAGGTTTCACCACCACGCAGCGGACCGGTTATACGTACCGGCGCACAACCGTTATTATGAATGCTTTCAGTGCGGGCGCCGAGATTATTTAAAGCGCTGAGCAGTTCGGTCATTGGTCTGCGTTGTATTTGTTTGTCTCCGGTGAACTCAATTGCCGCATCAGCTAATGCGGCGGATGCACATGCTATTCGCAGTGTTGTTCCCGAGTTTAATATATTAATTGGTGTTGCCGGTATGGCGGGTTTTCCGGCAATACCGGTAATCTGCAAAGCCGGCTGTCCATTGTATTCGGTATCGATAATAAGAGCCCCCATGGCAGTGTATGCAATACGTGCCGCTTCGGCATCGGCGGAAACAAGCGGGTTGATAATAACTGATGTACCGTGTGCAAGTGCGGCACAGGCAATAGCCCGAATCGTATGTGATTTTGATGCGGGGATGAGAATATTTCCTGATAATTGTTGTACCGGTTCAATATATGCTATCATAAAAACAGCGTATCGAAGGATAGGCAATACGTCAATTGTAAATATAAAAGCGTATTAGCTGAAAATGTCTGATTACCGGCAAAAGAAATCAGATAGATAATCTTTTTTTATAAATTGTATAAATAGATTTGACAAACCGTAATATTCGCGTTATCTTATAGGTACTACAGGGATAGAAAGTTTAAGATGTCAAAGCGGGTGTGTGGGTATTTTGTAAAACAATGCAATGGGTGAGTTATTATTAGGAGGATACGTAACAGCAGATAAAACGGCAGCAGGATATTCTGTTGCTGTATAATTAAAATAAAATAAACAATGACTAAGGTATTCCCAATCCTTTCATTACTTCCACATCAAACTCCAAGACAATTTCCCTATCATCATTTTGGGTGCCTTAGTCATTTTTATATTTAAAGGCATTATTCATGCAGACGCGTTTGTCGGCATAGTATTGAATAGTTATTTTCCGCCGGTACTGCCGGATGGATTAATGTTAACCAATGGCATTGCTGCCGTATCAGTCGGCAAAAAGATGACGGTATTATTCGGCGAATCAACCAATTTTTTCATCATGTCAATACGATACCATTCCAAATAACGGCGTGTTAATCCTAAACCAATAATACGGTTTGCATCAGCAATACCGCGTGCTTCCGCTCGTTTCCTGTCGGCTTCCTTTTCCGATATCATGATTTGATTCTGCATTTCCTGAATTTTCTGTTCAGCCGCTTGTTTATTTTCAATAGCTTCTTTGATTTTTTCCGGCAGGTTTACATTACGCAGGAGAATTTTATCAATTTCTATTCCTTTTTCTTTAAGCGGTTCATTAATAACATCAATGATTTGGTCAGAAATTTCAGTTCGTTTATCACTATAAATATCTTTAACACTGTATCGTGCCCCGACATCGCGAATGGCAGTACGCAGTATTGGACGAACAATTTTTTGTTCGTAATTCGGACCAATTTCCTGATAGACTCGTTGTGCTTTTTTTGCATCAAGCCGATAAATTGCAGTCATATCAAGTGCAATTTCAAGTCCTTCTTGTGTCAGCACTTTGATTGCATCATCACCTGAATAGCGTCCCTCACGGGAAATGCCGCTCATGGTATATTCCGTCCATCGGACATCAAGAATAACAAAGTTTACATACGGCATGACAAAATGAATGCCGTTTTCCAACGTTGCATTCAGAACGCTGCCGAATGAAACCTGTACTGCAACATATCCGGGGGGGACAATGCGGACAAACGATAATGCCAGCAATAGTATTATCAGAATAATTAACATCTTTCTGATGGGATACCCGCCGATTGTTGTTACATTTTGTGATTTTTCCTTGTCTTTGATTGATTTGTTGATGAACAGGTAAACAACAATACCCATTAAACCAAGTATTAAAAAACCCATATTCTGCCTCCTTCGGTGTAAAGATGTGTGTACGCTATCATGGAATAGTTCTATCGGCAAGATTGATTTATCAGTATTGAGTACAATTATAATAAAAATTGCTTGCAGGAGAATGGTAATTTTTATAGTATAGCAAACATAAAATAAAACAATAAAGGATATCTCGTGAAAGCAATTATTCCTGTTGCCGGGGTTGGTTCACGCCTGCGCCCGCATACCAATACACTGCCGAAAGTCCTGATGAATGTTGCAGGAAAATCAATCATCGGACATATTATTGATAGTATCATTTCAGCCGGTGTTGATGAACTTATTCTTATCGTTGGTCATCTTGGCGATATGGTTCGCGATATGATATCACAATGGTATCCGGATCTTAAAATCACCTATGTTGAACAGCCTGAACGGCATGGACTCGGTCATGCTATTTATCTTGCGGAACCGTATATTGATATGACGCAACCGGTTTGTATAATACTCGGTGATACGATTTTCCGGGCTGATTTTAATAAGTTTTTACGTGAACCGACAAATGTTATCGGTGTAAAAGAAGTTGATGATCCGCGTCGTTTTGGTGTTGCAATGACAAAAAACGGCACGGTGTATGAATTGATTGAAAAGCCCGCTGATCCGAAAAGCAATCTTGCGCTTATCGGCATGTATCGTATTCAGGATACAAAGGCATTATTTGATACCCTTGCGCATATGATACAGGAAGATCATCGCACGAAAGGCGAAATTCAACTTACCGATGCGCTGCAATTAATGCTTGCCGGCGGAGCGGAAATGAAGACTTTTACTATTGATAAATGGCTTGATTGCGGAAAACCGGAAACATTGCTCTCAACCAATCATATTTTATTGGAAGAATTTGCCAATACCACACGTAATAAAAATTATACAAATTGTATTATTCATCAGCCGGTATATATTGATCCAACCGCCTCGGTGAGTGATTCGGTTATCGGACCGAATGTTACTATTGCCGCACATGCAACGGTTCGCTTTTCTATTATATCCGAAAGTCTTATTCATGAAGACGCTTTTGTTTCAAATATGATTCTTTTTGAATCACTTATCGGAACAAAAGCAGTGCTGAAAGGCAGTCGCATGAATATTAATATCGGTGATTCATCAAATATTGATTTTACCCGCCACGGGATGTAATGACGGTTGTTCTGCGTCGGTATGGGATACTGATAGGTATTATCTGTATTGCAAGTATACTATCCGCATGTATGCATCGTCGTATTATGTGGACGTATGAAACCGGTCATTGGATAGGCGCCGGACCTGCGGTCAGCGGCGGCAACGTGTATTTCGGATGTTGGAACGGAGTACTGTATTGCTGTAATGCTGATACCGGCAGTCTGATATGGACAAATCACATGCCGGAAAATATTTCATCGGGTCCGTGTATCGTTTCCGACAAGCTTTATATTGGTGGTAATGATAATGCGGTTTATTGTTGTAATGCACAAACCGGCAGTCTGATATGGCAATATCGTACGAGCGGATATGTTGCATCAAGCCCGATTGTCTGTAACGGCATGGTCTACATTGGATGCAGTGATAGTGTCTTCTATTGCCTTGATGCACAAACCGGCACTGCTGTTTGGATGAAACAAACCGGAAACGGTATTACATCATCGCCGGTTATCAGCGGATCAAATGTATATTTCGGTTCAGGGGATGGCTGCGTTTATTGTTGCAATCTGCAAACCGGCACTGAGCGCTGGTGTTTTCAAACAAATATATCAATGGATAATAGTGCAATTATTGCGGGGAATCGTTTATTTATTGCGAGTGAATCAACGGCGCTGTTTTGTCTTGATACGAATACGGGAAAACCGGTATGGATACAAACGGCAGGAGGTACCTTTGACAGTGCTCCGGCATATATGCACGGCAGAATCTATATCGGCTGCAATGACGGGATGCTGTATTGTTACAATGCTCTCAACGGAGCGCTACAATATCGGTTTCCAACTGAGGGGATGGTGCAGTCATGCCCTGCTGCTGCCGGGGGCAAAGTATACTTCGGCAGTGATGATGGCGGCATTTATTGTATTGATGCACAAACATGCCGGTTTCAATGGCTGCTGCATACCGGTGATGAAGTTGAATCATCACCGTGTATTATAAACGGACGATTGTATATTGGTTCGGATAAATTGTATTGTATTCGCATTGACGGGGCTGCCGACATTCAGACGGGGAATGCCGAATCCGGGCAAATATATGAGAATCAGGATTATAAATAATCTTTTCGGGTAATTGTATAGTTGATTGGATTCAATTGTGTTTACGGCACGTTACATGCGGTGTCGCTCTTTGCCGCTGCAGCGGCGGACTCTGCAATACATTTGCATATTGTTATCATAACTGATGCTCTTATGGTACGAGCATCATAGATATTTTTTTACATGTTCAGCCCTATATTAATTATTGCACTTATTTTGTACGAACGGTATAGTACAGATATTATGATAAAACGAATTATATCTACAATTAGTTTCATTGTGTCAGGTGTGGTGCTGGTTTGTTGTGTGTTCCCGTTGATGCTGTTGTTTTTTCTTATCGACTGGACGGATACGATAAATAATTTTATTGCACGAAAAGTTCTTGTGCTTATCAGCATATGCACCGGATTACGGTTGCGGGTACAGGGAGGCGATACTATTCCGCGCGGACGTTCATTGTGTATTGTTGCAAACCACCAAAGCGCAATGGATATTTTCATTATGGCACGGGTGTTAAAAGAAAAGTTTACTTTTTTATCGAAACGGGAATTGTTTTATATTCCGATAGTCGGGTGGAATATGTATTTTGCCGGATATATTCCCATTAATCGCTCACGTATAAGTCGTGCGTATAAAGCGGTTCAGCAGGCAATATCACTGCAATCCGGCGGGCGCGGTTCGCTCGTTATGTTTCCTGAAGGGACACGAACACTGACGCATGAAGTGAAAAAGTTTAAACCGGGATTTGTTCGGATTGCCCGCGATGCGGGGGTTTCGATTTTGCCGTTGACCATTAATGGCGCACTTCGTTTTAAACGAAAAGGCGAGTTTTTATATAATCCCTGCACGGTTTCGGTAACAGTACATCCGGTCATTGAAACATCACATTTTAGTGATGAAGATTGGAAATCATTATGCGGCAGGGTTGAAGCAACAATTCGCAGTGCATATACGTAATACTTTATGGAATGATTCAAATACCGGTATAATTCTTTTATACGGGTACCATCGCAGTATATATACCTGATAATATTTATCCGTGGCGGTTATTGTTATTTTAAATATACGGGTGTATTGTTTTTACAAAGATTTAAATAGAGGCGTGAATTATTTGAACAAACCCATTGATATGCCGCACAGATTTAAACGACTTTCAATAACATAAGTACCAGCATAATAACCGTTAATGCCTCAGCAGTAATAATAATTTTCTGCCATGTATAATGACGGTCAGGCAGTGATGCGGTATCCGGCATCTGTCGTTGAATCAAGGGAGGGCGGTCCGGAATAATCGCATGCAGTTCTGTTTGCGGAACTGATACCCCTGATTTTTTCTCAGCAGATTCTTTTTTCTCCGGTGTGTTTAATATTAGTATTATTCCTGCGATTAGTGAAAGCAGCCCAATACCCAGCCCAAAGAGAACCCCGATCCAAAACCGAAATAACAGACACATATCAATGATTAAAACCGCTAATGCGATAATAATTAAAAGTAATACAACCGGAGAATATGCGGCGGTTTTGTTCTTGATGCCTGTTGACGCTGCCGCGGTGGTGTTATGCGGCTTTGATTTTTCCGGCGATGAAGTATTGTCATTCATTTCAGATATTTCTGAAATATTTTTCTGCGTGCGCTCAGGTGTATCCGAAGAAATATTTATATCAGACTGCGACATTATTCGGAATCGCCTTTCTTCAGGACCATAACCAATAGATCATTTTCCTGCGGTATTGTGCCGATGAAGTGTGAAAGCTTTTCATTAAATGCGGCAATAATCTGCCCGGCGGATTTTCCTGCATTATTTTTAATAATACTATTTACGGAGGTTAAACCGAATTGTTCACCATCCTTATTTTTCGCCATGAGAACACCATCACTAATAAAAACGGCAGCATCACCGTTGTCAAGCCGGATAGTTTCGGTTTTTAAAGTTGCTTGAAAATCGTCATCATTGCGGTTGCCGAGCGGGAAACCACCGAGGTTCAAATTCAGCAGACTTTTCATTTTTTTCTGATACAGCGGTACGGCAACACCACCGCTTGAAGCAAATTCAAAGAGGTTGGTATAAGCATCAAGAACGGCAAGAGCACATGAAACCGGTACTTTATTATGACTAATACGTGCAAGGTGATGATTCATTGCTTTCAGTACGGCTGCCGGTGTGCTGCTGTGATGAGCGCGCAGGTTTTCGAGCTCAGCAAACATAACACTTAAGGCAACCCCGAGTTGTTCAATAGATCCTTTTTGCATCTGACCGAGAAACAGCCCCCATGCAACATCACTAATTTTAAAAACTTTTGCAACAGCACCGGAAAGCGATTCGGAAGGTTTATAATAAAAATCAATTGAATAATCCTCAAAACGCTGCGGCTGCAACGGGAAAAGTTCGGTTTTTAACACGGTAAACGTCGTTAATTCAATTGCCTGTCCGGTATCGGATTCAAACTTTCGTTTATTATAAAGCTGTTCAGTGCGGAGCTGCCGAACAACATCATCAACGGCTGCAGCAAGCTGCATCGTTAATCCCCGTGTATTGGTGAGTGCAAATCCTTCAACGGTGCGATCATTTTTTATTGTTTCAAGACCGAGTAATAAATCCTGCAGGATGCCGTTTGTTGCAGTATACAGAGATGAAAAGAGAATAAAACTGATAATAACGGTCAGCAGAACTATAATCGCGCCGAGTATTATCACTTCGGAATATGCCGAGAGACCGGGAGCTGATACAATGGTATTCAATGCGGGGATATTCAGCGGGCGCATTGGTAAATGGCGGTACACAATCCCTGCAATAAGAGTTTCCGGCTGTTGAGGTGTCGGTCTGACGGGATAGGTAATAACATAGCGCCCGGAACTGTGCGGTGCAGGTTTCGGAACAATAATATCACCGCTTGAATCATACTGCCACGGTAATTGACTGCGTTGGCTATTGTACACCGAGGGTGTTCCGCCTGAGCGTATTTGATTCTGCAGCGAACGATTGTTATGATAAATAATATTCCAGTCATTATCCATAATGAATGCTTCTGTTATACCGGTATGCCGAACGGTTCGCTGTAGTGATTGTATAATGCCGTCCTGCCGTTCTTCAGGATTAACTGCACGCATGGCATTCGCAACACCGAGTGAGAGGCTTTTCACAACTACACCGAAGTATTTTTTTTCAAACCGATTATGAACGGCAACCTCCGCAGAAAAAATAAGGGTAAATCCCGCTAATACAAAAAGTGTAATAAATAACGGTATCGCAACCGTAATAATACCTTTATTCCATGTTAAACCATGTGTTTTAAAAGTGATTGTACGAGTCGGACCGACAACCGCTGCAAGTTCATCAGAAAGGCTGTTCTTCGTATTCGTGTCAGCGTGATGTGTTGTGTCCGGTGTTGTCGTAGCGGTTGTTTCTTCAGTCATACCATGACTCCTTTATTAATAGCCGTTGTCATCGTTGCGCGGCGGTGAATTGACAAGTAAACATTTCTACCGTGCCGTGTTTTGTCGTAACTGCCAGTTCAGGGAAACGCGGATCATTATCAAAATCCATTAAAAGAAAGGGCTGTGTGATTTCACTGCCGAGCTGAAACGAGCCGGCACATATGCCGTGTCGTGTACCGAGAAAGAGTAATTGCCCCGTATGATCAATAACACATAATTCGGGAAGCGTATCCGCATTTAAATCAATCAGCTGCATTGGTGCTTGTACCGGTGCAAGGGCGGTGTAATTCCATTGTAGTGTTCCGGCAGCATGGTTAAAATCCGTCATCATCTGTATTCCCTGTGCTGCAGTTGACCATAGTACATCATAGCTGTTATTGCGGTCAATATCACCGGCAATCAGCGAACCGCCGAGCGGCGATGAGAAGTTCAGCATTCGAATCAGCTTCCCGGCACATGAAAGAATTGTTATGCGTCCGTCAGCAGTTTGGCAGTGTATTTCATTCCCCGGTGTTGTATCTGAATCGGCAATCAGCGGCGGAGCGGAAAGAGCAACGGAGTTATTATAGACCCAATGCGCATTACCCGTCAGACCGTCAATACTGTATACATTGCCGTTTTCGGTACCGATACAGGCGTCTTGAATGGCATCATTATTAACATCACCAATACCGATAAACGGGATAATTGATCCGGCTTTGCTTTTCCAGCGCCAGATTATTGTTCCGTCACCTCCGCCGATACAATACAGAGTGTCTTTGCGGTCAGTAATAAGTATTTCATCAATACCGTCACCGGTAATATCATTAAAGCGATATGGGGCGCTGTTCGGGGGGGCGCTGATTGATTGTGCTGAAGTGCTCCAATATATCTGCATATCCCATGACACCGCTTTCACAAAACTTTTTCCGTCATATCCGCCGATAATAACTGCTGCGGTATGTCGGTCAAGCGGAAGTATACACGGCGGGGTTAATTCTAAAGCAGGGCGGATATTGCCGCTGATATCATTACCGCTGATACCGTCAAAAAACATAATGTATCCGTCTTTTGTTGTTATGCAGATATCTTTAATATGGTCACCGTTAAAATCCCATGCCGTCGGGGCGGATACCGGTCCATTGATTTCACCATC
This sequence comes from uncultured Spirochaetia bacterium, assembly GCA_964490645.1. GTDB lineage: Bacteria > Spirochaetota > JAHITG01 > CAZBCL01 > CAZBCL01 > CAZBCL01. The sequence continues at coordinate 13,586 of CAZBCL010000016.1, forward strand.
AGTAACAGAACGAGACCAGAGCGGAATAACTTCACCGGTCAGTACCGGAGCAGATGCATGTGATACACGCCCTTCATGCATGGTACGCATAACAAGAACAAGTGATAAAATAATGATAAGTACAAATCCAATAAGAATTATAATATTATACCGCAGTGCCGTTAAATCGTGCGGCTGTGGCTGTAATACCGACAGATGCCCCTCCCTCAAATATTAATAATGACAGAATCACAGTACTGCGAATTATCGTGCAATACTCATCTTCAGCATCGCAGTGCAGTTTACTATATAATACAAATTGCAGTATTTCAAGAACTTTGTACTTACCTTTTTATGGTATAAATATGACAGCAATTACTGTAAGCAGTATCATCATAAGCATGCTTGGCATACTGCTGAACGTAATTGTACAGAAAATTTTGTATATTTCAATCGGCGGGTGTTTGTGTATTACTCTATTATCCTCAGAACAGGAACGATATAATAATACAGGCAGAATACTGCTGCATACTCGAACGTAAAAGTATATATCGTTTAAGAAAGGGCTCTTATGAATTACCGTTTTTTCCCAATAGTGCAAAAAGTTTACGTGCTGAATGTCGATGCGTGAGATAGCCGGCGTTTGCTGCAGTGTGTCGTTGCGATGCGGTATCGGTAATAATAAACGGCAGTGAGGCGGCGATTCGTTTATGCGGATGTATATATCCCCATTGCGAGAAGATGTCAGTAAAGTGTCCATTTCGTATAGATTGCAGCAGATGGCGGATACTGCTTTTTTCTGATTTTAATATAAGCGACGGATAGTGTTCCCATGTAAGCGCAGGCTGTCCCAGCCGGCGTTCTTCATACCACTTAAAAACAGAAAAAAATAATTTCTTAACCCGATGATATAAGCCGGTTATATTGTTTCGTTTAATTATTGTTTCCAATAATGCATATTTATTATGCAAGCATTCTTTATATACCGTTTTTAATTCATCAATAAAATTGCCGGTAGTGCTTTTTACCCTCTTCAGTCGAACCCATTTATCGGCAATACAGGGTGAATATAACTTTAATGCAATGAGCACGGCATCACCGCAGGCAAAAACCAATTTATGGAGCGCAATAAGGTGTTTTAATTTGGTTTTGTAAGAAAGAATGTCAGGAATGCTTTTTTCTCTGATGAGAAATATTGCTCTGTTTACCAGTAAACGTAATCCTTCGGAAAGCGGAATAGCCGTACTTGCGTATTCCGGCAATAATGAGAGAATGTTTTTATTTCCGTAAATAACTTTACTGCCGTATTTTATATCATACCACATGAGCTGAAAAGGGGCGGTTGGCAGCATTTTTTTATTATAGAAAGAAAACGTGCAGTTAACGGGAATATGCTTAATGATGGTGCTGATTCCGGTCATGAATTCTGTTTTCAGTGCTTTAACGGTATACATGTCATTGGTAATAATATAAAAATTATAATCATTGACCGGTATAATAGTTCCTTGTTGCGGCAGGATACTGCCATCGCCTCTGCCGTAACTGCCGGATAATATAATTGCTTCAATGCCGTTTTTGCGTTTCAGCCGTTCAGTATAATAAATAAGCGCATTCATATGCGAATTGACAATTTCTTCGGCGTGTTTATTGTGTTTAATAGTATAAAATACATGGTGCGGTTGATTGTTCGGTATATTCATGTTTGCCCTTCCTGTTGATAATTGTTTTCCGGAAGGCATATAATGCAAATATTTCTAACCGTAATACTACTATTGTAATAGTGTCGTATTGTGTTTCGTGCCATGGTGTATTTATTTATCCCTATAAGCATGTATATCAGTATAAATACTTTCAATGGTGGTATATGTAGAAAGCACATTATCGGTTTTTGTGATTTCAAATAACAGCTGAATTTTTCTGCTGACATGCAGCAGGTGTAACGTATTTCTTTTTTTATGCAACTGTTTAAAAATGACCATAAGCGCGCCTAATCCTGAACTATCAATAAAATTAATAGCTGCTAAATCAAGGATATTATGCTCATGACCATTCATCAGAGAGAGAGTTTTTTCCTGAAACTCCGTCGCATTGGTAAAGGTAATACTGTCTGTATTGCTTATGATAATGCATACGATTGTTTCCGATAATATTTCTTTTGTAATTGTCATAGTAATTCTTCCTAATACTGCCGGCTGTTATTATATTGCTGCGCGCACCTGACAGACGGCATTGAGCGGTAGTGGAATAGTATCGGGAGCAGAATGTACCGGGCAAGCAATAGTGCTGATAATTATCGTCTCTGACTGATATGTATTACACGATCCTTGTATAGTCACTGTCATAGTCTCCTCACTTCAACCATTCTAATGTACAAAGGTACGTACAAAGTTATAATCGTCAATGATACAATCACCATTGTTAGCGTACAGACAGTAAAAATACTGTATATATTGTCTTCAAGAAAAGAATAATGCATATTTATGAGGTTATCGTGTACCGTTTTTATCCGGTGATAATGATCAAACCCGTTATTGAGAATAGTGCAGGAAGCACAATGTATTATTAATACCGTACATCATGATAGCTTAGAGTATGCAAAAATACAGCCCTTATAAATAAACATACCATTATGCGATATAGTGCAAGTAATTCTACGGCAACCGCATCAATTGTACATAGAAAATAAATAAATAACGATATCTTACAGTACTATGAGTATTGATAATAACACAGCCCCCGTACTGCATGAATTATATACGGGAAATACAGAAACAACGAGTACAGAGTTGCTTGAGAATGATATGCTTGAAAAGCTCAGTTATGTATATGGGACCTTAGCATATGTATTGCGAATCTTTGAGCGTGTCAATCCGTTGAAAGAAGAACCAATTGCAATGCAGGCGGTTGATTTTATTCGACAATTAACCGTTGTTGACCGTATTGGATTGTATATTGAAAAAGATGACAATCCGCATTATGTGTCAAACCCGCGAGGAGATATTGATACTGCATCAATGCATACATTAAACTCCGATTGCCCATTTATTAATTACTTAGGGCGGACGCATATGCATCCTTTTATTATCACTGAGGAGAGCGATACTTCAGACCGGTATTTGCGCTGTTTTCTGCATGCGACACAAATGCTGGTGGCACCGATTGCATCATCCGGGAAATATTTCGGAACAATAGTACTCACCCGTACACGTATGCAGTCCGGGTTTACTTCCGTTGATATGGAATTGCTTGCTATTGTCAGTAATTATCTCGGATTATTATATGAGCAAAAGGCGCTTTTTAAAGAACGCATGCATGCTGAAATAATAAAACATGATATGGAGAATGCCGGGCAGATCCAAGCGGGTTTATATCCGAAAGATGCACTTGAAGTAAACAGCATTTCAGTTTTTGGTACGGCAAAAATGCATTACAATGTCGGCGGTGATTATTTTGATTATTTTTTAACCCCGGAACAAAACGGTATGTTTATTGTTGCTGATGTCATGGGGAAAGGATTAAGTGCGGCGTTAATGGCAGCATTGCTGCGAAGCTCTTTTCACGGCTTATACTATTCAGGTATTGAAATTGATAACTTCATTGCGCTTCTTCAGGATTATAATTTCAATGCATTATATGAAAGTGAGATGCTTATTACCCTTATTGCAGGACGTGTATACCGCAACAATGTTGTTGAGTTTGTTAATTGCGGGCATCTTCCGCCGCTGTGGTATCATGGGGCTTCCGGAAAAGCGGAATATATAGAAAGTGAGAATATGATTCTCGGTGTTCAGTATAATGATGATTTTGTTGTATCCCGTATTACTTTAGAACCGGGGGATGCCTTGTTTCTGTATACTGACGGTTGTATCGAGACGAAAGATGCTTCAGGCGATATATATGACAGCCAGCGTTTACTGGAAATCGTTGAGCGATCCTGTCATTTAACCGCACAGGAAATTTGTTCAGCGGTTCTTGCTGATGTGTATGCGTTTTCAGAGGGGAAAGGATATGATGACGATATAACCTTATGTGTATTGACTGCTTGAATACATGCGTATTGTTCAGCAGTATGTTTATGCCGGTACAATAATGATACAGGCACGAGGGGTGAAGGGATCACTATGAAGGCGATTGATGTATATTCGGAAGTATCTGTTTCCGACCGGTTATTGCTGGAAGATGAACTTCGTATCCGGCGGCAAATTGAAAATGTATTACTGGAAATAACTTCGGTAGAAATACATGTTAATAATTATATTGAAATAATTGAATCCGCAATGCTGAAACTGGGGGAAGCGTTTGATGTCAGTCGTATTTACATTTTTCAAAACGATACGACGGGACAATATATATCAAATACACATGAATGGTGCGCTGATGGTGTTCCGCCGCAGAAAGAGTTTTTACAGAAAATCAAGATTAGTACAATACAATGGTTTATGGAAAAACTCAATAATGATGGTATACTCAATATAGCGGATGTTGCAGCGATCAATGATACATTTACGCGTGAAATGCTGCAGCAACAGGAAATACGGTCTTTGCTGGTTTTACCGCTTATGAAATATCCGACTATGATTGGATTTATCGGGTTTGATGAATGCCGTCAGAAACGGCATTGGGATGAACGTACAATACAATTCCTCAGATTTATATCATGGACACTCGGGCAGGTTATTATTCGCGTGAACGAAGAAAACATGCTATGGCAAACGGAACAAAAGTTAAAAAATATTGTAAATAATATTCCGCAGGCAATTTTTTCAATCGGGCGCGACGGGCGGCTTGAATATATTTCAGATGCGGTTCATCGTATCAGCGGATATGATTTACAGGTCGGTGACGATCCGATGCAGCTGTGGGGCAATATGGTTTTATCTATTGACCGCCATATCATTGATGAAGGATTTAAACGGCTTCGCCGCGGTCAAATTGAATCTTCTGAATATCGAATACGTACCAAAAAAAACCATATGAAATGGATACGGCATGTGCTGATACCCGTTCGTGATGAGAATAATACTATTATCAGATATGACGGTTTATTGGAAGATATCACCAAGATTAAAGATATTGATAGAATGAAAAATGAGTTTATATCCAATATCAGTCATGAATTACGTACACCATTAACCTCAATTATCGGGTTTGTTGAAACACTGCGTACCGCGAAAGATATTTCCGAACAAAATACACAGATGTTTCTTGAAATAATAGCAGAGCAAAGTCATCGCCTGAAAGAATTAATTGAACGGCTGCTCCAGCTGAATCGAATAAATCGGAATGCTTTAGCACTTGATCGTAAAGAGGTGCGACTTGATATGCTTGCGTCAACAGTCATTAATGAACTTCAGCCGATTTGTGACAGTGAAGGACATACCGTTATTGCTCATTTATCACCGGTTACGGTTAGTGCCGATCCATATATGATAACTGAAGTTATTGAAAATCTCATGACCAATGCTATTAAGTTTACGCCTCGTGAAGGACGTATAACAATAACAGTTACGGAAACGGATACTGCGGGCTGTATTATCGTACAGGATACGGGGCAAGGAATTTCTCCAAAGCATTTACCGCATATATTTGAACGGTTTTATCGGGCGCATGTGGCTCATGATGAAATTCAGGGAACCGGTCTTGGATTATATATCACAAAAAGTTATGTTGATCTTCATGATGGTACAATTGAAACAAGCAGTACTATCGGTGTCGGCACAACGATTAAAGTACTATTGAAGAAAAGGAAGGAAAAAGCGGCATGACGAATTCTCCGTATATTATGATTGTTGATGATGATGTTTTTATCCGGAAGCTGGTTGAGTTCAATGTCAACAAAGCGGGATATACTTCAGAGGTTTTTAAAAACGGGTTTGCCGCATTTCAGGCAATACAGAAACGGCGTCCTGATTGTATTCTGCTTGATGTGATGATGCCGGTAATGGATGGATTTGAGTTTCTTGACCGTTTTAATGATGTTTTTACTGATGATAATCGCCCGCCGGTTATTTTATTAACCGCACGTGCTCAAGAAAATGATGCACAGCAGGCACGGCAAAAAGGCGTACTTCATTACATTACGAAACCGTTTGTTCCGGCTGAGCTGATTGAATTAATAGATACAGTCCTGCATCCGACTGATGAATAAGTCGGGATGTGCATTATTATTGATATTTATTCTATAAAATACTTATCGTAAATGCCTTTCGTATTGATACAATACCGAATATACTATTTTTCTGTTTTCACCATAAAAATACTAAATATCACAATAGGCGTATATTTTATGCCCCCCCCACATTGTTTTTCTTAATAACTTCAATGCACTTCAATAATCCGAACAGTATACCGGGAATAAAAAACACAAAAAAAACAATATTTTTCTTGATGAATATTGTTTCTGTGATAATATATGCGATAATGAGAATAAGGTGATGTAATATCAGGTGCATTGTATTGTATTCTTCACCCGGAAATTTTTATTTATTTAATGTATAATGCTATACGCAAAATAGTGATGATATGTGCGTGTACGTGTTTTCATGCCTGTATATTGGGCAATGGTATTATTAATTAAATTGGAGGATGATGTAATGAGTAAAACAAAAAGGAGTAAAAGAATGAGTAACAATTTTAAAATTGTAATGACACTGGTTTTTGTTATTGCGTTGTTTTCGTTCGCTTCAGCACAAACCTGGATGGTTGATAATGTGATGGGAAGTGACCAGAATGATGGGGTTACACTACCGTTAAAAACCATTGCTGCTGCTGTTGCCAGTAATAATTATTATGCAAACGGTTTGCCCGGCACTCGCGGAGTGTATAATATTATTATTACCGGCGCGGGGAATCCTCCTTATATTGAAGGAACATTGGTGCTTGGACCGGCTCCTTCTCAGCAAACTTTTATAATACAGGGTCAGGGAATGCCGACATTACAGAATACTGCTTTTCAGGTTCAGGATGACTGGAATATTACATTCTCAAGTATACGGTTTCAGGGAATGCCTTCCTATGCATCTCCGGCGATTCAAGCAGTTGGCGGCGGAACACCGCCTAATACCGGTTCAATTACTGTTCAGCAATGTGAGATTATAGATTATGTAAAAGGGATTGAGACACTCAATACCGGATGTATTATAACGTTAACGGTAGATAATTGTATGATTCTTGATTCCAGCGGTTCCGGAGCGAATATGCAGATTGGTATTGATACTGAAGTGTATACCGTTGTTCGACAAAACACCAGAATTGATGGAGCCGGACAATATGGTGTAAAATTAAGAGTTGTTCAATTACCGATGGGAATGGGAATGGCTCAACACGGTCTTAATTTTGACACTTCCTCAGTTTATAACACCCAAATGATGGATGGTATTTTTGTTCAAGGTGATAACGGAATCGTCGCAATGCCGTCGCAGATAATGATTATAAATTCCATTGTTTCTAATACTCTTACTCCGGGACAATATGCAGTGAATATTCAGGATATAAATACCGGCGGTATGGCAATGATTGATGCTCTTACCTGCGGGAGTATTATTGGAGGTGCCGGCGGAGTTCGATTAAATCATATTGAAGCTGCAATGGTTTTTAACAGCCGCTTTGTTATGGGGTCGGCAGTACCGAGTATTGTCGGGCTGGACATGACAAATAGTATAGGGGGGCGGTTTACCAATAATCGGTTTGTATCAAATTATTGCGGCTTGAAGATCGAAAAATCAAGTAATATAGAAACATCAAAGAATAGTTATTCTTCAAATAGAGTGGGAGTTAATTATATTGATGCGGTAAGAATTCTATCCAGTAATGATATAATTTGCTCAAATAATGTTGGATTTATTGATGACTCACTCAGCAGAAGTAATGAGTTTTATACACTGACGGTATCTGAAAATTCATATGGATACGCTATGATGATTAATGGTGATCGGTATATAGTGCGGGATTCATTGTTCAGTAAAAACGGCAACAGCATGCCGGCAACGGGTGATATGCGTATAGCGAAACTAAATCATTCCATTACGCATAATACTTTTAATGGGTGCGGTATTTCTTCATATAACCTTTTTGTCAGCAATATTTCTTCACCGGCCGGAGCATATATTAACAATAATACATTCATGTCAAATCTGCAGGCAGCAATTGTTTTCCGTTCCGGCGGCAGCGGGCGCGGTATTGCAATGGTTGAGAATAACTATTTCAAAGACAATAGCGGTGGATGTATTGGAGTGCAAATGCCTATCCCGGCAGGTGCAATAACCGTAAGCATTAAAAATAATGTATTTGATGCTGCGGCGCCATCTCAAAATGTAGTTGATAATACCGGTAATGCTGCAACGGATGTATTTGTCGATTATAACGGCATTTATAACTCGGGAACATTATTAGTGAATGCGACTGACGGTGGACATAATACCACTATGACTGCTCCGGGAGTAGAAAATACAGGAGGTGTTATTCGGTTCAAAGCGGCGTCATGGAATGCCGGTGAACCGGAAAGTCCGGGCGCCATTTCCACACATCCCGGTATTGCAACCTTTACCGTTATTCCCGGAACATTTATTACCAATAAAGTTACTACCTATACCTGTCGTTTTAAGCTTGCTGATGAAATGACTAATCGAAAAACCGGGTTTACCAATGATTGTGCAATAACAATGACCTTTCTCTCCGGAACGGGAACAGCAGGATGGGGGATTGTCTCAGAAAATCTTGAAGGGAATCTGTCTACGGGAATAAGCGGGCTTCCGAACAGTGTTGTTATAAACTCAGTATCTGCCGGCAGCAGACGAACGATAACCGGTGATACAGTATGGGAAATAGTACTAAGCAATATGCAGAATCCTGCAGCAATAATAACGAATACTGTTTCATTGATTATTCGCAACGGTAATAATGATATTGAATATTCAACGCTCGGCAGTCTTGGTACTATTATGGAACCGGCTCTTCCGCCGTCACCGCCGAGTGATTTTACTCTGTTGAGTATTACGCCGGCAACAAATGGTTTTATGGCGACATGGACCGACAGTACAAATGAAGACGGTTATCATGCAATATGGAGTAATACGGCAACCGGGGTCGTTAACAGCGGGTCACTGCCGGCAAATACAACAAACGGCGGTCCGAATGATTTAGCAACAAATACGTTGTATATTACATGGATATATGCAACGAATGCATATGGTCATTCATCAACGAATGTTACCAATGTACGGACATTACTTCCGCCGGCGGCGGTTCCAAGCGGTTTAAATGAATTAAACATTACTTCAACGAGTGCAACACTTGAATGGAATGCCGCTTATGCAGCATATGGATATTATATAAAAGTTTCAAACAGTACTGCCGGAACAGTCCATACGCCATGGACAGCTGTTTCAGCAACGAATTATCCGCTGACAGGGCTTTCACCATTATCAACGTATACATGGTGGGTATATTCATCAAATACTGTCGGCAATTCTTTAGCAGCACAGGATTCGTTTTCAACACTCGGGAACATTCCGGGTCCTTTCAGTATTATATCAGTTACCGTTACAACAAACGGATTTAATGCGGTATGGAGCGATTGTGCGAATGAATCGGCATACATTGAGTTCTGGAGCAATACGATAACCGGCGCTGTTAATCAGCAGCCGCTTTTTACCAATATAACAAACGCCGGTCCGACGAACGGGCTTACCACAAATACACTGTATGCTGTATGGGTATATGCAACAAATGCTTATGGACATTCATCATCGCAAGTAACGAATGTTCGTACACTTCTCCCGCTGCCGGAATCACCGGCATCTTTGGATTCAATATCAGCAACTTCTAATTCTCTTACGATAACATGGAGTCCGTTATATGCGGCCTATCAATATCGTGTCGGATATACTAATGTTACCGCCGGCGGACCGTCGGTATTTGGTCCGTTGACAACCGCAACACAGTATACGTTCACCGGCTTAAGTCCTGATACGGAATATGGGGCAGGTTTCTATGGAACAAATACTCGCGGTATGGGTGGAAGCACCGGAGGAAATATACGAACGTGGAAACTCTCTCCGACTGACCCGGTATGGCTCTCGCCAACCGCGATTACCACAAATTCATTTGTTTTGAATTGGGCTGATTCATTATATGAAACGAATTATCATTTAGTCGTTACCAATACTGCTACAGCGGGTATGTTCCCGGTGGTAGCGGTTAATCTTTCTTCAAATACCGTAACGTATGCTGTTACCGGTCTTACCACTAATACCGTTTATCGTGCATTGTTATACGCAGAAAACGGAACCGGTCAATCGACAACAGTTGTTACGAATGTTAGAACATTGGCATTGTTGCCGCCGTCTGATTTCTCGATTAAATCTATGACTGCAGAAACAAATGGGTTTGAAATGGTATGGACTGACAGTACTAATGAAAGCGGCTATGTTGCAGTAGTAAGCAATACCGTTACCGGATCAAATAGTTATGGATTCCTGCCGGCAGATATGACAAACGGCGGTCCTTATGATTTAACAACAAACACATTATACATTGTTAAAATATATGCAACAAATGCATATGGTCATTCATCAACGAATGTAACCAATGTACGAACATTAGTTCCGCCGCCGTATGATCCTGAATTTATTGCGGTTACCGGCATTGCGAATGACGGGTTCACCGTCGGTTGGTATGACAGTTACCATGAATACAATTATAACTTTGTTTTAAGCAATGTACGAACAGGAGTAATTGCATCGAATGTATGGTTGCCGGCAAATACAACAAATAAAACATTATCAGGTTTAATAACGAATACTTCGTATACGGTTCGTGTTTATGCAACGAATTCAGCAGGAACGACTGCAACAATAACAACGAATGCAAAAACACTGCTGCCGTATCCGACGCAGCCGACCGGTTTATCGATTACGGGTATTAGTGAAACCGGATTTACCGTTAACTGGACCGATAGTGATAATGAATATTTCTATCAATATACATTGAGCAATGCTTCAACGGGTGCTGCAAGTACAACCGGGCTTCCGCAGAATACAACGGCTCGAGTTGAAACCGGTCTTGACCCGAATACAACGTATTGGGTAAAAATTATGGCGGTTAATGATCGCGGCAGTTCAGCACTTTCAACAGCATCAGCACAAACGCTCTTACCGTATCCGACTGATCCGACATGGCTGCCGACAACCGGTATAAGCACAAACTCATTTACGGTGAATTGGACTGATAGCACTAATGAACAAGCGTATGTTCTGTTTATCAGCAATACGGCAAACGGATTATCATCAAATATTGCGCTTCCTGCAAATACCGTTACCTATACCGCCGTTCCGTTAATGACCAATACACTGCATATTGTTCGGCTCTTTGCAACGAATACACGCGGTGTTTCAGCTGTAATAAGTCAATCAGTTACAACACTGCAGCCAAATAGTCCGCCAAGTCCTCCGGTTTGGCAGGCAACAACATCACTGTCAACAAATTCATTTATTGTAAACTGGTCTGATGCAGGGCTTGAAACCGGGTATATACTTACCTTAACCAATCAAAGTACCGGTGCGGAAGTAACACGTGCAACATTAGCTGCAGATACGGTATCACATACATGTGTTATGTTAACAACCAATACCGCATATACGGTTACACTAACTGCAACGAATGATGCCGGGTGGACAACGATTACTGAAACAGTAACAACATTGCTGCCGTATCCGGAATCACCGACAAGCTTGGATTCAACATCAGTAACTTCAAACTCTCTTACGATAACATGGAGTCCGTTATATGCGGCGTATCAATATCGTGTCGGGTATACCAATATTACCGCCGGCGGACCGGTGGTATATGGTCCATTAACAACCGCAACACAGTATACATTTACCGGTTTAAGTCCTGATACGGAATATGGGACCGGTTTCTATGGAACAAATGATCGCGGCATGGGTGGAAACACCGGAACAAATGTACGAACATTAAAACCCTATCCGACTGATCCGAGCTGGCTTGCGGTTACCGGACTTCAAACAAATGCCTTTACGGTAAACTGGTCAGACAGCAGTTATGAAACAAATTATCATTTGACTGTTAGTAATACGGTAAGCGGTACGGTTATTCTTAATATTGATCTTGCATCAAATACAACGACACATACGGTAACCGGATTAACAACAAATACATTGTATGTTGCAAAACTGTATGCAGAAAATACAACCGGCCAGTCAGCAACTATTGCACAAAACATTACGACATTAGCGGCAAATAATCCGCCAAGTGCTCCGGCATGGTCAACAATAATTGTTGATACGAATACTATAGCTCTTACATGGATTGATGCCGGGCTTGAAGACGGGTATACATTAACTGTCAGCAATAGTGGTTCTGAAGTAACTAATCAGACTCTGGCTGCAAATACAACAAGTTCGACAATTAACAATCTTACGCCAAATACTACATATACAATAACATTGACAGCAACGAATGCGAACGGACGAAGCTCAATACGAACAAATGTTCTTACTGCTCCGTCAATTCCTGCAGAGCCGGTTTTTGCTGATACGGCAATAAGTAATAGCGTTACTTCAACTAGTTTCGATTTAAGCTGGGCAGCAGTAACCGGTGCTGATGGTTATCGAGTTCGGATAAATAGCGGTACGCCAATACAGGATACAAGTCTTGGAGCATCGACTCTTACCTTATCGGTAACCGGACTTTCAGTTAATACATCATATACCTGCCGAATATATGCATCAAATGTTAGCGGGCATTCATCTGAAGATCAGATTGTTGTAAGAACAGTATATGATCCGGCTGATATGCCGACATGGGCGGCAACGACGGGTATTACCGCGAGTGCATTTGTGCTGCATTGGAATGATGTCAATAATGAAAGCGGATATAATCTAACGGTATATCGAGCAGCTACCATGGCGGTTGTTCATGCAAGCAAACCTGCGGCAAATGTAACTGCACAAGCATTATCGGGTTTAAGTGCCGATACAGCTTATATTGCAGTTCTGTATGCGACGAACGGCGACGGAGTTTCTAATCCGACAACAAATAATGTTCGCACAGCCGCGCCGCCTGCAGAAACGACAGTTACGAATACCGGCAGTATAGCTGATGTTGAATATGGTCCGACAAAGCCGAATCTTAATGACGCTAATCCGGTGCTGTATTTCAGTAAATTGTCGCTTGATATGAAAATTCAAATATTTACGCCGGGTGGTGCTTTAGTGAAAGAAGTAACCATTAAAGAAAGCGATCTTACCGAGGTGTTATATGAGTTACCGTTAAAGAATGAAGACGGTGAGATAATAGCGGAAGGCACATACTTTGTACGGATGATTGATAAAGACGGCAACGATGAAGTGTTCATCATTCAACCGGGCAGAGAATAAGGAGACAACAATGAAAAACATTATTATTACGCTGACAATTATATTGACCCTGTTAAGTGTAAGCGCCTTTGCAGTTGGGACGACATCAGGTGAGGTATTGACGATTCTTTCCGGGTCATCAGGACCGGGATGTGCAGGAATATTTGCACCGGTTAAGTTTGCGGATTCAGTTACCTATAATCCGGCAGCTGCATCGTTTCAAAAAGGCTTAACCGCATCAGCTCTCTATCGTCCATGGCTTTTCAATAGTTCACTTTTTAATATTGCCGGCACCTATAATCTTGGCAGCGCCGGTACGGTTGGATTAACTGTTGGCGGTTTATCATACGGAACATTAACCGAGTATAAAAAGCCGTCAAGTACAACCGGTGTTGCGGAAAAAGTCGGTGACTCAAGCACTATGGATATGGTTGTCGGTGCGGTGTACGGTCGTCAATTAAATAGTGAAATCGGAATCGGTCTGTCACTAAACAGCATTATGCTTGAACAAAACTCAGCCTTTTCCGCAAGTGTCGGCGGTATATATAAATCTGACACCGGTATGGGAGCCGGCTTTGCGCTTCGTAATCTTGGCTCGAAAGTTGGTGATGCTTCATTGCCGATGAATATCAATATTGACGGCAACTATTCAATTGATATGAATGGGAATACACTCATGCCGATGCTTGATATCGGGTATCTTATGGAAGGCGATGCTGAAGTTTCATTAGCTTTACAATTTGTATATCAGGATATGCTGTATGCGAATGTCGGCTATAAAGCAGTCGGACCGGTAACGGGTGTACGTGCAGGAATTGGTGTTGTCTATAACACATTAATATTTGCATATGGTCTTGAGCCAATGAGCGATGCCGAACAATTAACACATAGTATTCGACTTGGGATCAATATGAATATTAGCGGAAGTGATACGGCACGAGCAAAAGATGCTGCAGAGAATGCAGTTAAAACAGCTCAGCAGGAAAGTACAACTCCCAGTGTTCCTATAGTTCCGGCGCCGCCGCAAGTAACATCACAGCAGGAATACTTAGATCAGGTTAATAATGCATTGGGTAAATGCGATATAAAAACAGCAGTTACTATCATGGGAAAAATGGATACGACGAAAGCAGAATATAAAAAAGCATATGATGCATATAATGCTGCGGTAAAAAATTGCAGTAAATAAGCATACACAATTGTAGTAATACAATATAGTGCGTTAAAAATAATTAAAACCCTCCATTGAATATTATGGGGGGTTTTTGTTATAATTTTATAATACCGTGAGTGCTGCAGAGAATTAAAACAGGTATTAGTCATAACGGTACTCATAACGACGTAATACGTTACTTTGGTTTATCTTGACGATTGATTATTTAAATATACTCTTTAGTAAGAGCAATAAAAATGGTATACTTTTTATTAAAAGATAATAAAAGTAACCCTATAATTATACATTAAACAGGAAAATAATTATGGCAGATAATAAAAAGGAAAATAGTTCATCGCTACCGCTCACAGAAGAAACCGTAAAACCTGAAGAAATGAAGCAAGCATTAAAAGCTGCAAACGGTGATAAAGAGCTGGCATTAAAGTATATTAAAAATCAAGATAATCATGTTATTGCGCTTAAAGCACATTTTATGGATACCGCGACGAATATTCTCGGCAGCTTTATTTTTTATTTATGCTTGAAGACAAAAAAGATTCATCGTGTAAATTGTATTGCAAGCTTTAAAAAAGACATTCAAAAGATTACCCCGGCGATTGCATGGCGTGAATTTGAACGGCAGATTGTTGAAAATATTTGGGAAGGGAAACATTTAGCAGCTCAAACCCGTGAAATACAAAAAGGTCTTTATGAAAATATATTATATCAGGATATGGACAGGTATTGTGAGGCATTTGAAAAAAGCCGCCATAGTGTAATAACAACAATGCTCACAGAATTAATGCAACGGGTGTTGACACTTGCCTCGGTTCGGTTAACCTGTGATTGGGAAACGACGAATCCGTACCAAATTGAAGCTGCAGGAAAAGATATTAAAAGTGCCGATGCGGACGAATTAACGGAAATTGAGCTTGATAAAAGCAATCCGGAATCACATGTTAAACAAGAAGAAATAGTACTTGATGGGACATTAGTAGTATCACCGGTTTCGGGACGCCCCTTGAGTCTTATCAAGGAAGGCGATATTGTAATGGGGCGAATAAATGAAAGTTCACCGCGCGGGAAATATTTCATACGGTTATATGATGCACAAGAAGGAAAGAAAATAAAACCACTTCCGCTCAGAACTCGTTTTGTCTCACGAGATGAAATCAGCGGATTATATACATTAATAGGGGAGCTTGGTCCTGATGTTGTTATGAAAGTTGTTGAAGAGCAGGACATCCGGGTTATGACGGCGGCAGCGCTTGAGGATGTTAAAAAGAATAAATCATTTTGGACATGGGCAATTATTATTGGTGCAGTACTTTTTCTTTTGGCATTACTTGCCGGGTGGTATTTATTATTTGGACCCGGTTCATCAATAATAGGATAATCAGGTTTGTTCACTATGACGGCAATACATGATGAAACGAAAATAGAACTTCCGCTAACCACTGCAATTGTTAATACATTACATTCAGGAATGTTTATTTCATTACAGGGGGCATTAATAACGGCACGGGATGCAGCGCATGCACGGCTGCAGGATAGTCATAAATGGGGGCACCCTTTGCCAATCGTATTGTTTGATACGGTGATATATTATGTCGGACCGTCACCGACACCGCCGGGACATATTATCGGATCAGCCGGTCCGACAACAGCCGTACGGATGGAACCCTATCTTGAGTTTATGCTGCAATCAGGTGTTCGGGGGATTATCGGTAAGGGGGCGTTGAGTGATACCGCAGCAGAATTATTAAAAAAATACAATGCAGTTTATTTTTTAGCAACCGGAGGTGCTGCGGCTTTGTATGCACAGACCATAACAGCAGTAGAAATAATTGCTTATCATGATTTAGGTGCTGAGGCAATTCGTAAAATTACCGTAAAATCATTTCCGTGTATTGTTGCGATGGATGCACACGGGGGAAATATATTTAAAGAGGGGCAAGCGGCATTCAGACAATAATATGGCGGTAAAAATAATCAAACAGTAAAAAAACATTTATTCATCATTCGTCATGTGAGTAGTGAGAAGAGACTGTATTACACCTTCAGTCAATGCAGCAACCATAAGCTGTCTGCCGTCATGTGACTGCAGTAATTTTAAGTCATATTCATTGGTAAGATATCCCATTTCGATTAAAACAACCGGAACTTCAGAAAATATAGAACCGGTTAATGCACCATATATTTTCCCATAATAGGTCGTGCTGTCACCAAGAACGCCGCAGTCAGTCATATATGGTTTAAGAACGGCATACATGCCGTTATGAAAACGCAGCGCCATTGTTTTACTTTTTTGAATAATATCAAGTGCGGGACCTGTTTTTCTGAATCGTGTACCTTGCTGATCAGGATAATATATTGTAAATCCGTTATCATCTTTTGTTTTCCCTGCATCGGCATGAATACGAATCATAATATCAACATGATTGGTATTAGCACAACGAGCACGGTTTGAATTTGAAACTAATTCATCAACAGCAGATTTTGTCATAAAAACAGTAGCCCCGCGTGCGTGCAGTGCATCACGAAGTAAAAGTGAAATATCCCAATTGAGCTCATTTTCAGTCATCCCGTTATAGGGTGCATTTCCTGATGATAACTCTGAAGGGTGACCGGGATCAAGACAAATACGTTTATTTAATAATATGTGAGGATCAATATTCGGTTTTGGAGAGGAACAGGCAAAAATTGAAGTTATAATAACAGCAATAATAAAAACAATAAAATTGTTTTTGTGTAAAAACATGTTGAATACTATTTTCGTAACCGGTTTGGCGGTTGTATTGATCATTATATTTATTTACTTATTCGTTTGATTATTATTATCAATAGTATGTATATCTATTTCCTGAGGCTGCAGCAAATTATTACTGACGCCGTTTATTGAGTTTGTTGCGCTGATCATATCATTTGAGAGAACTATATTTGTAATAAATACCATATCAGGAAGATTTTCAGGATTAATGAAATTTGATGTGCCGGATTCATTCGTTAACGTTGATAATTCACGTTCGTGTTGATCGGTTATATATCGCGGTTTTCGCCACCGATGCAATCGTGGTTTTTTTACGCCGGGGATATATACTTCTGCAACAACAATAGCATGATCGGTATAGGGTGAACGGATAGTATATTCCCGAACAACATCAATGCTTGGTGCAACAAAGATATAATCAAGTCGTACCAGAGGAAAAGACCCCGGGTATGTTGCACCGATACCCCAGCCGCGTGCGCGATGGGTATCAGTAAAAAAACTTGTGATCAAACTGTACATATTTCTCATGAACGGATGAATATTAAAATCACCACTCATGATAACATTATTGTTATCATGAGTAAGGGAGCTTTCTTCCATAATGAGTTTTTGTATTTGACCGGATTGAACTTGCTGCATACGCTGTATTTTATCGGTAAAATAATTAACTCCGCGTACAGCACGTCGGTATGATGATGCCATAAGGTGAACGTTGATAATATGCAGTCGATTATGACCGACGCTAACATCCATGGTCATATATTTGATACCTTCAAGTTCACGCGGCCATGCGCCATAAATTGGATATCGACTGACAACCATAAGACCGTAAATACCTTCTTTATAATTAAATTGTCCGACAAATCGTCCCATCATACCAAGTGTATCATAGACTTGCCGTGGTTGTGATTTTGTTCCCCATCGCGCATCCATCATTCGATCATAGTATACTTCCTGAAGACAGACGATATCAGGGTCAAGAGCTTTAATCTGCTGTAAAATATTGGTTAGACCATTTTCACCTTCGCGGATATTGCATGATACGATACGTATAATTTTATCATCATCGGCAAGCTTCGGGCGGGCTTGCATGGGAATAGTGTACGGCAGCAAAAGAACTATACCGATAGCCAGCATATATAAAATTGCAGTTTTTAAAATTGGTTTTTTAAATGGAATAAGATATATTTCTGCAAAAACAAGCGGTAAAAAAAGCCACGGTAAAAATGCAGATACAATAAACACAGGAAGAAAAGCAGGAACAATAATCCATACCACGACAACAATAAAGAGTGCTATCAAATACAAACAAATATATTTTGGAATATCGAGCAGTAAATCAAACATAGAATACGTATCACAATCTCTTTTTACCAAGAAGCGTACACTGCAAACCGGTATTTGTCAAAGTAAAGATTATATGCAGGATAGAAATGCAATAATGATATTTTTATATATACTATCAGGGATTATTGACGTGAAATAAAATCATTAATGATATGAATAGTTTCATCATAAAGTGTCGTGCGCTGAATACGGTTTACTTGCTTTCCATTACAGTAAATAAGTGCGGTAACACCGTCGGGATGACCAACAACAGCAATATCAGCATCTTTTGCTTCACCGGGACCATTAACGACACACCCCATAACAGCGATACGGCAGCGTGCATTAATGTTTTTTGTTCGGCGTTCGAGTTCTTCTGCAACAGCGGCAACATCCATTGTTGTGCGTCCGCATGTCGGACAGGCAATAATTTCAACACCTTTAGTATATAATCCCGCTGCACGCAATATATGCTGTGCAACAATGATTTCCTGAACCGGATCACCGGCAAGTGAAACTCGAATAGTATCACCAATACCGTCTATCAGCAGCGCACCGATGCCCATTGCACTTTTAATTGAGCCATATGTTACCGTGCCGGCTTCAGTAATACCAAGATGCAGCGGATAATTCCGTTTTTGCGCCATTAATCGATATGCTGCAACCGTCGGAGAAACATCAGACATTTTTAAACTTATTTTGATATTATAATAATTGAGTTTTTCAAGAATGGTAATATGTTCAAGCGCTGATGCTACTAATGATTCAGGAGTTGGATCCCCGTATTTTTTTCGATTAACACTGCCGGCATTTACGCCAATACGAATTGGAATCATTTTTTCACGTGCAGCTGCAACAATTTCCTGAACCTTCGTGTGATTTTGTATATTCCCCGGATTCAGACGCAATCCTGCAATGCCATTTTCAATTGCTTTTAGTGCTAAGACATGGTGAAAATGAATATCGGCAATAACCGGAAGCGGGGAACGTGTGGTAATCGTTTTTAATGCGTCTGCGGCTGATTCATCAAGCACCGCAACACGAATAACATCACACCCGGCGTTATGAAGATCGGTAATCTGTTTTAGGGTTGCTTCAATATTGCGGGTGTCAGTATTTGTCATTGATTGAATAACAATTGGTGCACCGCCGCCGATGGGAATGGAACCTAAATACAACTGTCGTGTTCCGGAACGATGTGTTTTCATCTTATCTGAATCGTTCATACTGCTCCCGTACAATGAAATGAACTGTGAATAATTATTACATTCCGCTGATGCAACGATGAATATCCATGACTGTTACTAAAAGCATTAATCCTAATAAAACAAGCAGACCAATACGCTGAATATTTCCAACAATGTGCCGGTTAAGCGGTTTACCGGTAATACCTTCAATTATAAAAAATAAAATATAGCTTCCATCAACCGCCGGTATCGGTAAGAGATTAAAAAAGCCAAGCAATAAACTAATACGGGCGGTTAACATCAAGAGCATTGCAAATGATACCGATGCATACGATGCCATAGCACCAATAATCATAATCGGACCGCCAACGGTATTTTTTGCTTTAGCACTGCCGCTGATGAGCTTTCCAATACCCTGAACCGTTAATGATATATCAGCAACGGCAAGTTTAATTCCTTCTCCTAATGCAGTCGGTAATGGTTTTGGTTGAATGTGTCTCAGGGTTTTATTTTTATTTGATGCGTAAACAATGCCGATCATATATGAAGTATTATTGCCGATAATTGTTTTTTGTGCAGCGATAGTATTGGTGAGTAATGAATCATGACGTTTAATGATATAGGTAAGCGGCTGATTTGTTTTAACCTGAAGATATGCATACAGCATATTGCCGCTTGCACTGAAGCCATCAACAAGAACAATACGGTCTCCGGGACGAAGCCCTGCGTTATATGCGGGCATTCCGTTTGAAACGTTCTGAATCAATGGTTCGAGATACGGGGTAACACCAATTGTACCGAATCCGTTAGAATAAAAGTTTTGAGGGGTAATAATTGTTGTACCGGTATTGCCGTTTCGCTGATATGTTATCGTGATTGGAGTATCAACATAACGCATTACTTTTTCTGCAATATCATGAGAAAAATGATGAACCGGTTCATCATTTATTGCAGTAATAATATCACCGGTTCGCAGCCCGCCGGTATATGCAATAGTCGGTAAATTGAGTATATGTGCTATTTCCGGTTCAGGGACATAGATTTGAGCAGTCAAATCGGGTTCTTTATAACCAACGGCAAACATTATTGTCAAAACAATAATAGCGGCAATCAAATTCATTATAACACCGGCACTGACCGCAAATAATCGTGCAAAAACAGATTTATTATAAAACTGTTTTTCAGGGCTTACAATATGACCGGGAGTATCACCGGTGGAAAATGTTTGCTCGTGTTGTATTGGATCGGTATCTTCAGTGTCTTCGTTTTGTATAACCTTACCATCCAGTGCATCTTCAAGATGTTCACCCGCCATTTTACAATAGCCGCCGAACGGCAAAAATCCTATTTGAAAAATAGTTTCTTTACCTTTAAACGAAACTATCGGTTTGCCGAGACCAATAGAAAACACTTCAACCCCGATGCCCACCATTCGAGCGGCGAGAAAGTGTCCAAGTTCATGAATACATATTAGTGCACCGAATGCTATAATTGCGCTTACGATACCCCATGTTGTTGATAAAATTGTTGCCGGTGACATTGCTATCTCATTTCTTTTTTGTTGTTATTAATTTTTCAGCAGTTTGCCGTGCCCACGTATCTGCCGTTAATATGGCGTCAAGAGTAACGCGAACTTTTTTATGGTTTTTAAATTTATCCATAACCGATTTTACGGTTTGAGTAATGCCGAGATACGATAAACGTTCTTCAAGAAAAGCATTGACGGCAATTTCATTTGCAGCATTTAAAACAGCCGGAAAACAATGACCGCGGCGTCCGGCATCGTATGCCATTGTCAGCAGCGGGAAAGTTGTATAATCCGGTTCATAAAAAGTTAACTGTGAAATTTGACTGATTTTAATACGCGGCAGGGTATTGTCAATGATTTCCGGATAACTGAGTGCGCTTAATATCGGGAATCGCATATCAGCCGGACCGAGCTGTGCAAAGACATCCCCATTTGCGGATTCTATCATAGAATGTACGGTTGATTCAGGATGTACGACTACTTCAATATTATCATATGAAATATCAAAAAGATGATGTGCTTCAATGACCTCAAACCCTTTATTCATCATGGTGGATGAATCAATAGTTATTTTATTACCCATTGACCATGTCGGATGTGCAAGAGCGTTTTTCACCGTTACTTTTTTTAATTGTGAAGGGGATTTTCCGAAAAATGGTCCGCCGCTTGCGGTAATAATTAATTTTCGAATATGCCGTTTTTGTTTTAATTGTAATAATTGAAAAAGAGCATTATGTTCACTATCAATGGGCAGAATGTTGATATTATTTTTTTTTGCCCGCCGCATGACAAGATCACCTGCAATTACTAATGTTTCTTTATTTGCTAATGCGATATGCCGTCCGGCATTTATTGCCGCAAGTGTCGGCATTAATCCTGCTGCACCGACGATAGCGGAAACAACCATGTGCGCATCGGTGAGAGATGCCATCTTCACTAATCCTTTTTCACCTTTGTATACTTTCAATTTCGGAAAAAGGCGCGCTATTTCATCAGCGTTTTTTTCATCGGCAACAGCAACGACTTTCGGAGAATATTGTATAATTTGCTGTTTAAAAAGGGAGATGTTTTTATTTGCGGAAAGTCCGAAAACGGAAAACTTCCGTGGATATCGCGTTATAACATCAAGCGCATTACGTCCGATATATCCGGTTGCACCGAGAATAGTTATTTTTTTTATTGGTTTAGCCAAATTGAATCCACCTTAATATATAAATAGTATAACAGAAAAGCGGTGCGGCGAATACAATACTATCTATTCGATCAAGCATACCGCCGTGACCGGGAAGAATTGTACCGCTGTCTTTAACACCAACAGCACGTTTAATTGCTGATTCGAATAAATCGCCTGTTTGTCCGCTGATACTCATCAGTATGCCGAGAAAAACAGCACTATGCCATGGAAAAACAGATGCCTGGAATTCAAATTGTATAAACCCGAGTTTGAATACCGGACCGTTGCAAAAAAGAAAATTAATAAGCACCGCGCCGATTACGGAAAATATAATATGTGCAATAGAACCTTCAACGGTTTTATTGGGGCTTGCCGGAATACCGAGTGGTTTTTTACCCATAAGTTCACCGAAAAAGTAACCGGCGGAATCTCCTAACCAAATTGCAGTAAGAAGGAAAATAATATAAAAAATACCATCCGGTAAACTGCGTAAAAACAATACATGACCGAGAAAAAAACCAAGATACAGCATACCTTCCATATAAATAAAATACGGATGCTTTTCAAGACGAAGATGATTGGCGAACACTTCCCATGAAAAGAATGCCATTGCTGCAAGACTGCCGAGTATAAACGGGAAAAAACCGATAATTGCTGATTCTTGCCGTGCTGTTTGTTTACTCAATATATATATAAAGGTAACTAATGCAAGATTGATGAGAATCATAATCAGCGGAGAGAGATTTTTTACTTTCCGCTGCATCATTGTTATGTATTCGTAACTGCTGACAGATATAGCAATAATAACCAATATAAAAAACAAAAGGGCATGTAATCCCGTATCGGGAGGACCGGGAGTAAAAATACTGATTAATAAAACCGGAATAAGTAGTACTGCTGTTATTATTCTTTGTATCATGTAATTTTCTTTCTTGTGTATGATACTGGGAACGTTTCATTGTGTCAATGAACGATTGTTCTATGCTCGGTAAATGAGGGTATAATCGTTCTTGAATTACAAATCGGATATGCTATAATCCCGCGCCCTGAAGGAAAGTTTAATGTCAAATATATTAAAGCAGCAATTGAACCCTGAACAGTACAGTGCGGTTACGACAACGAATGGACCGTTATTGGTATTTGCGGGCGCCGGTTCGGGTAAGACGCGTGTTATTACGTATCGCATTGCATACTTATTGAACACGAAGAAAGTAGCTCCGAATAGTATTGCTGCAATAACATTTACCAATAAATCTGCCCGTGAAATGCAAAAACGTGTTGCACAATTATGCGGCGGCAGATTACCGCGCGGATTAATTATTTCTACCTTTCATTCATTGGGGGTTCGGATTCTTCGACGGGATATCACGCGGCTTGGGTATCGCCCGTCATTCTCAATTTATGATCGTGATGATCAGCTTACCGCTATGCAAATAGTACTGCGTGAAATGAAAATCCCGGATCATATATTACAACCGAAAAATGCTTTATATCTTATTGATGACGTTAAAAATGCATTACAGGAAAATATGTTTCAGTCTGATGCGGACGCCGGCGATTTAAATTATAATCTTGAAGCGATTTATCGTGCGTATCAGGATCGATTATTTGCATGCAACGCGGTTGATTTTAATGATTTAATTTTATTGCCGGTGCATTTGCTGCGGGGGTTTGATGAGGTTCGTCAGTATTATCATGCACATTTAAACTTTATAATGATTGATGAGTATCAGGATACCAATCCGGCACAATATGCAATGATGCGTCTGCTGGTTAATGATAATGAAAACATCTGTGTTGTCGGTGATGATGATCAGTCAATTTACGGTTGGCGCGGGGCACGTGTCGAACAGATACTTTCATTTGAACAGGATTTTCCGAAAGCGCGAATTATCAGATTGGAACAAAATTATCGTTCAACGGAAATTATTCTTCAAGCTGCAAATGCCGTGATTCGTAATAATAGTACCCGTGCATCGAAAGAATTGTTTTCGGAAAAAAAAGGCGGTGATAGAATCAAACTATGTACGGTTGCAACTGAGCGTGATGAAGCGCGGGAAGCAGCGTCTATTATTACGTTTTTAAAAACAAAAGGATGTACATATAATCAGACGGCTATTTTATATCGAACTAATTTTCAATCTCGCCCTTTTGAAGAAGTATTTCGTCTTCGTCGTATCCCGTTTCATGTTGTCGGCAGTATTTCGTTTTATGAACGAAAAGAGATTAAGGATATCCTGGCATATTTGCGGTTATTGACCAATCCGAAAGATGAATTAAGTTTAATGCGGGTTATTAACTACCCGCGCCGCGGTATTGGTACAAAGACAATTCGGCAATTACAGGATTATGCTGCAGCGCATGCTGTTGGTCTTTGGGAAACACTCGCTCATGCATCAACAATGCTTATGAAAAATGCAGCTGCCGCAGTTAATCATTTTTATTCTATGATTCAAACAGCACAGCCGGAGTTTAAACCCGGGTCCTTGGCGCAGGCTTTACAAAATTTTATTGCTGTTATTGGTATTGAAGATGAATTATATCGGGAACATGATGATCCGGATAAAGCACGTATAAAAATGGCGAATGTCAATGAACTGATAACCGGACTTATGGAGTTTGAACGTGAAGCAGCTCAGGAAGAAGCACGTGCATCATTAAGTGATTATTTGAACTATATTTCATTGATTACCCGTACTACCGATGAAGAAGAAAAGAAATATAAAGATAATCGTGTTATGATGATGACCATGCATAGTGCGAAAGGGCTTGAATTTACAAATGTTATTATTGCCGGTTGTGAAGAAGGGCTGCTGCCCCATCAGCGGACTATTGATGAAAATCTATCGGTTGATGAAGAACGGCGGCTTTTTTATGTCGGTTTAACGCGGGCACGGGATCGTCTTTTCTTACTTAGGGCACAAAAACGTTTTCGTTTTGGTGAAGAAATGCATATGAAAAAAAGCCGCTTTTTAGATGAAATACCGGATACTTTTACTGAAAAAGCAGCTCGTTTTACTGAGCAGGACACGACCCCGAAAGCCATGGAAGATTATTTTGAACGATTAAAACAGGTTACTGCCGGCGTAAAACCAAAGATATCGTAATCATTATTGATATATCTCACAATAGGAATACTACGGTATACTTATTCATGGTTGCTTTTCGTATATAAATCAGTTATACTTAAAATATGATTATGAGAAACATTTTTGTGCATTGCATAATAATAAGTGTGTGCTGTGCAGGTATTTTTATACCATCAGTATTGGCGCGACAGGCGGTAATTTATAATTATTACACCACGAATGGGGTGCATACCGGTGGGATGGAATATCTTTACAGCGGAACGAAGCTTACTGAAATCAAGTTTTTTTTCTTACAAGGCAAAGGCGTATTATCGGTCCGGGAAAGTATTAATAAATTAACATTACCGACAAATGGGATTTCTGAGCGAAGTGTTTTTATTCTCAAGGATGGGCGGTTTGTTTTTGACGGGATGTCGTTTTCCCGTCGTCCGCCGAAAACATATGCCCGATTTAATTATACCGGTAAAATAACATACCTGGCAGCACCAAAGAAAGATAATACCAATACTGCTGACGTGTATACTTTTGAATATAATGAAGATGGGTTTCCGTCATTGATTACATACGCGGTGTCAAATATGCGCAGCACCGGCACTGATGCAGTGAGCGAACGCCGTGAAAAGAGATTTACGTACGAATACGGCAGAACTGCTGAGGGGGCTATTGATGAAGCAAAAGGCTATACGTTCATTCGTACAGCCGCAGGAATTGAACAAAAACAGTCGGTTATATATATTACTATCGAATACAAGGAAAGGAGATGACGTTGTATGGAACGGTTAATACGAGGAACAGTAGGAGTGGTTGATCTTAATCACTATAATGAATATGCGCGAAAGCATGGTGATTCGGAATGCTTGGATTTACTGCAAAAGTTTTATTATAAAACCGGAAATGCGGTATTACAATCCGGTGGTGAAATAATCGGCTATGCCGGCGATGCATTAATATTTTTTATACATGCCGGCGGATCAGTTGATGCACATGTACAAGCATTAAAAAAAGTATGTACACGAAAATATGCGGCACATATCGGACTGGCAACCGGTGAAATGCTGTATTCACGAATCGGGCATCCATCGAAAACACGTTCGGCGGTATCCGGCGGTAAGGTTCGTGAAGCGTTTATTTTGTGTAATGAAGCCGGTTTACTTCCTGAAGGTATTGTCATGGATATGGAAACACAGCAGCGGATCGAGCAGGAAACACAGCAAATAGAGCAGGAGAAAGTTGCATAATTAACACTAAATACATGCGTATGTAATATGCGTAAAAATACAAGCACGGTTTGTCAAACCGTGCTTTTTTTATTCTTCGTCTGATAGAATGCGCAGCATTTTTTTCAGTATAGTGTTATGATAATCGGCGGTACCGGGAAGTGCGGAAATGATATCATACAACGGATGGTGAATATCATCAGTGAAGGGTGCGGATATGGCATTGTGCAGCAGTGCTGCTATACGTGTTTGAATACGTTTTTTATTGTGTATCGGTGTCCCGGTAAAACGGATAGGCGGTTTCGTATGTGTGCCCAGTATAGTGATAATTTCTTCAGGGGTGCATGATTGCCAGTTTTGCAGCGGCAATCCGTCGCCGACACGAAGAGCCCTGCCGGTATAGTTGTGTACGGCATTATCCAACCACTGCTGTGACATATGCATACTGCTTCCGGTCATATACCCGTCTCTATTTCGCCGTGCGCGTTTTTTAATGAATGATCGGGTGAGCGATTCCAACGAACGCATACGCTGCGTTTGGCGATGATACTGCTGTTCGATATAGGTGCCGTGTGCATACGGGTGCATTCTTTGATAGCATAGATCGGTTCCCAGTAAAATAATATGAGACGCCTGCATAATGCGTGCTGCTTGAACAGCAGCAGTTGTTACACTTCCGCCGGTATGTGCCGGAGTACAACCGCCGATATCAATGAATGGGGATTCCAAGGGATGATAACCAATAAAACAAAAGGTCTGCTCGGGAGCAAAATGCTGTACAACAGCAGGGTGCGAAAATATTGAACGTATATATGCGGCAGAATAGTAATGATTGACGAAATGTGCATGACTAATCGGCTGCGGATCAATGCTGATAATAATATCCGGTGTGATATTCATGTCCGCAAGAATCGGGCATGCGGTATCGACACACATGAGCAGTGCATGGGCTGCCAGTGAAGGCAGGAGGGTACGGTATTGATCCAATGAGGGCCCCGCTGAAATTATAATAACCGGATGCGGATACTTCGGCAGTGAAAATGTGCATTGCAGTGTATGGGGTAAGGTGCGGACAGTATTAATAATCCAGAGTAATGCTAAATGCCGGGTTGTTGCTCGCTGATTAATAGCATGCTGCAGTACTGTATTAAATGCCGTGCGCAGCGTATTCCAATAATGGGTATTTATATCGCATACCGGGCGAAGTTCAAGAACATCAATAACCGGAGACGTATTTATATTAACGGCATTAATTAATGTTTGTGCAGTATGGTGCGGAGTATGGGTATAGATGAATTGTGTTTTTTCCAGTATCATTTTTATTTCAGCGAGAGACGCCGTATTCAGCCATGCGGTTATTAATGACGAATTGTTTTCGACAATAATAATACGTTTAAATCCACGGTGCAGTGCTTCATATGCCGCATAGCCCAGTCCGTTACCGAAAATTATCAAATAATGATTGTTTTTTACCGTAATCGTATTTAATAATTTCTGTGCTTCAGTTATCGGGTCATAGTGACTGTGAATATATTTTTTTCCTGCTGATGTATGATAGCATACTGTTGGTACACCGGAACGTGTTGTGGTTACGGTTATATCATCAGGAAGGGGCGTTAAAAATGGGAGCAATGCCGGGTTGTGTATAGTGAGAAGATTTCGTTTTTCATCATTCATACGTGATACTTTCAATACGGGAAAGCCATTCGGAAAATTGGATGATTTTATTTTTTGTTTGATTAATGAAATACCGGCGATCAGCAGCGGTTTTATGTGAGCGTGCCCATTTAAAACGTTCTGCTGCAATTAAATCTTCAAAAACCGGCACATACCCTTCAGGCAGTGATTGTATGTAGGTTGAAAAATCATCGGTATGTTTAAGCGCATCAGCGACGATTTTTTTTAATTCATGAAGATTTTCAGTTGGCGTAAAGGACACTTTTTTTCGCGGGTGAGGAATACGTATATTTTTTCCTGCCGGGGTATGTTGTGTTGCATCAATACCGCGAATACGTGCTCCCCGACCATTATACGTGGTTATTGAGGTCAGATGACGATCAGTAATAAAGTCTTCAATCCAGCCGCGGTAAAAATTTAATCGTGCGTCAGTGATGACGCTGCACCGATACCCGTCTGTATATTCTTTCTGTATATGCCGCCAGTGCTGTTCATAGAGCATTTCTACGGGAAGAGTGCGGTTCTGTTGCCGGTACCAGCGAGATTCATGTGCATTCAGCGGGCAATGAAACTTTCTGTCAACATACGCAAAATCCTGCCCGATACAATTGATTGATGAACAGCCGAACAGTAAAAGGCATTGTAATGCCGCCGCGGTTACCGTACCGGCGCTTTTCAGTGCCGGCAGGATATTTGGAAATAAGAGGGTATTTAACGGTAAATTAAAATCAATAAAAAGAATCGGTCCTTTCCAAAGCCGTAAAACCTGCGGATGGACAGAAGGTTCGGCAATTAACGGAATGTCGCGCCATTGTGTCGCAGCAATATGCATACAATTTGCATATCCCGCATCAACCGCAATAACAAAATTCGGTTTGATATTCAGCTGTTCAAGATATGGCAGTGCCGGAGCGGTACAAATAGAAACACCATTCGGAATAATTGCAGCAGTGTGCGCATCAAGACCCGGACCGGCGGCAATCAGTATCCCCGGTTTTCCGTTGAAGGCATTAATATACTGATACAGATCGCCGGAATTATTAATAGCATGAATATTGTCGAGCGTATTTCGTATCCACAGCGGTCCGAAATATCCTGATGTTGATATACCCGTGAGTTCCCGTGCGGCTAATTTTTTAATCGTTTCGCTCAATCCTTCAAAGCGATCACTTTCAAGTTGTGCGGCAAGCGGGCTTTGTATAATAGTCGGCTGAAGAAAGGATATTGTATATTTTAATTGTTCAAGCTGATCGAGCATTCGCCGCGGCTTCATACCAACCAGCCAAAAAATCGAAGTATCGGATAAAACATCGGTATGATTATCATTTGAAAGATAATGATAAAAGCGCGTTGCAGACGGTTCAATAACAATTATCGGAATATCAGTAAATTGTTTTCGTGCTTCATCAAGAATGTATCCTAATCCGAGTCCAAGAATAAGCAAAACGCTTGTCTTTTCCATTGTGTTGAGCGCTGCAATTCTGCGGTGTGCTTCTTTCAGAGGATCATAACGTGAATGAAATGCCCATTCAGTATCAGAATCACTATCACACCAAATAAGTGTTGGCGGTCCTGCTTTTGAATTGATGACGCGGTAATCACCGCCGCCGGCACTTTTAATAAGTGAGGCAAGGTACGAATTATGTTCGGTAAGGAGTTGTATATTGTTTTTAAAATATGAACGTTTCAACGTTTCATCCGGTATACTGTATTGCAATTAACGTTATATCATCCGATTGGGGTGTTCCCTGTGACCATTTTGTTACCGCGGCATTAATGCGTTCAACGATTGTCTGCATTGGTTCATGTGCATGTGCGCGGATTGTTTCCATAAGACGTTCTTCGCCGAACTCTTCATTATCGTTGTTTTTTGCCTCGGTTACCCCATCGGTATACTGAATAATAAAATCACCTTTTAATAATGTGACACGCCGGTTCGTTACAACAGCGTCAAATGTTTCTGTATCGGTTGCGCCGATCGGAATGCCGCCGGGGGGTAATTCAGAGAGTTTTTTATTTGCCGCACGATACAGAATGGTCGGATTATGTCCTGCTGATGCATAGGTACAGCTTGCCGTATCACAATGAATAATACCATAGAGCATGGTAATGTATTTGCTGCCGCCGGTATCACTAAAAATATGCGGATTGATTTGTTTCATGATTGCCGCCGGACTTCCTTTTCCCGGAGCAAAAGCGCGCAGAAATGAACGGGTTACCGCCATAATCATTGCGCTGCCGACACCGTGTCCGGAAACATCGGCAATAACAAAACCAAAATGCTGTTTCCCGATTTTGAAAAAATCATAATAATCTCCGCCGGCTTCAGTTTGTGCAGTATAGACCGCACCGAATTCCCATCCTTTCCATGACGGCAACTCTGCCGGAAGCAGTGATGCTTGAATATCGGAAGCACTTTTTAATTCTTCCGCCATACGAAACATCTCCTGAATATCTTTTGTCATGAGATTAAAGCGATCCGCCATCATACCGAATTCATTTGCGCCGTGTATTGTTACCGTGCCGTGATATGCTTTCGGGTTTTTCCCGAATTCGGTGAAATTACGTGAAAGTTGTGTAACGGATGAGAATAATGAATGTGCAATAAAAAATAAGGCAATAAACAACAATCGCCCGCCGATTCCGAAGGCAATACCAACCATATTGCTTTTCAGCATGCGGGTTTCTTTTAAAGCTTTATTTTCAAAATACTGTACAAAAACAACACCAAGCATATGATAACAAAAATGCTGCCGGAATATTCTGTCTATTTCATCAGGCTGATAGCGGCGGGCAATACGTTTGAGAAACGGCATTTCAGCAGTTAAGGCATGTTCCCCCGCTAATTCATGCCGCAGCATCCATCGATTGGAATACATTTTTTCCCATCCTGATTTAATAAATACTTTTGAATCAAGTGCATCATGAATAGCTATTAATAAAAGCGTTTCTTCGTCATCAAGAATATGTGATGAAATAAGATATTGTATATCAGCGGTAAATACTGCATTGGAGTATGCATACGCGTCCAGTGCAAGCGCATCACCGCGGATATATGCACGGCGGAGTTTACGCAGTGTTGCCCGGGATTTATTATGAATCTGATTATTGGTCAGTATATGGAGTGTGTTTGTTGCAGCAGTTGCTTTAAAAAAGTCGCCCTTATTACGATGACGGTCAAACAAGTGCAGCAATAATCCGAACTCACAACGGGAATTTGTCGGACCACCGTCATACACCGGTGCCCCCTGCCGATATATCGGATAAACATAATTATAGAATGTAGTCGTTGCTGCCGGGGTACGACGTAATTCGGCAGTATCAGAAAAATTAATATTGGTTTTAATTTCAATTGTTTCGGGAAGATAATTTGTTAAAATTCTTTTTATATATGTACCGTGATATATTCTAAATCCTTCGTATCGATTAACCAGATAGGAGTAAAATGCTTCCGGTGTTTTCTGATTTTTTCCGTAAAATCGTCCTTTATAATCAAACAAAGCAACTGCATGAACCGTATCTTCGGTTTTCACCAAATCATTGAACATAAGATTTGCTTCAGCGAGGAGTGTATGATACATGGGATTTGTATGTATTTGCCGATAGGTTTTATACTGAAACGTTTTTTTATAAGAGGTGCTGTAATCTGCCATATACTGTTTGATTTTGTCTTCCCACGGAACAACAAACATACGCATGAAGAGTTTGCGTTCTTGTTCTACCTGTCGGGTAACTTGCGGAATTGCGATTGTAATAATCAAGGTTATAATCGCAATCGTCGTAATAAGAAAAAAAAGCCCGATTTGCAGGCTGAAGCTAAAACGAATGTTTCGTACCGAAACGGAATGTTCTGTTTTACTGTTCATAGAATGATACTATCATAATTTGTATTTTACTGCAAGAAAGTAAAGTATTTTCGATTATCTTACTAAACAGGGGTCTATAATTGACACCGGTATTGGAAACGGCTAGTATTATTATATAGGGCATAGTTACATGATTATACACAATTATATTCGTGTTTATTTAATGGTAATATCTATCGGGATGATTGCCGTATTGTTATGCGGTCAGCTGTATGGGCAATCAGAGGATGAGATATTATTTCAGTCGGGGGTTAAGAAACATTTAGCAGGCGATTATGATGGTGCGCTTGAGGATTTGGAAGCATGTTTGGTGATTAATCCTGAACATGAACATGCGCGTGAATCTCTTGTACGAATATACATGGGCGGCGCAATGGTACTGTTTGATTATGGAGAGTATTTCTTAGCTAAAGAGGAATTCAAAAAAGCACAAAAAATACAACCGCAGGACGAAGAAATACAGCGGTATATTAATATATGCGATACGTTCATCGGCGGTGCTGATACCGGTTATAATACAAAAAAACTGAAGCGTCAGATGCATGAACAACTTGAACGGCAATTGCAGCTTGAAAAAGAGATTAAAGGGTTCATCCAAACCATTAGTAATTTGCAACATAATAAAAATAGCATTGCAGCGCAATTACAGGTTCAGCAGGAACAATTGCAGCGAGCACGAAAAAAATTCATGTGGCTGATAGTGTTCAGTGTGTTTTCGTTAATAATTCTGATATGTGCAGCCGGTATGATATATCGTATTCGGTGTGCTCATAATTTTGTTCGTATGAAACAACGATGTGATTATCCCTCACCGGAACAGCCGAAGGATGTACCGCCGAGAGATGCGTATACCAATATTGCATGGGATGGTGTTGTATTTAAAAAGGATTTTGAATCCGAACAATTATATACGCTGTTCGGGTCTGATAATTATCATAAAAAGCTGAATGCACTATACCGCTTATATATATTTGATGCTTCGCACGTATGGCCGATTGTGTATTCATCTCTTGAAAATGGCGAAATACTTGATAAAATAATAATGATTGATCTTATGGCGCGGATTGGTACCGCAGAAGCATTGAATATCGTTATTAAATATGCAATACCAATAAATATGCGTTCGCAGCGATTTGCACGAGCGGTACGGAGATCATTAAAACAGCTGCAGAAAAAAAGAGCATTGCATGTAAAAAATATACAGCCGGCATTAATCAATAGCATTATTGCGGCTGATTCAGTACGAGGAAGAAAAAAACGATGAGCCGGAAACACTCTGTTCTAGTAATTGACGATGAAGCAAGTATTCGTGAATTACTGGCGGAAGCACTGAATGATAAATATCATGTACTAACCGCGGCGAATGGTGTTGAAGGATTAGCGCATATTCAAAAACATGATATTTCAATGGTTATTTGTGATCTTGAAATGCCGAAAATGAATGGTTTCGTCTTTCTTGATAAAATACGTGAGCAGAAACCCACAATACCGGTTGTTGTTTTAAGCGGACACGATATGTCCGAACCCGCACTTAAAGCAATTGAAAAGGGTGCTGTTAATTTTATTGATAAACCGTTGGATATTGTTTTTCTTGAAAGCATTGTACAGAAAAGTATTGAACGCAAGCAGCTGTTGGATTATAAACGGGAATTATTTGAACACTTAAAAGAAATACAATATTTTGATATACCAAACGATGAGAGTTATTTTCCTGCAGTGATTGAAAAAATCATTTCTCTTATTGCAGATATGAAACTTGATGCGTATACTATCGGTTCACTGCGGTCTGCTGTTCTTGAAGCATTGCGTAATGCCTATATATGGGGAAATAAAAAAAATCGTTCAAAACGAATTTACATTAATACTGAGTTTGAAAAAGGAAAATTGTGTATTAAAATACGTGATGAAGGTGGAGGGTTTAATCCAAACCCGCTCCTTGAACAATTACGGAAAAATCCAAAAAAGGTGGATTCCCGAGGGCTGCTGATAATGATGTTAAACGCTGATGATATTATTTATAATGAAACGGGTAATGAAGTCTGTATTATTAAAATATTGGGAGCGATATTTGAATAGTTCCACGTGCTTTCCTTCCCGTCAATATTTTTTATACAGCATTATTCCGGCAACTCCTGTAAAAAGCATAATTACAACGGCGGCAATCGTATTGTTATTGCTTTTCCTTTCGTCATGGGTTTTTGCCGCAATCACTTTTATACCGAATCAGGCAAGTATCCCCGGGGATGCGTATATCCTTAATGTTCATACCGATTCCGTAGAGCGTGTGGTTTTTACCTGCTATAAAATCAATAACAGCCGCGATTATTTTTTACAGTCCCATCTTTCAAGTGCTGCCGACAGAGCAGAACAACCGCGTGTTCAGGCATTGTTCAATCAACTGAACAGTCATCTTGCATCAGAGCAGTGTGCTGCACGTATTGTCTATAGGCCGTCTGATGCCGGTTGTGCAAGCGTTAAAAAATATCCGGCTGATTCTTTTAATCGTATTCGGCAATGGGCACAAACAATAACACCGGATATGCAGTATATTCGTATTCCGATTATTAAAACCGGCAGTTATATAGTGGTTGCGGAATACCATAATCACGTCGTTGAAATTCCATTAACGATAGCTGACTTTGCGTTAGTCGTTGAACAATCTCCTGATATGATTTATGTCATTCCATATGATAAAAAGACCGGTTCGGTATTACACGATGTTTCAGTAACTTATATAGATCAAAATGATATTCGACAGGCGCACTGTGCGGACGGAAAACCCTATTTTATTATTGAGCATGATATTCGTCGTCCTTGTATGCTGCTGGCACAAAAAGGATCGGGGGTTGCGTTTTTTACAACACCGGCAGGAAAACTGACGGAGAAAGAACAATCATCAGTGCGGCTTTATAGTGAAATACTCCAATCGACTGTTTATCAGGGAGATATGGTTTCATATATCGGGTTTGTTCGATCTCAGACGGGAAACGGGTTCACCGTTATTCACGATACACCGGTTGCAGTAACGGTAAGAGCCCTTGACGGAACGATTATCATGGAACGAGTTGTTCAATGTGATGATGCAGGAATGTTTCAAGGTGCGCTTGATTCATCCTCATTGTCGCCGGGGCATTATCGCGTTTCGTTTACGTGTTTAAATCAAACTGAAGAAGTATCGTTCAGTGTTTGTGATAATCATACCCCGGCGTTTTCCGTGTCGCTGGAAAAATGTCATTCTTTTTATTATGCCAATGAAGTGCTGCATGCACAGTTGAGTATTATGTATCTTCCGCAGCTTCCCGTTCCGGGAGGGCTGATAACCTGTCGTGTTTTTCGCCGTCGTGCAGGAGCAACGAATAGTTCGTATACCATGGTATATCATCATCAGCGCCGATTTCACAA
This sequence comes from uncultured Spirochaetia bacterium, assembly GCA_964490645.1. GTDB lineage: Bacteria > Spirochaetota > JAHITG01 > CAZBCL01 > CAZBCL01 > CAZBCL01. The sequence continues at coordinate 49,330 of CAZBCL010000016.1, forward strand.
TGGTCATGCACAAATAAACCTGCCGTTAAAAAAATTCATATTTTCTGACCATGATACGGAACTGATGTTTGTTTGGTATATTCGTGATAACAGTAATTATGAATATTTACTGTACCGTTCAATCCCCGTCTATCATCATGCAATAACGGCATCCTTAATCAGTGATAAAGAGGTATATGAAATAAACGATGAAATTGAACTTACAACATCATTTCATTCACCGGCTTCACTGCAGCAGGTAATACCGGTTGATTTTTTTATCTATCAGCGTGTCTATAATGATGAGGGTAAGTATAATGATATCTTAATGGAACAGGTGTATCGTACTAATTATTTTGGTGTCCAGATGCCTGTTGTTTTTCAACCTGATGATTTAGGGATATATTATATTCGTGCGGAAGCATCACTTGATCATTCAAGAACAATAAAAGTTGATAAAGTAGTATGGGTTACGAAACGATCTGAAGATCTGGGATTTGTTCCCGATGCCCTGACAATTATTCCGAATAAAACACAATACAGTGAAGATGATATTGCACGCTTATTGATTGTGTCTCCGGTAAAAGATGTAACGGCGGTGATTAGTATTCACGGACGGAATGTCTATGATATAACGACGACATATTTGGATAATTATTTTGAAACAATTACGTATTCAATTTTTGATCGATATCAGCCGAATGTGTACATTACGGTTTCATTTATTCATGATGGAGTGTTTTATTCAACAACGAAGGAATTATCGGTTCCGTCACCGCAGCGGGTATTGCATATTTCCTGTTCATTCCCTGAAAACCCATTGCCGCTTTCTCTGCAGACATCGGTAACGTTGCATACGGTTAATTATTGGCAGCGTGAAACAACGGCACATATTTGGGCAACTTTGAATGATACGGCCATTCCGCGGTTTTATCCGCGGCTGCCGTTTTCTGTTGTTTATCCGGATCAGGAAAATCGTTCGGGAATATGGTCAAGTCTGTATTTTTATTCAGGAGAGAAACTGACGTCATATGATACAGACGATAACAATACGCAAGCAATATTAATGCCTGCAGCAATTATCAAACGCGGACTATCCGGTATTTGGATGAAACCGTTTGCAACGAATAATGTTATTAATACCCATTGCACTACTGATGAACATGGCGTGAGCGTTTTTGGCATTAAAACCGATTTAGCGCGTCGTGATTATCGATATACGGTGTGCGGGGTAGGCAGTGATACGAAATTCGGACGTCGGGATACAGTGTATACAACACGTGTCCCCTTAACCGTTTCAATTGTTGCACCGTACAGCGTACGACCCGGTGATTCGTTTATGATAACATGGATAGTACATAATGCCGCATTATTAAAAAAAACAATTCGGGCAACAATGCTGCTTGATGATAATGAGGTTTATGAAACGATGGGAAAGCGTTTTATACTTTCGCCGGAGAAAAATAAAACGTTTGTACGAAATAAAACGGCCCCTGATACTGCGTTCATTAATCTTTCCGTTACCGCACATTCTGATGAATACAGTGATTCACTGAATCATACGATCAGCGTAATACCTGCTGATCTGCCGGAAACAAGTTCAAATATACAATGGCGATTGTCAAGTGATGAAAATAATATCACCATGAAAAAAATATTCTATAAATTAGTACCGAAGGTTATTGATGAGGATATTATTTGCGGAGTACGTCGTACGAAACGTTTTACTGCCGGTGAGGAAGTACTGATTATGCTTGATGTGCATATCCCTCAGTATACCGATGAAGTATTAATAACTGATTATTTTCCCGCCGGCTGTATTCCGATACAACAGGATGATCGGTATTTTATTCAGGATGACCGATATAGGAAAATGACGAAAAATATTTCTGACGGGTCCGTGCGGTTTTCTTTACAATCAATTCAACCGGGAACCTATCGATTAATGTATTTAGTGCGTTCATTATATCCCGGTGAGTATTACATTCCGCCAACTATTATACAAAACTCCGGTGAAGGCTGGTGGATGCCGTTAAATAAATCCGGCACGATAATCATTCATTAATCATTTTGTTTTAAAAACGACAGGTGTCTGCCGCGAACACCATAAAAATCACGCATGGACTCAAGACGCTGTACTTCATCATCAGGCAGTGTTTTTAATGTTCCCAGCATATGTGTATTAAGTAAAATACCGGCGGTATGCTCTAATTTTTCGAGTTTATACAATGCATCAGGCAGAGTTGCGGCAGCGGTGAGCGTTCCGTGCCGGTCTAGAATAATTGCATCGGTATGCGGAATTAATGTACGTATGGATTCCGGGAGTGCTTCAGTTGAAGGGGTTGCATAGGGGGCGGTTGGAATGCGTCCTAAGGTTACGACAACTTCCGGTAAGATTGGCTGATCAAAGGATAATCCTGCGATGGTACAGGCAATACATTTTGGCGGATGTGCATGTATGATTGCATGAATATCTGACCGCAGCGAATAAACAAGAAGATGCAGTTTTATTTCAGTAGAAACACGTCCCGTTCCCTGTATGCGAATGCCATCGGCATTCGTAACTAACAAGTGCTTCTTGGTTAACAGACCTTTTCCAACCCCCGAAGGCGTAATGAGAAAATGACCGTTATCAAGCCGACAACTTATATTTCCGTCAGTAGCGGCAACGAGACCTGCAGCAGCCATTGCATGTGCAGCGGTTATTATAGAGGTATATGCTTCCTGTTTGTTCATTCACATTTCCTTTGCTCAATTGTATAGTATATTTACGGCGGGGTATAGTTTTTTTTTAATATTTTACCGTGGCAGTGGGATAGTACCGAAATAAATGCCTTATCGGTGTATCACTATGTGTATGAGTAAGTAATGATGCGGAACATTGATCTGCACATGCCTTGACCACTGCGCATGAATATGCTACTGTATTTTTGCTGCGGGTGTTGTTCAATGGCAGAACATCAGCTTCCCAAGCTGAATACGAGGGTTCGATTCCCTTCACCCGCTCAGATACTGTTTATTGTGTGGAAAACAGTAAATTAAGGAGCGCACGTGAAACCGACAATACTGTGGCTTGCATGGAAAAATATTTCACGGAAAACCATATGGTTTGTGTGTAACCTTATGTTGCTTGCGTTATTTACGGCCAGTCTTTTTTTCAGTATTGTATCCCCGCAGTTAATTGAACTGACACAGAAAAATATTCTTACGAAAGAACTCACTGCTCGTACTAATTTAACGGTATATCATGTTGTTGTGATATTTAACCTTGCATTGGTATCGTTAACCTATTTAATAATATATTATCTGACAGCACAATCACGACGTCGTGAAATCGGCGTCTTGCGCTGCTTGGGCGGGAAACGCGGCAGTATATTTAAATTACTTTGGTTTGAAGCACTATTGTTGTCATGTGTCGGTTCGGGGACAGGCGTTATACTTTTATTTACGCTTTTTAAAACAACCTTTCGTGATTTTCTGACAGTCGTGCCGCCCGGACAGGCATTAGTGTCAGCATGTATCAGCATGGGAGTGATTATCGTATTAAATCTTTTTTCAATGAGTTTTACTGCGTTATCCGGTGCGTTTCTTGATCCCTATGAAGTTATTCGGAGCTGATAGATGATTATACGCGCAATAAATATTTCTAAACTGTTTCCCGGCATCAAAGAAAAAGTTCATGCAGTTAACAATATTAGTATAGATATAAACCCCGGTGATTATATTGCATTTACCGGACCGTCAGGTTCAGGAAAATCAACATTATTGGCATTACTGGGTTCATTGATAATGCCGACGCAGGGGGAAGTGTATTTAGATGCACATGTTACTGCCCGGACGAGCGATGCACAATTGTCAGCAATACGGGCATGTGAGTTTGGCTTTGTATTTCAAAATAAAGTAATGATTGATCATCTGACCGCGTGGGAAAATCTTCTTGCACCGACTATCTTCAGACCGGATATTCCGAAAAATGAATCCGTTGCGTATGCACATGAACTTATTGAACAATTAGAGTTGACCGGGCGTCGTCGTTTCTTTCCGTTAAAAATGAGCGGCGGAGAATTACAGCGGCTTGCAATTGCGCGTGCGCTTATTAATCGCCCTAAAATATTATTTGCCGATGAACCGACCGGTGATTTGGATGATAAAACAAGTAATATCGTTTCACGATTATTTACTGAATTAAATACACATCACAATCTTGCTATTGTTATGGTTACCCATAATCAGGAACTGGCACGAACGGCAAAAAATGTTTATGAACTCTCTGCGGGTTCAATACGTAAGATGATTAAATGAATATACCGGAATATCAATCACCGCATAGTATGGAACAATCAAACATGAAAAAACGTTCGCTGTATACGATCATTATTACTTTTATTGTAATACCACTTATAGGAATTGGTATTCTTTTTGGCGCATACTGTGCAGGGTTGGCATATGCGGCACGACAGGAATGGGAGAATAATAAACATGAATTGCTGATGCGGGTTGATAAATATCATACGCTGATTACTGAATCACAATACGGAAAAGTCGGATCAGTTGTTATCGGTGATGATGCACAGATAATTGAACGGCGTCCGACACAAATCTATGACCGCCATAATCAGGTTATCGGCACATATTCAGCAAATCGCCGTATTATTGTTACCATGAATGAAATGTCAACGCTGCTGCCGAAATCCGTATTGGCAATGGAAGATTGGGAATTTGAAAAGCATAAAGCAGTTGACTATAAAGGACTTCTTCGTTCAGTTTATTTAATCGTTTTTAAAGGAAGACTTGCCGGAGGTTCAACGATAACACAGCAGTTGTCAAAAATAATGTTTACCTCACGGAAACGAAACCTCTACCGTAAGTTTCTTGAATTGTACGGCGCCATTGAACTTGAAAAAAGATATACCAAACAAGATATTTTAACCATGTATTTGAACAATATTTATCTTGGACATGGAACGTATGGTGTTGAAGCGGCCGCGCAATTTTATTTTAATAAATCAGCAATGGAACTTGATGTTCCTGAAACGGCATTATTAGTCGGACTTATTGCCCGACCGAATGCGTTTTCTCCTTTTGTAAACAGAACACTGGCACAACGCCGGCAACAAGTAGCATTACATCGTATGGCTGATGTACAGCTTATTAAACATGATGAAATTGATAATTACTATACATCATTCTGGCAGCACTATCATCCGGAAGATATTACGCCGACGGTATCTTTTTGGCGAATGGCACAAAATCGTGCCCCCTACTTTATTGAACATATACGACGTTTTATTATTGATGAGAAAAAACTGGTTGATCGAAAAATGCTTCTTGAAGGGTCTTTGTCAATTTATACTACCTGTGATCTAAATTATCAAATAATTGCCGAACGGGCAATGAGTCATGCTCTTGAATCTATTAATGCACAAATACGAAATACGAATACAACCGCTGCGATTGAAGGTGCTATTTTAGTGATGAAGCCGTCAACCGGTGAGGTGTTGGCAGCTGTCGGCGGCAGTGGATTTGCATTTAATAATCAGCTGGATCGAACATATCAAACACGGCGACAGGTTGGATCAACAATAAAACCGTTAATTTATACAGTTGCATTAGATCGTCATACGGTTACCCCATCAACGGTTATTACAGATATGGAACGCTCTTATAATGATCATGGCCGTGTTTGGAAGCCGGAAAATTACGGTAACCGGAACTATGGTGATGTAAATATTCAAAAAGCGGTGCAAAAATCTATTAATAGAATAGCCGTTGAAGTGCTTTATAGAACCGGTGTTAAAGAAACAGCAGAAAAAATTCGCATGGCAGTTAATAATAAAAAAGAAGATGAAGTTCCTGCTGTTCTTTCACTTGCACTGGGTACGTGTGAATTGACTTTATTTGAACTGGCAAACGGATATGCAACACTGGTTAATCGAGGCAAACGGGTTGTGCCGTATATATTACGTAAAATCATTTCTATTGATACAAATGGAAATCAAAAAGTTGAACTTGATTGGGAAGAAACAATACAAGCAAATATTGATGTGTTTCGGGAAATGGAGCAGTACCATATTTTTTCTCCTGAAGCGGCATATTTAGCCTTACGTATGATGCAGACAACAACGAAAAGTGGGGGGACTGCATATCGGGCTTATCATAATGCGGGTCTTACTATTCCTGTTGCCTGTAAAACGGGAACAACACAAAATCATCGTGATGCGGTTTTTGTTGCTTGTACACCTGAATTGGTTGTCGTTGTGCGTATCGGTTATGATGAAGCCGGGTTAATGCTTACGTCCGGAATGACCGGTGGAAGTTTAGCGGCGCCTGTTGCATTTCAGTTTTTAAAAGAAGTCTATTGGTCCGGCAGTGCGCCGGATTTCGCGTCGGAAGCGGGAATTGTCCGCGAGACAATTTGTCGTGATACCGGGTATCTTCCGACAAGCGAATGTACAAATATTATTGAAAGTGAGTTTATCAAAGGAACAGAACCGATTACGACAGGTGAGGATAAAAGTAACACCAATTTAAAGACTGCTGATGAAACTCAATAAATCGAATCCGCACATTATCACGTACATACATAATGGTTATTAATACTATACGACGCAATATACTCAAGAAATAAAATCATTCAAATAAACACCTTGTCATAATTATATGAGTATGGTATCTTTCGTCAATTATGGGTTTGTAATAGATTGCCCAAAATAATACTATATTATTAAGGAAAGAAAATGAAGAGATATTCTATTGGTATACTTATACTATGTGTTGTTGGAGGTATGCTCATCGGCTGTAATTCGATTTTCAGCGGTGGGAAATCATGGGTTGCAAAAATCGATAACAAAAAAATTACTATTACTGAGTTTGATGCAGTATTCCGTGAAATAAGTTCAGGAATGACACAAACCGATTTCCCGCAGCGATACAGCAAGGGAGAGTTGCGAAATTATGTTGTTAATGAATTAATACGCCTGAAACTGGTGTTTGAGGATGCAAAAAAAAGCGGTTTTCTTGCTGATACTGAATGGAAATATCTTATCGAACAAACAACAATTGATGCGATTGCCCAGTATTATATTGTAAATACATACATGGATGATATTATTATCACGGAAACGGATATCAATGATTGGTATGCCCGTAATCAGGCATTGCTTGCCGGCTATGCTGTTGCTGAAGCAATGACACTTGCTTCAAATTATGTTCGGATGGAAAAGGTTCAAGAAAAAATTGAAGCTCTTGTTAATGATTTAAAAAATGAAATGAAAGTTGAACGCAATCAGAAGGCATTACAACCATTGAAAGATGGTGAAAAGGTTTCAGCCGGTGAATGGATTGCTAAAATTGACGGAAGACCAATGAGCCGTCAGGCGTTTATCACGATTATAAATAAATATGTTGAAGAAGGAAGTATTGAACAGCTTGGTAAAAATGATCCTGATTTAGCTGATTTTGATCCCACTAATCCTGACGACCGGCTTGTTTTTCTTGATAAAATGATTGAAACGCGATTGGCATATTTAAAAGCACAAAAAGACGGGTTCTTTAATGATCCGGCACATAAAGCAATGATTCGTTTTACCCGTGAAAATACTATTTCTCAATTGTATCTTGCTCATAAGTTCGGGGATATTGTACTGACCGATGAAGATGTTATTGCTTTTGCGGAACGTTATCGTAAGCTTGAACCTGCAATTAATACAATGATGAAAGATGGGCTTTCAGCAGATGAAATTCAACGCTTGCGGCCGTATGCTGAACAATTTGAACTGAATGAAAAAATGGAAAACTATATTGATGATTTACGATTAGCCCATCGAATTGAACGAAATCCTGATGCATATCGTTCACAGAACACGGCCGGAAAAACACCTATGACATCAGCAAACGAATAATTACGTACGATATGGAATATATATAGTATGTGTGAAGAGTTATTATAACATACCATATTCCATGTTTAGTTGATTTTTTATAGTGTTTATTATGGTATACCGGAAAAGCCGGTGTTGTTAATACCGAGTTTCATAAACAATCATGAAACGGATTTCATTTTTTACATATAGTATCAGCATAAGCGTTGTGTTTTTAATTTTTGGATCGGCGGATGCTTTTTTTCCGCCGCCGGTTACAATGAATTACTTTCCGTATGCTCCCGCGACGAATAACCTTTCGCGTATCGTGCAATCATTTCCCCCTGCATCAGAATTGAAAGCAGCGGTATTATGGATTGATGAAAATAATACCGTTCGGCAGTATGAAACGTATTACAATACTAATATTATTGTTAAAAGCGGTATTATCTATACCCGAACATTTTTTTCCAATAATGTTAAATATCGTCATGATACTTATTTTGCAGTTTCACGAAATTCAGATGAAGCTTTTCGAACAGTTGAATGGTACAATATCAACGGGGCCGTTGTTCGGCGGGAATGGTTCTATCGTCTGGAAAATCCAAAAAAAGAAAATGTCCGGCATATGATACATGAATATAACCGCTCCGGTGCACTAACCGCTGAATATTTGTTTTATGCAGCCCTCTTTACGGAATTAAAAGGAATACCGCTTTCAGTAACGCGCTATCAAAACGGATGTTTGATAAGTGAAGAAATTTATTATACCGATGTATACGCTCAAAATAATAACGGCATTATTCGCTGCTTTTCT
>CAZBCL010000017.1:0-57898 GCA_964490645.1 uncultured Spirochaetia bacterium
CGATATGCACTGACAATACTATACATCTTCTGCAGCTGCACTGTTCAATACAAGCAGCTCTTGTATTGACATTCATTCGTGCGATACATACAATGCATGTTTCATGTATTAAACATACATAATTCCGGAGGAAATCAATGACTGTTATTAAAGACCGCCGAACGGGATTTATAATCGGTGATCCCGCGGCTGTTCCATTCCCGAATCAACAGCATTCAGCCGATGAAATCCAAAAAGCACTCAAACCGATGATTCTCTCAATTTCCGGCTGGCGCAAAATATTTGCAGCTGACGGTGATGAAGAATCAGTACGCCCAGAAATAACAACGGTTGATAAAGAATTATCAGCAACCGCCGCAGAAGTTTTCAGTACTTTTCTGAAAGAATCAACCGGCAAAGATACTCCCACTGTTCTGCTTTCGCTTGATGCACGATTTACCGGCCCGACAATTGGCGATGTTATGTGTCGTACATTTTTAGCTGAAGGGCTGCAGGTTATATATACATTTATAACTGCTGCGCCGGAAGCAATGGCATTTGCCCGCGCTCATGATACTATCGACGGATTTGCGTATGTTTCCGCAAGTCATAATCCCATTGGTCATAACGGAATAAAATTCGGTCTTAAATCCGGCGGGGTTTTAAATGCAGCAGAAGCCCGCAACCTTATATCACTATTTACAAACGCCCTCGCCGCCCCCGGTCATTCGGAAGCACTTATTCGAAAAGTAAACGATGTTGCGGCAGAAGATATTGCAGCGATCTATACAGCCGTCAACGACCATAAAAAACAATCAGCGCTGATGTATTCATCATTTTCGGAGACGGTTATTACCGGATTTTCAAATTCCGCTGAACGGCAGGGCATGCTCTATGCATTAAAAAATGCGGTTGCACTAAAACCGATTGGCGTTGTTGCGGAATTAAACGGCAGTGCTCGTACACTGAGTATTGATAGTGAGTTTATGAAAAGCCTCGGTATTGCGGTCAATGTTGTAAACGGTGTTCCCCGGCAAATAGTTCATCGTATCGTCCCGGAAGGCATCTCATTAAATCAGTGTAAAGAAGAAATAGAAAAACTGCATGCTGAAGATACACGCTATACTCTCGGATATGTACCTGATAATGACGGTGATCGCGGTAATATTGTTTTTTTTAATGATCACACAAATCATGCTGAAATTATTCAGGCACAGGAAGTCTTTGCGCTGACGCTCGTTAGTGAATTAGCATACCTCGTCTTCAGTAATCATGTAACCTACGATGCAGATGGAAATCCTGAACAAAAAGTTGGCGTTGTTGTTAACGGACCGACGTCCATGCGGGTTGATATTATTGCACAGGCATTCGGTGTTAAGGTTTTTCGATCGGAAGTCGGTGAAGCAAATGTTGTCCGCTGTGCTGAAAATAAACGCGCTGAAGGATATATAATACGTATTATGGGTGAGGGATCAAACGGCGGCAATATCACGTATCCCGCTGCAGTACGTGATCCGCTCAATACAATCTTTGCGTTTATTAAACTTTTGTCATTAACCTCCATTGAAGGAAAACAAGGATTATTTGAAATATGGTGTAAACGCTCAGGGCAGAATAAAAACTATCGTAATGATTTTTCTATGGCTGATATTATTGCCACCTTACCGTCGTTTGTAACAACAAATGCCTATGAACCTGAAGCAATTACATCAATCCGAACTGCCGATCATGCAAAACTCAAAGCCGCGTATGAACTAATATTTCCAAAACACTGGGAACAACGCAAAACTGATCTGCATACTCAATTCGGTATTGTTCGCTGGGAAGAGGTAAACTATGAAGGCAATGAAGCAAAAACAGGTGTTGGCACGGCATACCGAACCGGCGATCAAAAAGGCGGCTTGAAAATCATCTTTTATAATGATGCCGACAAACCGGTTGCATTTATTTGGATGCGCGGTTCCGGGACCGAACCGGTATTTCGTATTTTAGCAGATGTTGCCTCACAGGATAATTCAGCACAGGAATACTTTTTGCACTGGCAGACACAATTAGTACAGGAAGCTGATACCCTTGCCGCTGAATAATACTATTATTTCACCATGACGTTTTTTTCTTCAAATATACAGCGCAGACCGCGCATAGTATTCATATTATGGATAGTATACAGTATTGTTTGTTTTACCGGTCTGTCTTCTTTATATTCAAAACCATCGCCGGTATACCGTCAAAGAGTTGCAGTTATTCCGCTGGGAGCATATATACCGCACACCATACACGCAGTAACCAATGTTCTCGGCGAATGGTATGGAGTACGGTTTCAAATGCTTGCGGAACAGCCAATGCCGCCGCAGGCATTTTATACCCCACGGGGACGATGGCGCGCTGAAAAATTACTGACATACCTTAAAAAAATAAAACCGCCGAATGCTGATTTTATCATTGGCATCACTGATGAAGATATTTCAACGACCGCACACGGATACGAAGACTGGGGGATTCTCGGACAAGCGTTTGTCGGCGGACAGGTTTGTATTTGTTCAACACATCGTATTCGGATAAAATCACACAATGAATACCAATATAACCGGCGCTGGGAAAAATTAGTTTTACATGAATTTGCTCATGCAATGGGGCTTTCGCATTGCACAAACAGACAGTGTATAATGCGTGATGCTCAAGGCACCATTAACACCCTTGATGAAGAAGAAACACTATGCTCTTCCTGTACGGCACTCCTTGAACAGTATTATTCTATTACACAATGCCGAAAACAACGCACCGCGGAAATAACTGCACAAAATAATAAATACCATTAAGAAGTATTATTCTCGTACATTCCGGTATGTTACCATCCCGGTCCGGCAGATGACAGTGCATGATTACTGATACTTTGCAGCGGCACTGCGATTAATCCCGGATCATGATTGCATAAATTCGTTGCAATAAAACCGTGATAATTCGTACGCCAATATGAATTAATTATTATAATAGAATTCGTCTTCGGTTGACTGGTATTCCATACAGCATAATGACCTTCTGAAACCGGCGCCGGTGAATATCCCAATATATTGCAATGAGTCAGCCGCGGACGCGAATTGCCAAGCTGCAAGTTTGAAGCAAATACATTTAAAAAATTGGATCGGCCTGCAATTGGTGTTTGACCGCCGAAATCACGATCGAAATGACAATACTGAACTATTGCTGTTGTATTATCTCGAAACTCCATATACCCGACACGGTTATACCGGATCGTCGGTGCAGCCGCTCCCTGTAATGTAATCTGCTTAATTTTTGACCGTTCAATAATTACACCACTTGAACGGCATTCAACTGTCATATTCGTCATACGGGTAAAACGAATTGCCGAATTACGGGCAGAATGCCGAAAAATTATTTTCCCCGGAGCATCATCAATATTCATACAGGTAATCGGTGTTGCATATGTTCCGTCGAGTTTTAAAACTCCGTCAACAATCAATCGCGGTGCTGCGCCATATAATAATACCAATGATCCGCCCTCAATCGTTAATGAACCGCCAACAGCAATTAATAACGTACCGACAATCGGATGAAGTTCATTACGCTTCCATACAACAGTGCCGGTTATAACAGCCCCGTCATGGTATTCATCACCGCCGCCGCTGCTGTTGTTCGTCGGCATCTGATAATTCGGACTTAACGGATCACGAATATTTGTACGATCTTTAAGCGGTGAACAGGTCAGCGCCATACTGATAACGATAACCATTGCCGTGATATACCGGATAACCCGATTACTGTTATATCTATTTAAAAGCATATACCTACCCCGGCATGATAGTCATATCCTGATGCGGCTATTTCTAATCGCACTCGCGAACGCATAAGTTTGTAATCCCAATATACATCAGCCAGATTAAATAAATACACACATACAGCAGCAGTAAAATACGTTGTTGAACGATTATGCGTTTCAACATAATCCAAATACGTATCATTAAACTCCTGAATCGGTGTATCATAGGTTAAATTGGAATACTGTAAATATTTCGTATTTGCTTTTTCTCGTGCAACCGCACCAAGTGAAATCAGTAGTCCGGTTACTCCGAACATTGCGCCGGCTTTTGCTGAACGACCAAGTTCCACCTGCCCCCATCCCGGCAACAACGCTGAGCGCCAAAGATAATACCACACTGTTGTTTCAAGCGGATACATTTTATATGACGGGCTGATGATATAATAATCATTGTTCGCTAAACGAGTATCTAAAAAGTCCTCCAGTTCATCAAACGATGCAATTTTTCCGGCAGTATAATTGGTACGATACTGTGTTATAACAGTCGGAGATGCAGGATGCGTCAGTATTTCAGTATCTGAAAACGTATTATGATAACCGGATTGCGTATATTCATTAGTTAGGGTTATGTCAGGTTCTTGCGCAAAAAGCACAATCGAGAAAAACGCACAAGCAGTTATTATGCAAATAATTAATATCCATTTCATACGTATAATAAGTGTAACACCAGTATTATATACTGTCAATTTTATATTGTCTGATATTATGCATTTGCCGCGTATTCCGGTACACGTTCCCCGAAATTATTGTATGCATCTATGGCGTTTCGTAATCATTATGCCGATATTCATCTTTGATTCACACGACAACAGCATTGCGTATACATATATAGTGCTGCAACTATTCATATCAATACTGAATAAAAATACAATGCTTTTAATTATATTTCACACAATTATTACAGACTGTGCACTATACAATACATTGTCCCTGATTGTCCCTGCCAATTCGTTCTGATACTAATACATATTTTCCGCGGTATACTATATGCGAAAGAGTATATGGTAGATGCGATTGTTATTACTTATGTTCGATATGCAGCCGCTCTCTGAGATAGTCAATATCAATCAGCATTGATTCGCCGCGGCGCTCTGCATGCAAGTTTATATTTTCCAGCTCCCGCAGCATTTGCTCAACCATTGGTCTCGTTTTTGAAGATTGAGCAGCTTCCTGCGGGGTCATCCCATCTAATGCAGGCATTGGCAATTCAAGCCAAATATGATTATAATTCTGAAAGTATTCGATTATCGTGCTTTCTTCTTCCTCAATTTCTTCCTGAAAGGTTTGCCGTACTGTTGTATTGTGCCGGTCGCTGCGGGGTATATCGTGTGAATATTCAGTTACACTATAGGTAAGATAATTGTATAAATAATCGTCAATAAATCGTTTTAGCGTATTTTCATCACGTCCGGCGGAACAGTGAACTTCAAGTGTTTTTGATTTTAACCGAAATCGGGCGAATGATGATTTGCCGCCATCATCCCAAATATAATCAACGATTTTATTTTTTGTGTTTACAAGATTAAATGTTGTACCGCGTTTCAATTCCGGCACTGATTCAAGCTGACTGTGCAGAAAACTACGATTAATAATAGTATATATTATTGTACAATTATGTTTTCCGGCTGTATCAGCATTATTATGTGCGGTAACATTCTCACCCAGTACAATATTAAACTGTAAAAACAAATAGGCATACTCTTTCATCAACTTGGCAAGATTGAGCGGGCTGGTATTATTATACAATATCTCAAATTCACGTTTCAACGCTTCAATAATAATCGGCCGATACCGCGGTGAAAAAAGATCAACCCGTTCACTGATAAAATGACAATCACGATACGTAATAATACGGGTAAATAAAATATCCCATTTGACAACTTCATTGTATAATTTTTCATTAATCACCGTAAACTTGCGCTGCCCGCTTATTTCAGAAAGCACGAGCATGTTCGGTGATTGCGTATGCACTATTTCATAATATGCAAGATATGAATGCTCTAAATTATTAATAAGTTCCATTTTCATACTGTTCAGCATAGCTTGATGTGTTTCGCCGAACATTTTAACAAGACGTTTTCCTGTTGATACTAAACGGTAATCATATAATAACCATGATTGAAAATGCGGGTTTCTTTCTAAATCTTCAATTTCTTCCGCTGAGGTATCTTTATTACCTAAAAACAATTCCAGTGCATTAATGTATTCAGCATCAGTAAGCCGTTCAGGAATATACTGCAGCAACCTCTCAACAAGCGTATTAATAGTATTCCGATATCGATTCAATGAAAAATTAGCCGGTATAATTTTACCGTTTTGGTTTTCAGTGTATGATACAGACTTCATATATGCATCAAAATCATGAATTTTAGCCATCGTTATTCTCCGGTAATGCCTGTAATACTGTTCTCATGTCCGGTAAATCAGCATATGCTCCCGGAAAATCAAACGTTTTATTCAACGGATTTCTGATAATAACACACGGAATTTGAGCCGTTATTGCAGCGGTAAGTCCTTTTTCAGCATCTTCAAATGCAATGCACGCATCCGGCGGCAGCTGCAAGCGTGCAGCGGCAATCAGCCATGCATCCGGCGCAGGTTTACGGTGCTTTGTTTCTTCCTTTCCGATAATCGTATGGAACAGATCAGCAATACCCTGATGCGCAAGAACCGCGCGGGCATCAGCAGCACTACTGCCCGTTGCTACAGCAAGCTGAAATCCTTGTTTATGCATTCTACTCACTACTTCACGCACACCATCAAAGAGTTGAATTTTTCCGCTTTGACAATATGCGCTGAAAATTGGTTCTTTCGCACGGCTGACTTCGTACGGATCAATGTGTTCCAGTCCATGCCGCTTTATTTCACCGTGCGGACCTGCACCGCGTGAAGCCCACCATAACCAATACTCTTCGCGATCAAGCGTATGACCATACCGTTTAAACACTTCATTATAACTAAGATAATGGTATTCTTCGGAATTAGCAAGTAATCCGTCAAAATCAAAAAGCACGCCGCGGATATTTTTTAATAAATGCTGCAGCCGGGAAATTGTTTTTTTGAGAGTATGGTCAGAAAATGACATTTACAATTACTCTTTCCTGATAGTATTCACAGCGCAAACACGGTATACTCTATCTGCATATAACGATATGATCGAATAGTATTATTCGGTTTCCGTAATATTCATATTAAGAAAAAAATTGACGTTGATAATATGTGACCCTATTCCAATAGGCTGTACAATAATATTACGACGCTCTGACACATCAAAAATATTTTGTGTTATAATACGCGGTGTTGAAAATGATAATTCACCAAATGCAATAACTTTAGAAGCGACATGCCCGGCAATCATATTCGTTATTTCACCAATGGTGCTTTCAACAAAATCACCATAAATAACATCATCCTGATGCACAATCATACCGGTGAAATAACAGGCAACATCTTTATTCATATCAAGAATGATATCACCCTCAAAATCACCGCAGCAATTGATACAGCCGGCAACACCTTGTGTTGTAAACGCCGCTTCAAGACTTGCCGGACGACCGGCATATATTTTTTCCGTAATCATCGGACCAATAACTTCTTTTATACTCAATACAACCGGACGAATTAGTCGTATATCAACATTTTTTGCCGCATTACTAACAATTTGTTTTTGCGGAAGCGCTTCCGATGGTATTGCCGCATAATCAGCCGCTTGTTTTTCAAACTGCGCTTCGGCGGACTTGAGTGTATCAATAATCATGTATTCTTCAAGCGGTTTTAATAAAACCGCCAAGAACCAATCCTGCAGTGATTTGGTCTGTGCTGTTTTCTTATCAATCGTTAAAAGAACAAATTTTATATTTTTGTTGATACGTATTAAATCTTTCAGGTTTTCAAAACCCTCTTCCTGAAGAATAATAAAATCAATAAAAACAAGATCGGGAGGGGTCTTTTTCAAAAAAGCCAAGGCATCAAAAATATTCGGATACCGCCCGACAACTTCATGATGTTCATTATTAAGTGCACTTTGAATGAGAGATTGGTTGTATGCGAGTTTATCAATGATTGCAATTTTCATTTTCATATATATAACAGTATACAATACTATGCTTGATTACAAGATAATTATAGGCACTTCGGTAACACGATACTGTATACCATATGAAGGTATCAGAGCATATACTGTTTAAAATTACGTAAATTTTCATTGTATTCTTTACCAATACCGTATATCTTTAGGGTGTATGAAATACGCTCTCAATGCATGAAATGAGGAATAAATGAAAAAATTAGTATTATTCGGAATACTGCTGAGCCTGCTGCTGCTGCTGACCGGCTGTTTAAGCATGTCCTATAACATTACCTTGAACAAGGACGGATCCGGCAATTGTGTTTTACATGTTTTTGTTCCCATTACTGACCCGAACAATACCGAAGAAACCGGTATGGCACGCTCACTGCTGGAAGACGGCGATGACGGACCATCATTTATCTCAGGGACCAATGGAATAATCACCATTACCCGCGATGAAATTATTTCTAATGATAACGGTGCCATGTCTCGATATATTGAGTTTGCCTTTTCCGATATAAGCGCATTAAATACTGACGGCATTGCTTTTCATCGTACTGATAATCGTATTATTATCTCAAATGCTCAACGACCTTCATCACCCGAATATCCGACTAATGCGAGTGCAGAAGAAATCGAAAAAATCGATAGTGAGTATAAAAGCAATCTTGAAATGACTCATGCATTATTTGAAAATCAAACACTGGCGGTTTCAATTACAACGCCGACGCCTATCACCGAAGCATACGATGCTGAAATAAAAAACGAATCAACGGCATACTTTGAATGGCCGCTGGCAGATTTTTTTCTTGATACAACAAATGTATATTACGTAACATATTGATTGATATTGATGCATACAAACAAATGATACGGTATAGCACTCTGCAGCACGTATCCCGCATAGTATAGCGTAATGATGAGTTATTGCTAGCCCATACCATGCAATGAAATAATCACTCATGCACACCGGATACTCATCGTATTAATATAATTGATGATACTGACGCCAAAACGGTATACATGAATCAATAACCTTGCTTATACAATAAAAATCTGATATACAACTATAAGCGTACTGTAGAGTCTAAAGAGTAATGGAGCACTATATGCGATCAGCAATAATAATAATGCTATATATAACCGCTTTCTGTACCGGTATTGTTTCAGCAGGAACACTGCAGACTTCAAACGGAATTATCTTCAGTTACCCCGCTGCAGCAGAAAAGATGGTATATCTTGTCGGCGACTGGAACGGTTTTAATAATAAAGCACATCGAATGACTAATTACGGCGGCATTTATGCATTTACCTTAAAATTATCCCGTGGTGAACACCGGTATGGTTTTATTGTTAATGATAAACGTGTGTATGACCCTGACAATCCCCCCGACACCGCAAAAAATAAACGAAACGGTATTTCTTTAATTGTCGTAACAACAAATTATTTTCCGCCGCCGGTTACCATGCCCGTAATTGTTAATAAGAGCGTTACCTTCAGATACTATAATGATGATGCTCAAACGGTATATGTCGTTGGTTCATTCAATCACTGGAATACAATTGCAACACCAATGCGCCGGCTTCCCGATAATTCATTCACGGCAACCGTGCTCCTTG
The DNA here is from genome assembly GCA_964490645.1 of uncultured Spirochaetia bacterium. Classification (GTDB taxonomy): domain Bacteria; phylum Spirochaetota; class JAHITG01; order CAZBCL01; family CAZBCL01; genus CAZBCL01. The sequence goes on from CAZBCL010000017.1 coordinate 9,507, forward strand.
ATGATGGTGAGTATACCTATCTCTTTTTTGTTGACGGAGAAAAATACGATACGGATAACCTTAATCCTCTGCTCGTAGAAGATAAACAAAAGCACGCTGTAAATATATTTTTTGTTGGTGAAGAAGACGAAATTGAAAGTAATGAAAACGAAAATCGTTAATTTATTCTATTTCCGATTCACATCAACCGCAGTGCATGACTGTTCTGTTTGTATAGAACACACTGTTATGCCGTATACATTTTTATTTTGAGACGGTTACCGTATACCCGTCAACCCGCCATGTATTATCTTTTCGATACATTGAATAATTATAGATATACTTTTTAAATCCCCGCGCAGCACGATCATAATGAATAAATGCGCTCACTCGACAACGATCATTATTGCCCGGTGTAAAAACAACATCTAATACTTCACTTTCTTTAATACGGCTTTCAACACGTATTTGTTCAAATTGTTTAAATTCTTCAAGAATTTGAAGCCGCTTTTGCGGCGATGCCGCCGCATAGTTGGAAGCATACTCACTAAACTGCATAATTATTTGCGGCATATCCTGATACCGGAAATAATCCGCCCAACGCCCGTGCTGTTTTGCATCAAGTATAAATCGAATTGTTCCTTGCGGCGATGCGACCATTTCCTGTTCATACGCGCTTTTTTTCTGCGCAGCATAGGCTCGTTGTTTTTCCATTATCCGACCGGGTTTAACCTGAAAGAGTATACGATTTGCCGAAATCTTTTTTGGTTCGTGATTTTGCAATGCATTGGGAATACAATATCCGTTTATCAGATATTGACCTTCATTTTCAAAAATAAACCATTCTGCCAAATTTATGGAAACACTATACGTTTCACCCGGATATAACGTTACGGAACGTGATTCAAATAAATCAGGACGGTCAGTAGTCATCGGACGATCAGCGTCAGTAACTGCAGGATTCAATGCAACCGGATTACTGTGGCTATCAATAATCGAAAGTATAATTGAACGATGTAAATCAGGAACAATATCAAAGGTTATTGCATTATTCGCCGTTGTGTTCATAACTCTGAACTGCATCATCATTGGTTCACCAAGACGGAATGTTTCCCGTGCAAGAACAATCTGCGATTCTAAACCACTATATTCATCAGACATTGGACGCCCATCAGGAAGAAATGCGCTTGTCGGGATAACACTTGCATATACAATACTTAAAAGAACAATAATTATTCGTTTCATGCCAATTAATCCTTACTTCTATACATGGTATGCATCAATATACTATCGGCGATTCATTTTACATCAATGCACTGAAGAAACAATAAAGCAAAGAGAATGTCGGTTGCATCAATGAATGAAATCTTCCGAGTACTATAGTGTATACCTCTATACATAGTATCGGCATATTTTCCGGTTTTTCAAAGAAGATAAATACATTTTATCGGCAATACTTCAGGTATTAATGGCAATATACGTTCTTATTTCAGTGGTTTATGACAGAACCACCAATCAAAACATTCAATTTTTGAATCCTGTAATCGTTCTTTTGCTGTTTTTTCATCCGTGGCCGGCGGTACGATAATTCTATCATTAATGAGCTCGTTATTCGGCCATCCTGCAGATAATCCGCCCTGTTTATCAGATATTTGCAATGCATGTACCGATCGGACAATTTCATCTATATTTCTTCCCACTTCCTGCGGATAATACATAATGAGTCGAACGATACCATCCGGATCAACAATGAAAACCGCTCGTACAGTATTGGTGCCTTTACCGGGATGCAGCATTCCAAGTTTCATGGCGATAGTATCATTACCGGCAATAACGGGAAAAGTAATTTCAACATCCAGTTTTTCTTGTATCCATTGAATCCATTTTATATGCGAAAAAACCTGATCAATTGACATGCCAATAAGTTTGCAGTGCAGTTTTTCAAATTCAGCATACCGTTTTTGAAAGGCAACAAATTCAGTTGTACATACCGGTGTGAAATCAGCCGGATGACTAAAAAGCACAAACCAGGTTCCTTTAAAATCCCCCGGAACCGATACAACTCCCTGTGTTGTTTGAACGGTCATTTCCGGAAAAGCATCCCCTAATAACGGCATGGTTGTTTTCTGTTCTTCCATATAAACGCACCTCCTCTAATAGTTTAATAACACCTATCATGTGATAACACCGTTACTGCACAACAGCATACAACAACACTGATAGTTAATCATAACATAATAAAATAAATCAACATCGGCAACGTGATTCTCTCTGATTACTCGTATTCTGAAACATTAACCCAGCGCAGTAACTTTATTCTCAAACTCAAGTGTTTTCTTTGAAATAAGCTGCTGAATATGACGTCCTTCAAGAATACCGATGAATTTTTCATCATCAGTAACCACCGGAACAAAATTAAGATTTTCATGTTTTAAAATGTTCTGCACTTCGCGTATCGATGTTGTCGGTTTGACACATGTCGGCGACGGCTGCATCAAATCACCGGCAAGCAGAATACCGGTGAGGTGTTCTTCAATAAGCACCTTTTTAAGATTTTCAATCGTTACAACACCCTGCAGTTTGTTTTCATCATCAACAACAGGAAGATAAAGATTTTCAGTCGTGGTAAAATGCTGCAGTACTTTTTGAAATGGCACATCTTCATGTAAAACAGGAACCTCACGATCAATAATATCACAAGCAACCGAATGTTCAATAAGATCCTGTTCAGTAATATTCAAACCAACCTCTTCAGCTTTCGTTACTGCCACTTTCACTAATGCCGGTGCAATAAGTTGTATTATAAATGTTGATGCCGTAATAACTAAAATAACAATTAATCCGATTTGATTCGGAAACCGTTGCCCGGCAAGAATGGACAAACCGATGGCAACCCCCGCTTGATCTCCTAAACATAACCAAAGATATTTTTGTACGGTTATCGGCGCACCGGCAATTTTTGATCCGGTAATAGCCCCAATTGATTTCCCCAATAAGCGACCGAAAAAATAAACACCAAGAAATAACAACATATATCGGTCAACCTGTCCGACATTTAATTCTGCGCCAACAAGAACAAAAAAGAGTACATAAATAGGCGGTGTAAAACGCTGCACAATAGAAAATACTTTTTTACTTTTTTTCGGCACCATATTAACGACGGTAATACCAAGTGCCATAGAGGCTATCAGGATATCCATATGCAACGCTAAACTTATACCAATAGCAAGTAAAACTCCGCCAATAACAAATGTAAGAAGGCGATCTTCTTCACTATAACGCTTCAGTATGAAACTCAATCCCAATCCAATACCAACACCAATACCAATAGCACCGAATATTTCATAAAACGGATTAAGAAGTGCTATTATTATAACAGAATCTGCGGTATCAGATAAATGTTCGGCAACTGCAGCAGCAATAGAAAACAAAATAAGTGCCAATGCATCATCAAGAGCAACAATACCATTAATGGTTCGGGTGAGCGGACCTTTTGTTTTAAATTCTCGTAATACTTCAGTGGTAGCCGCCGGAGCTGTTGCAGATGAAATTGCGCCGAGCAATAGACCGAGTGACCATGCAATAACCGGACGATGAAAGAGATAGGTCCCTAATAGACCAATGATAACCGTAACGATAACAAAACTGCTCAATGCTTCAAAAAACAATATCGTAAAAAATTGTTTTCCGTACTTTTTAAATACTTCGCTTTTTAATTCGCCGCCAATCATAAACCCGACAAACCCTAAAGCAAAATAACTAAAGGGATGAAGCATAATAACCGTTTCTTCATCAAATACATTTAAGAGGCTGCGTCCGATAATAATGCCAATAATAATATAGCCCACAACCTGCGGAAATTTAATTTTTTGAAATATTCGACCGCCGATAGTACCAACAAAAATCGCCATCCCAATTAACAGTAAGATATTAATGTGTGTACTATGAAACCCGTTGAAATGAAATATGTCTGAAATAAACGCAGTAATCATAATACGCCTCGCAAAGAACGATAGCGTATACTATGCGAATACAATAATAGCATATATATGTAATAATATATTTTATCTATATGTCAAGAACTCTTATCGTGAGCAGATAAATATAAATTAAAAATAAAACCTGACTGTAAATACTCGTGTACACAACACCGTGAAGAACCTCACACTCTTACTCAATGGTTTCATACAGCATGATAAACATAAACACGTGAATGCCATGTTATTGTAATTTTATATCACGTCAGGGAATAGAGCATTAATGTAAATAGTTAAGAAAGTATTTGTTTAATGCTATTGACTGTTATTGTTATAAAAGATCTTTGAGCGACACCAATAAATTAAAATTGCCAAGTTCGCAGGAAAAAGGAATATTAACCATAGTGATATTCTTTTGACTGGTCAGCTGATGGCGGGACCCTTTAACAATTGACGGTAATGAAATAGCAATTTTAAATTGCTCTAAACTTTTTTTTGCATTGCCTGCAATGATATTCACCAGTTCGCCAATAACATCAATTACTGAATCATCAATAGATTTAATATTCTCATCATTAAGCATTTTTGCTACCATTTTAACAGCAATCCGTGAGGGAAAACTTATTATAATGACACCCAAAACCTGACCGGCAAGACCAATAATGCCGGAGATATCCCAATCATATGCATTAGAATTTTTATCGTATAAAGTCGGAGAGCCCGGAGTTGCTTCAAGTCCGATAAACTCTTTCATAACATTTTGTGTTGCTTCGATAAACGGATTGATGTATTTAACGTTCACGCGCATTCTCCTTCTTTTATATAAACTGTTTTAATTTTTGAATAAGCTCAACACTTTTAATTGGTTTAACGACATAATCAGAAACACCTGCTTTAATTGCTTCCATAACATTATATTTTGCGGCTTCAGAAGTAATCATAATAATCGGTGTTTTCTCATAATCCGGCATTTTCCGTACTGTTTTAATCAAATCAAGACCGTTCATTTTCGGCATATTCCAATCAAGAAGAACAAGATCAATAATACCGCTGGTTAAAACATCCAGTGCTTCTTTGCCATCCCCTGCTTCAATTATTTCAACATTTTCCGCTTTTAGATCATTTAAAATATTTGTCAGGATTCTTCGAATAACCTGTGAATCATCAACAACTAAAACTTTCACTGCTGCACCTCGATAGGAAATGACATTTTAATGTAAATACCGTTTCCCGGTTTATTTTTAATACCCAATTTTCCATTGAGTTTATTCATAATATTATCCTTAATAACCGACATCCCCACACCGACCCCGGACACCATATCCGTTTCGGATGACGTACTGAACCCCGCATTGAATATAAGCTTTATAATATTAAAATCGTCTAATGTCAACGCTTGTTGCTCAGTTATCAGGTTTTTCGCAATTGCCGCTTCTTTTATTTTCGTTAAATCAAACCCGGCACCGTCATCAGTATAATGAACGGTTAAATTTCCATCAACAATATCCATCTTAATGGTAATAGTGCCGGTTTCCGGCTTATTTCGTTCTCGGCGGCGATCCGGTGATTCAATACCATGTGATATTGAGTTGCGTATCATATGAATAAGCGCATCTTTCACCAATTTATATTCAACTTCCGGGATTGCATCAACAGTCGATATGATCGTCAATGTAACTTTTTTTGAAAGTTCGTTCGCTGTAGTGGTACTGATTAAGGCCAATTCCTTTTTTAGCAATGCTATTGTTTTCTTGCCCGGTGTATTGGTAGTCGCATCGGATGATGCCTGAACCACTGATGTATACTTTGACAGTTGCGCACTTTTTTCCATCTTTGGTTTTCCCGGTGTGCTCTCACCAATAAAGGTTACCATTTTTTGTTTAATTTTATTAAACTTATTCGTTTCGTTTTTCAGCTTTTCAAAATCACCAATAAGTTGAAGATTGTTTTCAAGATTAAGCGGTTCTGTAATAAGTTCTTTTATAAATGATTCAAAATCTTTGAGAAGATATGCGATTTCTTCAAACCCGAGTGAAAAGGTTTCACCTTTTAGTGTATGTACAATTGAAAGAATATTCTGCAAAATATCTTCATTTGTTTCATTTTGCTTCAGCATACGGAGTTTTTCTGCAATATCTTCCATTACTTCATCAATTGTACTTAAAAAATTATTTACGATTTCACGGTCATTGTTTAATAATGCCACCAACGTTCCGTATTCATCATTAAACTCTTTTTCCTGCCGTTTTATTTCGTCTTCAAGATATATTTCTTCAGAACGATCATTAAATATAAACATTAAATTACGAACACTGCCGTCTGTATTAAATATTCGTGTTCCGGACACTGCAATTGTTTTATGACGCGTCATTCCATCTTCACTGGTATGAACATACATAAACCGTTCAAAAGGCGCGATTGTCGCAAGCATAGAATCAGTCGCAGAAACATTCGCAAATGCAACTTCAATAAACTCTTTCCATTCGGTTTTTTCTTTTTCCTCAAGAATATAAAATATATTCGAAAACAATGATGTTCCGGTATATTCTCTTTTACCAAAGAGTATATTAACCTGATTATTTATTGCGATAATATGTGATTCCCGATCAATAATACATAATGCATTATTGATATGATCCATTATAACCTGCAGTTCAATTTCCTGCGATTGCTGCTTTTTTTCAACATCGGAAGTATGTTTGAGAAGTGCCGCTTTATTCCTGCCTACCAAAAAACCGGCAATTCCTAAAACAAATGGCGCTGAAGCGATAACCCAGTACAATTCATTTGTTTGAAACAATAATGGTATATCAAGTGTTGATATATGTATAATATACACATCAAGAATCACCGAACCGACAAGAAAACCCATACCAACGAAAAACCCGAACAGCACCCACTTCGTAACAATGTTTTTTATCATATATCCGTCCGATTTACGTTATATTATTATCATGAAAAGTTTGTATATATTTTTGGTCAGTTCCTTTAATATGATGAGTAAGCCAATCTTTAAGAAAGGTCAATATATCTAAAGAAAGTACAAACGCGTCGTTTTCAAGTTTATTTTTTAAATCTATTGCTTTGTCTTTAAAACTTTCATGTTCCTGTTTGTGTTCAGGATATCCGGTATAATTAATTTTCTGCATAATATCTTCTTCGGTGGTAAAATGAACAACTGTATATTCAATCATTCCATTTACGGTCTTTTTAATAGCGTCCTGTCCTTTTACCTGCATAACCGCATCATATAATTCATTAATTATTTCCACAAGCCGCTGATGCTGCTTATCAATTGTTTCAATCCCGACACTTAAATCATCTGTCCATTCAATAAAAGCCATGACATCCTCCTAATTATGTAATGTTTCTTCAAAACATATAATCAGTGATTTTATCTTCTGATAAGCATATGCGCAGTGCTCTTTAAATACCACCGACACCACGATACGTAGTATAACTATTCCTATAGACCCGTACATTAACCGTCAAAGTATTATAACACGTGGCTCTTTATACACCTACCCGAGTATAGTGTACAATATAACTATCAAATCATGTTTTGTCAAGCGACTCACATTTTTATTGTTTTGTACACTTCCTAACAACAATGTTTATATACTTAGATATATTCGCTTATGATTTTCTTTACGCATTGTGTTTCTATAACGATATACGTGGTTTAATACTGCGGCAACTATTTCAGTTTCATTGCGATGATAATGTTTAATTGAATAGGTATTTTAACATCAGGAATAGTATTCGGGACAGGGGGGAAATAATGGTTTTTATGTATCCGTCGCAATACCCGATGAATCTCTCCATCCAGCAGCATAGAGCCGGAAGATTTGATAATAGTATATGCATCAAGCGTCCCGTTTCTTTTTACCAATATTTCAACCTGCGCCGAACCCTCAATAGCACGTTCACGAGCAATAGTCGGATAATGAATCGTTGATTTTATTATTCCTTCAATAATTTTGCGATAATTCGTAACGGTTAATGCTGCTTCAGTTGTCAGAAATGCATCATTATTGATATCCGGCAATTCATTATTCTTTATCGTATGCGCAGTATCATGGCGACGGTAATACACCCGTTCTACTTCGATACAGTGCTGTTGTTCCGATAGTCTTTCCGTATGCACATCAGAAAAAACACCGCATAGTAAAAAAAATACGCCATGTAATACCAATGCGCCGCTGATTGAATACCAGAGACGTCTATAGTGCAGACGGCGTTTCATACATATTTACTTCCTTATTCCGGCAGTTCAGTTGCAAGAATCAATGACTCCGCTCCGCCGGCTTTTGCCGCATCCATAACATGAACAGCAAGACCGTAACGATTATCAGCATCACATTTAATAACCACTTTTGTCTTTCCCTGGTCTGCCAATAATTCTGCAATCGTATCTTCAATCATATCAATAGTGATATGCTCGTCATTAATATAAATAGCTTCAGATGCATCAATGGTAATAATAATATTTTCAATTTCTTCAAAAGTTCGGGAAGTGCTTTCCGGAAGTTTTATTTCAACACCCGGTATCAAAATAAAATTTGCCGTCAGCATAAAAAACACAAGCAATAAAAAAACAATGTCAATAAGTGGGGCCATATCAAGTGGAGCAAACCGTCGTACACGCCGTTTAGATTTCATCCGATGTCTCGATTGATTTTGTTTGAAGTAAGAGTGCAAAGCGATGATGGAGTTCCTCCATATCAGCAATGCAGTTATCAATACGGCGTGTTAAAATACCGGCTGCGATTAATGTCGGTATCGCAACTATTAACCCTGCTGCAGTAGTAATCATTGCTTCCCAAATACCGCCCGCCAATACTTCAGGATTAATGACCCCACCGGATTCCTGAATAACGATGAATGCTTTTATCATACCGGTTACCGTTCCCAGCAAACCCAGTAATGGTGTAATACGAGCAATTATATCAATAATATGCATATTCGTCTCAAGACGACGGATTTCATTTGTCTGAAGTTGTGAAAGAAATGTTTCTTTCATCTCAGCATCAAACGATCGTGAAAATATAAGTCCGATAAAATATGCTGCAATAGAACCTTTTTTTTTCGTAAGCGCCAATCGTGCTGATGTAAAATCGCCTTTTTTTAAATAGTCATGCGTCAGTAACCATAATTGTTCAACACCATCCTGAGCAACACTCAGCGTAATAGCCCGCTCGATAATAAGCACCGCAGCGATAATTGATGCGGCAACAATCGGCCAGATAAAAAAACCGCCGCGCACTATAATATTTATAATAATAACACCTCCGAATATAATACCGCCTATAGTAGTCGGTTATGACAATTTTGCAATATTCTTTTTATGTTTTTATTATATTACCGATACGAGGGTTTGCTTCATGACTGAAGGCAATCAGCTTCATTGAACGTAAAACATCTCACAGCAATAGTTATATTCAAGCAGCGGTATTCGGTGAATCATCGTATGGGGGGGATGGCAGAATTTTCTTATCATATACCAGACCGGCTGAATCAAGTGCAATAATGACATCTTCTATCGCATCATCAATACTTTGACGAATTGTCTGTTTATCCTGAGCGGTAAAATGATATGCACCGTTCATTGTAATAAGTTTATACAATCGTGATTTTGCTAATGTTCGGATTACATCCGCACTTATTTTACCGGTACGTTCACTTTCCCGAAGATCATGTATCACCGATTCAAGAAAAAAAAGATTCTCAACATGTATTAATCCCCCCGAATCATCATCTTTTGAATTTCTTCTCATTATACACCTCTTTCATATACACATACTTATATAGTATAATTAATAATTTAACCGTGTAAATAATTTTGTGGGTTTTTATATTTATTCGTGAGAAGGTTGAAGGGGTTTTATCAGTTGCAATCCTAATACATCATGAGCGAAACCCAATAATAATAATACCGAGAAAACACCTGCAAGAATATGTTCGAAAAGTGTTGGCATATGGCTATGCATTTGAAGTATTTCTCGCGGCACTACCCATGACGGGAAATGTACGGCAACAAGTGAGGCATACAAAATATCGGTTACTATACCAAGTCCGACTGAACAAAGTGCAATAGCCGCATAATAAATAATCATACCTGTTTTACCAAGATACTTTTGAAGGATAAAATATGATGCAATATTTGTCGCCGGTCCTGCCAGTAAAAAAACAAGCGCTGCACCGGGAGATATCCCCTTGGCAATTAATGCGGCTGCAATTGGCGTTGAACCGGTCGCACAAATATACATTGGAATGCCCACGGCGAGCATAATAATCATGACCGTCCAATCAGGAACATTCAATCCGATCAGCCACTGTTCATCAATTAACACACTGATAAGTGCAGCACACAATAAACCGATTATAATCCATAACGCCATTTCTTTCATAAGCGTATGAAAGAAAAAATCAAAGACACCACGCAGTGTTCTTGTTTGCTTTTGAGCTGCCGCGGTATCAGCAGTAGTGTGAGAAGAAGCAGCTGCCGTAGAGCAGCATGATGAAACAGTTTGTTGTATGACCTCTGTTTTGGGAGTATGGGTGTGACACGAATAAGCATTGGAAGAATGAGTAGTATCAGTGCGGACTGTATTCCACTTCTTATCAAAAATGTTTTCCGTGACGCCGGCAATCAGCGCCGTAATAAATGCTGCGATCGGTCTCATAATCGCCATAAATGGACCAAGAACAGCATAGGAATATAATATCGAATCTATTCCGGATTCCGGTGTTGAAATAAGAAATGCCATTGTCGCACCGCGATTAACACCCGCTTTCCGCAAACCAACCCCAGTCGGAAGAACCCCGCAAGAACATAACGGTAACGGAACACCTATCAATGCGGCAAAAACAACGGAACGAAGACGCGTATCACCAAGCCATGTTTGAATAACCTGTTTATTAATAAATAAATTAATGAATGATGCCAGAATATACCCCGCAAGAAGCCATGGTGCGGCTTCAACAAGAATCGTCCACAGGGAAAACGGCAACTCAGATAATCGGGATATAATATCATATTCATGCATACAGACAAAGTACTGAAAATAACGATGCTTGTCAAAAACTATTGCGGATTTTTTCGGAGCCGCATACAAAACATGTACACAGCAGAGTATAAACACTATTGTACATAATTATCGACTGGGGGTTATAAGACGGAAGCGCCGCTTTTTCCTGCCGCTGCTGTGTTCAACAATAACCGGTTTACCGGCAGTAAATTCTTTTTTATCAAGCAGTTCACGAAGTGTTTGTGCCTGTTTGCGAACCGTATCGGAAATATTTTGAGTATGTATTGAAGCACGACCCGTGTCTTTAGAAAGTGCAACAATATCATTTGCCACTTTCTTTAATGCATACTGTTCTTGATTGAAACGCAGATAATACGCAATTTGTATATACTCAATCACTCCCAGAACGATAAGCAGCAGTATCAGTCCATATACCATCATCAGTATCGGTGAGGAACGATAAAGATGCATTGGAGCAATAAAATATACATTCCATGCCGTCGGATAATTTATCGGAAATACATTGTAGGTATGACCATTCCATCTGATACTATTCTGTATGCTCATTTCCGTAAATAATGCCGTATTCGGCCATTGCGATGACACCATCTGCGGATACACAAAATCAACCGAATCCGAACCAATGATAATCCGATATGCCGAATTCCATTCGTGCAGTGTTTTAAAAAAACGCTCAACATTAAAATCAACTTGAAGATATCCGACATGCTGATTAAGCTGGTTTTTCACCGGCAGCAATATCGATGCACAATAACAGTTAAACATTTTTGAATAGGTGATTGGTGAAACATAGTACGGTTTATCAATCAATCTCAACAACCATGACGATACATTCTCTCTTCTCTCAGAGAGATCGGCATATGCGGTACTAAAGATCAGGCGCTGCTGAAGATTATATACCGCAAGTTTTTTAATAAACGGATACTTTTTCTGATAATGCTTTATCTGTTCAAGAATAATACCTGATCGTTCACCGACAGATTCCCGAAAACCGGAACTCCGAATCACCGGGTCTTTCGTAATAAGCTGTGCTTGATGAACTTTTTCTTCAATAAACAATGACAATTGTGTTTGCAGTCCCTGTGAATACATATTCCATCGCTGATATTCAAGATTATCAAGAAAACGGAACGCACCAAACTGCCCGATCGCCAGTAATATAAAAAAACCGCATATTGCTGCAATGGTACGCAGAATAACCGGTTTCTGCAATTTTTGTAAATGATCCGATTTAAGCTGTTTAATACGTGCACTCCGTCGTGCTATAAAAAATGCTGCGCTCACGGCAAGGATAATACCAATACCGGCAAGGATAATGTTTATCGGAACTGTTGTTATTCCTGTTGTATTCATTTTATTACCGTTTCAAGTTCAAGAAAATCTGCATTAATATTTGCAATGATTGCTGAACGCATTTTCATATCGTTCAAGCGTGCAAGCGTTGCTTGTTTATATGCCTGTGTAACCATATCTCCCGATTTTAATACAATCATAATGTTTTCATTTACAACAAATTCAGTTTTTCCCTTCATCCCGTTTTGTTCTTCAGTATTGATCAAATTTTGCCGGACAAGACGATGCAGCACCTCATCACGATATTGTTCAATATCTTCTGTTTTTCCGATTGAACCATAACTTTCAGCAACAATATCAATGACACGTAATTCAATATCATCGCCGTCAAAAAGCATTGTTTTATGTATTAACTGTTTAGTCGGCACTAAAACCTGCTTATTGGATGCAATAATAGTGGGCGCGGTATTGTCATTATATGCGGCAATTTGTGCACAGTTAAATTGATTACCTAAATACTCCTGTGCAATATGCCAGAGTGTATCACCGCTTTTTGTATCATACGGCACAAAATAAAGAGCGCTTGTTTCGGGGATTTTGACTTTCGGACCGCCGCCAAATACCTTCAATTGTTCAACTAATTTTTCCAGTTCATCAATACGTGCTAATGCATTTGAAAGCTCAGACGTTGAAACTGATACGCCTCCCGCAACAGATGGAACACAAACAACATTAATTTCTTTTTCGGTTTTATTTTGCGCATAGTCAAATGCTTCAATACTAATCGTATTTTTACCGTCAACCAATTCAACGGTTGCCGTAAAGGTTTCATGATCAATATCAAGATCCGCTGAAAACTTATTAACGGGTGTAATAACATCAATATTTTTAATAAACTCATCACTAAACTTGCCGGAAATAACCGCAATACGATCAAGCGGCTTATTATACTCCTCTACTTCAAGAAACGGCGGATCAGGATCCCAGCCAACACGATAATTTACCGGTGTAAACCCGCCGTCAATATCATACAGTGTAACTTTCAGATCTTGTGCACCGGGTTGTTCAAACGTAACCGGAAATGAAAAACGTTTATTTGTTTTCTGCAGTTCTGCTCTAATATTTAATGGTTCAATACTAATATAATCAATTTTTGGTTCATCATAAAATCCCTGAACCGTCAGATCTGATTTTGTTGAAAAATACGGCGAATCAAAATCAAATGCCATTTTTGAAGCAAACTGACTGTATACAACTTCATATATTTCAAATGATGAATTACCGGCTTTATCTTCCGCAACAACCGTTATCGCATTTTTCCCGGGAGACAATACAATACGTGCACTAAATGTTTTATCCTCAGTATTTACCTCCGCATCTATTTGCTGATCATTTAATTCAACATAAATCCTTAATAGATCAGAATCCTCCCACGTTCCTTTAACATCATAATCAGCCTCAACCACTTTATGTGCTTTTTTATCCAGCATAATCGTCGGCACTTCACTTGAGAAGGTAATTTCAGCCTCAGCACTACCGCGTTGACCGAGCGCATCATAGGCAATAACCGTAATAGTGTTCTGACCTTTTCGCAGCTTTACTTCTGCTTCAAATGTATTCTCCAGCCCTTCTGTTGCAATAACTTTCCCTTCAAATCGGCTTTCTTCACCGACCAGCACTTCAATCCGGCTTAAACTTGCTTCGGTAATAACACCGGAAACGGTAAATGTTCTGCTGCCCGATGTCTTCGGTACAGCAGTGAGCATAACCTGCGGCGGCGCCATATCATAAATCATACGAAATGATTTTTTTGCTTCCTGTCCGGCAATATCAACCGCCGTTATGGTAAAATCATTTATGCCGTCATTGAGTGTTACATTCGCACTCCATTCATTTTGTTTTACTTTAACCCGCTGCACTGTTTCACCAAACTCAATCGTAATGCGTTTTAAATTAAAGTCATTAAATGTTCCACTGACGGTCTGTTCTGCCTGCCGTACTGTTTCCGGCATCGGATCAAGTCGAATAACCGGTGGTATATTATCAATCACAAAGGACACCTGTGCTTGATTTTTCTGACCGGCATTATCAACAACTATTAACCGTAATAAATGCGGGATTTCTTCAAGTGCAGAAACATCCCACTCTGCAAATTCAGTATCACGGATATTTTCCTTTTGCTTTATGGTTATTCCTTCGCTTGACCAATTCGCTGTTCCGACGGTCGGTTTCCATTTTAATTCAAAGTTCTGAATTCCGTCTTCATCGGCAATTGTTCCGACAATGCCGACAACACCGGGGCGTATATAACGTGAACGTGAGCTAATACTTGCTTCGGGCAGCTGTTTCATATACCGGCATAATCCGCCGCCGTCTGTTCCAAACCAAATATAACTTCCGTCAACATCAATTGCACTGACCGAGTTTTCCGTTAATCCGTCCGATGTTGAATTATTATCATAATTGCGTTCCCATGTGCGATTTATTTTATTATACATTGAAACACCGCTGAATGTTCCGACCCAAAGATACTGACCGTCAATACAGACTGATTGAATATAGTCATCAATAACTTTAGAATTACGCGTTGAATAATCCTCAAAACGATATGACAATACATCAAAACGATTAATCCCGCCGCCGTGTGTACCGCACCAAATATAATTCCCGTCAACAGTAAGACAACGGATATTCTCTTCTGACAATCCGAACGGCTTCCCAAATGGAGTCCATGTATCGACTGCTTTATCAAACATCCATAACCCATTCGGACTTCCCGCCCATATATGCCCTGAGTCAAGCCCGAGACAATTCACCCCAAGCGTTAATAAACCGCGATTAAAATCATATACTTCCCATGCATTTGCTTTCGTATCATATTTTGTCAGCCCGCCTTTTTCCGTCGCAATCCAAAGAAACTCCCCATCCATAAGCAGATCATTTATTTCATTCCCGCTTAATCCTTCCGCCGTTGTGAAGTTAAGCGCTTCGCCGGTTTTTTTATCAACCCGTACTAATCCGGACGGCGTCCCGCACCATACATAGGTATTATCAACGGCGAGAGCACTAATAAACGTTTCAATAAACCCGTTTTTAAAAACAGTAATATCATTTAAATTGTTACGATTAATTCGATTCAATCCATCTGAGGTTGCAACCCAAATGTATTTTTCATCCATCTCAATATCTTTAATAAATCGCTGTGAAACGGTTGCGCTTTGATCAGAGGTATCCGCAGTATGACCGATATGATACCATTCGCCGGCACCAATTATTTCAGTGAGGGTAATAATAAAGACAAGCGGGATCGTAATAATAATACCCGTGACACTAAATAGTTTTATTAACCGATAATTATTCATGATAGTTTACAATAATTCGTCCTAGCGTAATATATACGTGCTACTCTATTAATTATCGGAGAAAACGGCACTGAATCCATTAAAATTTTACTGTTTTATTCATTGCTGCAATGATATTTCAGTTTAAAACTTATCGACAGGTTGTCCCGGTTTGCTTCAAGCGATATTCAGCACGGGCTTTATAGCGTTGTGCCTGCTCATTATTCGGATCAAGTGTAAGGGCTCTTTTCCATTCAGCAATCGCATTACACAGATCTTCCTGACGATAATATTCAATCCCTTTATCAAGATGTGCTTTAACCCGTTTTTTATTCTGACTTTGGTTTTTACTTTTGATTTGATTTATTTTATCTATCGAGCGCTTCCGCAATGTACGAACATCTTTATACGGATCCCGTAAATCAAGTACATCATTATAATAACTTAAGGCTTTTTTATAATTTGCCAACCCGCCGGCTTCATATGCGGATTTTCCTGATGTATATAACCGTGCTGCCATTGCATCAATTTTCTTTGAAGCCGTGCGCTGTAATTCTTCTGCTTCCCGCAGATCAGGATCAATTTGAAGCAGCGTTTTTGCAAGATTTTCAACGACAATCCAATCTTCTTTATTCTTCGCGGTTCGCATTTCATTGAGTAAGTCTTGTTTTTGCCGCTGTGCTTTTTTAATCGCTGTATCCATTAATGCTTTTGCATTACGATCGTTGGGATTAAGATTAATAATCTGTCGTGCATATTGTACCGCATCAGCCCATTTCTGATTGTTTTCAGCTATTTCACCCTTTTTAAATAATTCGCGGCAGCGCTGTGTAAGATACTGTAAATCCTGTACTTCCGCATTATCCGGCTGATTTGATAGTATCGCAACATATAAGCTTAGTGCCTGATCATATCGTCCGTCTCTAAATGCAGTATCTGCTTTTTGTTTATTCTGTTGTACTATTTTCTGAATACATGAACGTGCACGATTTAATAATTCCTGTGCATCATCACTGTCAGGATTTGCGGTTAATGCTTCCTGCGCATACTGACTTGTTGCTTTACAGTTACCGTCTTCCCATGCTTCACGTGCTTTTTCTAAACTGTAATTCAACCGTGCATCTTCCATACGTTTAATATGTTCATGTATTTTCAACACCGTCGAATTGCCGGGTTTTATTCTTTCTGCTTCATCTAAACGCTGATACGCAGTGTCAAAATCATTGTTTTGTGCTAAGTTCATCGCCTCATATATCAATGACGTTACTCTCTCATCTAATTTTATTTCCTGCAGCCGCTCTTCACATTGATTTATATAACTTTGTATTTTATGTGCTTTTGAATTATTCGGGTCAGAATCCAATGCAATTTTAAACTCACGCAATGCATTATCATAATCACGATTCTGAAATAATTCTTCACCGGTTTTATAATGCTGATTAAACTCTTTAAGAGCGCTTTTTTCTAAATTCAGCCGCTCCGCAAGAGCAAGTCCTTCAATAGCGGGCTGATACTCACTGTCGTATTCATTCAATATTTGGTGAAATAATTCTATGGCTGTTTCAGGATTAAAGTTATCAGGCTTTTTCTCATCAAGATGCGCCATTGCGCTGTTATATTTTTCATGAATCTCATCAGCAAGCTGCGACTCACATTCCGCCACCCCTTCAGCCGCTTGTTTATTGTTTGGATCTAATTTAAGCACTTCACGAAAGGCCATTAATGCGTTCTTATAATTTTCTTCTTTGTAATCCTGCTCAGCCTGCTTCAATAAATTTTTAACATGCTGTTCAATTTTACTTTTAATCCGGTTTAAATACTGTTGTGCAACAATATTGTTCGGCTGTATCGCAAGTGCTTCAGTGAACTTTTCTTTCGCTGAACCATAGCGCTGATTCACAACATCATCCCGACCTTCTTCAATTAATACATCAACTTTATCATGAATTTCGGACAGCAATTCATTTGCTTCTTTATGCGGCGGGTATGTTTCAATAGCTTCTTTCAGTTTTCCGGCTGCTTTCGCATAATCTTCACGCTCAATAAATGATTTTGCAACCTCAACAATTGACTGAGCAAGATCATACCGCTTTTGTTCCGAAGCAAGCCGTACAACTTCCTCTTCAGCATCTTTCAATAATTGTTTTGCCTGCGACACCCACGCATCACGGATACGTCCTTCACGTGCAAGAACAAGTGATTCCCTTAAACTATCCCGTGCCTGGACCCAGTTTTCTTCTTTAAAAGATTTTACCCCATCTTCATAGAGTGCTTCCGCCCGCTCTGCAATAAGAATTTTTTCCAGTTCATCGCCCAATGCTTTTTCACAATCACGATGCAGCCGTTGTGCGTCTTTATGCGACGGGTCAAGCTGGAGCGCATCCTCTGAAATACTCAACGCATCTTTAAAAAGTCCGTGACTGTATTTTCGCCGACCTTCTTTAATAAGCCGTTCAACCTGCGGCCGTACTTTCTCTTTCGCCTGCCGCATAAGTGAAGTAATATCTTCATTGTTCGGATCAATGCGTGCTGCATTCGTTAATATTTTAATTGCCCGTCCGGGTTTCTCATCCATAAATAGTTTATACGCATCATCATACAAAGCAGCGGCAAGTTCCTGTCTGTCTGCAGTAACATAATTGCCTGATCGACGTGCAATATCTGCACGTTCACGCATATTTTTTGCTATTTGATCATTCGGATTTATCGAAAGATATTCATCGAAACTATTAATAGCGTCATCCCACTCCTGCAGTTCATAATTCTGAACAGCACGCTGGAAATAACTTAATGCTTCATCGTTATCATCGCTAAATACTGAAAATGATAATACAATTGATGCCTGAAAATTCTGACCAATATTATTTTGCATAATGGCACTGTAAAAATCAACATTCCGAAATCCGAGACTCATGCCCCCGGTGATAAACCCGTCATTATAACCGCCGTATAATTTAAAATATTCAGAAATAGTATATCCAATCCCCATATGATGTTTAATTGGAATCTCTCCGCCATGTGCCATATGACGCTCAATATCATATGACAAGGTAAACTTACTTTCCAGCAATCGCAGAGCAACACCGAATCGCATATTAATCGGGATTTGTTCAGGGGTTTGTATCATCATCATTTCAGACGGTAGTATATTCTGAAAATCAATGCCAAACTGCACCGTTTCAATCGGACGATACATAATACCGGCATCTGCTTCAATAATATTCGCCGTTGTGGTATCAATCGTCTGATTGATTACTTTCATAACAGCACCGGCACCAATATTGCCGGGTAATTTATAACTCAATGCCGCACTGATAACATTCAATCCAAATCCATACAACCCGCGAGATTTTTCGCCAATATCATACGATACGATATCTGAAATACTAATCCTATGAAACGACACGCCAATTGTATTCTCACGACTTAACGGATGAACATATGCAATATATAAAGTACTGGCAGAACTCATTAAACCGGTATAATGCAGCATTAATTGTCGGCTCACCATAAAAGGCATCCCACCGGGATTCCAATGAATTGCACTCGCATCATCCGCAATGGCAGTGAATGCTCCGCCAACTGCATTAGCCCGTGCACCGGCTCCGAGACTGAATGCGGGAATATTTAAACCGCCATCCTGAGCAAATGCATATGAAATAATCAGGACACTCAATAGACAGACGGTGAATATAGTTCGTCTTTTATGCACTCTTTTTGAATCCTCCCGATGCTCCCATACTGTTTTTCCCCCGATTTTTCGATGTATCGCTCACCGTTTCCACAGCAGCATCCGGCAATTTATTTACCCGCTCAATAGTACTGCGTAACGTTTCAGATTCAAACCGCGCATTGTCCGCCGCTTGAGAAGCTGCTTGTGCTGCCTGCTTCGCTGCTTTAGCCATTTCATATGTTGCGCTGCTTAGTACCGTAATCGGATCAATTTTCAACGCCCGTTTGCGAAAGATAACACTGATGGCTTTTTCCATCCCCCGATAAAACAAATACATCAATACTGCATATCCGATAAATCGCAGTATATTTAAAACCAACGGCCATATATGTATTGTATTATATATTGCAATGATACGCCATGACAATTCGGGAATTGACTGATACACCACCCGCTTCCGAAAATTATGATCAATATAACTTAATTTGCTTTTTTTCAACCGTTGTAAAATAGTTTCCTCAAAACGTGCCGTTCGTGTTGTTGTTGTATACACCAGCTGATTTCCCGCATCAAGAATATACACCATATCATTTGCAACATTCGGCAATGTTACCGCTTCCTGAAGAGTATTTGCATTTATAAAAAGCATTACATATCCAATACTATCTCCTTTTACACGTAATGGATACGAATACGCCAGTAATGAAAGATTCGTACGTTCAATATACCCTGCTGCAGCACTGTCAAAACTTCCCCATCTATTAAACTCATTCTCTCCCATCGAAAACCGGTGAATGTTTTTATTTGCAACTGCCATAATTTCGTTAAACTCACGATCAACTAAAATAATTTCCATTATTTCATTCGGAAACTCATTCATCGTACTGCGTAAAAATGATTCAGTCGGCAATAAATCATCTTCAAGTTTAAACAGTATTGGTGCGTTTTTTACAAACGGTGATTCACCAATCTGATACGCCATTGTGGAATACCGTTTAATGTATTGAATACAATTATAGCGTGTTTGTTCAAGCGCCTGCTGATATTTTCGTTCCATGTTATTAAAAAACAAATAATCAAGTATCATATATCCAATACTTGGCTGATGCACATTATCTTGTGTTCGTACGCGTGTCGTACTTTCCATCGACGGATGATATAAACGAGGATCGTCCGCAAGAAGACCTTTCTGATAAAGAAAATACAACGGTGCATCGGATACTTTTATAACTTGTGCGGTAAGTTTAGCCGGAGCAAAAGCCGGAACATTATCACTCCGTATAAG
This sequence comes from uncultured Spirochaetia bacterium, assembly GCA_964490645.1. Lineage (GTDB taxonomy): Bacteria > Spirochaetota > JAHITG01 > CAZBCL01 > CAZBCL01 > CAZBCL01. The sequence goes on from CAZBCL010000017.1 coordinate 30,107, forward strand.
CATTATTACTAATAATAATGCGATTCCCCCCCACAGCAAAACTTTAAGTATTATAAAACCTACTTCTTGTAAGGTGTCCATGCGCTTATCCTTGTATCATAAACATGTTTTCGATACAATATTTTTACACATACAATGCGGTTCTCTATGACAATTGTATTATAAAAAAACGTACTGTGTACGTTTTTTTCTCACTCCCGCTTCAGTGTTTGTGTAAATTATACCGACATTGGTATAATTATCGGCATACCCGCCTTAAAAGTATACCTAAATCCGTATTCCCGCGCCTTTCACCTCCGGTAAAAAACTCAATTTCCTCATATACTATTTATGCAAGTATCATGCCGATATACCTATTTCTTCTATAAAGAAGATACTCTTGTATACTTAAATAGTGCATATTTAATAACAGTTATATATTCAGCAGAATATTTTAAAATAATGATATTATCGATGTTTCCCGTTATAGAACCATTATTACTGCACGATATGTGTGTTCTGCATGATACAAATAATACTATCGTCGGCAATTCCGATACTGTGCAAAAAACTGAAAAGAATCATGTTATTATTATTATATTATAACTCGCATGGAATGAATGATACGTATACGAATTGTTCATGCCGGTATTCTGTTATTTATTCGTGTATAATAATGTGCTTCCGCAGCGTTACTTCATTACCGGCAGCATTATACGTTATCTCATCACTATTCAGTTTCATGAGCAAAATACCGCGCCCCTGAACCGAATGAATATCCTTGTCAATCTGTGTAAGGAATTGTTGTGTATCAAACCCGTTGCCGCTATCACGAACAGTAACAGAGACCGCATCGTTTGAAATAATGACATCAATAACAATGTGTTTATTCGGATCCGCATTATTGCCATGTTGATATGCATTATTTAATGCTTCTATTAATACATACTGCAGCTCAATTAACTGTGTATCAGAAGCGGCAACTTCCTGAACCGCATGAATAACTTTATCAATAACCGCAGGAAAATAATCATTTTTATTGGGGATTGTAAAATGCAATTCCTGAATTAAATACTGCAGCACTTTCTGTTTCTTTTTATCTAACATCCGCCGTTTTAAACCTTTTTTAATCGCCATACTGAGAAAATCAAGATGTATCGGTTTATCAAGAAAATCAATTGCTCCCTTTTTAATTGCTTTCAACGCCGGTTCAGACATTGCATATGCACTTAATACAATAACCGGGATATGCGGTGCTGTTTTTTTCATCGCATCAAGAAATTGAAACCCGTTCATAACCGGCATATCAAGATCACATAATACTAAATCAAAACCACCGCTCTTAATCTGCTCAAGCGCTGCTGCTCCGTTTTCCGCTGTACTAATATCATACTCATCACACAGCGCTTCATTCATTAAATCTCGGATATTCGCTTCATCGTCTACTATTAATATCTTTTGTTGTTTCATATCTTAACTTCTTATAATTGAATACAAGACTTTCTTTTGATCCTCTGAAAGATCAAGCGTTGTATTATCAAGGAATGACTGCATCGTCCGCCGCACTGTTCGGCGAACCCGTTTATCGGATAATGTTTCCGGGGTTGCATATTTTACCGCTAAATTAAAACATTCTATTGTACCGACCTGTCCTAATATATCAAAGATAACCATGGTATCAAATTTATTTTCAGATTCCAATAATGCACTCACCACCGGCAACGCATACTCAATATCATACCGGCATAAGTGCTTCACTGCCTGCATACGCCGATGATAATCACTTGATGACAAGTCTTCTTCAAGTTTTGAAAAATCAAAATCTTTTTGAAACTGAACGCCGTGCCAATCAATATCCTTATACCCATCCGATTGATTTGTTCGCATACGGTTCACTAATGAAGATAATACTTTTTCCTGAGAAATAATTTTTGATTGATCCGTTTTTATTTTTCGAATAATAATAATAAAAACTGTTGTCAGTATAATAATTATTATTAAAAGCAGTCCGCCAAGCTGGAAAAGCAGCATTCTCGTACGTTCTGTTTCTTTCCGTTGAAACTCAATCTCATTAATAAAATAACTCTCTGAGGTCTTCATATTTGAAATCATACTCATAAAATGCTGCATATTATCTTCAAGTGCGGTTAACGCTATTTGTGCCTGTGCTTCAGCAAGTATTCGAATACTTTGTTTATCTCTTTTCGCACTCTGTTGAGAATTTCCGATAATATCAGTAATGATTTTTATGTTTTTCTTTGCCGTGGTATTATCAGGTGAAACCTGCAAGGCTGATTCAAACTCTTTTTTTGCAAGTTGATATGCCCGCTTCTCAAACAGCAATTCACCTTGCTCTAAATGTATTTTCAATAATGCCGCCTTCGCATCAATAAAATCAGGATTAATAGTTAAGCATTCATTAAATGCAGCGATGGCACCATTAATGTCTCCGGCAAGATATGTTTCAAGACCCTGATCAAACAGTACTTTTTCTCGTTTTGCTGCATGGGCGATAATCAATGGTATACATATTATGGCAATACAGATAATGATTTTTTTACGCATATATAATATCCTTAATTACTGGTTGTATAATATATAGTATCGAAAAGTATGAAACAATAATTGAATACTATCACAATAACTTTCATTCGTATACAGCTAAAACATTCTATTAAATATACACATGTTAAGTGTTTAATATAGTGAATATATAACCCATATGGGTAATATTTGTTTCGCCGCTTGATTTATAGTCATATCAATTAATAGCATTATCTTTATAATTATTACTATTACAAAGAATTATATGAACGATATATAATACTATAACATGGCATTTATTTTGCAGTATGTATTATAGACCACTGTATATGTTAATGCATTACGATATTTCAAAGGTATTGTTATTATGAAAAAAATAATTTTCTTTTTTGCCATTCTGTTATTCTTCGCGGTATCACTCAACGCTGCGATTTTAACGAATAATTTTATTTCATGTTCGACTAATTCGGTCAGCAGAGCATCCGCTGCAGGAGCTGTTTTTCAGTATAAACTGTACTTAAATAGTTCTGAGTATACCTCAGGTGACGGATATTATGTTACGGTCTATGATGCCCGGACAAATAATATCAGTTCGCACTATGATATCAGTACGCCGGTATACACAACGGATCATTGGGAAGTTGAAATTAAACCTGTTTTTAACGCATCCATCAGGACAAATGTTTTCATCGGTATCGGGAAAAATGCCGGGTCTGACGGGAATACAATGACCAATGAATATTCTATAGAAGATCTGGGAATAACAAACGGTTCGTTTTCAATTACCTATGCAGTGTTAAGTATTCAGTATTCAGCCTGCTCGGCTGCACAAATTGAACAGGCAGAAACGAATGGTTTATATTATACATACCATGTCTACTATCCCGACACCTCATATCAGGAAACAAGTCAGCCGTTAAGCTATTCCATTACTGTATTTAATTCAAATAAAGCAGATGTTACTTCAGATTTTATTGTTGGTACCCCTGAAATGTATTTTGGATCATGGCGGGTATATATCAAAGCACGAGAAACAACTGCAGTGAAACGCGGATATACAATAACGATTACAAAAACAAATGAAGATACACTTGCCCCGATATATGCAACGGTACCTCCCGCCTCAGGCGGACTCGGAGAAACAAACGGTGCATTTGAAGTTATCAATGCACACCTGCATGTTCATTTTACGGCACGATCATCATCCGTCATCGCTCATGGCACTACCAATGCAATCGTCTTTTCATATAATGTGTATTATAATAATGAAGCAACTGAAGAAACGGATGATACCGGTTATACGTATCATATTTATAATAACAGCAATACCGATGTTTCAGGAAATTTTACTATTTCAAATTGTGGTTATCACACCGATCACTGGGAAGTCAAAGTCAGTGCTCTGCAGAACGCTGTTGTAGGCAGTAATTATTATCTGACAATACAAAAATCCGCCGGCAGTGAAGGTGATATTCTATCAGAATCATCTTCAACAAACGGGCTTGGCGCAAACGGATTATTCTCGGTTACCAATACAGCATTATCATTAACCTATACCGCACGAAATAATGCAGTTGTACAAAAAGCTGACGGTATCGGCACAACATATACTTATACTATTGCCTATCCGGATGGTTCACCGAAAACAAACGGAAGCGGATATATAATACGTGTTTTTAATAATCTCAACACTGATGTATCCGGAGTCTTTCAGATAACAGCCCCGATATTCATTACCAATCATTGGGAAGCAACAATACTTCCGAAGGATACCGCATTAATAGGATCTAACTATACCATTGAAATTGAAAAAACAAATACCGGGACGGAAGATACGCTCAGTCCGATACGATCAGACAGTATTCTCGGTACAGCCGGTCGATTCAATGTTACCCCGGCAGCGCTGAGTATAACCTATACAAGCCGGAATAATGCATCCATTGAACGAACGGATCCCATCGGGACGCTTTATTTCTACAATGTCTATTATCCGGATGGTATTACCGAAGAAACAAATGACAGCGGCTATAGTATACATATACTCGCAGCAAATAATACTGATGTCTCATATAACTTTACCGTCACTAATCACATCTACAGTAATAATCGTTGGCAAGTTCGTATTATCGCACATAGTACAGCTGCCGCAGCAACGGGATACCGCATACAAATTGAAAAAACCGCCGGCAGTAAAGGTGATACCCTCGCCGCTGAAATATCAACAAATGATCTCGCCGGCAACGGAACATTTCAAGTTACCCCGGCAACGCTTGCAATCACCTATAATACGCGAAGCACGGCGTCCATTGAACAAGCTGACGGAATTGGTGTTGTTTTCACCTATAGAATATTTTATCCCGATAGTATTAGTGAGGAAACAAATGACAGCGGCTATACGGTAACGGTGTACAATACCAACGATGCGAATGTTACAAGCAATTTTATTGTATCAGCACCGGTGTATACAAGCAATCACTGGGAAGTATCCGTTCGCGCAAACCGAATAACTCCCATTGCTGCCGGATATCATATTGGCATCAGTAAAACCGCCGGCGGTAAAGGTGATGTAATGACAGAAGAACGTTCTGATGACGGCGATCTTACCGACGGAACGTTTCGTGTTTCCAATGCTGTTCTTTCAATTAGTTTCAATTCAAACGCTTCAACGATTATTGTACGGGATGATGGAATAGGAACACGTTATCAATATACCGTTTTATATGGTGACGGCATCACTGAATTGAGCAATGACGGCGCTTCATTTACAACGACAGTATATGACAGCGGTTTATTGGATGTAAGTACAAACTTTCAAATAAGTACGCCGGTATATTCTAATAATACATGGAACGTAACTATTAAAGCGGCTTTATCAACTCCGCTTGGAAGCGGTTATTCTATCGGTATTCAAAAATCTGCCGGCTCTTCGGGAGATACCCTTATTGAAGAGCGCTCTGATGTTGATCTTGGTATAAACGGTCAGTTTCAAGTCGTAAATGTTTTTCTTACCGTCGTCTTTAATTCAAACAGCCGGCAGCATGTTGAACCGGCTGATGGTATCGGAACAACATATTATTACAATGTTTATTTTCCAAATATGACAACAGAAGAAACGAACGATGCAGGATATATTGTTGAGGTCCATGACAGCAGTTGGACAGTAATATCAGGAAACTGTACTATTTCAGCACCACAGTATACCAATGGCGAATGGCAGACAACCGTTATCCCTGATGATACTGTTTCTCCGGCACAGAATTATCGAATATCACTCCGTAAAAACGGTGGCGATGGGAATCTTGCACAAACCGGAAGCACTAATATTCCCTTTGAAGTTACAACGGCAACGTTAGCAATTACATTTACTGCACGTTCACCATCAGTGATCGCACGAAATGACGGAAACGGCACTCGCTATACATATCGTATATATTATAAAGACGGAGCTACTGAAGAAACAAATGATTCCGGATACAGTATTATCGTGCGGAATTCCTCCGGAACAAATGTTACTGCTGACTTTTCTGTCAGTAATCCAACCTACGGCGCAGGATGGACAACTGATATTGAAGCGCGTACCACGGCAAGCATTGATACAAATTATTATATTGAAGTATCAAAAACCGCCGGCGGTGAAAACTGCATTTTACCTGCTGAAGCCGCTCCTATTGATTTAAATCAAAACGGATACTTTGATATAACAAATGCGGCATTATCAATTACTTTTCTCAATAGAGATACCGCACGTTTATTCCGTGCTGACGGAAGCGGTATTACCTACTCATATGATGTATTGTATCCAAACGGCACTCCGGAAACAAATCAATCCGGTTATCATATCACTGTTTATAATTCTTCACTTGCAGACGTCAGCAGCAATTTTATCATTGCTGCACCGGTATATTCCGCCGGTCATTGGACAGTCAATATTCAGGGAACAGCAACAACGCCTGCCGATACCGGCTATCGTATCGGAATACGCAAAACAAACGGTGACCTGCTTACGGAAGAAGTGTCAACAGTTGATCTCGGCGGTGCAGGAGAGTTTGAAATAACCGATCTGAGTATAACCTATGTATCGCGTAATAATGCGGCATTTGAACGTGCCGACGGCATCGGAACGACCTATACATTCGATCTTTTATACAACAACGGACCTATCGAGAAAACGAACGGGAACGGTTATACTGTACATGTGTATAATGCTGCCGGTACACCGGTAACCGGACAATTTACCATTTCCCCGCTTGCCTATAATTCCGGAGCAGGGAACTGGACCGTAACCATTCAGGCAAACGACACGACAACAATCGCTGCCGGTTATCATCTTGGCATTGTAAAAACATCAGGAACTGACGGGAGTGCTTTAATTGAAGAAATCTCAACAAATGATTTAACTGCGGGAAACGGTTTATTTGAAGTGCTTCCGGCAACACTGAATCTCAGTAATATCAGTCGATCTGCATGGCAGTTTGAAAAAGTAAACGGTATCGGTACAACATATCTGTATCGGGTATATTATGATGACGGTATAACTGAAGAAAATAACGGTAATGGCTACAGCATATCCGTATACAGTAATAATGGCGTTAATGTAACCGCTCAATTTACTGTCAGTGCACCCGTATATGTCGCAGGACGATGGCAGGTTACCATTAATGCATTGCCGCATACCAGTATTGGTACAAACTTTTATATCGGTATATTAAAAAATCCGGTCGGTTCAGATGACAGTATGACTGAAGAAATATCAACACTTGATTTAAGTACAAATGGTGTTTTTGATGTATATACTGCAACGTTGAATATTACCTATTTAAACCGTTCGGTAAATATTTTTACCCGCAATGACGGCAGCGGAGTTGATTATACATATCGTATTTTTTACGATGACGGCATAACTCAAAAAACCGATGGAGACGGATATACCGTGTTAGTATATGATAATACCGGGGTACCGGTAACGAATCGTTATACTATCAGTGCACCGGTTTATACTGCAGGACGCTGGAATGTCAATATTCAGGCAGATCAATTCCCGAGTATTGTAGATTTTTATTCAAATCACTATATCAGTATCAGCAAATCAGCCGGTACTGACGGTGATACTTTATCTGAAGAAACAGCATTACTTGATTTAGGGAACCCCGGCGGTACATTTAATGTAGCGAACTTAACCATTGATTACAGCAATCGCAGCAGTGCGGTTTTTGAGCGTGGAGACGGCAGCGGAACATCCTATACATTTAATGTTTATTATCCTGATGGTTCCGAAGAATTAATTGATACAGCCGCATATCAGATAAACGTTTACAATAACCTCGGCATCAATGTAACCTCTGATTTTAATATTACCGGACCAACTGTTGTCAGTGGAAATCATTGGACCGTCAATATACAAGCATATCCGAATTCGCCAATCGGCACAAATTTTTATATCGGAATACAAAAACCGGCCGGCACCACCAATGCACAATTATTAGAAGAGTATTCTACCGTGGATTTAGCGGCAGCAGGACGTTTTACGGTAACTGCCGCCGGATTAAATATTACCTATATCAGCCGCAATAATTCTGTTTTTGAACGCGCTGACGGCAGCGGCACGACGTATCAGTATCAATTGTACTTTGATGATGGAGTAAGCATCAAGTCAAACGGAACCGGCTATACCGCAACCGTATACAGTAATGATGGCACTGACCGTACCGCTCAATTTTCTGTTGCCGGACCGGCATGGAACAGCAGTACCGGTCATTGGAATGTAACTATTGAATCATATGATACAACATCATGTGCATCAAATTATTATATTAGTATTACGAAAACCGCCGGCAGTGACGGCGATATACTGACGGAAGAAGTTTCAACAAATGATTTATCCGTAAATGGCACATTTGCCGTGAATAATGCCTCACTCAATCTGACAATGATCGGAATGTCTGCCGCATCACTTGAACAAGGTGATAATGATACTATCACCTATACATACCGTGTGTATTATGATGATTTGGTTACTGAAGAAACCGATGACAGCGGGTATAGTATTTCAGTATACAGTAATGACGGTACTGATGTCTCAGGAAACTTCAGTATTAGTGCTCCTGTATATACAGGACTATGGGCAGTACAGATTTCAAATTATTATACAACACCCATTAATACTAATTATTATATAGGTATTCGTAAAAGCAGCGGCAGTGAAGGCGATACCCTTGCTGAAGAGTATGCAACAAATGACTTAGGTTCCGGCGGATCATTTGATATAACACCTGCTTCACTGAATATTGTCTATACCGGTCGTACCCCCGCATCATTCGGCAGAGCGGATAACAGCGGGCTGACTTATTCGTATAATGTTTACTATGATACGATGATAGATGAAATTACAAATGATACTGCTTCGTTCAGCATTGCTGTTCTTGATGACATTAATCTCGGTATCAGTTCTGATTATCATATTACGACGCCGGTATATACCAATGCGCATTGGGAAGTAAATATTCAGGCATATAATACAACACCGGTCGGTTCAAATCGAAAAATTGAAGTGGCGAAATCAAGCGGCATGACCACTACTGTATTGAATGCAACTCGTTCTGATCTGGCATTGGGAGCAGCCGGGAGATTTACCCTTCTGTACGGAACACCAACAGTACATTTTACAAATATTACACTATCGTCGTTTGAACGCGCTGACGGAAACGGTACTCGTTATGAATATCAAATACTTTTTCCCGACGGTTCTGAATTAACCAACAGTACGCATAGTGTTCAGGTCTATGACGCACTGAACATTAATCGCTCAACTGATTTTATCATCAGCCCGCCGCAGTATACAAACGGACGATGGGAAGTATCGCTCGAAACTTATGACACAACTCCGCCGGCATCAAATTACCGACTGGGTATTGAAAAAACAACAACTGATACTTTTCCGATTGAATATGCAACAAATGATTTAGGAACACAGGGAACATTCACTGTTCACTATGCAACGCTCAATATTACTTTTCTCTCAAACACGACAAACAGCATTATACAAGCCGACGGAATCGGTACAACGTATTCATACTCCGTACTCTACGATGACGGTATTACACAGGAAACCAATGATACCGGGTACCATATCATTGTGTATAATAAAACAAATCACACTATGACCAATGATTTTATTATCGGAAGCCCCGTTTATATTTCCAATCACTGGGAAGTTACCATACAAACATATGACACAACGCCGGTTGACACAAATTATCGTATTGCGGTATATAAAACCGCCGGCAGTGAAGGTGATACACTAAGTGAAGAATTATCAACAAATGATCTCGGCAGCAGCGGTACATTTTCCGTTCTTAATGAAGCAAATCTTACAATAACATATTTATCCCGCGATGTTTCATGGTTTCGGCGAACAGACGGAATCGGCACCACCTATACCTATCAGATATTCTATCAAAACGGCACAACACAGGAAACTAATGATACCGGATACATTATTTCAGTCTATGACTGTTTAACCAATCTCGTGAACTCCAATTTTATCATTGGTACTCCCGCGTATTCAAATAACCGATGGCATGTAACCGTGCAGGGAACTTCCGCAACTCCGATCGCGACAAATTATTTTATCGGTATCAGAAAAACCAACGGACTTGAACTTGACACTATGGATGAAGAATATGCGACACGTGATCTCGGTACAAATGCATTATTTGATATCGCCGATCTTCGTTTAGTTATGCATAGCATTTCAAACAGCATTATTGAACAAGCTGACGATATCGCAGTGCATTATTCCTTTACGCTTTATACCAATGAAAGCACAAACGCACTTAGTGCGCTGTCGGGCTTTACCGTATCGGTATATAATGCCGCAACAAATAATGTTACCGGTGATTTCATCGTAACAGGACCGACGTATTCTCTTGACCATTGGGAAGTAACGTTACAAAGTTTCACCAACACCACGGTTGCCTCAGGATATTTCATCACGATTGAAAAAGATTATTCCGATGGCCATGCATTGCCGACAGAAAGCGTGCGGGATGATTTAGGTATTTCTGCCGGTTGTTTTACAATCACGGAAGCAACATTAAACATTACGTATTCAAACCGGCTGCCGGCAAGTTTTGAAAAAGCTGACGGTATTGGTGTAACGTATACATACAGTATTACCTATGACAACGGCATTGAAGAGAACAATGATTCGGGCTATAGCGTTACTGTTTACAATGCGACCAATGCACCGGTTAATTCATTGTTTCTTATTAATCCTCCGGTATTTACCAATCACCATTGGGAAGTAAACATTCAATCATTTCCGGGAACTTTTGCCGAAGCCGGATACAGAATCGGCATCCGTAAAACTGCCGGAACAAAAGGCGATATACTGGTTGAAGAAATATCAACAAATGATCTCGGCGCACTTAATGGTGTTTTTGAAGTGAAAAACGCTACGCTGAATATTGTCTATACGGCACGCAGCAATAGTATTATTGAACGCGCTGATAATATTCATACTATATATCATTACCGTGTTTTATATGATGATATGACAACACCGGAAACCGGTGATACAATATTTTATACTATTGATGTATTTGATAAAAACAATGTCCGCCGCAATGCCGATTTTCTTATTAGTAAAAATTATGAAAGCAGCGGCGGTTACTGGCGTACCGAAATAAAAGCATATGCCAATGCCATAACCAATGATGGATATTACATTGAAGTCAAAAAAACAAATGGCGGATCATCCGGCGCAACGCTTGGCGCGGCACCGGAAGTTCCGAAAAAAAGCACCTCGGATCTTGGTGCAACGAACGGTTCATTCACGGTAACACCCGCAACATTAAATATTGCATTTAATGCGCGGAATAATGCGACTATTGAGCGTGCTGACGGAATTGGCACCACCTACACCTTTAAAATATTGTATGATGATCTTCTTACGGAAGAAAATAATGATACCGGTTATACTATTCGGGTATATAATGCATCGAATATTGATGTCAGCTCAAACTTTTCAATCGGCAGCATTCAGTATTCTTTCCCATACTGGTCAGTTACTATTGAAGCACATGCAAATGCACCTGCATTCAATGGATATTATATACAGGTTTCAAAAACTGCCGGCAGTGAAGGTGATACCGCTCTTCCCGAAAACTCAAATAATGGTGATATTACACCGATTGTAAATAGTACATTTAGTGTTGCCCCGACTATTTTGTTTACTCATTTTACTAATCTGAGCACAAACACACTCGTACGGGCCGACGGCAATTCACTGACCTACGATTTCCGAGTGTATTACCCGAATTTTTCTCAAGAGACTAATGACACCGGATATACTGCTCGGGTATACACACAGGCGCAATCAAATATTTCTTCTCTTTTTACTATTTCAGTACCTGTTTACAGCAACAATGCATGGCATGTTGATATACAAGCAACAAGTTATTCTCCCGCAGCATCAAATTATTATATGACCATCGAAAAGTTTTCAGGCAATAATGGTGATATACTGCCGGAAACACGGGTAACCGCAAGTACGCAACTCGGCAGCGGCGGATACTTTACTGTACTGCCCGAACCAACATTGACTTTCAATGCATTATATTTAAGCACTAATATTCTTGAACGAGCAGACAACGGTTTAACCTTCGGATATCAAATATTCTACGATGATGGTGTATCGCAAGAAACCAATGACGCGGGGTATACTATTACTGTGTATGATATTCATACCAATGACATTTCTGCGGAATATTCAATCAGTGCCCCTGTTTATATAGTTTCAAATTGGACGGTAACTATTAAAGCACGTACTCAAGCAACTATTCAATCAAATATTTTCATCGGTATCACGAAATCCGGAGGGATGGAACGTGATACCATGACAGAACAATACTCATATGATACTCTCGGCAGCGGCGGATACTTTCAAATCATCCCGGCATTGCTGCGTATTCAATTTTTATCACGGAGTAATGCTGTTGTGGAACAGTTTGATAATACTGCCGTTGAATACCGTTATCAGGTTTTCTACAACGATGGTATTACACAGGAAACAAACAGCCCCGCTGATTACCATATTCATGTATTTACTTCTAACAATATTGACATTTCCGCACAATTTTCTATTGCAGCGCCTGTTTATAATTCAGGGTCATGGAAAAGTGAAATATGGCCCCTTGATATTAGTCCGGTCGGACAAGGCTATGTTATCAGTATTGAAAAAACAAACGGTGTCTCTTCTGATACCTCAGCTGCAGTAAACGCAACAAATGATCTTGGCATAAATGCCCGCTTTGCCGTTACTGAAGCTACACTCAATCTGTATTATTCAAATATGACCCCGAATAGCATCAGAAAACTCGACGGCAGCAGTATTCATTATTCGTTTACAGTTTCCTATGATAACGGCACCCCTCTTACCAATGATGCTGCAGCAATACAGTGCATTATTTACAGTCCAAACGGTGCTGATGTGTCAGCGGTTTTTTCAAATACTGCTCTCCGATATTCAAATTTGATGTGGCATGTGTATATTTCTGCAACCGCCGCGACCTATTCCAGCAATGATTATTACCTTGCTCTATCGAAAACGGCGGGCAATTCCGGTGATACGGTAATTGAAAAAACCGCAACGGCTGATCTCGGCACGAATGGAAGATTTGACGTCCGACCGGGAATACTCCATGCGGTATTCTCAAACAGGACTCCTGCCGTATGTGAACGATCAGACGGAGTCGGGATAACATATCGTTATGCAATCGTATACCCGGACAATAAAACTGAAGAAACAAACGACACCGGGTATGTACTTCGTGTCTATAACGCTGCTGATAATGACGTTTCTGCACATTTTATACTGACGACACCACAGTATACAAATAATGCATGGCAGGCACGTATACAAACCTATGATACAACCGCCATTTCCAACGGCTATTATATTACAATTGAGAAATCAAACGGCATGCTGGGAAATATACTCAATGAAACAGCCAGCACAAATATGCTCAGTTCAACAGGCAGATTTGATATTACCCCGGCAAGTTTAAACCTTTCTGTTGATTCACTCAGCCCCCTAATTGTCGGTCAATCCGATCCCGGAGTTACACTGCAATACCGATTATTCTATGACGACGGTATAACTCAAGAGACCAATGATACCGGTTATCAGTTTACCGTACGAACTATTTCAGGAATTGATGTATCAACAAATTTCACTATTACACCACAAGGGTATTCACTTGGCACATGGCGTTTGCTGGTTACTCCGCTGCCGCTTTCAATAAAAAATTCAAATTACTATATAACCGTTGAAAAATCAGCAGGGACTGAAGGTGATACCCTCGCCCTTGAATCTTCAATGACCGACCTTGGAACAAATGGACGATTTATGGTTGTTAAAGAAACACTGCATGTTGCTTTCTCTAATATCAGCACAACAGCAATTGAACATGCGGACGGCATCGGCACTACCCTGTCATATAAAATATTTTACCCCGATTCAACCGAAGAAACTAATGATAGTGGATACCTGATAAGCATCTCTAATGCAAATTCTCCGAATGCAACAACTAATTTCACGATAACATCTCCACACTATACGAACGGAGTCTGGCAAATTACCATCCATGCCCGCCCTGAAGCCGCTCTGCTTTCAAACTGTATGATTGGCATTCAAAAGAACGCCGGCAATACCGGCAATATACTAACCTATACCATAATAACCAATTCTGCAGGAACTCCGGTAACGTTTAATATTGTCCCGACACAACTCACAGCGCACTTCACTGACATCTCCCCGCATATAATTGAACTGAGTGAAACGGTACATGCCACATTCAATCTATATTACAAAAATGCCGTTGAAATTACCAATCATCTTGATACTTCATGGATTACCATCTATAATAGTGCTCATAGTGATGTAACCACCGATTTCATTCTCTCATTGCAGTATCAGGGAAATCAGTGGCATATACAATGTCAGTCACGTACAACAACAACACCGGGAACTAATTTCATTATTGCTGTACATGGCAGTTATAATAATGACATTCTTACTGAAACGCTCTCAACGAATGATCTTTCACAAAACGGACTATTTGCAATAAATCAGGCTAATCTTACAGTACGGTTTATTCGTTTCGATAAGAAAACTGTTGCTATTAATGATACTATCGCATTGACTTTTACTATTATGTATCCTGACCATAATACACCGGTTACAAACGGACTCTCCACCGATGCGATAGCTATTATTGATGCCGCCGGTGCTACAATAAACAATCAATTCATGATAACCGACCCGTTTTATTCAGGTACGGCATGGACAGTAATTCTGTCGCCTAAGCCAAATGCTGCCGCAGGGCGGGGAATATATGTAAAAGTATTCGGGGCTATTGCACCAAATAGTATTATGCCAAATACAACCCGTATACAATTGGGGGAACAAAACGGAACCTTTATTGTTATCCGAGAAACCGAAGCATTGCAAAATTTCCCGAACCCCTTTAATCCAACTGTTGAGCATACAACGTTTTGGTTCACCCTGCTTGATACTGCCGACGATATTACGGTACGAATATATACCCTTTCCGGTAATCTTGTTCGGGAATTAAATACCGGTGATGAAATCAATCGCACATACGAAGTCATTTGGGACGGCAGAAATGATGCGGGAGAAATAGTTGCCGGCGGATTGTATTATGCTGTTTTTACAATTGGAAAATATCAGAAAACCATTCGTGTCATGGTTGTTAAATAAGGAGATCATTATGCGCATACCAGTACTGATAATGAGTATACTGCTGATCGCTTCATCGCTCTATGCGGCAACACCGCATTATGCCGGTACAACCGCCTTTGATTTTTTGAAATTTGTTCCGTCAGCACGTGCAACCGGTATCGGCAGCAGTTATGCCGCATTGACTGATGACCCTCATTCATTGTTTTGGAATCCTGCTGCTCTTGCCGGTATATCGCGTCCGGTGATTGCAGTTGACTATATGTCCCTCTTTGAAGAAATGAAAATGATTACTCTTGGCAGCAGTATACCGCTGCATCGAACCGGTACAATCGGATTCGGGCTTCTATATTTAAAAAGCGGCAGTATACCAATTACGACAACAAGCCCGATTCCTGTTGATACAACATCCTTATCCGGTTTTGTTTTTACCGGAGGATACGGAATAACCGGTAAAAATCTGCGTAATAGCGCTGCATTAAATCTGCCCCACGCATTGGACACCCTGCATCTCGGTGCTCTGATAAAATTTTTCGGTGAAAATATGTATAATAATTCACGCAGCGGCATTGCCATCGATATTGGTTTTTCCTACAGTATTAACAATAATACAACATTGGCATTTACCGTACAAAATTTGGGAAGCAGTTCAAAACTCATTGATTATAAAGACAGTGTTCCAACGTTAATTAATTTCGGCGGACGCTATGATATGCCTTTTACAAAAAATAATCCGGATACAGGGATATCACTGTTTGCCGGAATGAATAAAAAACTCGGTGAGCCGTTTCAAGCGCAAACAGGTTTTGAGACATTCATTAATCAAATGTTTTTTATCCGTTTCGGATATACCCTGCAGCACAGTACAACACGTTTTACTGCCGGTATTGGTGTTTTATATGAAAACATTAATTTTGATTATGCATATCAGCCATATTCTGATCTCGGAAGAAATCATATTATATCAGCCGGATATCGAATACAATTATCGAAAAAACAAAAATTATATAATACAATAGAATCATTCCGTGATGATATACATGAAAATAATGATGATAATGAAGCCTCATCCTCAACCGATGAATCTGAGGACACTGATAAAAAGCAGCTGATACAGGAAATCAAAGAACTCGGCGACGAAATAGACAATTCCCGCTGAGTGTTATGCTGCATGATTATATATAAAGCATAATGCTCTGTAATATAACCACATACTATTGACAATATTACTCGTCTCTCATCATGCAGTATATCGGGTAATAAAAAAACGCACTGCTGTCATGATGTACACAATTATTATTTTGATAGTGCATTTTTCTTAAACCGTGATTTTTATACATTTAGTGTATGTACAATAGGTGTAATTATTTTGATATCATATTTTCCTCTTCCTCCCATAATACTGCTTTTGAGTATAAACACTTGCCGGAAGTATATAATACCGATATAACAGTATCATGAACGGAATATTATATATTGTTGCAACACCTATTGGAAACCTTGCTGATATTACCCTTCGTGCGCTGGAAACACTGAAATCGGTCGATATGATTGCTGCTGAAGATACTCGTCAAACAGCGAAACTATGTAATCGATATACTATTACCACAAAACTTATTAGTTATCACCGCTATACAAAATTACATAAACAGACGAAAATTATTACTGCATTAACAGAAGGAAAAACTATTGCACTTGTCAGCGATGGTGGAACACCCCTAATTAGTGATCCGGGAAAAATACTGGTCAGTCATGCACTTGAAAAGGGCATCCCTGTTGTACCAATACCGGGGCCAACTGCACCGGCAGCCCTGTTAAGTGTCGCCGGTTTTCCCATCGATGAATATATCTTTTATGGTTTTCTTCCGCGCCGTCCGGGCAGACGCATACGGAAAATAAAAGAAATGCTTATGCGTGGTGTTACCTGTATTATTTTTGAAGGTCCGCATAAAATGATAGCGCTCTTAAAAATGATTGCTGATATTAACCCTGCCGCACAATTGGTTGTCGGCAGAGAAATGACAAAAATTCATGAAGAGTTCCAACGAGGTACCGCTGCTGAGGTGTATGCATATTTTTCAGAACAAACAATCCGCGGTGAGTTTACCATTCTTCTGCATGCACCGGATGCATGATACCATAATCATTATTGATAAAGTTTTCCACGACGTCCGATAACACGAATAACTTTGCCGATAATGGCACGTCGATGGATGGCACCCCATATGCGGCTATCCTGTGCCGTATATCGGTTATCACCCATAACAAAAAACTCACCCCGATGCAGTGTTACGGAACTTATTGTCTGCAGCAGTGTATTCGGCGCACTCCCGCGAAAATAATTTGATCGGGCAAGCGGAAGATACTGTTCATTAAGAAGCGCGTTATTGATATATATATTGTTATTTGTACAGTGAACAATTTCTCCGGGCAGTCCGATAATACGATCAATGTCATACTCAGTATCATTTACCGGAACATGTAAAACGATAATATCTCCACGGTGAATAGTAGTCATATTCGGATAAAATGTATTCACTAATACTCGCTCACTGCGATAGGGCGGTAAGTTATCATTAACGGGTGTCAATCCATGAATAGTCGGTTCCATTGAAGGTGCGGGAACGGTATATACATGGTACCATGCACAAAAAAACAGAATACCGATAATGGCAGTAATAAGTATTCGGAATAACCATGATTGACGCTGATGTATATTCATGAATTGTTCGTTTGATTGATATCGTTAAAAATAAGTGATGTTGATAAAATCGGCAGCATCCCGGCAAGTGCACGTGCACGATGACTAATACTGTTTTTTTCTTCAAGGGATAATGCCGCCATGGTACAGCCTTTTTCAGGAATATAAAATATCGGATCATATCCGAAACCGTTACTGCCACTTGGTACTGCAGCAATAGAACCTTCACACTGTCCCTCAACAGAGGCGATTTCTCCCTGCGGTCCCCAGAGCACCATGGCACAGGTAAAATGTGCCGTGCGTTTCTCATCGGCAATATTTTTTAATTCGGTAAGCAGTTTATTGATTTTATCGCTGTCAGACGCATTTTCTCCGGCATAGCGGTTTGAAAAAACTCCCGGGCGACCATTAAGCGCATCAACGCATAATCCCGAATCATCAGAAAGAACAACTTTGCCGAGCGTTTCTGAAATAATACGTGCTTTTTTTTGAGCATTCCCCTTGAAGGTTAAACAATCTTCTTCAACAGCGGGTATATCGGGATACTCAGCAATACCGCGGACCAGCCATTTCGAATCAGCAAGTTTGGTACGTATTTCCTCAACTTTATGCATATTTGTACTGGCAATAATTAATTCTTTCATAGGTACCTGTGTTTTATGAAACTATCTCTATACCGATAAAGGTAGCTGGCTCTCTATAAAGTGTCAACTCTTAAATTAACATACCGGTTTTCACAATCTGTGCCATCTCTTTGACCGCTGCATCAAGTCCGACCAGCACGGCACGCGATACAATTGAATGACCGATATGCAGTTGTTCAATTTGCGGAATCGCACATACGGCAAGTGTATTCGTATAATGCAGCCCATGCCCGGCATTAACCCGCACACCGAATCGTTCAGCAATTTGTGCCGCATGTTGAAGCTCTTTATGACGTGCCTCTTTATCGGTTTCCGTCATTGCATTTGCATACATTCCGGTATGCAATTCTATAAAATCAGCCCCGGCTTTTTTTGCTGCCTTTATTTGTGCTTCTTCCGGATCAATAAACAATGAAACGGTAATACCTTTGTCTTTAAGCATGCTGACAACCGTCGTTATCGTTTCAGTGTTTCCGGCAACATCCAGTCCACCTTCAGTGGTCAGTTCCTCCCGTTGTTCAGGTACTAAGGTGCATTGTTCAGGAACAAGTTTTGCCGCAAATTGAACAATTTCATCAGCAATAGACATTTCAAGATTAAAATGCGTCTGAACAACTTCTTTGAGAATTTTTACATCACGTGGTTGAATATGCCGTCTGTCCTTTCGTAAATGTACGGTAATGCCATCAGCACCGGCAAGTTCGGCTATTTTTGCAGCAGCTATCGGTTCGGGGTCTTTTCCTCGGCGTGCCTGTCGAATAGTTGCTACATGATCAATGTTTACATGAAGAGAAATCATAGAGTTATTCCTTTACTGACGTTTAATGGTTAAGGTTAATTCACGATTATCAAGAATTCGCAATTCAGTGTTTTTCACTGAACACGTGGCATATATCGGAACCGTAACGTTAAAACCACGTGCGGGACCTTCAAGATTTTCAGGAAATACAGCAAATGCCGTTATCGTATCTACGGTAACATCAGACAGAGCACTTCGTATTACTTTAACTCGTACGCGGGCAGTTAGCGTACTTGGCGGCGATACGACTGTATATCCCGCCGGTGGCGTTATATCTACCGGAACCGAATTGAAAACTAAAATGCGTATATCTTCGTCTATATTAACCGTTATTTGAATATCAGTATTACTGCAGATTGTAAGCGGCGGTTTCAGCTGCAGTTGAACACTACGGTTCATCGTGCCTTCAACACCTTCAATGTTTACCGGTTCCGTATAGACAAAGTCGAGATTAGTAATCATCGAAAGAGGTCCGCCGATAGTTGTTTTAGATGGTTTTATCACAATATCTTTTACCATATAATCAGTTTCAGGTTCACCGATAACCGATGCCAAAATCGGCACGGTTACCATTTTATAGGGTTCGATTATAACGGTAATACTTTTCGGAGGTGCTTTTTCAATACGAATGCGCGACGATAATTGTTCTGTTTCCATATGCAACGGAATGTCATTAGTGCCGATGGTTGCTCTGCTTAAATCAATGCGAAGCTGAATCATATCACTTCGCAGTTTATCAACAATATCCTTAGACCCACGCAGAACAATTTTAAATGAATGAGGTATTTCATGACTAATTACTAAATTTTCCGGCGGCGGCGTTATCGATACCGGCACATTAAAGACAATACGTTCATCCCATTCACCGATACTGATAAAATACCAAATCCCGACAGCCACTGCCAGCGACATGATCATGGGCAATAAATCATTTTTAAATGCTTTCGCTGTAATCATTGTATTAACCTGTTCAGTACGGTACGTAATTCATCCGGTGAATAACCAGTATTGAGCCGTCCGTTAACCGCCAATGAAATTTTACCCGTTTCTTCTGAAATAACAATTATAATTGCATCGGATTGTTCGCTTAATCCGAGTGCCGCCCGATGACGGGTTCCGTATTTTTTTGAAAGCCGTGTTGTTTTCGACAACGGTAAATAGCAACTTGCTGCAGCAATTCGATTATCTTCAATGATAACCGCCCCATCATGAAGCGGTGTTTTTTTTGTAAAAATACTCAACAATAATGCAGCCGTTACCTGTGCATCAAGACGAATGCCATTTTCAATAATTGTTCGTAAAAAACCACGCCGGCGAATAACAATCAATGCACCGATTTTTTGTCGTGATAATTCGGTAACCGCAATAATAATATCGGAATATGAATGTACGGATGACTTATATAAAAATCCGAAAAAGCGAAACTCGCCAATACTGCGAAAAATACGCCGTAATTCCGGCTGGAATAATACAATCATAATAACCGGTAAAATAGGAAATAAATATTCCATGATACCGCGCAAAGCACGAAGTTGAAGCACGTTCGCAATCATATACACTACCAGCATTAATACTATACCAATCAGCAGTTGAATGGTTCGTGTTCCGGCAATTATTTTATAAAGCTTATATATGATAAACGCAACAGCAAGAATATCAACAATTTGCAATGCAGCAGAAAGCCATGGAATATTTTCAGTTAATGCACTAATGGTCATATACAGTCATTCCTATTCATATTTATGCGATATATCAACTGTTGTATACGCGTCAACTAAAGCAATTGTATCCTGCGCTGCCTGCACATCATGTGTACGAATAATATCAGCGCCGCCGCAGAGTGATAATGCATTGAGCACCATTGTTCCCGCAGTTCTTTTATGCACGGGCGTATTCAGCACCGCACCAATAAGTGATTTATTTGACACACCGATAAGAAGCGGAAATCCAAGACTTTTAAAAACCGGTGTATTCCGCAACAAAGTATAGTTCTGTTGAACTGTTTTTCCGAACCCGATACCCGGATCAAGAATAATACGATCACGGGCAATTCCCGCCTGCAATGCGTGCGAAGCAGCATTCGATAAAAATAATGCTATTTCATCAACAACATCAGTATAGTTGGGTGATTTCTGCATTGTTTGCGGTGTTCCTTTCATGTGCATTAGTATTACCGGTGAGTGTGTTTCCGCGGCAACTCTCGCCATTGCCGGATCATGATACAATGCGGAAATATCATTAATAATTGAAGCGCCGGCGGCAACCGCTGCACGAGCAACTTTCGCTTTCATTGTATCAATAGAAATCGGAACAGTGCAGTTCTTTGTAATATTTTCAATCACCGGAACAACACGGCGTATCTCTTCTTCTGCGGAAATATCATCAGCACCCGGACGTGATGATGCGCCGCCGATATCTATAATATCGGCACCGGCAGCAACTAAATTCATTCCATGTGCAACCAATGATTCGGTATCAGGATATTTTCCGCCATCATAAAATGAATCCGGTGTACAGTTTAGAATCCCCATAATCAACGGATGTTCGGAATAATCAAGAACACCGCCATTGTATGGTATTGGTGCGGATATACGGCGCTTTAAACAGCATGCAACAGCATCACTGATTCTTGGCAACCCGAACGGCTGCCGCCGGCACTTTTCAGTAACTTCCATAAGAGTGTCATGACGTCCCATCAGCAATACATCTGTTGTGCCGGAATGAAGATTCATAACCTGAGCGCTGACTGCCGCTTCTGCTCCCGATGAAAGCGCTTCTTGTTTTAATATTAATGCCGCACGCGTATCAACGGATTTTATACGTAAAACAGTATTTCTCGTTCGGGGGGTCATTATTGTGATACCGTCCTGATGAACATTCATTGCATGCATAATGCGAATATATTCTTGTTCACTGCAATGAGAAATGTCATATATACAGACGCTCATGGTTATATCCTCACAATAACATATCGCATTATATCAAATGAATTGTTTGTTCGACAAGGTAAATATTACAATGCACTAAAGCACAGCAGGTATTTCATGCTCAAGTTGAGTTCTATCCCAATTCTATCGGACTTGTATATCGGAAATACAATCAAACCATGCATGAGTATGCTGCTATCATGCATAATATTATTATAATAGGAAAATGAGAAATACCTGATTTACCGGATTTATTGCATTATCAAGAAAATGATTGTTAAACCCCTTGACAACAATAAGTATTGTATTTATTACTTAAGGTAGTATTATTTAATACGATATTATATTAATTTAGGGAAAATACAGTATGGATGTTTTATTGATAGAACCAAAATCTTCAGCATTTAGAATGATACCAAGTATTCCACTTGGAATACAATACATTGCTTCAATGCTTGAACAAGCGGGACATTCTCCTCATTTAGCAACTATACATACAAAAAAAGATTTAGAGCATTACTTTAATAAATACTCGCCAGCAATAGTCGGTATTACGTGTGGTACACCACTCGTTCCAAAAGTTATAGAATTATCACGAGATATTAAAAATATTGCGCCTGATGTTTTTTTAATTGTTGGAGGGGCCCATCCT
Organism: uncultured Spirochaetia bacterium; assembly: GCA_964490645.1. Taxonomy (GTDB): domain Bacteria; phylum Spirochaetota; class JAHITG01; order CAZBCL01; family CAZBCL01; genus CAZBCL01. Next base: position 53,113 of record CAZBCL010000017.1, read on the forward strand.
ACAATTCGTCCGCAGGATTTATTATCAGCAGATGAAATTGATTGTGTTGCAATTGGAGAGTCAGAATATACAATACTTGAATTATCTCAAAAGATAGACAACAATCAAGATTGGCACGATGTTCCAGGAATTGCATATAAGAAGAATGGTGAAATTAAAAGAAGTCCGAGTAGACCGTTGATAACTGATCTTGATGCATTGCCATTTCCGGCAAAGCATTTAATCCCGCATTATGAGACAATGTTAAAAGATAAATGGAAACTTGGAATACCAACAAGAAAGTCCGATGAAATGATAGCCGGAAGGGGATGTCCGTTTAGATGTATATTTTGTGAATCTCATGTTATTCATGGCTATAAAGTTAGATATCGATCACCGGAAAATGTTGTTCAAGAGATGAAGTATTTAGAAGAACATTTCGGATTAGATCATATTTCTTTTAATGATGATACACTAACCATGAACAAAGAATGGACATATCGTTTTGCTGAAGCTTATCACACTGCCAAATGCAAGGTTAAATGGACATGTCAAACAAGAGTTGATGCAATAGATGATAATATCGTTAAAACATTAAAAAAAGCCGGTATGGTGTTCATGATTTTTGGTCTTGAAAGTCATTCAGACAAAATATTAAAAATTATTAGAAAAGGAACTACTCCTGAACAGCAAATGCAGGCAATGAAAATAGTTAAAAAATATCATATTAAATCTGCCTCTTGTTTTATGTTAGGAGTCCTCGGAGAAACTGATGAGGATATTCAAATAACTAAAAATTTTATAAAAAAATCCGGTATTGAATTTGCTCATTTTGTTATATTAACACCATTTCCCGGTACAGATATATGGTATATTGCTGAACAACATGGATGGATTCCAGATACAATAGATTGGGAACAATGGAATTTCACTGAAAGCATGCCAATCAAAATGAATAGAGATGAAGAAAAATTATTCGAGAAACGAAGAGAATTACAAAAATGGTTCTTTTTCAGATATATTGTTTCGTTACTAAGCAATTTTAATGCAATTCAAAGAGCTGTAAGTATGGTTTTTAGAAATTTCCATATTTTTGGAAGAGCCTTTAAAAATAATATAATCACGCATTTTGATTTTTTTAGTTTCTTCAGAGAATTCTTACAAGAAGATAGAAAAAAGTATTATTTGTAATACTGAGAATTAAATGCTTGTGAATAATGTATTTCGGGGGTTGTTTCGTATTAGACGTGTATGAAGTAGTCTATTGATTATCTCAATATCTGATGACATAGATTTTTCTCTTTAGTATTTATTCAATGATTCAAACAGTGTTATAACAATTATTTTATTATACTAAATATTCGTCTACTTTTTATTATAGTATTTATCAAATAATACAATCTTCTATACAAAAACCTATTTTAAACTATCGAAACAACTGCAATATTTAACATATTTCAGTTGGATTTTATTATTCTGTAACATTGCATAGTCTGTATTATACCTGATTTACCGGTCGGGCAGATTAACTTTATTACACAGGAGAGATATATCTTTCCCTATGCGTTGCAATATACCGTGCTTTCTTTCAATTTCTACAATAATTCGATATAATAAAGTTTACAGTTATTCGTAAGCAATTTTTAAAACTAACGCATTGTGTATTTCATATATTGATTTATTTCATATGCCGAATGGATGGATACGTCAATATTGTATAATTCTTCAGGACATACGCACTATGGTATCAGCATTACCGTTTAAATATTTATGTTCTCAACTCTTTATGTATTGTTTCTTTAACCGTTATCGGATGCGGAACGACTGATGACTGTTTTGTTTTCTTTTTGGAAGAATGAATATGCAGATTTTTAATAAGCTGAATCGGCCCGTTGATCGCCACATCCTTGATTGAATCAAAAGCACCCATAATTAACGCCCCCGCTATTAATAGTACTTGCCATTAATAATAAAGGTATATAATAATTTTATTATTGTCAAATATATCAGCAAAAAATACAACTTATTTTCAGGTGAGAATTGGATATATTTTATCAATATTCATGCCATGATAAAAAATATCTTGACATAAATATTAAAACGTGCTACTAATATTAAAATAAGTAACACGTTTCCGTTGTTTTTATACTTTATTTACAATGAAAACTGCATTGTATCGTATTTTATACGGCGCAAACCTATAATTGTAAATGACGGTACATAGCAGCGATAGACGGCAATGATAAACAGTATCATTGTTTGCTTTATTTATTCAGATGTATTCGTGATTGTTTTATTAACGACTGTTTTACCGTAGTAATTATGATAAAAAGTGTATTACCGATTATACCAAAGCAAATTGCTAACCTTCAGTTTTAAATACTATTTTGGTGTTCTAACCGCAATATGTCCAAATATTTGTTAAGGTATAATCAATACAGTATATATAAACAACATTATGGAGGATATCGCATGAGCACATTAATACGATTCGGGATTTCAATGGAGGATGAATTGCTCAAGCAGTTTGACCGGTATATTATCGAGAAAAACTACTCTAATCGTTCTGAAGCGATACGTGATCTTATACGTGATAATCTTATTAGAAAACAGTGGGCGGATCCGAATGAACAAGTACTCGGGTCACTGACAATTGTCTATGATCATCATCAGCGTAAACTCGTTGATAAACTGCTTGATTTACAGCATGATAGTTCATGCGATATTGTTGCAACAATGCATGTCCATGTTGATCATCATAATTGCATGGAAATGATGGTATTACGTGGAACTGCAGCCACTGTTCGGGAAGTTGCAGATAAAATAATCGCAACCAAAGGGGTGAAGCATGGCAAACTGCATACCACAACAAGAGGAGAAGGACTGCACTAGAAATTGTATACACAATATATTATGAAGTTATAAAATACGTATCGATTATTAACTCTCTCAATACCAATGTTCCATGTAAGCAATGTATTATAAAACCTTGTATTGATTATTGTAATATTTGTATTTGAAGCAGACTTTCTCTCGTATCAAAACCCTATATAATAAACAATACCCTGCTTCCGTAATTAATAATACTACTACATCATATATAAAAATATTGCAGAAATGAGTATATCATGTTACATTGTAATTATGTTTAATTTTACCCGTACAAAAATAGTAAGTACCATTGGCCCGGCAAGTGAATCGTCAAGGGTGATACTGCAGCTTATTAATGCAGGAATGGATGTTGCGCGTCTTAATTTCAGTCACGGAACCCATGCATGGCATAAATCCCTTGCTCAACGTATTCGGCGTATCGGAAAAAGCATTGACAGTCCGACGGCACTTTTACAGGATTTACAAGGACCGAAAATACGTATCAGCACTATTAATACAACAGTAAACTTAATAAAAGGCAGAACAATTCGTATTGCCGGCGGGACGGCACCAAGCACGAAAGAACAGTTATATGTCAGTTACCCCTATCTTTACGAGGATGCCGGTATTGGTGATAGTATATTAATAGATGATGGATGTATTGAATGCAGGGTTGAAAAAAAGAAAAATAATGTATTGGAATGTCATATTATCAACGGCGGGATAGTAACATCGCATAAAGGCGTAAATTTGCCGGGTATGCAGCTGCGTCTTCCTGCTCTCACGCCAAAAGACAAACATGATGCAGAACTCGGATGCTCTTTAGGGGTTGATTATATTGCATTATCATTTGTACGCACTGTTGAAGATATTAAAAAATTGAACCGCTTTATAAAAAAACGTGGTGCGCACATTCCCATCATCGCAAAAATTGAAAAACCGGAGGCTATTGAAAATATTGATAATATTATTGATGCCGCTGATGCAATAATGGTTGCCCGCGGGGATCTGGGTGTTGAAACCGATCCGTCTCTTGTACCAATTGAACAAAAAAATATTATCAGACTATGCAATCTTGCCGGAAAACCGGTTATTACGGCAACACAAATGCTTGAATCAATGCGTACAAATCCACGACCGACACGCGCTGAAGCTGCTGATGTTGCCAATGCCGTTATTGACGGCAGTGATGCAGTTATGCTTTCAGCAGAAACAGCAAGCGGCGCATATCCGATACATGCCGTACGTATGATGCGAAAAATCATCGCGAATGCAGAAGGCACTATGAAACGGCATTACTCTTTTGATACCTTTCAACATAAAAAAAATTGCAATATTGCTCGTGCTGTCGGCAGTACGGCGGTTCGACTTGCTGAACATATTAATGCGCATTGTATTGTAACGTTTACTCGTTCGGGATTCACTGCTGCCTTAATTGCACAATGCCGCCCGCCATTACCAATTATAGCACTCACACAAGATGCGCAGGTACGGCGACGCCTCCAACTGCATTGGGGAGTTGACACTATTAAAATTAAAACAATAAAACGTTCCCGTGAAATTGTTCGGGTTATCAATCGGGTCCTGCCGAAACGACGGATGGCACGGAAGGGAAATTACATTGTTATTGTTATGGGAATGCCTTTTAACGGCACTGCGACGACGAATACCGTACGCACCATGCGATTGGGAGACCCTGAATGAAATATACAAAAAAAATTATGCCTGATGGTGAAATAGTATATTGCATTACGACCGAAAATCCTGATGAAGAAAAAACCGTTAAAGATTTACTGAAAACAAAAATGATTACCCCCGTTGCAACATCTGATATATCAGTCAAATCAGATGATTAATGCTATCACATTATCATATCAAGCCGCTCCAAAGTTAAAAAGCATAACAGCTCCGCTGCACCAGCAGCATGTATATCGCC